>NZ_JBWKFZ010000003.1:0-54573 GCF_056433985.1 Streptomyces sp. NPDC044106
GTGTTAAGCACGCCGCCAGCGTTCGTCCTGAGCCAGGATCAAACTCTCCGTGAATGTTTTCCCGTAATCGGGACGACACCACGAGAGCGGAACGGTCGGGAGGAATAATCCCGTCCGTTCACAGCGTCCTCGCTGTGTTTTACTTCAAAGGAACCTCGTCCCAGCAGATGCTGGAGACGGGGTTATCAACATATCTGGCGTTGACTTTTGGCACGCTGTTGAGTTCTCAAGGAACGGACGCTTCCTTTGTACTCACCCTCGCGGGCTTTCCTCCGGGCGCTTCCCTTCGGTATTTCGTGTTTCCAACCTTACCAGATCCGTTTTCCGTTCCGTTTCCGGTTCGGCTTTCATTTCCGGTGGCCGTTGGAGGGCCTCTGCCTTTCGGCTGATCCGACTTTATCAGAAGTTTTCGGCCGGACTTACCGGCTTCGGATTCCGATTGATCGGGGGTGGCTTCTCGTATCGATGTAATTCGAGAAGCAGGTAAATGTTAACCGTCGCCGTTGGACTTGTCCAACTCTAGGCAACTGTTCGAATCTACCTCCCCGGTCCTTCCGTGTCAACGGTTTTTCCGGGGCGAGAAGGAGACTAGCAGGTTGCCGGGGGCCTGCGCACATCACGCCGCTGTGGGTACCGACGCGCTGCGTTCTTGCTGGTCAACGTCGCCTGTCTCGCCTGCGCGGGCCGCTCGGCCGCCCACCGCGTAGACGTACACGAGGAAGAGCAGCTCGGCTGCGACTCCTACGGCGATGCGGGCCCATGTGGGGAGGCCCGAGGGGGTGACGAAGCCTTCGATGGCGCCGGAGACGAAAAGGACCAGGGCCAGACCGATGGCCATACCGAGGGCTGCGCGGCCCTCCTCCGCGAGTGCGGTGCGGCGACTTCGGTGACCCGGGTCGATGACGGTCCAGCCGAGGCGCAAACCCGTGCCCGCGGCCACGAAGACGGCGGTCAGTTCCAGGAGACCGTGCGGCAGGACCAGGCCGAGGAAGGTGTCGAGGCGTCCGGCAGACGACATCAGGCCCATGCCCACCCCGAGGTTGAGCATGTTCTGGAAGAGGATCCATAGGACGGGGAAGCAGAGGAAGGCCCCCAGCACCAGGCACATCGCCGCTGCCTGCGCGTTGTTCGTCCAGACCTGCGCGGCGAAGGAGGCCGCGGGATGGCTGGAGTAGTACGTCTCGTACTCACCGCCCGGACGCGTCATCTCGCGGAGATCACCGGGGGCCGCGATCGAGGACTGGACCTCGGGGTGGGTGGCGACCCACCAGCCGATGACCGCTGCCAGGACCGTCGAGAGCAGGGCGGTGGGTATCCACCAGCGACGGGAGCGGTAGACCGCCGCGGGGAAACCGTGGGCCACGAAGCGGGTCACGTCGCGCCAGGAGGCGCGGCGCGTGCCGGTCACGGCGCTTCGCGCGCGTGCCACCAGATGTGTCAGGCGTCCGGTGAGTTGCGGGTCCGGGGCGCTGGACTGGATCAGGGAGAGGTGGGTGGCGGCGCGTTGGTAGAGGGCTACGAGTTCGTCGGCCTCGGCGCCGGTGAGGCGGCGTCGGCGGCGCAGCAGGGCGTCCAGGCGGTCCCACTCGGCTCGGTGGGCGGACACGAAGACGTCGAGGTCCATCGGGTGGCTGCTCCTCGTACTGCGGCGCGTGGCTGTTCAGCTTGGCAGACTGGCCAGTCCTACGGCAGGGCGGGGAAGGGCGGCGGGCGTGAGTGAGCTTGTGACGGGCGAGGCGGTGGCGCTGGAGATGCGCCCCGCGAAACTGCCGAGCCGGGCGTTGGCCGTGTTGATCGACATGGTGGTGGCGTGGACGGTCTATCTCGTGGTGACCCTCGGGATCATCGCCTCGACCTCTTCGTTGGACGACGCCGCCGCCGCGGCCGTCGCGGTCGCCAGTTTCGTACTGGTCCTGGTCGGTGGGCCCATAGCGGTGGAGACGCTCAGCCATGGGCGTTCACTCGGGAAGCTGGCGTGCGGGCTGCGGGTCGTGCGGGACGACGGGGGGCCGATCCGGTTCCGGCACGCGCTGGTGCGGGGTGCCGTCGGGGTCGTCGAGATTCTGCTGACGTTCGGGGTCGTCGCGTGTATCGCGTCGTTGGTGTCGGCCCGGGGGCGGCGGCTCGGCGATGTGTTCGCGGGGACGCTGGTCGTGCGGGAGCGGGTGCCCGCGGCGCGGGCGGCGTTCGTACCGCCGCCTCCGCCCTGGCTGGCCGGGCGGTTCGCCGGGCTGGATCTGTCGGGGGTGCCCGAGGGGCTGTGGCTGGCGATCCGGCAGTACCTCACGCGGATGGGGCAGCTGGATCCGCGGGTCGGCTGGGCCATGGCCGAGCGGCTCGCCGGTGATCTGGTGGAGCGGACCGGGGCTCCCGCGCCGTACGGAGTTCCGCCGGCCGCCTACCTGGCGGCTGTCGTGCATGAGCGGCAGGCTCGGGACGCGCGGCGGGCATTTGGTGGAGCGGTGGAATCCGGGGGTGGGTCGGGTGCTCCCGCTTTTCCGGTTGCCGGTGGCGACGCTGCTGGTCGTGGCACTGCTGGTGCCGGCGTGGGCTCTGGGGGTTCGGCGGCCTGGACTCCTGCTGTTGTGTCTGAGCCCGTGGAGCAGACCGGGCCGGAAGGTGAGTCACCGTCTCCGTCGGCGGGCACGGGGTTCGTGCCGCCTGCTTGAGCGTCCGTCGGGCCGGGCGGGGGCGGCGCGGTCTCAGGTGAAGCTCGACGGTGGGGTTTCGAGGTGTTCGAGCTCGATGCCGGGGGCCGCGAGGACTACGTCGCCGGTGATGTGGACGGCGTGCTGTTCGCCGGTGTCCAGGGCTGTGACCTGGTATTCGTCCACGTTCAGTGGGCCGTTGTCAGTGGCGTGTGCTTCTCTTTTCAGCAGGGCCCAGGACTGGTCGAGAGTGCGGGGGGCGAGGACCGGGTCCGTGAAGGCGACCAGGCGGATTCGGGTCGCGGGGGAAGCGGGGGTCAGGCGCAGGAGCCGGGCCGTCGCGATGAGGAAAGCGGGGGACGTGCCGGTGAAGGCGTGGGCGGGGGCGTTGTCTTCGGTGGCGTGCGTGCCGGTGGGGTCGGTGCGGACCCAGGTGACGCCGTTGAGGGCGCCTGCGCGGACCTGCCAGTCGCCCGCGTGGAGTTCCAGGCGGATGGGGCGGCCGCGGTCGTCGAGTGCGAGGTCGACGGAGCCCGCGGGGGTGGCTGAGGGGGTGGTCCGTTGGGCGACGTAGCGCCAGCCGGAGGGGCCGGGCGCGCAGTGGAAGTGTTCTTCGCCGAGGGGGGTGTGGTCGTGCGGATCGTGGAGCGAATATCGGCCGCGGGGCATGGGCGTGGTCCTGGTCCTGGGGTGCTTGGCGGGCTGTGACGGGTCCGCTGGTGCGCCGCCTCAAAGGGGCAGGCCCCCGCCGCGGGGGCGAGGGCCTGCTGAAGTGACGCTGATCTGCGGACTGTCGGCCGGTGGCGAGTGGCTGCTGGCCTCGGTCTCCGACCGTCAGTAGCGGTAGTGGTCGGGCTTGAAGGGGCCGTCGACCTCGACGCCGATGTACGAGGCCTGCTCGGGGGTGAGCTTGGTCAGCTTCACGCCGAGCGAGTCGAGGTGCAGGCGGGCGACCTTCTCGTCCAGGTGCTTGGGGAGCACGTAGACGTCGGTGGGGTACTCCTCCTGCTTGGTGAACAGCTCGATCTGGGCCAGGGTCTGGTCCGCGAAGGAGTTGGACATCACGAAGGACGGGTGGCCCGTCGCGTTGCCCAGGTTCAGCAGGCGGCCCTCGGACAGCACGATGAGGACCTTGCCGTCCGGGTGGGTCCAGGTGTGCACCTGCGGCTTGACCTCGTCCTTGACGATGCCCTCGATGGCGGCCAGGCCGGCCATGTCGATCTCGTTGTCGAAGTGGCCGATGTTGCCCACGATCGCCTGGTGCTTCATCTTGGCCATGTCGGAGGCCATGATGATGTCCTTGTTGCCCGTGGTGGTGATGAAGATGTCGGCCGTCTCGACGACCTCGTCAAGCGTCGTCACCTGGTAGCCGTCCATCGCCGCCTGGAGCGCGCAGATCGGGTCGATCTCGGTGATGATCACTCGGGCGCCCTGGCCGCGCAGGGACTCCGCGCAGCCCTTGCCCACGTCGCCGTAACCGCAGACGACGGCGGTCTTGCCGCCGATGAGGACGTCCGTGGCGCGGTTGATGCCGTCGATGAGCGAGTGGCGGCAGCCGTACTTGTTGTCGAACTTCGACTTCGTCACGGCGTCGTTCACGTTGATCGCCGGGAAGAGGAGGACGCCGTCGCGCTGCATCTCGTAGAGACGGTGGACGCCGGTGGTGGTCTCCTCGGTCACGCCGCGGATCTCCGAGGCGAGCTGGGTCCACTTCTGCGAGCCCTCGGTGATGGTGCGGTTGAGGAGCTGCAGGATGACGCGGTGCTCGTCGTTCTCGGCGGTGTCCACGGACGGGACCTTGCCGGCCTTCTCGTACTCGACGCCCTTGTGGACGAGGAGGGTGGCGTCGCCGCCGTCGTCCAGGATCATGTTCGGGCCGCCGGTGGGGGTGTTCGGCCAGGTCAGCGCCTGCTCCGTGCACCACCAGTACTCTTCGAGGGTCTCGCCCTTCCAGGCGAAGACCGGGATGCCCTGGGGGTCTTCCGGCGTGCCGTTCGGACCGACGGCGATGGCCGCGGCGGCGTGGTCCTGGGTGGAGAAGATGTTGCAGGAGACCCAGCGGACCTCGGCGCCCAGCGCGACCAGGGTCTCGATGAGCACGGCGGTCTGCACGGTCATGTGCAGGGAGCCCATGATGCGGGCGCCGGCCAGCGGCTGACTGGCGGCGAATTCCCGGCGGATCGCCATCAGGCCGGGCATCTCGTGCTCGGCGAGGGTGATCTCCTTGCGGCCGAACGCGGCGAGGGAGAGGTCGGCGACCTTGAAGTCCTGGCCGTTGATGAGAGTCATGAGTGAGCTGCTCCTCGTGGGATCGATCGAGGGTGGACATGGCTGACCTGCGGCGTCGGGCACAAGGGTGCACAGACGCGCGCAGCGCAGTCCGTCGGAGGCCCTCTCTCCCTCGGACAGTCCGTGCGTGGACCGCCCGACCGCCATCAGCAGCGACGTCTGGCTCATCCCCAAGCTACACCGGTTGGCCCAGTTGGCCCCAGCCCGCCTTCATGGACTGACATGTCGATGGGGCCCCGCACCACACCGGTGCGGGGCCCCATCGACGTACGTACGAGCAAGACTCAGTGGCCGCCGGGCGACTTCGCCGGGTTCGCGCCCGCGGCTGCCGCCGTCTCGCTGTAGATGTCCGGTTCGAGGTAGATCACACGGGCGATCGGGACCGCGGCGCGGATGCGTTCCTCGGCGGCGTTGATCGCGGAGGCGACCTCTGCGGCCGTGTCGTCGTGCTGGACGGCGATCTTGGCGGCGACGAGCAGTTCCTCGGGGCCGAGGTGGAGCGTGCGCATGTGGATGACCTTGGTGACCGTCTCGCCGTCGACCACGGCCTGCTCGATCTTCCTGACCTCCTCGGTGCCCGCGGCCTCGCCGAGCAGCAGCGACTTGGTCTCCGCGGCCAGGACGATCGCGATCAGGATGAGCAGGAGACCGATGCAGAGCGTGCCGATGCCGTCCCAGACGCCGTCCCCGGTGGCCAGGGCGAGGCCGACGCCGCCGAGGGCGAGGACCAGGCCGACCAGTGCGCCGAAGTCCTCCAGGAGGACGACGGGCAGCTCGGGGGCCTTGGCGCGGCGGACGAACTGCGTCCAGCTGAGCTGGCCGCGCGTCTCGTTGGACTCCTTGATGGCGGTACGGAAGGAGAAGCCCTCCGCGATGATCGCGAACACCAGGACCCCGACGGGCCAGTACCAGTGCTCCAGCTCGTGCGGGTGCTTGATCTTCTCGTAGCCCTCGTAGACCGCGAACATGCCGCCGACCGAGAAGAGGACGATCGAGACGAGGAAGGCGTAGATGTAGCGCTCGCGGCCATAGCCGAAGGGGTGTTGCGGGGTCGCCTCGCGCTGGGCCTTCTTGCCGCCGAGGAGCAGGAGCCCCTGGTTGCCGGAGTCGGCGAGCGAGTGGACGCTCTCGGCGAGCATCGAGGACGAGCCGCTGAAGATGAACGCGACGAATTTCGCCACCGCGATCGCGAGGTTCGCGCCGAGTGCCGCGACAATCGCCTTTGTTCCGCCTGACGCGCTCATAAGTGCCCGGGGTCCCTTCGCCTTCGTACGTTGTCGGCCGTCGTCGGCGGGCAGCACTTTGCCCGCCGTTTACGGTGGGTCATTGTTGCAGCACGGGAGGGTGCTGGTGCGTCAGGCCACCACAGTGGCCCGGAAAACCGTGCCGGTACCGGACAGTTCGACCTTTTCGCTCGCCGGGACGAACGCGGACCGGCCGGGCGCCAGGGTCAGTTCGCCCGCCTGGACGGAGCCCGCCGTGCAGAGCAGGATCTGCGGGGTCGTGGCGGTGAGGTCGTGCGGAGCGGCGCCCTCCGGCAGGACGAAGCGGGAGAGGCGGAACTCGTCGATCGGGGTCTCGTAGACCTCTTCGCCCGCGGCGGACGCTTCCGGGCGCAGCACGCCGGGCTCGGTCGCCTCGAAGCGGACGATGCGCAGGAGCTCGGGGACGTCGACGTGTTTCGGGGTCAGGCCGCAGCGCAGGACGTTGTCGGAGTTGGCCATGATCTCGACGCCGAGGCCGTCGAGGTAGGCGTGCGGGACGCCCGCTCCGAGGAACAGGGCCTCGCCGGGCTGCAGTCGCACGTGGTTGAGGAGCATCGCCGCGATGACGCCGGGGTCGCCGGGGTAGTGATGGGCGATGCCCGCGTACGGCTCGTAGACACCGCCGAGGCGCCGGGCGGCGGCCGTGACGTCGGTGACCGTCTCTGCCATCTCTTCGGGGTCGGCGCTCAGTACGGCCGTCAGGACCTCGCGCAGCGCGGCCTCTTCGGGCTGGGCGCGCAGCAGGTCGACGTACGGCTTGAGGGAGTCGACGTCCAGGGCCGCCAGGAGGTCCGCGGTCTCGGCGGGGGCGCGGAAGCCGCAGAGGCCGTCGAACGGTGTGAGGGCACAGATCAGTTCGGGTTTGTGGTTGGCGTCCTTGTAGTTGCGGTGCGGGGCGTCGATCGGGACGCCGCGGCGCTCCTCGTCCGCGTACCCCTCCTGCGCCTGGATGAAGTCGGGGTGGACCTGGAGGGAGAGCGGGGCGCCGGCGGCGAGGATCTTGAGGAGGAAGGGCAGGCGCGGGCCGAATTTGTCGGTTGCCGCCTTGCCGAGTTCGCGCTCCGGGTCCGCGTCGATGACCTCGTTCAGTGCGCCGCGTGCGGTGCGCGAGGGTGCGCCCGGGTGGGCGCCCATCCACATCTCGGCCTGCGGTTCGCCGCTCGGCTCGGCGCCTATGAGCTCCGCGATGGCGGTGGGGGAACCCCAGGCGTAGGGGCGGATGGTGTTGCTGAGGCGGTCCACGGAGGGGTTCTCCCTTACGTACGCGAATGCTGGACTACTGCCGCGAGTGGCGCAGGACCACTGCCGCGGCGGGCGGCGGTGCGGCCTGCGGGGTCATGATCGGTCCCCCGCGGCGAGTGCCAGGTAAACGGCGGCGAAATCCGTGACGGCGATCAGCTCCGCGAGTGCTTCCAGCTCCTCACCGTCCTCCGGCTCCAGCTCGCTGAGCGCGATGTCGTGGCCGTGCGCGAGCTCGCGGGCGGCGGGGGCCGCGGTGAGGCCCCCGGCGTCCACCGGGGAGTCGCGGAGCAGCACCACGCGCGCGCGAAGGGCGGCCGGGTCGTCGACGCGGTCGCGGAAGAAGTCGTCGGTGTCGTCGCCGCCCGCGGGGTTGCCCGCGAGGAGGGCGCCGTGCGCGGGCAGCGCCTCGGGCAGTTCGGCGGCGAGCGCCGCGTGCCCGGCCAGCTCGGCGAGGGTGGCGGCGAAGCGGCGGCCCACGACACCGGCGGACCGGCCCTCGGTCCAGATCAGCGGCAGGCAGTCGGCCAGCTCGGCGGCGAGGGTCTTGGCCGGGTTGCTGTACGTCGCGATGGCCGGACCGCAGCGCTCCGCGACGTGGTCGAGGCGGTCGGCGACCTTCTGCAGGGTGTCGACGGGGGCGGCGAGCAGCCCGGTGCGGTCCAGGAGTACGAGCAGCGGGACGAGGAGGGCCCAGAGGGTGCCGGGGGCGCCTGGGGCGGCTTCGTCCTCGACGCGGCGTGCCTCGTACGTGGCGGAGTCGCGGTCGGATTCGTCGTGGGCGCCTTCGTACGCGCCGTAGGGCGAGCAGGCCATGGGGACGGTGAGGCCGTGGCTGCCGTCCACGCTCTCGGCCAGCGGGGTGCGTGCGGGGGCGACCGCGACGACCGTGGCGCCGCGGCGGTACGCCTGGTCGGCGAGGAGCGAGAGGCCGGGCTCGGTGCCGTCGGGGGTGGCGATGAGCAGCAGGTCGACGGGGCCGACCCAGCCGGGCAGTGCCCAGCGCAGGGCGCCCGCGGCGGGGGCTACGCCGGTCGGGGCGAGGCGGATGACGGGGCATCCGGCGCCCGCGAGGCCGTCCAGGAGGTCGGCGACGCAGGCCGCGGCGGTACCCGGGCCCGCGATGAGGACGGCGCGGGGCCTGCCGTCGGGCTTGAGCTCCGTGAGGCCGGCCTCCGCGGCGTGCCGGACGGCGGTGCGGACGCGGGCGCCCGCCTCCGCCGCGCCGCGCAGCAGTCCGCGGCGGTCGGCTCGGGCCAGCGCCTCCGGGGCGTCAAGCAGCGACTCGTCGAGCATGGGGGTCGGGCCTCCGATTCGCCGTGCACGGTGTACTGCGTGCGGGTCCTGCGTGTCCTGCCTTACGCGGGGCGGCGCGCCTCGTCGACCAGGAGTACGGGGATGCCGTCGCGGACCGGGTAGGCGAGGCCGCACTCCTTGGCGTTCGCCGTGCAGATCAGCTCGGTGTCCGTCTCCTTGAGGGGGGCGTGACAGGCCGGGCAGGCGAGGATCTCCAGGAGGCCGGCTTCGAGCGGCATGGGGTGGGTCCCTTCGAGCTGACGTGATGTCGTGCTGGGCGTGTTCGCGCTTCGCGCGGGCTCCGCGCTTTCGCCGCGCGGATGCGGCCTGGTCAGCCTACCTCCGTGAGAGGTGGGGCGTGGGGGATGCGGAGGGGCCGGTGAACGGGCCCCTCCGCGGTGGGTGCGGGGGCCGGCCGCGGAGGGTCCTCGGGCGCCGGGGCTCAGCCGCGGATGATCGCCAGGGCCTCGTCGCGCGCCTTGGCCATGGTCGCCTCGTCGCGCGCCTCCACGTTCAGGCGCAGCAGGGGCTCGGTGTTCGACGCGCGTACGTTGAACCACCAGTCGGCGGCGGTCACGGTGAGGCCGTCGAGCTCGTCGAGGGTCACGCCGTCCTGGTCCCCGTACGCCGCCTTGATGGCGGCGAGGCGGGCGGTCTGGTCGTCGACCGTGGAGTTGATCTCGCCGGAGCCCGCGTAGCGGTCGTACTGGGCGACGAGCGCGGAGAGCGGTCCTTCCTGGCCGCCGAGGGCCGCGAGGACGTGGAGCGCGGCGAGCATGCCCGTGTCCGCGTTCCAGAAGTCCTTGAAGTAGTAGTGCGCGGAGTGCTCGCCGCCGAAGATCGCGCCGGTCCTCGCCATCTCCGCCTTGATGAAGGAGTGGCCCACGCGCGTGCGTACCGGTGTGCCGCCGTTCTCCTTGACGACCTCGGGGACCGACCAGGAGGTGATGAGGTTGTGGATGACCGTGCCCTTGCCGCCGTGCTTGGCCAGCTCGCGGGAGGCGACCAGGGCGGTGACGGCCGACGGGGAGACCGGGTCGCCGTTCTCGTCGACGACGAAGCAGCGGTCCGCGTCGCCGTCGAAGGCGATGCCGAGGTCGGCGCCCTCCTCGCGCACCCGCCGCTGGAGGTCCACGATGTTGGCCGGGTCCAGGGGGTTGGCCTCGTGGTTGGGGAAGGTGCCGTCCAGCTCGAAGTACATCGGCACGAGTTCCAGGGGCAGGCCCTCGAAGACGGTGGGGACGGTGTGGCCGCCCATGCCGTTGCCCGCGTCCACCACGACCTTGAGCGGGCGGATGGCGGTGAGGTCGACGAGGCCGCGCAGGTGGGCGGCGTACTCGGTGAGGGTCTCGTGCTTGGTGAGGGTGCCCGTGGTCGCGGCGGGCCCGGGGGCGCCGGTGCGCTGCCAGCCCTCGACGAGGGCGCGGATCTCCGCGAGGCCGGTGTCCTGGCCCACGGGGGAGGCTCCGGCGCGGCACATCTTGATGCCGTTGTACTGGGCGGGGTTGTGCGACGCCGTGAACATGGCGCCCGGCAGGTTCAGCGCCCCGGAGGCGTAGTACAGCTGGTCCGTCGAGCAGAGCCCGATCTCCGTGACGTCCACGCCGCGTGCGGCCGCGCCGCGTCCGAAGGCCCGCGAGAGGCCGGGCGACGAGGGGCGCATGTCGTGCCCGACGACGATCGCGTCCGCCGACGTGACCTGCGCGAAGGCCGCCCCGAAGAGCTCGGCGAGCGACTCGTCCCACTGGTCCGGGACCACCCCGCGGACGTCGTACGCCTTCACGATCTGGGACAGATCAGCAGTCACGGCCAACCCTCTCTGCAAGTTCTGCGAGTTCAGCGAGTACGACAGAGCCCTCCGTCGAGCCCTCCGTCGTCACAAAACTACCCGTTGCGACCGACACCCGGCCGCGCGTCGCGACAGCCTGTACCCCGGCGTCGGGCCCGCACACTCAGAGCCTGTCTTTGAACCCCCGTCGTCCGCGCGAAGCGCGGGCGCGTGCCGGGCGTCGGGGCGCAGACGGGGGTTCGAAGACAGGCTCTTACGGCAGCATCCAGCCCAGCACCGCCGTGCTCTGCCCCACCACGATCAGGCACATCACCAGCAGCAGTCCGAGGCTCCAGGGCAGCACCTTGCGCAGCAGGTCGCCCTCCTTGCCCGCGAGTCCGACGGCGGCGCACGCGATCGTCAGGTTCTGCGGGGAGATCATCTTGCCGAGGACTCCGCCCGAGCTGTTGGCGGCCGCGAGGAGTTCCGGGGAGAGCCCGGACTGCTGGGCCGCCGTCACCTGGAGTGCGCCGAAGAGGGCGTTGGAGGAGGTGTCGGAGCCGGTGACCGCGACGCCGAACCAGCCGAGTACCGGTGACAGGAAGGCGAGGCCCGCGCCCGCGGCGGCCACGTAGTGCCCGATCGTGGCGGCCTGCCCGGAGAGGTTCATGACGTAGGCGAGCGCCAGTACGGACGTCACGGTGAGGATCGCGTGGCGCATCTCGTGGACGGTCGCGGCCCATTCCCGTACCGCCACGCGCGCGTGCACCCCGATGACCGCCGCGGTGCCCGCACCCGCGAGCAGCACGAGCGTGCCGCCGGTCGACACGAGCGGCAGCGTGAAGACGTTGCCGCCGACCGGGTGCCCCGAGGGGTCGCCGACGTTCAGGAAGGGCCAGTCGAAGGTGCGCGTCGCCTTGGCGAGGAGGTGCTTGACGGCGGGGAGCTGGGCGAGGGAGAAGACGGCGACGATCAGGGCGTACGGGGCGTAGGCGCGCAGCACTTCGGGGCGCGGGTCGGCGCGGTCGAGGTCCTCGCTGCGTACGCCGGTGAGGGCCGCGGCGCGGACGGGCTCGGCGGCGGGCCTGCGGGCGTGCGGCGCCGCGAGGAGGGCGCCCGCGCCCGCGAGGGCCGCGCCGATGTCGGCGAGCTGCGCGGAGACGTGGTTGGAGGCCGCGAACTGGGCGGCGGCGAAGGCGAGGCCGCAGGCCAGGGCGGGCACCCAGGTCTCGCGGAGCCCGCGCCGCCCGTCCACGAGCACCACCAGGAGCAGCGGCACGACCAGGGCGAGCAGCGGTGTCTGGCGGCCGACGACCGTGGCGACGGTGTCCAGCGGAAGGCCCGTCACCTGAGCCAGCGTCACCACGGGGGTGGCCAGGGCGCCGAAGGCGACCGGCGCGGTGTTGGCGACGAGGGAGACGACCGCGGCACGCACCGGGTCGAAGCCGAGGGCCACGAGCATGACCGCGCTGATCGCGACGGGCGCCCCGAAACCGGCGAGCGCCTCCAGGAGCGCCCCGAAGCAGAAGGCCACGACGAGCGCCTGGATGCGGGGGTCGTCGGAGAACCGCCCGAAGGAGCGGCGCAGGATGTCGAAGTGCCGGGTGCGGACCGTCATGCGGTGGATCCACAGGGCGTTGACGACGATCCACAGGATGGGGAAGAGGCCGAAGAGGGCTCCCTGCGCGGCGCTCGACGCTGTCTGGCCGAGCGGCATGCCGTAGGCGAGCCACGCGACGAGGACGGCGACGGCGAGGCCGGTGAGCCCGGCCAGGTGCGCCGTCATGCGGACGGCGCCGAGCAGGAAGAGGACGGTCAGGAGGGGCAGGGTCGCGACGAGCGCGGACAGGCCGAGCGAGTCGGCCACGGGCTCCAGTTGCTGGGTGAACACGGGGCGCCTCCCGGCTGTGGGGTGGCGAAATCGTCAGGGCCCCGGCGCGGGCGCGTCAACGAGGCGGAAGGCGAAGATCCGGTGAGGGAGCGGAGAAGTGGGCTCTCCGTAGGACCGCGTTCCGGAGAAGTAGGACCACGTTCCGGAGAAGTGGGCTCTCCGTAGGACCACGTTCCGGAGAACCGGGCGCTCCGTAGGACCACGTTTCCCTGAGGCCGCGTCCCCTAGAGCCGCTGCCTCAGGAGTCCGGCGACCGCAGTACGCGGAGGTGGCCGCGGCGTGCGACCTCCATCGGGTCCGCCGAGCGCGCGCCGCCACCGCCGGCCTCGGCCGTGCGCTCCTGCGGGCGGGCCGCCTCGCGCACGGCGTTGGCGAGGGCTTCGAGGTCGTCGCCGGAGGGGCGGGCCGGGCCTGAGGCGTCGGCGAGCCGTACGACGTCCCAGCCGCGGGGCGCGGTGAGGCGCTCGGAGTGCTGGGCGCACAGGTCGTAGCAGTGGGGTTCGGCGTAGGTGGCGAGGGGGCCGAGGACCGCGGTCGAGTCGGCGTAGACGTACGTCAGCGTCGCGACGGCGGGACGGCCGCAAGCGGTGCGCGAACAGCGACGTACAGGGCTCACAGCGTTGGACGGTACCGCACTCTTGAGCGGGCCGCGACGACTCTCCACGAGGTCACCCCACCGTGTCGTGCCGCACCCCGTGCCCCGCCATGCCGGACGGACACCGCGCTGACCTGCGTGGACACCGGTGACTGTAGGGGTGGACCGTGGTGAATCCGGTCACCACATGGTGCGGGTCACGTCATTCGGCGCGAGATCGGCGGTCCGGGAGAGATACGGAATTGAGTCCAAGATTGCTGGAAGGGTGCCGGAACGGTCACCGAGCGACATGGCGCGCACCACGCGGAAAGGCCGATCTCGGGGACTACGCTTCGTCAGTGATGGACGACCCCGTACAGCCACGTTCCGCAGACCCGAGGCCCCGTCGCCGCGACCGCCACGGCAGGGGCATGCGCGGGCCCGTGGCGCCGCCCCAGGTTCCGCTCTCGGCGAGCCGCGGCGAGGCCTTCACCGACCTCGTGCAGGACTCCGTGGAGCGCCTGGAGCGACGCTGGCCGCAGCTCGGCGAGATGGAGTTCATGGTGCTCGAAGTGCCTCCCCTGGGGCGGCCCGACGGGGAGTGGCACGACGAGGTGGTGCCGTTGGGCGGCACGATCGCGGCGTCCGCGTCCGAGGAGCGGCCCGCCCGCGTGATCATCTACCGCCGACCGGTGGAGATCCGCACCAAGGGGCGCGAGGAGCGCGCGGCGCTCGTGCACGAGGTGGTCGTCGAGCAGGTCGCCGAACTGCTCGGTCTCTCCCCCGAGTCGGTGGACCCGCGCTACGGGGACGAGGACTGAGAACCACTTCCCGCACTCCCCCACGCGCGGGTGGCCTCCTGCCGCCTCCCGACGGCCACCACTTGAGCCGCCGCCACATGAGGCGCCGTCACTTCTGCAGCACCGACAGGTCCCGTTCCGCCTCCGGCACCTCGACCGTCCCCCGGTCGTCCGGCAGCGTCTGGACGGTGAACATCGGGATGCCCTCCTCCTGCGCCGACAGTGTCCGCGCCGCGTGGACCTCGCCTCCGGAGACCTGCTCCACCGTGAGCGCGTAGGTGCCCTTGAGGCCGTCGGGCACCGGCGGATGGTCGATCGCCAGGGTCGTGCCGCCCTTGACCGTGTACGACTTCGTGACGGGTGAGCCGCCCTCGGTGCCGGCCGACGCCGTGACCTTCACCCGCGCCGTCCGGCCCGGGGCGACCAGGGAGAGCGTGGAGCCCTTGGCCCGGTTGTCGGCGACCGTCGCCCGCGCGCCCACCGCGCCCGTCGCCGGGATGAACGCCGTCTCCTGCTTGCCGCCCTTGCCGCGGGTGACGCGCAGCGCGGCCACCACGGGCACCGCGGTGTCGGTCGGCGTCAGGAGCAGCGAGCCGGCCTCGCCTTTGGTGAGGTCGCCGAGGTCGACGGCGGCCGTCATGCCGGACTTGACGTGCAGGCTCTCGTGTCCGGCGGGGGTGATGGTGCCGGTCGGCGAGACCAGCTGGACCTTGAGGTCCGCGTCCTCGGCGCCGGGCGCGTAGGCGACCAGGCGTACGGCGGTGGCGTCCTTCGGGATGCCGGGCATGACCTGGCTGCCCGAGGGGTCGGCGGAGGCGGGCAGCCAGTCGCCGCCCAGCTTCTCGTCGGAGGACTGCACGGCCGCCGCGACCCGGCCGCTGCGCGCGGTCACGTGCATCGTGAGGTTCGCGTACCGCTTGTCGGCGAGGGTGGACAGCAGCACCGGGACGCTGGAGTGCGGCTGCACCTGGATCGAGTCGCCCACCTGGGAGGTGACCTCGCCCTCGGGGCCGAACAGTTCCACGTCGACGACGGCGGCGGAGTCGTCCGGGTTCGTCAGATGGATGTAGTCGCTGCGGTCCTTGGCGGTGCTCGCGCCCGGGAACCAGAAGTCGGTGTCGGGCGCCGTGCAGTTGGTGCCGTGCATGCCGCGGCCACTGCCCGCCGCGTACGTCGTGGTCTGCTGCACGATCCAGCCGGGGGCCAGGCCGCCGTCGGCCGTGCCGATGAGGGCGGGCGCCTCGGCGCCGGACTCCTCGCCCGCGACCGGCTCGCCCGGCGTCTTCTGTGTGAGGAAGGGCTTGGTGTTCTTGCCGTCGTTCTTGGGCGCGTCCGTCAGCGCCTTGGCCACGGGCAGCAGCTCCGCCTTGCCCGCGGCCTCGCCACCGCTCCCCTTCGGGGTGAACGCGGTGTACGAGGTCTCGGCGAGGTCGGAGCCGCTGGGTACCGGGCAGAGCAGGCTGGTGCGCTCGACGGGCTGGCGCGCCGCGGTCTTCGCCGTGTCGTCGCCGGTGTCGTCCGGGCCGCCGGCCGCGGCGTACCCGGTGACGGCGCCGAGCGCGACGACCACGGCGATCAGGGACTGGGTGGTGCGGTTCACTGCTGGCTCCCGTCGGGGCGCTCGCTGTCGGGGCCGTGGGGCGGCTGCGGGGGTGGCGGCGGCATCGGGGGCCGCTGGTGGTCGTACGCGGGGTCGTAGGGCTGCGCGTACTGCTGCTCGCCGCCCTGCTGTTCACCGCCGTACCGATCGCCCCCGTACTGATCGCCGCCGTACTGCTCGCTCCCGTAGGCACCGCCCACCGTGCCCGCGCCGCCGTAGGACCCGTACGGGTCGTACTGGCCGCCCTGGTAGGGGTCCTGCTGGTACGCAGGCTGCTCGTACGGTCCGGCCGGGTACTCGTCGCCCTGGTACTGGTGACCGCCCTGGTACTGCTGCCCGTCCTCGTACTGCTGCCCGTCCCCGTACGCGTCGTGCTCGGCGCCCACGGGGGCCGGGGTGTCCCACTCCTCGTAGGACCGCGCCTGCTGCGGGACGGCGGCCAGGGCCTCCTCCGAAGGAGGAGGCGGCACGTCCTGGCCCGCCTCCTGCGCGGCCAGCTCGCTCTGGGCGCGCAGCCTGCGCGCCCTGCGGCCCTCGCCCTCGACCGCCTGGGCCGGTACGACGGCCTCTTCGGGGAGGTCGTCGTCGACGTCGCGGCGGCGTCCGGGCAGGGCGAGCACCACGAGGACGACGGCGAGCGCGCCCTGCGCCCACAGCCATGCCGTGTGCGTCAACGGGGTGTCGTAGGTGACGTCCAGGCGACCTCCGACGGTGGGCAGTTCGAAGCCCTGCGCCCAGCCGTCCACGGTGGTGCGGGGCAGCAGGCGTCCGTCGAGGGTCGCCGTCCAGCCCGGGTCCGCCGAGTCGGCGAGCCGCAGGATCCGGCCCCCGTCGCCCGAGTCGATCTTCGTGTGCAGCTCTACGGGTCCTGCCGCGACGGGCTCGGGGTCGCCGGTCTTCGGGACGACGGCGGCGCGCGACACCTGCCGGTCCACGCGCCACAGGGCGCTGCCGTCCTCCTGGCTGAGCCGGGTCAGGCCCGGGGTCGCGTCCAGGGTGCGGCTCATCCGGCGGGGTGCGCCGTCGTGCACCAGTACGTAGCGCACGGCGAAGCCGCCGAGCTGGTCGGCCTGGTCCGCGCCGGAACCGGCGACAAGGCGGGCGACGATCTTGTCGAGCCGCTCGTCCTTGGCTGCCGCCGCGGCGAGTTCCGCGTCGCCGAGCCGGCCGCCGGAGCCGCGTACGAGCGTGTAGGAGACCTTGGCGGCCGAGTCGCCGGCGAGGACCAGGGTGCGGGCCTGGTCCTGCGTGCCGCTCTCCTCCGCGACGAACGCGGGCACCTGCACCGGGTCGCGCCGTTCCAGGGGGTCGTCGGCGCCGCCGATCATCCAGCCCGCGGCGACGAGCAGCGGCCCTGCGGCCGCGGCGAACGCGATGAGCGCGGCCACCGGCTGGCGCCAGCCGAAGCTCTGCTCGGCCACCCGCGAGCGCGCACCGTCGGCGCCGAGCGCGGCGGCGGCGAGGAGGGCCATGCCGTAGCCGAGGGTGGCGGGGCCGGCCCAGGCCGAGTGGTTCGACAGGACGGCGAAGACCAGGGAGACCAGGGCGGCCGCCCAGGCCGTGCGCACCGCCCGCTGCCGCTCGCGGCGCAGCAGGGCGCCGAGGGCGGCAAGGACGATGCCGATGAGCAGCAGCCCGTGCACGGTGCCGGGACCGCCGGGGCTGGCGCCGAGCAGGTCGAGGGCGGAGGCGGAGCCCGCGCCGAACTCCAGGCCCGCTTCCTTGAAGAAGCCGAAGGGCAGCAGCGTCAGGGACCACGGCGCGAGGACGAGCAGCGGGGTGCCGAGCGCGGCGAGGAAGCGCAGGCCGTAGGCGCTGATGTCGCCGCGGCGCACCACGAGGAGGGCGAGGCCGAGCACGAGGGCGATCGGCCAGACGATCGGCGTGAAGGCCGTGGCGAGGGTCAGCAGCAGTGCGTACGCCCAGGTGGCGCGCCAGGTGCCGCGGTTGCTCCCGTCGGAGGCGAGGCCGCTCGCCGCGATGCCCGCGCGCGCGATGAGCGGCAGCAGGACGGCGAGGACCGCGGTGCCGATGCGGCCGCCCGCGAGCGCGCCGGTGGCGGCGGGCAGGAAGGCGTACGCGATCGAGGCCCACGCGCGCAGCAGGCGCGAGGTGACGAGCGGGCGGGAGGCGAAGTACGCGGCGAAGCCGGCCAGCGGCACGGAGCCGACGAGCAGCACGGTGACGGCGAGTCCGGTGGAGCCGAAGAACAGGGTGGACAGGCCCGCCACGAGTGCGAGGTAGGGCGGTGCGCCCTGGGTGCCGCCGGTTCCTACGGGGTGCCAGCCGTCCAGGTAGCGGTCCCACAGGCCCGAGGAGTCGGCGGGCGCGGGCAGCAGCGCGCCGCCCGCGAGCGCGCCGGTGCCGAGCAGGGCGCGGCAGGCGATGAGCGACGCGAAGAGGAGGACGACGAAGAGCACCGGTCCCGGTTTGCGGGCGATGCGCTTGAGGCGGGCGAACTGCTCGATCTCCAGGAAGTCGGCGTCGTCGCCGCCGGGTCCGGACTCGACGGCTCCGTGGCGTCCCGCGCCCGCGGGTGCCTCGGCGTCGGTGGTGCCGAAGAGGCTGCCCGCGGTCTGTTCGACGGTGGCCCGGACGGTGGCGCCGGGCGGCGGGAACAGGGCCCGCATCTCGCCCGCGTCGGGCAGCGGTTTGCCGCGCTGCTTCCGGGCGCTCAGGATGCGCCCGGGGCGCAGCAGCGTCGCAAGCAGGCCCGCGATCTCGTCGAGGGCCTGGCCGGGCGCCTTGCCGACAAGGCAGGCGACGGTGCGCAGGAGCGTGCCGACGACGATCCGGAAGAGGACCCAGGGCAGTACGGCGGTGCGGGCGTTGACGAGCAGGGCGTAGGTCGCGCCCGCCTTGTCCACGCGGTGCGGCGACGTCGCCGTGCGGCCGACGCAGTCGACGGTGCGGCGCTCGCGCGAGGAGGCCTCCGCGTGGCGTACGACGGCGTCGGGGGCGACGAGGACGCGGTGGCCCGCTGCGTGCGCGCGCCAGCAGAGGTCGACGTCGTCGCGCATCAGTGGCAGGCGGCGGTCGAAGCCGCCGAGCTGTTCGTAGACGTCGCGGCGGATCAGCATGCCCGCGGTGGAGACGGAGAGCACGGGCCGTACGTGGTCGTGCTGGCCCTGGTCCTGCTCACGGCGGTCGAGGCCGGTCCAGCGGCGGCCGCTGTTGGCGATGGAGACGCCGACCTCCAGGAGCTGCCTGCGGTCGTACCAGCCGCGGAGTTTGGGGCCGACGACGGCGACGTCCTTGCCGAGCTCGTGTTCGTTCTCCACGACGCGGAGCAGTTCGGCGAGCGCGTCGGGGTCCGGCGCGCAGTCGTCGTGCAGCAGCCAGAGCCACTGCACCGGTTCGCCGTGCGGCAGGTCGGGCAGGTCGTACGCGTCGTCGCGCCAGCTCCGGCTGACCGGGTCCCAGCCGCTGGGGCGCTTGAGGTACGGAAGCTCTTCGGGGGTGAGCACGTCGGCGGAGCGGACGGCCTCGTCGACGGCGGTGCCGAAGCCGGAGCGGCGCGCGAGGTGCAGCACGCGGTCGGCGCCGAGGGCCTCGGTGACCAGTCGGGCGGAGTCGTCGCCGCTGCCGGTGTCCGCGGCCACCGCGTTCTGCACGGGGCGCTCCTGGCCGAGGAGCCCGGCCAGGGCGTCGGGCAGCCAGCGGGCGCCGTCGTGGGTGACGAGGACGGCGGTCACGACGTGCCGCGGGAACTCGGGAGCGGCAGCGTCGTGGTGACTGGCTGCCGAATGGCTGTGCACGGACATCGAGGTACGGGCCCCGGTTCGATGGACTGCGGTGGACGCCTGCGCCCTGCGGGGGCACGGGGGTGTCTCGGACGGGGCCCCACACTAACGGCTGGCATGAGGACGGCCCGCCGCCTGTGGATAACCCACGGGTGACGGGCCGTTCGTTGCGCATTGGTTGGGGGAGGTGTGTGCCGAATTGGACGGGCGGCACGCCCCGCAGGGGTCCGGTTCCTTCACGTGCTTCCTTCGTCCTGCCTTCGCGTACTGCCTTGGCGTACCGCCTTCTCGTACGCGGGCGAGAGCGCTCGTGCTCAGACCGCGGCCTTCTTCAGCCGGCGCCGCTCACGCTCCGACAGGCCGCCCCAGATACCGAATCTTTCGTCGTTCGCGAGTGCGTACTCGAGGCATTCGGAGCGGACTTCGCAGGCGAGGCAGACCTTCTTGGCCTCGCGAGTGGAGCCGCCCTTCTCGGGGAAGAAGGACTCGGGGTCGGTCTGGGCGCACAGCGCGCGCTCCTGCCAGCCGAGTTCTTCGTCCGCGTCCTCGACCAGCAGTTCCTGAACCAGCTCGGTCATGTGCACCCCTCGTCTGTCTTGTGCGTCCCCGTGGTGCTGTCGTTACCGATTTCGACTGAACGACACGAGTGAAATTACAAGTGTGCCGATCCGGGCCAGTCAAGCCGAGATCTGCTATTGGGCCCCTTATTCACTCTGCGGAACCAAGGGTATGCGGAAAGTGTTCAAATCGGCATAAACCATGACACCGTCGATGGCCCGTCCGACGCCCCGTCGAACGTTCCCCCCACCGGAGAACCTCAGGAACCTCACGAGGCCTCAATAGGGAGGACGTCGACGTTTGCGTGCCGGTTGCTGCGCCATGTGTCCCGAGAGGCGGGTGCACAAACCTTTCGCCTGAACGATCAACCGGATGAGGTGAAACATCTCTCGCATAGCGGACGGCGAGTTGACACAGAAGGGTGTGAGCGGCTGTTCTGGTGGGCATGCTCGCGAACCAGGCTCTTTCGATGACCCGCACCTGCGGGTCCATCGGTGCTGCCCACGCGCGCTGTCGCTGTTCCTGCTCCAGCTGTTGAGCCACTCCAGCTGTTGAGCCGCGGAGCCCACTCTCCCGGGGCCCGCGTGTTTCTCGCTCTCTCCGCATCCCCCGCGCTTCACCATTCTCGCGACACCCCAGCACTCTTACGTTGAGGAACCACCGCACGATGAACAGCGACAGCGACCTCCAGATCGCCGGCGACCTCCTCGAAGTCCCGCACCTCCTGCAGCCCGCCCGCGAGCACCCCGTCACCGTGGCCGAGTTCGCAGGACTCGGGCGCGCCATCGCCGCCGACCGCGCCCAATGGGCCCACCTCGTCAAGTACGACGCCACCACCCGCTGGTACCACCGGCTGCGCACCGGGCCGGGCTACGAGGTGTGGCTGCTCTCCTGGGTGCCCGGACAGGGCAGCGGCACGCACGACCACGGACGCTCCTCCGGCGTGCTCACCCTCCTTGAGGGTGAGCTGACCGAACACACCGAGCGGGGCACCCGGGCGCTCGGCGCGGGCGCGCAGCGCGCCTTCGCGCCCGGGTACGTCCACGAGGTCGTCAACGACTCCCTGGAACCGGCCGTCAGCCTGCACATCTACTACCCCGGCCTGACCGAGATGCCGATGCACGCCGCCCGGTGCGCCGCCGCCGTCGCCCCCGGCACCACCGAGGATGCCGTAACCGCCTGACGCACTGTCGTATCCGCCTGACATGCTGGGGTCCATGCGCATTGTGGTCCTGGCCGGCGGTATCGGCGGCGCCCGTTTCCTCCGCGGGCTCAAGAAAGCCGCGCCTGACGCGGACATCACGGTCATCGGCAACACCGGTGACGACATTCACCTGTTCGGGCTGAAGGTCTGCCCCGACCTGGACACCGTGATGTACACGCTCGGCGGCGGCATCAACGAGGAGCAGGGCTGGGGGCGTACGGATGAGACGTTCAAGGTCAAGGAAGAGCTCGCGGCCTACGGCGTCGGACCCGAGTGGTTCGGGCTCGGCGACCGGGACTTCGCCACGCACATCGTGCGGACGCAGATGCTGGGCGCCGGCTATCCGCTCAGCGCCGTCACGCAGGCACTGTGCGAGCGGTGGCGGCCCGGCGTGCGGCTCATCCCCATGTCGGACGACCGCGTCGAGACGCACGTCGCCGTCACGGTCGACGGCGAGCAGAAGGCCGTGCACTTCCAGGAGTACTGGGTGCGGCTGCGCGCCTCCGTGGACGCGCACGCCGTGGTGCCCGTCGGCGCCGAGCAGGCCAAGCCCGCGCCCGGCGTCCTCGAAGCCATCGCCGAGGCCGACATCGTGCTCTTCCCGCCGTCCAACCCGGTGGTGAGCGTCGGCACCATCCTCGCCGTGCCGGGCATCCGCGAGGCCATCGCCGACGCGGGCGTGCCGGTCGTCGGGCTCTCCCCCATCGTGGGCGACTCCCCCGTGCGGGGCATGGCCGACAAGGTCCTCGCGGCCGTGGGCGTGGAGACCAGCGCCGCCGCCGTCGCCGAGCACTACGGCAGCGGCCTTCTCGACGGCTGGCTCGTCGACAGTGTCGACGCGGGCGTGGTGGAGCGGGTGGAGAGCGCCGGGATCCGGTGCCGCGCCGTGCCGCTGATGATGACCGACGTCGACGCCGCCGCCGAGATGGCGCGGCAGGCTCTCACGCTCGCCTCGGAGGTACGCGCGTGAGTGCACCCTCCTACCGCGTGTGGGCCGTGCCCGGACTGCCCGAGGTGCGGCCGGGCGACGACCTGGCCAAGCTGATCGCGGCCGCCGAGCCGGGGCTCGCCGACGGTGACGTGGTCCTGGTCACGTCCAAGATCGTCAGCAAGGCCGAGGGGCGGATCGTCGAGGCGGCCGACCGCGAGGCGGCCATCGACGAGGAGACCGTACGGGTGGTGGCGCGGCGCGGAACCCTGCGCATCGTCGAGAACCGGCAGGGGCTCGTGATGGCGGCGGCCGGGGTCGACGCGTCCAACACCCCGGCGGGGACCGTGCTGCTGCTGCCCCTCGACCCCGACGCGTCGGCCCGTGCCGTGCGGGACGGGCTGCGGGACGCGCTGGGCGTGGACGTCGGCGTCGTCGTCACCGACACCTTCGGGCGGCCCTGGCGTGCCGGGCTCACCGACGTCGCCATCGGGGCGGCCGGGGTGCGGGTCCTGGACGACCTGCGGGGCGGCGTCGACGCGTACGGCAACCCGCTGAGCGCGACCGTCGTCGCCACGGCGGACGAGCTGGCCGCCGCGGGCGACCTCGTCAAGGGGAAGGCCGCGGGGCTGCCGGTCGCGGTGGTCCGCGGGCTGCCGCACGTGGTGGCCGGTGAGGCGGCGGACGCGCCGGACACCGGGGCCCGGGCGCTGGTGCGCGGTGCGCGGGACGACATGTTCCGGCTCGGTACGTCCGAGGCGGTACGGGAAGCGGTGACGCGGCGCCGTACCGTCCGTGAGTTCGCGGACGAGGCGGTCGATCCCGGTGCCGTGCGGCGGGCCGTGGCCGCGGCCCTCACCGCGCCCGCGCCGCACCACACGACGCCGTGGCGCTTCGTCCTGCTGGAGTCCGCCGCGTCGCGAGTCGAACTGCTCGACGCGATGCGGGACGCGTGGATCGCGGATCTCCGGCGGGACGGGAGGTCGGAGGAGTCCATCGCCAAGCGGGTCCGCCGGGGTGACGTACTGCGCAAGGCCCCCTATCTGGTGGTGCCGTGCCTGGTGCTGGACGGCGCGCACGCGTACGGGGACGCGCGGCGGGATGCGGCCGAGCGGGAGATGTTCGTGGTCGCGGCGGGGGCGGGGGTGCAGAACTTCCTGGTGGCGCTGGTCGGGGAGCGGTTGGGGTCGGCGTGGGTCTCCTCGACGATGTTCTGCCGGGATGTCGTACGGGATGTCCTCGGGCTGCCGTCGTCCTGGGAGCCGATGGGGGCGGTGGCGGTGGGACACCCTGCGGTTGAGCCGCCGGCTCGGGGTTCGCGGGTTGTGGGGGAGTTTGTTGTGGTGCGGTGACGTCTATGTGTGTGGGGGGGGGCGAGGGTGCGCTGTCCGGTGCGGGCCCGTCGTGGCTGGTCGCGCAGTTCCCCGCGCCCCTAGGGGTGGGCCCCGTGCGTTGTTTGGTGCGGGTGCGTCGGGGTTGGTCGCGCAGTTCCCCGCGCCCCTTGGAGGGGGTTTCCGTCCGTCGTTCGTCCGCGGGTGGTGGTTAGCGACGAGCCAGGGCATTAGGGGCGCGAGGAACTGCGCGAGCAACCACCGCGCACCCGCAGCGGACAACGAGGCGGGGCCACCCCTAGGGGCGCGGGTAACTGCGCGAGCAACCATCGGGTAGCCGCAGCCGACAGGGGCGCGGGGGTGGTGCAGGGGCGCGGGGAACTGCGCGAACGGTCACCGCGTACCCGCAGCGGACCCCGCCGCGTTCACCACGTCGCGATGTTCGTTTTTCTCATTCGGGGAGCCCGGCGGAGCGGCACGCGGCCGCTCAGGAGGAGCAGGCGCGTCGCCCGGTGCCGCTGCCCCGCGTACGGCGCCAGAAGCCTCAGCATCTCCGCGTCGTCCGCGTCACGGTCGTCCGCGAGGGCGTGCCCGATGATGCCGGGAAGGTGGAGATCGCCGACCGTCACCGCATCGGGCGCACCATTGCTGCGCTGGACCGTTTCCGCGGACGTCCAGGGGCCGATGCCGGGGATCACTTCCAGGCGGGCCTGCGCGTCCGCGGGCGCCATCGTCGCCGCCTCCTCAAGACGGGACGCCCTCGCGACCGCGCGCAGGATCGTGGACGCCCGCTTGTTGTCCACGCCCGCCTTGTGCCACTCCCAGGAGGGGATCAGGGCCCAGGTACGGGGCGCCGGCATCACGTACATGTGAGGAGGCGTGGGGCCGGGCGCGGGCTCGCCGAACGTGCGGAGCAGGAGGCGCCAGGCCCGGTAGGCCTCGTCCGCGGTGATCTTCTGTTCCAGGATCGACGGGATCAGGGACTCCAGGACCAGACCCGTACGGGCCAGCCGGAGGCCGGGGCGGCGGTGCGCCGTCGCGGCGACCAGGCGGTGGCGCGGGACGAAGAGCGAAGGGTCGTCCGACTCGCCCAGGAGGACGGGAAGCCGGGACAGGAACCAGTCCGCTCCCGGGCCCCACGCCGTCGCCTCCACCGTCCCCGAGCGGGCGGTCACCCGGAGCGTTCCCGGGCCTTCCGGCGTACGGCTCGTGCGCCAGATCGCACCGTCGGGGGTCACCCGGAAGGCGGGGTCGGCCGGGCCCCGGCGCAGCGGGCCGAGGGTCAGGGCGAGGTCCAGGGGGAAGGGCGGCTTCCACGTACGGGTGCGGGCAGGGGTGGGGGCGGGGGTATGGGAACGGGAGGCCTCGGACGCAGCGCGCGGGACGCCCGCCGGTACGGCCGTTTCGCCACCGCGCACGGTGGTGCGGGTGGGGCGCGGGGCGAAACGGGAGGACATCTGTACGAGGGTAGGCGACGGGTGGGACCCCCGGGGCGCGGTCGGTCAGTCCGAGAGGAACCGGGCGCCAGGGCGCTACTGGCCCAGGAAGAGCCGGGGCGCCAGACGCTACCGGCCCGGGCAGAACCGGGACGCCCGCCCACTACCGGCCCGGGCAGAACCGGGACGCCCGGTCACTACTGGTCCGAGGGAGATCCGAGCCCTACTGGTCCGACGAGAACCGCACCGCCCCCGCCGGCAACGTGGCCTCGCACCAGACTCGTACGCCTTCGCGCAGCTCGTTGTCGGCGCCGACCGTCGCGCCGTCGCCGATCACCGCCCCCGAGAGCGCCGAGCGGGCGCCGATCCGCGCGCCCGCGCCGATCAGGGAGTCCGTGATGACCGTGCCCGGTTCGATGACCGCGCCGGACAGGACCGTGCTGCCGCAGATGCGCGCGCCCTCGCCGATGCGGGCGTGCTCGCCGATCACCGTGCCGCCGGTGAGCTTGGCGTCGGCGGCCACGGTGGCGCTGGGCAGGGTCAGGCTCTCGCCGCACCGGCCCGGGACCGCCGGGGAGGGGGCGCGGCCGAGGACCAGGTCGGCGGAGCCCCGTACGAACGCCTGGGGCGTGCCCAGGTCCAGCCAGTACGTCGAGTCGACCATGCCCTGCAGGTGGGCGCCGGAGGCGAGGAGGTCGGGGAAGGTCTCGCGTTCGACGGAGACGGGGCGGCCCGCGGGGATCGTGTCGATGACCGAGCGGCGGAAGACGTACGCGCCCGCGTTGATCTGGTCGGTGACGATCTCCTCGGGGGTCTGCGGCTTCTCCAGGAAGGCCGTGACCCTGCCGGTCGGATCGGTGGGCACCAGGCCGTACGCGCGCGGGTCGTCGACCTTGGTGAGGTGCAGGGAGACGTCGGCGCCGGACTCCTCGTGCGTGGCGACCAGGGCGCGGATGTCCAGGCCCGTGAGGATGTCGCCGTTGAAGATCAGGACGGGCTCGTCGGGGGCCGAGCGCAGGTGCGGGGCCACGTTGCGGATGGCGCCGCCGGTGCCGAGTGGCTCGGTCTCGGTGACGTACTCGATGTGCAGGCCGAGCGCCGAGCCGTCGCCGAAGTACGGCTCGAAGACCTCGGCGAGGTAGGAGGTGGCGAGGACGATGTGGTTGACGCCTGCGGCGCGGGCCCGCGCGAGCTGGTGGGTGAGGAACGGGACGCCTGCCGCCGGGACCATCGGTTTGGGGGTGTTGACCGTGAGGGGCCGCAGCCGGGTCCCCTTGCCGCCGACCAGGAGGATCGCTTCTGTCACCTGTCGTCTCTGCTTCCTGCTGGGGCCGGCCGAACTTTGAGTTTCGGCCGGCCAGTGTATGCAGACGGATGTGCAGATCGTGCGGTTCGGGTGGTGCGTCGGGACTCGGCGGCCCGGGACTCAGCGGCCCTGGTAGCGGGCGGCCGAGGTCCGGGTTTTGCCAAGCTTCTTGTACAGGCGGTTGCCGGGGCACTGGGTGGCGAATCCGTCCCGGTGCCCGGAGATCACGTGGAACCGGACCTTCGTGCCCTTCTTGAAGAGATTGCCACCGCCGGACTTCAGGTGCGTAGTACCGCGCGGGTTCACGCCGAACAGGCCGAGCTTCCACGCGGTCAGCCGGGCGACGGCTCGCACGGCCGCCTTCGGCGGGCTGACGGTGTTGTACGAGCCGAGGACGGCGATGCCCATGCTCTTGCTGTTGAACCCGAGAGTGTGGGCCCCGAGGACCGGCTTGGCCACACCTCCGGCACGGCCCTCGTAGATGGTTCCGCACTTGTCGACCGCGAAGTTGTAGCCGAAGTCGCGCCAGCCGCTGCTCCTGACGTGGTAGCGGTAGATGCCGCGCAGCACCGACGGGGCCTGTGAGCAGCGGTAGTTGTTGCCGGACGCGCTGTGGTGCAGGAAGGCGGCCTTCACGGTTTTGGTGTACGCGAAGTTCTTCTCGCGGAGCCCCTCGTCGGCGCCCCAGCCCTTGCGCGTGACGATGCGCGGGCGCGGGCCGACGTAGGGCCGTTCCTGACCTGCCACTTCCGGGCCGCCGCGGGCCGCGATCAGCTCGTCCTCCGTCTGCTGCTTCGTCAGTTCGGGAATGACGGTGGCGCCGATCGGCACGAGATCGGCGTTCGCCGCGGAGGCGGCGTTGGCGGCGGTGGCGTCCGAGGCGGAGGCCGCGGAGGCGGCGGTGGCGGCGGTGGCGTCCGAGGCGGCCGTCATTCCGGAGACGGGGGCGGCCGCGGAGAGGGGGGAGGCCTCGTTGGCGGGAGCCTCGGCGGAGGCCGGGGATTCGGCAGAGGCGGGGGATTTGGCAGAGGCTGAGGATTCGGCGGAGGCGGGGAATTCGGCAGAGGCTGAGGATTCGGCGGAGGCGGAGGCGGAGGAAGCCGCGGAGGCGGGGGGTTTCGCAGCCGGTGCTGTGGAGCGCTCCGGGTCGGTCTGTGCGCTCTGCGGCGGGGGCTCGTCGCCCGGGTCCACCAGTTCGAGGCGCAGGCCCTCGGGGAGCGGGGCCGCGGCGGGCCGGTCCGCGGGCCGCTCCGGCCGTACGCGGATCTCGACGCCGTCCGAGGCGCCGACCCAGAGCGGCGCGGTGGAGCCGCGGACCGTGCCGGCGCCGCGCTCGGCGTCGTCGGGGTCGGGGGCGTGTTCGTGGTTGTGCGTCTCGACGTACTGCCAGCCGGACCAGGCGGCGGTGCCGGTCGCGCGGGTGCGGACCTGGACCGTGCCGTTCAGTTCGGCGTCGGGGTCGTTCCAGACGACGCCCACCAGGGAGAAGGGGTGCACATCGCGTCGGGTCAGGCCTTGTTCGCTCACCCCGGCGGGGCCGAGCGAGCGGTCGGAGGCGAGTGGGGCGAGCGGTAGGGACTGGGTACTGCCGGGGACCGCCTCCGTGGCGGACCCGGCGGACGGCGGTCCGTCGGGCGCTGCGGCTCGGGCGCCGGACGCCTGCAGAGTGAGGGGCAGGGCCAGAGCGGCCGCGCACGTGACGCCGATCGAGGAAGCAAGGAATCCACGCATACAGCTGATAGTTGGCATACCGGTACACATCTGTCCATTGGGGAACTGACGGGTCGTCGGCCCTGAGCGGGCGATCCGGGTGCCGCACTTCGCCGCCACGCCGGGGGGCCGGGCGGGCGCCCGCGTACCCTTGCGCCCGTGAACGCCAATGACCGCACCCCTGCCGACCTGCTGCGATCCGCGCTCGCCTCGGACCCGGCCCGCCCCCTTGTCACCTTCTACGACGACGCCACCGGTGAACGCGTGGAATTGTCCGTGGCCACCTTCGCCAATTGGGTGGCCAAGACCGCCAATCTGCTCCAGGGAGATCTCGCGGCCGAGCCCGGTGACCGGGCCGTGCTGCTGCTGCCCGCGCACTGGCAGACGGCCGTGTGGCTGCTGGCCTGTTCGTCGGTGGGAGTCGTCGCCGACGTGGGCGGCGACCCGGCGTCCGCCGATCTCGTCGTGAGCGGTCCTGACTCGCTGGACGCCGCGCGGGGCTGCTCCGGCGAGCGGGTGGCGCTCGCGCTGCGGCCGCTCGGCGGACGCTTTCCGCAGCCGCCGGCCGGTTTCACGGACTACGCGGTCGAAGTGCCGGGGCAGGGGGACCGGTTCGCTCCCTTCGCTCCGGTCGACCCGGACGAGGTCGCCCTTGTGGTGGAGGGTGAGGAGCTGACCGGGGCGGAGGTCGTCGAGCGGGCTCGGGCGGATGCGGGGCGGCTCGGGGTCGGTGCGGGGAGCCGGGTGCTGTCCGGGTTGCCGTACGACACGTGGCAGGGGCTGAGTGCGGGGCTTTACGGGGCGTTGGCGGTGGGGGGATCTGTGGTGCTTTGCCGTCATTTGGAGGAGGGGTCTGGGTCTGACGGTCGGCTGGAGAGGCGGGTCGTGGAGGAGAAGGTGGGTCTCACTCTGCGGTGAGCGGTCTGGCCGGGGGCCTTGGGCGGTGGGGGGATGGGGGGCGGGGCGTGCTTTTCGGTGCGGGGCCGTCGTGGCTGAGCGCGCAGTTCCCCGCGCCCCTGAGGGAGGCGGGGCTCGGCTCGCCGTTCAGCGCCCTGCACCTCTGAAGGAGGCCGGGCTCGGCCTCCCTATGGCGCGCCCCGCGTCCCGGTCTCAGCCTGTGTCCCCTCGGCTTCCCGTGCGGGGCCGTCGTGGCTGAGCGCGCAGTTCCCCGCGCCCCTGAGGGAGGCGGGGCTCGGCCTCCCGTTCAGCGCCCTGCACCTCTGAGGGAGGCGGGGCTCGGACTCCTGTTCAGCACCCCCACCCCCAGCCCTTCCCCCCCTCCCCCGAACCACCCCCCTCCTCCCCCGTTCGGCGCACCCGTGACCCGGACCGGAGGCCAGGCGTGCCGTGGCGGGTCATGGTCTTAGGTACGGATAACGGACGGACCGACGTAGCCATGAGGGGTGGACGCTCACGTGACCGAAACCGCAGGCACGTCTTCCGGGGCGGGGGGCGCCTCGCCCGAGCCGAAGGGCACGTTCGGGCCCGGGTCGGGTGCGAGTCCCACCGGTACGGGTGTCGTCCGGCGCCGGCGCCGCTGGCTGCGGTACGCCGCGCTCGGCGGGGCCGTCCTGGTGCTCGGTGCGGGCGGCGCGGGCTGGGCGGCGTACCAGAAGCTGAACGGGAACATCACCGAGGACACCGACGCGGCCGCCGAGCTGGCGCGCTTCGAGAAGGAGCGGCCGACCGCGCTGGTGCGGGGCGCCCAGAACATCCTGCTCCTCGGCTCCGACACCCGCGCGGGACCGGGCAACCGCGAGTACGGCAAGGACCCCGGCACCCAGCGCTCGGACACCACGATCCTGCTGCACCTGGCGGCCGACCGGAAGAGCGCGACGGCGGTGTCGATCCCGCGCGACCTGATGGTGGAGGTGCCGGACTGCCGAAGGCAGGACGGCTCGCGGACGGAGTCGCAACTCACCCAGTTCAACTCGGCTTTCGAGCTCGGCGGTACGGCCTGCACGATCCGTACCGTCGAGAAGCTGACCAAGATCCGCGTCGACCACCACATGGTCGTGGACTTCGCGGGCTTCAAGGACATGGTCGACGCGGTCGACGGCGTGCAGGTCTGCATTCGGAATCCGATCGACGACACCGACGCCCGCGTGAAGCTCGACCCGGGCCTGCGGAGCCTCGACGGCGAACAGGCGCTGGGTTACGTACGCGCGCGAAAGAGCCTCGGCGACGGCAGCGACACCGACCGGATCGACCGCCAGCAGGGGTTCCTCGGCGCGCTCGTCAACAAGGTGCAGAGCAATGACGTCCTGCTGAATCCGACGAAGCTCTATCCCGTTCTCGACGCGGCGACCTCTTCACTGACCACCGACCCCGGACTCGCCAGTCTGCGGGGTTTGTACGAACTGGTGCGTGGCATGCGCGATATCCCCACGGACCGGGTGCAGTTCCTCACGGTCCCCCGGCAGTCGTACACCTACGACGCCAACCGCGACGAACTCGTGGAGCCCGCGGCGGACCAGCTCTTCTCCCGGCTGCGCACGGACAGTCCGGTCGTGGTGGACCCGCGGCGGTCACAGCAAGCAGGGCCCGGCGAGGAACAGGCGCGCCGGAACTCGTCGTCCGAGGAAGAGGAAGGGGCCTCTCGCGAAGAAGGGGCTGCCCGAGAGGAAGGGACCTCTCCCGAAGAGCAGTCCCCTGCCGAGGAGGAGTACGACGGAGCCGGTGAGGGATGGAGTGACGAGAAGCCGGACGACCCCGGCCCCACCCCGTCGCCCGTGCCCACATTCCGGGGCAACACGGCCGCCGGATCCACCTGTAAGTAAAGCGATCCCCAAGGGAAGAGTGCCCCCCACAAAGAAATAGGGCGGATTGCCCAGTTGTAGGGGAGTGGAATTTGTCACCGGCGTCGTTCGACGCTGAACTGGGCGGATAGTGTGAGCGATCCGGTGCGCCGGGCCATCTCGGCCACGCACCGCTGGACCGACTGACCGAGCGCCTTCTGAGGGGGGTAAGGCGCCGCGTGGCCCCGACGGAGGACGCAAACAACCGTGGACGCGCAAGGCCGTGGGCGGGCGGAGAACATCGACCCCGCAGACCAGTGGGTGCTCAACCCGGATACCGGTGATTACGAACTGCGACTGAGCCCTTCCGCAGAGCAGTCGACGGTGCCGAAGCCGCGTGGCTCCTCACCCCGCAGGGGCGGCCGTGGCCGTCCGGGGCCGGGCCGTGAGGACGCGCGCGAGGGACCCCGTCAGGGTTCCCGGCAAGGTTCCCGGCAGGACGGGCGCGACGAGCGCCGCGAGGTGCCGGGGCAGCGCCGGCGGCGCGTCAAGGAACCGGAAGTGGTCCCGGGCGGGCGGCGCAAGCAGAAGCCGCGCAAGTCCAAGGGCAAGAAGGTGATGATCTGGACGGGCGGCACGCTCGCCTTCCTGCTCGTCGCGGGCTGCACCGGCGGCTACCTCTACTACCAGCACCTCAACGACAACATCACGTCGATAGACGATGACGGCGCGGGCACCGGCGGCTTCAGCAAGGACCGGGCCATCAACATCCTGGTGATGGGCACCGACAAGCGCAGCGGTGACGGCAACGAGGGGTACGGGGACGAGGGCAGCGTCGGCCACGCCGATACAACGATCCTGCTGCACGTCTCCAAGGACCGCACGAACGCGACCGCGTTGAGCATCCCGCGCGACATGATCGTCGACATCCCGGTCTGCCCGACGAAGCAGAAGGACGGCAGCACCAAGAACATCCAGGGCTCGCAGAAGGTCCGCTTCAACGAAAGCCTCGGCCAGTACGACCGCACGCCGAGCTGCACGATGCGTACGGTCAAGGCGATCACCGGCATCACGCCCGACCACTTCATGGTGGCCGACTTCAACGCGGTCAAGACGCTCTCCAGCGCGGTCGGCGGCGTGGAGGTCTGTCTCGCCAAGGACATCGACGACCCCAAGTCGCATCTGAAGCTGCCCAAGGGCAAGCACGTGGTCGAGGGCGAGAAGGCGCTGGCGTTCGTCCGCACCCGCCACACCGTGGGCAACGGCGGCGACCTGAGCCGGATCGAGCTCCAGCAGCAGTTCCTCAGCTCCCTGATGCGCAAGCTGAAGTCCAGCGACACCCTCACCAGCCCGACGAAGATGGTCAAGCTCGCGGAGGCGGGCACCGAGGCCCTCACCGTCGACTCCAAGATCGCCGACATAATGAAGCTCAAGGACCTCGGCATGGAGCTCGGCAAGCTCGACATGAAGAACCTGAGCTTCACCACGGTGCCGGTGGTCGACAACCCCGCCGAGAAGACGCCGGTCACGGTCGTGCCCGACCGGTCCAAGGCCGAGCAGCTCTTCGCGCTGATGCGCGCCGACCAGTCGCTGACCGAGGTGAAGAAGAAGGAGAAGAAGGAGAAGGCCGCGGTGGCCGCCCGCCTCAAGGGTCCCAAGGCCGACGCCTCCGAGGTGCGCGTCGACATCTACAACGGCAGCGGCAAGACCGGCGCCGCGCAGACGACGCTCACCTGGCTGCAGAACGACGAGGGCGTGCTCAAGTCCAGCCAGCTGGGGAACGCGCCCGCGGAGCTCAAGAAGACGACGCTCGAGTACGGGGCGGCGGAGGCGGACCAGGCACGTCGGCTCGCCGACATCATGGGTCTGCCCGGATCCGCCCTGAAGCAGGGCAAGAGCGAGAAGAACGCACAGGGTCTGCCGGCCGTCAAGCTGACGCTCGGCGGCGACTTCAAGGGCGCGGGGGTGCCCATTGATGCCTCGTCGAAGGCACCGAAGGACATCAAGAAAGTCGAAGCGGACAAGACTGTGTGTGCCAAGTGACCTGAAGCGGTCGTTCTGCGTCTAACAATGCGCCAAGGCGCCGCGGTGCGGCCGCACTTCAGGAACAGGGGCGGGGAGGGGCTGGGGATGAGGCAGAACAGCGTGCGTAAGGAGGGGGCGCGACGACGCGCTCCGCACGCCAGTGATCACGGCTGGGACGGCGGCGCGCACGACGGCGAGGCGGGCCCCGAGGACTCCGCGCACGCCGGCGGCGAAGCCGCGAAGTCCGACGCCCGGCACCGGCGCGGGGGCCGCGGCACGCGCGGCGGCGCGCGAGCGCCACGTCGCAAACGCCGCGTACTGCGCTGGTCGGCGACGATCCTCTCGGTACTGATACTCGGGACGGCCGGCGCCGGATACCTCTACTACCAGTACCTCAACGGCAATATCGAGACGGACGACCTGAACCTCGGCGAGCACCGGGCCCCCGCGCCCACCCCCAACGCCGCAGGTCAGACCCCGCTGAACATCCTCCTCATCGGCTCGGACGCCCGCGACTCCAAGGCGAACCAGAAGCTCGGCGGCGCCAAGGAAACCTTCGGCTCGCCGCCGCTCGCTGACGTGCAGATGCTGCTGCACCTCTCGGCCGACCGCTCCAACATGTCGGTCGTCAGCATGCCCCGCGACACGCTGCTGCAGATTCCCAAGTGCACCGACCCCGACGACGGCAAGGTCTACCCGCAGACCGGCCCGCGGTACATGACCAACGAGTCCCTCGGCCGCGGTGGCCCCGGCTGCACGGTCGCCACCTGGGAGAAGCTCACCAACATCCACATCGACCACTTCATGATGGTCGACTTCTCGGGTGTGGTCTCCATGGCGGACGCCATCGGCGGCGTACCCGTCTGTGTGGACAGGAACATCCACTCGCGCGACAGCCAGGGCCACGGCTCGGGCCTGAAGCTGAAGAAGGGCACCACGGAAGTCGAGGGCAAGCAGGCCCTGCAGTGGCTGCGCACCCGGTACGGCTTCGAGGGCGGCACCGACATCAGCCGCGCCAAGGCCCAGCACATGTACATGAACGCGCTGGTCCGCAAGCTCCGCGAGAACACCGGCCTCAGCAGCCCCAACAAGCTGCGCAAGCTCGCCGACAAGGCGACGAGGGCGCTGAAGGTCGACAACGGGCTCGGCGACCTCGTGAAGCTGTACGACCTCGGCAACGAGCTGAAGAAGGTCTCGCCGTCGCGCACGACGATGACGACCATGCCGTTCGAGTACGCCGGTGAGCGCGTCGTGCCCAAGCCCGGCGACGCCGAGCAGCTCTTCCGCCTCGTCCGCGACGACATCCCGCTGGACGGCAAGGGCCACAAGAAGCCGGCCAAGGAGAAGCCGTCCGACGACCCGGCCGCCGCGGACGACAAGATCGCGGTGCAGGTCCAGAACGGCACGCGTACCGACGTCGAACCCCCGGTCAGCGGCCGGGCCAACACGGTGGCGCAGCTCCTGGCCGGCAAGGGCTTCACGAAGGCGGCCCCGGACGCGTCGGCCGCGCTGACCGAGAAGAAGACGGTCGTGCGCTACCCCAGCAAGGAACTGGAGGGCGACGCCCAGCGGGTCGCCAAGGCCCTGGGCCTGCCGCTGAGCTCGGCGAAGAAGTCGACGGACGTCTCCGGGGTGACGCTCGTCGTCGGCGCGGACTGGCGCGAGGGCGACATGCCGCCCAAGCCGAAGAAGAAGGACGACAGGACTCCCGATTCCGCGGACGCGCTCAGTGGCTCCGACAAGAAGGCGTGCATGAAGGTCGACCCGAACTTCAGCTGGTAGCGGCTTTCACGACGACGGCCCGGCTCCACCGCTGAGGTGGGGCCGGGCCGTTCGTACGGATGCGGGGCGCTCAGGCCTCCTGGGTCTCCCCCAGCACGGCCGGGCGGCGCGAGGCGATGACCTTCCTGGCCAGCGCGCGCGGGCTGGTGAGGAAGCCCCAGCCCCACGACATGTGCATGGTCGCGAGCGCCACCGGGATCTGCAGGCGCGCCTTGAGCGGCAGGCCCTTGCCCGCGGGGACGGACCCGGCGGCGATGGCCGCGAGGTAGCCGCCCGGGATGACGAAGCCCCACGGCGTGAGCGCCGCACCCACGACGATGCCCGCGGCTATCGCGCAGACCGCGGTCGGCGGCGCGAGGTAGCGCAGGTTGATGGAGCCCTCGTGGTAGCGGGCGACGACGTGCCGCCAGCGGCCGTAGTCCTTGTACTGCTTGGCCAGCGCCTTCACGCTCGGGCGCGGGCGGTAGGAGACCTTCAGCTCGGGCGAGAACCAGATCAGGCCGCCGGCCTCACGGATGCGGAAGTTCAGCTCCCAGTCCTGGGCGCGGATGAACTCCTCGTTGTAGCCGCCCTGCCGTTCAAGGGCCTCGCGGCGGAAGACGCCCAGGTAGACCGTCTCGGCCTGCTGGGGCTCGCCGCCGGTGTGGAAGGCGGCGTTGCCCACGCCGATCTTCGAGGTCATGGCGGCGGCGACCGCCTGCTCCCAGGCGTTCTGGCCCTCGGCGTGCATGATGCCGCCGACGTTCATCGCGCCCGTCTCCTCCAGGAGGCGGACCGCGGTCGTGATGTAGCCGGGCGAGAGCGCGGCATGGCCGTCCACGCGGACCACGATCGGGTGACGGGACGCCTTGATGGCGGCGTTCAGCGCCGCGGGCGTACGCCCCGTCGGATTGGGGACCGTGTGGACCCTCGGGTCTTCCCTGACCAGCTCGGCGGCGATCTCGTCCGTGCGGTCGGTGGAGGGGCCGAGCGCGACGACGACCTCCATCTCGCCCGCGTACTCCTGCTGCAGGATCGCGTGCACGGCCTCGCGCAGATGCCGCTCCTCGTTGAGGACGGGCATGATCACGGATACGGCTGGAGGCTGCGCCTCAGACTTCGCGTTCATCACGCGTCACGTTACCGCGAATGGGGGACACGGACGCGCGCCGTCCGGGTCGCTACCCCGGTCCGCATTTCGTATGGCATTACCTTTCTCGGGTTCCCAGGCCCGTCCGCCCGCCCGTCTACCGCCCCCGGCCGCCGTCTCCGCGGAGGTGTTCCGCACGTGCCCGCACCGCCCCGCTCCCCCGCCCCCACGCCGCGCCACCCCCGCCCACCGGCCCGAACGTCCGCACGGCGGCCGAGGCGTGGGAAACGGCCGCGGTGGGCGATGCGGACGGCGACCACGTTCTCCGTGGTGGTCCTCGCGGCGGCGGGCATCGGGCACTCCGTCGTCACCAGCCTCGACACGGGCATCAAGCGGGTGGACGCCTTCAAGGACATGAAGAACCGGCCCGAGTCGGGCAACGGCATGAACGTCCTGCTCGTCGGCACCGACGGCCGCGACAAGATCACTCCCAAGGAGAAGGCGAAGTACCGCCTGGGCGGCGCGCCCTGCCACTGCACGGACACGATCATGATCGTGCACATCTCGGAGGACCGGGACCGCGCGAGCGTCGTGAGCCTGCCCCGGGACAGTTACGCGGATCTGCCCGCGCACACCGACATCAGCACCGGCGAGAAGCATCACGAGCACCCCAACAAGATCAACGCGGCGTACGCGGAGGGCGGCCCGAACCTCACGGTGCGCACCGTCGAGCACATGACGAAGGTCAAGATCGACCACTACCTGGAGGTCGACTTCCTGAGCTTCATGAAGACCGTGGACGTCCTCGGCGGGGTCGAGATCTGCACGCCGCGGCCACTGCAGGACTCCCACACCGGACTGAACCTGACCGAGGGAAAGCACCAGCTGGACGGCGGCGCGGCGCTGCAGTTCGTCCGCTCCCGGTACGTCGACGGGGCCTCCGACCTGGGCCGCATGCAGCGTCAGCAGCGTTTCCTCGCGGCGCTCATCGCGAAGGCGACGAGCAGCGGAGTGCTGCTGAACCCGGTCAAGTTCCGCGACGTGACGCGGACGCTGCTCGGCTCGGTCCGGGCGGACAAGGGCTTCGGGACGGGCGACATGCTGGATCTCGGGCAGGCCATGCGGGGCTTCTCGCCCTCGTCCTCGGAGTTCACGACCGTGCCGCTGAGCCCCATGGGCCAGAACGTGCCCGGCATCGGCGCCACGCTGAAGTGGGACCCGTCGAAGTCCGGCCGGCTGTTCGACGCGCTGCGCGAGGACCGGCCGCTGGCACAGCACCGCAGGAAGTCCAGGGCCACGATGGTCGACGTCTCGCCGCAGCAGATCCGGGTCCAGGTGGAGAACGGCACGGGGACGCCGGGGCTCGGGCAGCGGGTCGACGCGGGGCTGCGGGCGACGGGGTTCCAGACCACGGGGGCGCCGGTGGACGTGCCGGGCGCGGCGGCGCGGCCGGCTCCGCGCACCGTGGTCACGTTCGACCCCCGCTGGGACCGGTCCGCGAAGTCCCTGGCGACGGCGCTTCCGGGGGCGGAGATGCGGGCGGTGCCTGGGCAGGGGCCGACGCTGAAGGTGATCGCGGGGACGGATTTCAGGGCGGTGCGGGGGGTTCGGGCGGAGGATTCTCGGCAGGGGGAGTTCGGAGCGGTGACGGGGGACGAGGTGGTTTGTTCCTGACCTTGGGGGTCAGGGGGACTCGCGGCTTCCCTGCGGGGGGGGCGTTGCGGTTCTTGTCTGCGGGTGCGTTGTGGCTGGTCGCGCAGTTCCCCGCGCCCCTGGTCACCCTGGCCACTGCCACCCCTAGGCCCTGGCCTCCCGGGGAGCCGCAGAACCGGCGCAGGCCCCTTAAGGGGCGCGAGGAACTGCGCGACAAGCCACGTATCACCCGCAGACAAAACCCAACCGGGCCCACCCCAAAGGGGCGCGGGGAACTGCGCGACCAGCCACCTGTCACCCGCAATCGAAAACCCAACCGGCACAGGCCCCATAAGGGGCGCGGGGAACTGCGCGAGAAGCCGCCGCTCACCCGCACCCGCACGAATCCGCCCAAGGCGCCCCCGCCACGCCTACTCGTCGAAGCCCTCCGCCGCCCGAGCCTCCCGCAGTTCCTTGATCGCGCGGCGGCGGGCCAGCCGATGCGTACGGCGGATCTGCGCCTCCTGGTAGCGGCGCCGGTCGCGGTCCGTCTCCGGTACGACCGCCGGCACCGTCCGCGGCTTGCCGTCCGCGTCGACCGCGGCGAAGACGAGGTAGGCCGAGCCCACCTGCTGCGCGGGCGTCGACTCGTTCCAGCGCTCGGCGAGGACCCGGACGCCCACTTCCATGGAGCTGCGTCCGGTCCAGTTGACCTGCGCTTTCACATGGACGAGGTCGCCCACGCGGACCGGCTCGAGGAAGACCATCTCGTCCATGGACGCGGTGACCGCGGGACCACCCGAGTGGCGTCCGGCGACCGCCCCCGCCGCGTCGTCCACCAGTTTCATGATCACCCCACCGTGCACCGTACCGAGGAGGTTGGTGTCGTTGTGGGTCATGATGTGGCTCAGTGTGGTGCGGGACGCCGAAGTCGGCTTGCCCGGAATTTCCGACTCCGAGCCGGGGGCCTGGTCTGTCATGCCCTCCACCCTATGCCGGACGTATGTCCGACCCTTCCCCCGCCCGTTTTGCATCAGCTCTGCAACAGCCCTGACCCGAATTCCCGACCGCCCTGTAAGGCGCACGCCTCCAGGCGGCACACTGGGCCACATGAGCGATTGGCCTGACGATCAGGGCGGCGGCCGGGGATACGGCCGCGGCCGCGGCGACTCCCAGCCCGAGGGAGCCCGCGTAATGCGGCACATCCAGCGCGGCCAGCCCTCCCGTCCGGCCGGTACGCCGCCCGGCGGGGTCCCGCCGCAGCCCGCGTACGACGACGGGTACGGCGACCAGTACGGGAACGGGCAGCCGTACGGCGACGCCCGCGACGACGTCTTCGAGCCGCGGACCCCGCGCCAGGACCCGTACGGCCAGGGCCCCGGCAACGCGTACGACAGCGGCTACAACACCGGCCAGGTCTACGGCCAGCCCAACGGCGGCAACGGCGGCCAGGGCGGCACCGGACAGCCGCCGCGCGCCCCGCGCCCCGCGCCGAACTGGCGCAAGCGGATCAAGTGGGGCGCGATCACGGTCGTCAGCGTCCTCCTCGTGACGTCCGTCGTCACGTACTTCTGGGCCGACTCCAAGCTCAAGCGCGAGGTCGACCTCTCCAAGGTCATCGAGCGGCCCGAGGGCGGCGCCGGCACGAACTACCTGATCGTGGGCTCCGACAGCCGCGAGGGCATGACCGCCGAGGACAAGAAGAAGCTGCACACGGGCTCCGCCGAGGGCAAGCGCACGGACTCGATGATGATCCTGCACGTCGCCGACGACGGCGGGAACACCATGATCTCGCTGCCCCGCGACTCGAACGTCACGATCCCCTCCTTCAAGGGCGCCGAGTCCGGCAAGCTCTACCCGAACCAGGGCCGCCAGACGAAGCTCAACGCGGCGTACGCGGAGGACGGCCCCGAACTCCTCGTCCGCACCGTCGAGTTCAACACCGGTCTGAAGATCGACCACTACGCCGAGATCGGCTTCGGCGGCTTCGCCAAGATCGTGGACGCGGTCGGCGGCGTCGAGATGGACATCCCCAAGGGCTTCAAGGACAAGAAGTCCGGCGCCGACTTCGAGGCCGGCAAGCAGACGCTCGACGGTGAGCAGGCCCTCGCCTTCGTCCGCACCCGCTACGCACTCCCGGGCAGCGACCTGGACCGTACGAAGAACCAGCAGAAGTTCCTCGCGGCCCTCGCCAGCCAGGCCGCGACGCCCGGCACGGTCATGAACCCCTTCAAGCTCTACCCCATGATGGGCGCGGGCCTGGACACCCTGATCGTCGACAAGGACATGGGGCTGATGGACGTGGCCTCCATGTTCTGGGCCATGAAGGGCGTCACCGGCGGCGACGGCAAGTCCATGAACATGCCGCTCGCGGGCCAGACGGGCGGCAACCTCCTCTGGGACAAGGCCAAGGTCAAGAAGCTGGTCGAGGAGCTGAACAACGACGACGAGGTGACGGTCTCGGGCAACTGAGGCCGGTCCCGGGCACTGAGGCCGGTCCCGGGCAACGAGGCTCTCGGGCGGCAACGAGGTCGTTCGCGCGGCGGGAACGCTCTCCGTCGCGTACGAGAAGGGGCTCCACCGATTTCGGTCGGCGGGGCCCTTCCGCGTTCCGCGCGGCGCGCCATGCGCCTCCCCCGTGGACCGCCGCGTACCCCGAACGCTCCGCCCGCCGCGAAGCAACAGCCGTGCCGTGCCACCGTGATGGGAACTGCCGCCCGCCGACGTCCGGAGCACCTGCCATGGCAGATCTGCAGGAGGAACTCTCCACCCCCGCCGAGGCGGGGGAGCTCGACGCGCTCCCCGCCCCGACCGAACCCGCCCTCTCGCCCGACGAGCCCCGGGCGTCCGGGGCACCCGGGGCACCCGGGGCGCCGCACGCGACCGCCGAGCCGCCGCCCGCGCGGGCCTCGTTGCCGGGCCCCGAGCCGTTCCCCCGCCGCGAGCCCCTGCCCGGCCGGGAACCGCTGCCCCCGCCGGAGCGGCTTCCCGTGCCGGAACCGCTGCCCGTGCACGAGCACGAGCCGCTGCCCGAGCGCGAAACGGCGTCCGGCCCGGCGGAGCGGGCCCGTGCGCTGCTCGCCTCGCATCCGGTCGCCGACGGCTACAGCGGGCTCCCCTGGGCGCTGCGCGAGCTGCCCTGGTACGACTTCGAGACGGGCGACAGCGGCCTGGAGAGCGACGTGCCGCGGCTGCGCGCGGGGCAGGTCGGCGCGCAGTTCTGGTCCATGCACGTGCCCGAAGGGCCGTGTGCCGACCGGCCCGTCGGCGCGACGCTCGAACAGATCGACTTCGCGAGGCACGTCATCGACGCCCACCCGGAGGCCCTGCGGCTCGTGCGCAACGCCTCGGAGGCCGCCGACGCGCGCAACTGCGGCCGCGTCGCCACGCTGCTCGGCCCGGCCTGCGGCGCCGCGCTCGGCGACTCGCTGGGCGCCCTGCGCGCGCTGCACGGCCTGGGCCTGTGCGCGGTCACCCTCTCGGGTACGTCGTGGGCGGGTCCCGGCGGTCTCACCCCGTTCGGCGAGGAGGTCGTCAGGGAGATGAACCGGCTCGGGGTCATCGCGGACCTCTCCGGCGCGTCCGAGACGACGGCGCGGCGCGTCCTCGCCGTCTCCAAGGCGCCGGTGATCTTCACCCGTTCCGGGGCGCGGGCCCTGCGTAACCATCCGGCGAACCTCTCGGACGCGCTCCTTGGCGCGGTGGGCGCCGCCAAGGGGTTGTGCCTGGTGCCGCTCGCCGCCGACCGGACCGGTTCCTCCGTACCCGAGGTGGCGGACCATCTCGATCATGTACGCCGGGTCGCCGGGCCGGAGTGCGTCGGCCTCTCGGGGACGTACGACACCGCCGAAGCGCACCCGGAGGGCCTGACCGACACGGCGAGCTACCCGCGGCTGATCGCCGAGCTCGTCGAACGCGGCTGGCCCGAGGCCGACCTCTCCCTGCTCACCTGGGGGAACGTGCAGCGCGCCCTGCGCGGTGCGGACTTCACTGCGCGGGCCACGCGCGAGCGGCGGGCCGCGTCGACGGCGCGGATAGAGCATCTGGACGGCTGACCGGCCGGGCCCCTGCCTCGGGCGGGGCCCGGTCGCGTGACGGTCGCGTGACGTCGGTCAGGGGATCTTGCAGAGGCAGAAGGGGTGGCCCACCGGGTCCGCGTACACGCGGAAGTCCCGCTTCCCGCCGTCGTCGTCCAGGTCGAGGGGGCGCGCGCCGAGGGCGAGCACCTTCTCCTCCGCGGCGTCGATCTCCTCGATCGTGCGCCCCGCGTCGAGGTCCAGGTGGACCTGCTGGGCGTTCACGTCCGAGCGCGGCCACTGCGGGGGACGCAGGTCGCTCACCCGCTGGAACGACACCTTGACGCGGCCGGGCATGACGAGGTCGACCCAGTCGCCGTCCCCCTCGATCGTGCCGCCGATGATCTGGGCGTAGAACTCCGCGAGCCTGCGCGGTTCCGGACAGTCGAGGACGACGTTGCGCAGGGTTGCGATGGGGGCGGCGTCGGAGGTGCCTGTGGTGCTAGAGGTGCTGGTGTTGCCATGGGGGTCAGCCATGTCTCGCTCCTTCTCAACTGGCACAGAGACAGAACGGGTGCCCGGCGGGGTCCGCGTAAACCCGCCAGGAGCGGTCGCGGTCGGCGGCGTCGAGGACCGTGGCGCCGAAGGTCAGGATCTCCTTCTCCACGGCGTCCATGTCGTCCACGGTGAAGTCGAGGTGGAACTGCTGGCCTCCGTCGGGGGCGGGCCACCGCGGCGGGCGGTGGCCCGGGGCCTTCTGGAACGCGATGGGCGGGCCGCCGTGGCCTTCGATGCCGACCCAGGCCTCTTCGTCGGCGGGGTCGGGGACGGGGGTGCCGCCGACGATCTTCGCGTAGAACTCCGCGAGGGCGTGGGGGTCGGGGCAATCAAGGACGACGGCGCGGAAGGCGGCGAGGGGCATCTGTTCTCCCGTGAGGATTGCCTGATGGAAGCCTCGACCTCCAATCGACGGAAGCCTTGATCTCCGACTATTGCTTCATGATCCTCGACCGGCTCGGTTTCCGCGCGATTTTTCGCGCCGCTTCGCGCCTCTTCGCGCCTCTTCGCGCGGTTCCCCGCGCCTCTTCGGGCGGTGGGTCAGGCCGACGGGCGGCCCATGGCCCGGTAGGTCCAGCCCGCGGTGCGCCAGGCCGTGGGGTCCAGGGCGTTGCGGCCGTCCAGGATGGTGGGGGTTGCCGCCACCGCGGCCAGGTCCGCGGGGTCCAGGTCGCGGAATTCCCGCCATTCGGTGAGGTGGAGGACGACGTCCGCGCCCCGGACCGCGTCGAGGGCCGTGTCCGCGTAGCCGAGGGTGGGGAAGAGGCGGCGGGCGTTCACCATGCCCTTGGGGTCGTACACCGTGACCTGGCCGCCCTGGAGGTGGATCTGACCCGCGACGTTGAGCGCCGGGGAGTCGCGTACGTCGTCCGAGTCCGGCTTGAACGTCGCCCCGAGCACCGCGACCCGCTTGCCGAGGAACGAGCCGCCGCCCAGCGCCTCGCGGGCCATCTCGACCATCTGGCCGCGCCGCCGCATGTTGATGGAGTCGATCTCGCGCAGGAAGGTGAGGGCCTGGTCGGCGCCCAGTTCGCCCGCACGGGCCATGAACGCGCGGATGTCCTTCGGCAGGCAGCCGCCGCCGAAGCCGATGCCGGCCCGCAGGAATTTCTTCCCGATCCGGTCGTCGTGGCCGAGGGCCTCCGCCAGCTTCACGACGTCGCCGCCTGCGGCCTCGCAGACCTCGGCCATGGCGTTGATGAAGGAGATCTTCGTGGCGAGGAAGGAGTTGGCGGAGGTCTTCACCAGTTCCGCGGTCGGGAAGTCGGTGACGACGAAGGGCGACCCCTCCCCGAGCGGCGTCGCGTAGACCTCGCGGAGCAGCTTCTCGGCGCGCTCGCCGCGTACGCCGACGACGATGCGGTCGGGGTGCAGCGTGTCCTGCACGGCGAAGCCCTCCCGCAGGAACTCGGGGTTCCAGGCCAGCTCGACCTCGTCGCCCGCCGGGGCCAGTTCGGCGAGGCGCGCCGCGAGGCGGTCCGCGCTGCCGACCGGCACCGTGGACTTGCCGACGACCAGCGCGGGCCGGGTGAGGTGCTTGGCCAGCGAGTCGAGGGCGGAGTCGACGTACGACATGTCGCACGCGTACTCCCCGTGCTTCTGCGGGGTGTTCACACAGAGGAAGTGGACGTCGCCGAAGTCGGCGGCCTCGGCGAAGTCCATCGTGAAGCGCAGGCGCCCGCTGGAACCCTCGATGCCCGCGACGTGCTTGCGCAGGAGTTCCTCCAGGCCGGGCTCGTACATGGGGACCTCGCCCCGCTGGAGCATCTCGACCTTCTCGGGCACGACGTCAAGACCCAGCACCTCGAAGCCGAGCTCGGCCATGGCCGCGGCGTGTGTGGCCCCGAGATAGCCGGTACCGATCACGGTGATCTTGAGGGCCATGCGGTGCTCCAGAGGTCTGCGGGCTGCGGTGCGCGACCGAGCATAGTCGGGCCTTCGCGGGGCGCTCACCGGGCACGTTCGGCGCTGTCGGCAAGCTCACGTATCCGTCCGGCGGACGCACCACTAAAATTCGGGTTACTTAACGGTAATTAGCGTCCTTGGAGCGTGAGAGACCTTGGCCGGATCGGCTGATTTCGACCTGTACCGCCCGTCCGAGGAGCACGACATGCTCCGCGACGCGATCCGTTCGCTGGCCGAGGCGAAGATCGCGCCGTTCGCCGCCGCGGTGGACGAGGAGGCCCGCTTCCCGCAGGAGGCCCTCGACGCGCTGGTGGCGAACGACCTGCACGCGGTGCACGTGCCGGAGAGCTACGGCGGCGCGGGCGCCGACGCCCTGGCGACCGTCATCGTCATCGAGGAAGTGGCCCGCGTCTGCGCCAGCTCCTCGCTGATCCCCGCCGTCAACAAGCTCGGCTCGCTGCCCGTCATCCTCTCCGGCTCCGAGGAGCTGAAGAAGAAGTACATGACGCCGCTCGCGGGCGGCGAGGGCATGTTCTCGTACTGCCTCTCCGAGCCGGACGCCGGTTCGGACGCGGCGGGCATGAAGACGCGCGCGGTCCGCGACGGAGACTTCTGGGTGCTCAACGGCGTGAAGCGCTGGATCACCAACGCGGGCGTCTCGGAGTACTACACGGTGATGGCCGTGACGGACCCGGAGAAGCGCTCCAAGGGCATCAGCGCCTTCGTCGTCGAGAAGGGCGACGAGGGCGTGTCCTTCGGCGCCCCGGAGCGGAAGCTCGGCATCAAGGGCTCCCCCACCCGCGAGGTCTACCTCGACAACGTCCGCATCCCCGCCGACCGCATGATCGGCGAGGAGGGCACGGGCTTCGCGACCGCCATGAAGACCCTGGACCACACCCGCATCACCATCGCGGCGCAGGCCCTCGGCATCGCGCAGGGCGCCCTCGACTACGCCAAGGGGTACGTCAAGGAGCGCAAGCAGTTCGGCAAGCCGATCGCCGACTTCCAGGGCGTCCAGTTCATGCTCGCCGACATGGCGATGAAGATCGAGGCCGCCCGTCAGCTCACCTACGCCGCCGCGGCCAAGTCCGAGCGCGGCGACAAGGACCTCACCTTCCAAGGCGCGGCCGCCAAGTGCTTCGCGTCGGACGTCGCGATGGAGGTCACGACGGACGCCGTCCAGCTGCTCGGTGGCTACGGCTACACCCGGGACTACCCCGTCGAGCGCATGATGCGCGACGCGAAGATCACGCAGATCTACGAAGGCACGAACCAGGTCCAGCGGATCGTGATGGCGCGGAACCTGCCGTAGCAAGGTTTTCGCAGGTCAGCGGCCACTTTCGATGGCTCGCGGCCCGTGATCGGCTTCCGGTCCGTTCGGGCCCTTTTCGGGCCGGTCATGGGCGTCATGCTGGGGAAATCCTGGGCTGACGCCGCGCGGGAAACTGCCTCCGACCTGCACAAACACCACGGCCCCCGGCGTGACGCCGGGGGCCGTTCGTGTGTGCTCTTTTCAGGCGACTTCGGTTCGCGCGGTGGGGTCGTCTGCACCTGGCGTCAGCATCGTCGCGATGGCTGCCCGCCCGCGCTGCTCGGCCCCTTCGAAGATGTAGTGATAGTGCTCGCGCAGTACGTCCGTGCTGCTGTGGCCCATCCAGTCGGCAACGTCGTTCTCGGGGACGCCCGCGTACAGAAGCCGTGATCCGTAGTAGTGCCGCATGGAGTGCGGCTTGCAGTACGCCACCCCTCCCTTGGTCAGGGCCACGAGCCAAATCTGGCGGTAGAAGTACGAGGCGTACAGATACCCGGTGCACACTGCGCGATGACAGTTCCACGCACCTCCAGGCACCGGGCGCCCATTCTCGGGAACCCACGCCGGCCGCTCCGGACCGCGACGTGAACCGCGCCAGAAGCGCCCCGGGCCGAATGGGCCGGGGCGTTCTTGCTTTGCTTCGATGCTCAGGCCACCTGGGCATGGGCGATCAGAGTTCCGATGTGATCGGGTTCCGGAGCGTCCAGGATCTGTACGTCCGCTTCCCTGAATCCAGCTTTGAGCAGGAGGCTTGCCCACTTCCGGGGTGTGTAGCCGTATCGGTAGGTGTACATGGCCTTGCCCGCGAACCCGCCCTTGTACATACCCTGCGGGCCGTACGCGCCAGGGATGGCCGGGGGGTGAGAGAACGTGAGCACACCGCCAGGGTTCAGCCGCTCAGCAATCAAAGGAAGCAGCTTGGCCGGATCGGTGAACCACACGGCCCCGAAGATTGAGTACACGGCGTCGTACGTCTCCGTTGCGCTGCTCAAGTGGTCCAGTACCTCAGCGCAGACGAACCGCGCTCCCAACGGGCCCCACCGTTCCGTGATGTTCGCGACCATGACGGGTGAGAGGTCCACACCGGTTGCCTTCACACCGTTCTGTGCGAGGTAGGCGAGCGCTCGTCCCGTGCCGCATCCGATTTCCAGCACGGTTGCCGGATCGCCCAGAAGTTCGGGGCCGGGCCCGTGCCCGGAGTACTGCGTCCAGCAGAAAACAGGGTCGGATTCGAGGACCTTGTCCTTGGTGCTCTGCGCGAAGGTGTCCCAAAGTTCGCGTTCGCTGTCGATGTCGTGTCGTGCGGGCAACGGGGCTTCCTCTGTGTCGGAGCGGGCAAGAGGGTGCCCCCGCCCCTCGTGCGAAGTCGGGGGCGAGGGCACTCTAGTCCCGGGTCAGTGGCTGTCGGGGACCTTGTTGTCACACGGTGAGCAGTCGGACTCGTCCACCGCCCACAGCTCGTCATCGACGGCGAAGCCGTTCTTGCGCAGCAGCTCGGCCGTGCGCATTACGGTGCCGTCCCGGCGACGCTCGATCAGCGGGGCATGGTGCTTGTACCGCCCGCCGTTGTACTCCTCGCACAGCGCGAAGTAGAGGGGCGTGTCGAGGATGAGCTGATGGACACCTACGTCCACGGTCTTGCCGACGCCCATGTCCACACCGGGGCATTCCATGGCGGTGATCAGGTACGCGATGCCCTGACCGAGGATGCGCTCAGCAAGGCTCGGCACGGCCACGCTGTCCCGGAGCAGGAGCGCCACTTCCCGCTCCCACAGGTCGGCCACACCTACGTCCGCGACGAGATGCGCAACGCGCTCCTGCACTGCGTTGAGGATGATGCGCGGATCGCGGGTCCGCGTCTGGACTGCTGCGCTCATCGTGCGTCTCCTCCTGCTGTGGAGTGGTGCACTGCACTTGCTGCCCCGGACGGCCGACTCCGCTTCACGGTGGCGTGTGACCGGCCGGGGACTTGACCCGCTCCCCGCTGGGTAGCCTGACTGGCCAGCGGGGAGCGGGAACTCATGGATGCGCTGAGGTGAGCTTCCCGGCAGCCGCCATGACCAGGAGCACCACGGCTGTACCCCACGTCAGCAGGGCCAGGATTGCGCCCCCAGAAAGACCCGTCGCGGCTGACCTTCCAGCCCCGTAATCGGCTCACCGACTGACACCGGGCGAGGTGAGGCCGCGCACATTGCGGTGGTGCCTGACCAAGGCTCGAAGTTGGATCAGCTCTCTGTCACTGGCTGCTCGGACAGCCACGGCGCGGGTATGCCAGCGAAGGCCCGATGGTCGTTTCAAGGTCAGCTTGGTGCCGCGCTGCTCGTGGACGACTCCGACCATCTGGCTGCCTTTGTCGAACACCGCAGCACCCGGCTCCCACTCCGCAGTCATGTCCGCACCCTTCAGCAGGTTCGCCACCGCGTTCATTTGCGGCAACCCCAAGGAAAGCGCAGGGAGTTCAAGCGCTCCACGGCATCAATGCGGCACTCTTGAGGCAGTTCCATGCACGCGAATGCAGCAGGTCCAGGGCACAGGAAGGGGCCGTCATGGGACTGGCGGAACGGCGCAAGGCCTTGGGCTACAGTCAGGAGGAATTGGCCGAGCTGCTCGGCGTGGACCGCACGACGGTCGGACGCTGGGAAGGTGGCAAAATCAAACCTCGGCCACCCCAGCGACGAGGATTGGCCGCCGCCCTCGAAGTCAGCCTCACCGAGCTTGACGCCCTCCTGGCGCCGCCACGAGCCACGGACCAGGAAGCTGCCGAACGTCAGTCCAGTGACCAGACAGGCGCGGGAGACCCCGACGAAATGATCCGCCGCGAGTTCCTCCGCATCCTCACCGTCAGTGGGGTCTTGACTGCCCTGCCACTCGATGAGGCAGAAGCCCTTACCGAGGGGGTCTGCCGGGGCGCGCCGGCAGACTTCGCGCGGATGAACAGCCACCTTTGGCAGGTCTATCAGATGACCCGATCCAAGGGCGCCGTCTATCCCATCGTCCGTGACCAGCTCACGACTCTGAACGAAGCCCTGGCTGCGGGGACTCAGGGCAACTTCCGCCCGCTCCTGAATGCGGCGGCCGACCTGTTCCAACTGGCTGGTGAAGTCTCCTTCGACGCCAATCGGTACACCGACGCAGCCGCCGCGTACTCGCTGGCAGCTTCCGTCAGCAAGGACGCTAGGGCGTATGACATGTGGGCCTGCGCCCTCGTTCGGCACGCCTATGTGGACATGTCCGAGCGCCGCTGCCAAGAAGCCGCCCAAATCCTCGAAGCCGCTGAACGCGTCGCAGATCGGGGTGATAGCGGCCTAGCTACCCGGTACTGGGTCGCATCAGTACAGGCCGAAGCGCATGCTGGACTCGGCGACTTGTCAGCATGCGAACGGGCACTGGACCGAGCTGAGGAAGTTCAGCACCTCACCACAGACTGCACGAACGGTGGCTGGCTTCGGTTCGACGGCGACCGGCTGGGTGAAGAGCGTGGGGCCCGATACGTCCAGCTTGGCCGCCTCGACTTGGCGGAAGAGACCCTCAAGCGGGCGCTGAACCAGACCGCTCTGGCAGCAGGACACTCATACCGCCGAAGGGGGGCAGTGCTAACCGACCTTGCGGCTATCGGTGCAAAGCGACGCGACCCCGAGCAGCTCGTCACGTACGGCCGGGAAGCTCTCGGCCTGGCCCAAGCCTCAGCCTCCGGATACGTCGCCCGTAGACTCCAAGCCCTGTGCGAGAAGTTCGGCCCCCTGAGCAACGACCATCGTGTGGCGGAGCTGGGGGCGGCCATCGCCATGCTGAGCACGCCGTAACGAGAGGGATGGCATGTCGCAGATCGCAGGTGCACGACTGTTCCGGGAAGCGTGGATCGCAGGAGTTCACCGACACTTCCCGGGAGAGCCCAAAGCCGGGTACGTCACCCCCTGGGATGACACGCCCCAATGGGAACGCGAAGCCGCAGACGCCGTGTATGAGCAGGTCCGCCAGTTCGTCGAGATCAGCGGTGGTCACGCGTCCAGGCTCTCTCGGGAGCAAAAGAGCCGGTTCGTGGCGACTTGCTGGACTGCGCAGATGTTCAAGCACTTTGAGGACCCGAAGCCGGGATACGTCGCTGACTGGGCCGATCTCCCGAAGTGGCAGCAGGAAACCGACGCGGACATCTTCGAGGCCATCGCAGAGAGTCTGGTCAGTTAGGGCCCACACTGCTTGGCCACGTGCCCAACGCACGACCAGACGGTCCGAAGCGGCCAGGCCCGGTGACTCCCTGATGATCATGGGGAAATGCTGGGGGATGCCCTCCGCAGGAGGGGTGTTCATGCAGGTCAGGGCGTTACATGCCGTAAAGCACGCAGATCTACGAAGGCACGAACCAGGTCCAGCGGATCGTGATGGCGCGGAACCTGCCGTAACTGAACTGGTCTCACCTGCATGAACGCAACGGCCCCCGGCACTCTGCCGGGGGCCGTTCGCGTCGACTCTGTCAGGCGACTTCGCAGGCAACGTCCGGTGCGGCACGGTTCGGGGAGCACGTCACCAGGGCTACGGACAGGAATGCGGGCCGCTCCAGGTAGAAGCCGTGGGACACGTCTCCGCCCCAGCCCAGCCGTTCCGCAGCGGAGTGGACCAGCAGCGCCAGCCGCGTGCTGTCACGGTCGGACTCGGAGGCGAACCGGGATGCGGTCAAGCGATCACGCTTGCCGGAACAGGAAACCGCGGATCGTCGTGGCGAGGAACCTGCCGTAGCTGTCAGGTAGGTGTTCTTACGTCGGTGGGGTGCTGCCCGGGCCGGCAGCACCCCATCCGTGTGTGCGGGAGCGGCTAGCCGTCCAGCTGGGCGAGAGTCGCGATCGACGGGCCCCTGCGGGACTGGAGGTCCCGCGCCACGTCTTCCGCCGCGCCGAGGACCCGTACCGCGTTCTGCCACGTCAGCTTCGCGAGGTCGGGCTTCGACCAGCCGCGGTCGAGGAGTTCCGCGATCAGGTTGGGGTAGCCCGCCACGTCGTCCAGGCCGGACGGGGTGAACGCCGTGCCGTCGTAGTCGCCGCCGATGCCGATGTGGTCGATGCCCGCCACCTCACGCATGTGGTCCAGGTGGTCGGCGACCGTGGCCGCGGTGGCGATCGGGCGCGGGGTCGACCGCTCGAACGCCTCGTGGACCTTCATGGCCTCGGGGGTCGTGTCGAGGTGGTGGAAGCCGTGGGCCCGCATGCTCTCGTCGGCCGCCAGCGTCCAGTCGACCGCCGCCTGGAGGACGAACTTCGGGACGAAGGTCGCCATCGCCACGCCGCCGTTGGCGGGGAGGCGTTCCAGGACGTCGTCGGGGATGTTGCGCGGGTGGTCGCACACCGCCCGCGACGAGGAGTGCGAGAAGATCACCGGGGCCACCGAGGTGTCCAGGGCCGCCCGCATCGTCGTCGCCGCCACGTGGGAGAGGTCCACCAGCATGCCGACGCGGTTCATCTCACGTACGACCTCGTGGCCGAAGGGCGAGAGGCCGCCGACGCCCGGCTCGTCCGTCGCCGAGTCCGCCCACGCGATGTTGTCGTTGTGCGTGAGCGTCATGTAGCGGACGCCGAGGGTGTGCAGGGCCCGCAGCGTGGCGAGGGAGTTGTTGATGGAGTGGCCGCCCTCGGCGCCCATCAGGGAGGCGACGCGCCCCTGGGAGCGGGCCTCCTCCATGTCCGCCGCTGTCAGGGCGCGGGCCAGGTCGGCGGGGTGGCGGGCGAGCAGCCGCTCGACGCAGTCGATCTGTTCGAGGGTCGCGCTCACCGCGGAGTCGCCGGTCAGGTCGGTGCGTACGTACACCGACCAGAACTGCGCGCCGACGCCGCCCGCGCGCAGCCGGGCGATGTCCGTGTGCAGGCGGCCCGTCTGGTCGGCGGCTATGTCGAGGCGGTCGATGTCGTAGCCCGCCTTCTCGCGCAACGCCCACGGCAGGTCGTTGTGGCCGTCGACCACCGGGAAGTCGGCGAGGAGGGCGCGGGCTTCGTCGAGTGACGTCATGCGCTCACTTTCCCGAACCGAAGCCGGAACCGAAGCCGGAACCGAAGCCGAATCCGGCTTTCGCGCCGTCGACCTTGGCGCGCAGCCGCTTGCCCTTCTCCGTCGCCTGGTCGTTCAGCTCCTGCTGGAACTCCCGCATGCGGGCGAGGAGTTCGGGGTCGTGCGCGGCGAGCATGCGGGCCGCGAGCAGGCCCGCGTTGCGCGCGCCGCCGACCGAGACCGTCGCCACCGGGACGCCCGCCGGCATCTGCACGATGGAGAGCAGGCTGTCCATGCCGTCCAGGTACTTCAGCGGGACCGGCACGCCGATCACCGGCAGCGGGGTCACCGACGCGAGCATGCCGGGCAGGTGCGCGGCGCCGCCCGCGCCCGCGATGATCGCCTTGAGGCCGCGCTCGGCGGCCTGCTCGCCGTACGCGATCATCTCGTGCGGCATGCGGTGCGCGGAGACGACGTCGACCTCGAAGGGGATCTCGAACTCGGCGAGGGCCTGGGCGGCGGCCTCCATGACGGGCCAGTCCGAGTCGGACCCCATGACGATGCCAATAACGGGGGAGGTCATTCGGTGATCGTTCCTCTGAGGTAGCCGGCTGCGTGGCGGGCGCGGTCGAGGACCTCGTCCAGATCGTCGCCGTAGGTGTTCACGTGACCGACCTTGCGGCCGGGCTTCACGTCCTTGCCGTACATGTGGATCTTCAACTGCGGGTCGCGCGCCATGCAGTGCAGGTACGCGGCGTACATGTCGGGGTAGTCCCCGCCGAGGACGTTGGCCATCACGGTCCACCTGGCGCGCGGGCGCGGGTCGCCGAGCGGCAGGTCGAGGACGGCGCGGACGTGGTTGGCGAACTGCGAGGTGATCGCGCCGTCCTGCGTCCAGTGGCCGGAGTTGTGCGGGCGCATCGCCAGTTCGTTGACGAGGATGCGGCCGTCGCGCGTCTCGAAGAGCTCAACCGCGAGGTGGCCGACCACACCGAGTTCGTTGGCCACGTTCAGCGCCAACTCCTGCGCCTGGCCCGCCAGTTCCTCGGAGAGGCCGGGGGCGGGGGCGATCACCGTGTCGCAGACGCCGTCGACCTGCTGGGACTCGACGACGGGGTACGCGACGGCCTGGCCGTGCGGCGAGCGGACGACGTTCGCCGCCAGTTCGCGCACGAAGTCGACCTTCTCCTCGGCGAGCACGGGGACACCGGCCCTGAAGGGGTCTTCGGCGTCCTCGACGGAACGTACGAACCACACCCCCTTCCCGTCATAGCCGCCCCGCACCGTCTTGAGGATCACGGGGAAGCCGTCGCCGCCGTCCGCCGCGCCCTCGGCCGCGAAGGCGGCCACGTCGGCCGGGTCCCTCACGATCCGATGGCGCGGGCAGGGCACGCCGATCTCCGTGAGCTTCTCGCGCATCACGCCCTTGTCCTGGGCGTGCACCAACGCGTCGGGCCCCGGGCGCACGGGGATGCCGTCCGCCTCCAGGGCCCGTAGATGCTCGATGGGTACGTGTTCGTGATCGAAGGTGATCACGTCGCAGCCCCGCGCGAAGTCACGCAGCGTGTCCAGGTCGCGATAGTCGCCGATGACGACATCGCCGACGACCTGGGCCGCGGAATCCTGCGGGGTGTCACTGAGGAGCTTGAATTTCAGGCCGAGGGGGATGCCCGCCTCGTGGGTCATGCGGGCGAGCTGACCGCCGCCGACCATGCCGACTACCGGGAACGTCACACCCCCAGGGTATCGGCCGGTACCGGCCACCCGGGAACGGCCGGATACCAGCGCCCCCTGGGCCGCTCCTGTCACAGCGGCGCCACAGTGTCCGGGCGCCCGCGCGCGCCGGAGAGAGCCGCTGGTTAGCATGGCTGGGTCGACACGACCGAAACACCAATCCGTCGGCGCGTAAACAACCGGTACGAACCGACCGGTACGAATCGACGGGGGCTGGGGCGACCACCATGACGGAACGGGGCGCACTGCGGGTGCGGCTGGACAGCCTCACGCGCGAGATCGCCAAGTTCGGAGCCGTGGGGGCGGTCGGAACTCTGGTGAACTTCGGGGTCTTCAACCTCGTGCGGCACATGACGGACCTGCACGTGGTGCGGGCGAGCGTGATCGCCACGGTCGTCGCCATCGTCTTCAACTACGTGGGGTTCCGCTACTTCACGTACCGGGACCGTGACAAGAGCGGCCGCACCAAGGAACTCACGCTGTTCCTGCTGTTCAGCGTGGTCGGCCTCGTCATCGAGAACGGCGTGCTCTACGCGGCGACGTACTGGTTCGGCTGGGACGGCAAGCTGCAGGCGAACTTCTTCAAGTTCCTCGGCATGGGCATCGCGACGCTCTTCCGCTTCTGGTCCTACCGCTCCTGGGTGTTCAAGGCGCTGCCCGCCCGCGAGACCGTCGCGCATGCGGAATCGTTCCTGGAGGACGAGCAGACGGGCGAACCGCCGGTCGTACGACGCGCGAGCTGAGGCGCCGGACGGGGGTCGGGGCGGGCGGGTGGCTGAGTGGCCGCTGGCTGCTGGCTGCCGGCTGCCGGCTGCTGGCTGCTGGCTGCTGGCTGCTGGCTGCTGGCTGCCGACCGGCTAGCGCACCGGGTTGTCCTCCGGCTCGTGGTCCGTCTCCTTCGACAGCGGCGTACGCGACAGGAACAGGCCGAAGACGGGCGGCTGCGTCTGCAGCATCTCCAGACGGCCGCCGTCCGCCTCGGCCAGATCCCGGGCCACCGCGAGGCCGATTCCCGTCGAGTTCCGGCCGCTGATGGTCCGCTCGAAGATCCGCGCACCGAGGTCGGCGGGGACGCCGGGGCCCTCGTCCGTGACCTCGATGACCGCCTGATTGCCGGTGACGCGGGTACGCAGTGCGACCGTGCCGCCACCGTGCATCAGGGAGTTCTCGATCAGCGCGGCGAGCACCTGCGCCACCGCGCCCGGCGTGCCCACGGCCTCCAGGTGCCGCTTGCCCGAGCTGACGATGGCGCGGCCCGCGCTGCGGTAGGCCGGGCGCCACTCCTCCAGTTGCTGCTTGACGACCTCGTCCAGGTCGAAGGCGACGGCCGAACCGGTGCGCGGGTCACGGGAGTTGGTGAGCAGCCGCTCCACGACGTCGGTCAGCCGCTCCACCTGGGCCAGCGCGATCGTCGCCTCCTCCTTCACCGTGTCCAGCTCCTCGGTGACCGTGATCTCCTCCAGGCGCATGGAGAGCGCGGTGAGCGGTGTGCGCAGCTGGTGCGAGGCGTCGGCGGCCAGGCGCCGCTCGGCGGTCAGCATGCGTCCGATGCGCTCGGCCGATGAGTCCAGGACGTCGGCGACGCGGTCGAGCTCGGGGACGCCGTACCGCTTGTGCCGGGGGCGGGGGTCGCCGGAGCCGAGGCGTTCGGCGGTCTCCGCGAGGTCGGTGAGCGGCGAGGCGAGGCGGTTGGCCTGGCGTACGGCGAGGAGTACGGCGGCGACGATGGCGAGCAGCGCGACGGCGGCGATGATCAGCAGGGTGCGGCCGACCTCGCGGGTGACTGCGGCCTTCGGCTCCTGGACGGTGACTCGCTCGCCCTGCTCGCCGGGGCGGGTGGCGCTGATGACCTCGCCGGTCGGGCGGGTGCCGATCTCGATGGCGTCCCGGCCGGGGAACTCGATGCGGGCGTAGCGGTCGGTGGCGACCTGGTCGCGCAGGATGTCGCCGGTGATCCGCTCCTCGCTGATCAGCCGGCTGTCGACGATGCTGGCGAGGCGCAGGGCCTCGGAGTCCACGCGCTCCTGGGCGCTGCTGCTGATCGTCCTCGTCTCGACGATGACGAGGCTCACGCCGAAGACGGCGATCACCACGAGGACGACGGCGAGGGTGCTGTTGATCAGTCTGCGGCGCATGCGAGTAGTGTCCCGCGTTGCGGGCCCGCTCGGGTTCGGTGCCCTTGAGCCTTGGCCGCTCGCGCGTTCCCCGCGCCCCTCACGGGCGCTGCCGCAGGCTCCCCCCAG
>NZ_JBWKFZ010000003.1:54672-164428 GCF_056433985.1 Streptomyces sp. NPDC044106
GGGGCGCGGGGAACTGCGCGATCAGCCACGACGGAGCCGCAGACGCGCCTGCCTGCGGCGGCAAGCATGGCGGGTGCGGGTCCGCTTTTGGTTGCCCGCGCCGTTCCCCGCGCCCCTCACGGGGCGCTACCGCAGGCTCCCCCAGGGGCGCGGGGAACTGCGCGATCAGCCACGACGGAGCCGCAGACGCGCCTGCCTGCGGCGGCAAGCATGGCGGGTGCGGGTCCGCTTTTGGTTGCTCGCGCCGTTCCCCGCGCCCCTGACGGGGCGCTACCGCAGGCTCCCCCAGGGGCGCGGGGAACTGCGCGATCAGCCACGACGGAGCCGCAGACGCGCCTGCCTGCGGCGGCATCTACGGCGGGTGCGGGTCCGCTTTTGGTTGCTCGCGCCGTTCCCCGCGCCCCTGACGGGGCGGGCCTCAGCTCTTTTCGAAGCGGAAACCCACGCCCCGTACCGTCGCGATGTACCGGGGATTCGCCGCGTCGTCGCCCAGCTTCTTGCGGAGCCAGGAGATGTGCATGTCGAGGGTCTTGGTCGAGGACCACCACGTCGTGTCCCAGACCTCCCGCATCAGCTGGTCACGGGTGACCACCCGGCCCGCGTCCCGGACCAGGACCCTGAGCAGGTCGAACTCCTTCGCGGTGAGCTGCAGCTCCTCGTCGCCCATCCACGCGCGGTGCGACTCGACGTCGATCCGTACGCCGTGCGTGGCGGGCGCCTCCTTCGGCTCGGTGGAGCCGCGCCGAAGCAGGGCCCGGACCCGGGCGAGCAGCTCGGCGAGGCGGAACGGCTTGGTCACGTAGTCGTCGGCGCCGGCGTCCAGGCCGACGACGGTGTCCACTTCGTCGGCGCGCGCGGTCAGGATGAGGATCGGCACCGTGAGCCCGTCGGCGCGCAGCCTTCGCGCCACCTCGAGGCCGTCCATGCCGGGCAGTCCCAGATCGAGTACGACAAGATCGACACCGCCCTGCAGCCCGGCGTCGAGAGCGGTCGGGCCGTCCTCACGCACTTCGACCTCGTAACCCTCCCTGCGCAGGGCACGGGCCAGCGGCTCCGAGATGGACGCGTCGTCCTCGGCGAGCAGTACACGGGTCATGGGGTGATGGTAGTCCGCACTGGACAACGCTCGGGAGGTGCTCGCACAGTGGAGGGAGACGCCTGCGGCTGTGGGAAGCGATTCTGAGAAACACCTTTGATTGTGTGCTGTTGGTTGCAGCGAAACCTGTGATCCATGTCTCAAGTCCTTCCATATGCCTCCCTGGGGTGTCGTATGGTGACCCAACGCCTGATGCACTACCCAAAGGACCTTTGGCCCACTGTGCGGCCTTAGGTCTCTTTTATGTGCGGGTCGGCCCCGGCCGGCCTTGAAAGGAATGACCTGTGGTCGGGCCCTGAGCGCGAGGATGCGCCAGGGTGTGGATCCCGGAGTCGCCGTTCCTCGTCCCTTCTCACGGGACGAATCTCCCCTGGGCGTGGGGTTGGACGTTCGCGACAACGGTGCCGACCGCCCCCCACCGGGCGCGCACACGCTCCTGCCGCGCGTCCCGAACCCACGAGGATCGACCATGGCGTCCAGCCTGACGAAGGACTCCGCCAGTACCCCTGGCACCGAGAAGACCTTCTTCGGCCACCCCCGCGGACTGGCCACACTCTTCATGACCGAAATGTGGGAGCGGTTCTCCTACTACGGCATGCGCGCTCTGCTCGTGCTCTACCTGGTCTCCGGCGGCGCCGACGCGGCCACCGGCAGCCAGGGCGGCGGTCTCGCGTACACCGCGGCGGCCGCCACGGCCATCTACTCCGTCTACGTGGCCATGGTCTATCTCATGGCCATGCCCGGCGGCTGGATCGGCGACCGCGTCTGGGGCGCCCGCAAGACCGTCGCGATCGCGAGCTGCGTGATCGTCGCCGGCCATGTGTGCCTGGCCCTGCCGAGCTCGGTGATGTTCTTCGTCGGCCTGGCCCTGGTCGCGGTCGGCTCGGGTCTGCTGAAGGCCAACATCTCGACGATGGTCGGCCAGCTCTACAGCGACCCGAAGGACCTCCGTCGCGACGGTGGCTTCACCATCTTCTACATGGGCATCAACCTCGGTGCCTTCGCCGCGCCCTTCGCCATCGGCATCCTCGGTGAGAAGGTCAACTGGCACCTGGGCTTCGGCCTGGCCGCCGTAGGCATGGCGCTCGGCGCGATCCAGTTCATGGTCGGTTCCCGGCACCTCTCCGCGGAGAGCAGCCTGGTCCCGAACCCGCTGTCGGCCGAGGAAAAGCGTGGCGTCATCGTCAAGACGCTGGGTGCCGTCGCCGTCATCGCGGCGTTCTACCTCGTCGTGGCCTTCACCGACGTCTACCGCCTGACCCTGAACTGGGCGCTGCTCCCGATCACCGTCGCCGGCCTGCTGATCCCCGTCGCGGTCCTGGTCAAGATCAAGCGGGACAAGGAGCTCAACACCGAAGAGCAGACGAAGATGACGGCGTTCATCTGGTTCTTCGTGGCCGCCGCGATCTTCTGGATGATCTTCGACCAGGGCGCGTCGACGCTGTCCCTCTTCGGTGACTCCCACACCTCCCGGGACATCTTCGGCTGGGAGATGCCGAACACCCTGTTCCAGTCGCTGAACCCGGGCTTCATCATGCTGCTCGCCCCGGTCTTCGCCGCGCTGTGGATCAAGATGGCCCGCAGCAACCGCGAGCCCAGCACCATCGTGAAGTTCTCCTTCGCCCTGGTGATGGCCGGCGCCTCGTTCTTCGTGTTCCTCGTCCCGATGGGCATGGCCACCGGCGACACGAAGGTCACCATGTGGTGGCTGGTGCTGATCTTCCTGATGCACACGGTCGCCGAACTGTGCCTGTCCCCCGTGGGTCTCTCCCTGACCACGAAGATGGCGCCCGCGAAGTACGCCTCCCAGATGATGGGTGTCTTCTTCCTCGCCGTCACCGCGGGCGACAGCGTGACCGGCATGCTCGCCATCGCCGGCGTCGACCTCAACGGCCGGGGCATGGTCGCCCTGGAGGCCACGGCCGCGGTGCTCGCGGGCATCTCGGTCTACATGGCGCGCAAGAAGGTCAGCGGGCTCATGGGCGACGTGCGCTGACCCGCCGTTCACCTTGATCCCTCCGTGGTGGTCTCGTCTGCACATGCCGACGAGGCCACCATTTTCATTCATGTGACGCGACGACCAACGAGCTACGCCTGGTGGGCGTATTTGTCCATACGGATGCCATGGGGCCGCGATCGTGGCGGTCATCAGCGGTGGCAGGCTCCCAGCATGGCCGCCGACCTGGAGCACTGCGGGCGAACACTGGAGCACTGCGGGCGAACAGGGGAACGCGTCGCCACTCGCACAGGTGGCGCGCAGGGGTTGTGCGGGAACCGGACGCCCGCGCGGTGCAGCATCTCGCCATGTGTCGTACGTTGCTGAGCCTGGCCCTCTGCGGGGCGCTGCTGTCGTCCAGTGCCGCCGCCGAGGCGGCCCCCGAGCCGCCGCACGGGCGGCTCGTCCATTACGGGGGACATCCCCGTCAGAACATCACGGTGTACGGCGAGGCCGGCCCTCCGCTCGTCATCGTGCACGGCGGCTACTGGTCCAAGGACACCGACTGGAGCGGCTGGGCGCGGTGGTTCGCGGCGCGCGGCTTCACCGTGTACGACACCGACTACCGGCTGACCTCGGACGCGGCGTGGCCCGCGCAGCGCGACGACGTCCTTGCGGCGCTGCGCTGGGTGCGGCGCCGGGGCGGCGGCGAGACGCTGCCGCTCGTGCTCGGGTCCTCGGCGGGCGGGCACCTCGCCCTGCAGGCCGCGACGTACGGGGCGGGGCGGTCGCGGGTACGGGGGGTCGTGGCGCTCTCCCCCGTGGTGTCGCCGTACCGCGCCTGGAAGGACGGCGCGAGGTCCGGCGCGTCCGCCGAGCGCCGGAAGCTGCGCAGGGCCGCCGAGCGGCTTGCGGGGTGCGTGCCGCGGCGCGGTGCCGGGCGGAGCTGTCTGGCGCGGTGGGACGACCTGTCCGTCACGTCCCACGCGTCGGGCGCGAATGACGCGCCGCTGCTGCTGATCCACTCGACGGGCGATTTCGTGCCGCCCTCGCACTCCGCGGAGCTTGCGCGGGCGCTGCGGCGGGCGGGGCCGGTGGATGTGACGGTGCGGACGGAGGCGGGGGCCGGGCACGGCGGGGCGTTGCTCCGGGGCCGGGGCGTGGCCCAGTCGGTACGCCACTGGCTCCGCGCCCATCTGTAGCCGCGCTGCGGGCGCCGGTGCGGATTGGGGTGCGGTCCGGTGCGGATTCGGGTGCGGGTCGGCTCGGGTTGCTCGCGCGGTTCCCCGCGCCCCTGGGAGATTCCCGCGCCCCCAGACGCCCTGCGGAAGCCGACCGGGCACGCCACCGCGACTGCCTCCGGCGGAAACGGGGCGGGTGCCGGCCGGCCTCGGTTGCTCGCGCAGTTCCCCGCGCCTCTGACGGGGCGCCGACGCAGGCTCCCCCAGGGGCGCGGGGAACTGCGCGGCCAGCCACGTACTACCCGCACCCGCCAAGCGCTAGCGAAGCGTGCCCCGGCGCCTGGGGAGGAACGTGAAGACCGCGCCTCCCAGGAGGATCACCGTGCCGGCGACCAGGCCGAGCGCACGGAGCGCGCCGTCGTGCTCGGCGCCGGTCTCCGCGAGGCCGCCACCGGACGCGGAGCCGCCACCCGACGTGGAACCGCCACTGGACGTGGAACCGCCACCCGTGGTCGAGCTACCCGTGGTCGAGCCACCCGCGGCGGAGCCGCCCGGTTGCGCCGCCGTGTCCAGTTCCAGGGAGACCTCACTCTTGGTCGGCGTGCACGTCGTCGTCGTGCCCAGCGCCTTCACCGTCAGGACGCCCGGCGAAAGCGTCGACTTCCCGTCCGCGCCCGGCTTGTACGTGCCGGTCAGGTCGGGGATCGTCATCGGGTCACCGGACTTGATGGGCGCCTTGTTGGTCGGACCCTCGACATGCACCGTGCCCTTGTCCGCGCCGCCCAGCGCGACCTCCATCGACGGCTTCACGGAGTCCGCGGGGATGTCCGCCGGGCTATCCATCACCGCCTTCTTGAACTGCACCGTCAGGCCGTAGCTCCCGCCGTTCTTCTTGGCGTTGATCTGGACCGGCGACGTCGCCTCCTTGTCGCCGATGGGCGTCTTGCACTTGTACGGGGTCCGGACCTCCTTGCCGGGGAAGTCGGTCTGCCCACCGCCACCACCGGACGTACCACCACCGGACGTACCGCCACCGCTGGACGTGCCGCCGCCGGAGGCACCCGCGGACGTACCCCCGGAGGACCCGGCGGTACCGCCCGAGCCGCCCCCCGAGCCACCCGAACTCCCCCCGCCCACCGTCACCTTGATCGTCGCGCCCGGCTTCACCTGCTCCTCGGGCTTGCACTTCGTGTCGGTCGAGATCGGCTTGCTGACGTTGATGTCGTACGCGTCCGGCGTCAGCGTCACCTCGCCCGGCGCCGTCAGCTTCAGCTTGCCCTTCATGTCGGACAGGAGCATCGGGCTGTTCTTCTTGATGGGCGGGTTGACGCGCTCACCCGCCACCGCGAGGTCTCCGCTCTGCCCGCCCGTCACCTTGATCGTGCCCGTCGGCTTCACCGTGTCCTTGTCGAGGTCGAGGACGTCGGGGTTGTTGGACGCGGCCTGCGTCGTCTTCCACACGATGTCGACCTCGTCGCCGACCTTCGCCGTGGCAGGCGCGGTGATCTCCGCCTTGGTCGTGCCGTGCACGGGTGGCAGGCCGGAGATCGACGGGGGTATGCATTCGGTCTTGTAGGCGACTTCGGCGGCCCGGGCGGGGCCGGCGGACAGCAGCATGCCGCCCGCTCCGCCCAGCAGGAGCGCGACCGAGGCCGCGCCCGCTCTCCGTCGATGCGTGATCACGTGGTTCCCTTCGTCGGACTGTTGTCGGACGGTGCGGAGAGCCGGCCCGCGGGTGCGCCGGGGTCTGTGTCGGGGGTGAACCAGGGCAGCGCGGCGGTCGTCGGCTCCCCCGCGCCGGGACCGGTGGCGGGGCCGGGGGCGGGGGCGCTCGTGCCGGGGCTGCCTGGCTGCCGCGTGCGGGCCCGCCGGTCCGCCTCCACCGCCCCCTGCGGGAGCCTCAACCGCGGCAGCCGCCGAGCCAGTTCGGCCAGCCGCCCGGTGCGGTGGCGTCCCGTGTGCGAGCCGCGGCGCCGGTTCGGGCGGAGCCGGTCGACGAGCACCATGCCGACGCGGAAGACGGCCGCGGGCACCACGACGCAGAGCAGGATCCAGAAGACCGTCACGCCCCAGGGGCGGCCCACCCCCCACGGCTGCTCGGCCAGCACCCTCCCGCCGAACTTGAGCGAGACCAGGTAGTCGCCGTGCGCGCCCGCCGAGAGCTCCACCGGCAGCTCGATCCGCGCCTTCTCGCCGGGCGCGATGGTGCCGCGCCACTGCTGCTCCTCCCACTGCGGGGCGAACACGCCGTGGGAGGTGCCGACCTGGAAGACCGGGTCCTTGACGGGGGCCTGGCCGACGTTGCCCACGGTGAATGCGAGCTTGCGCTGCGGCGGGGCGCCGAACCAGGTCAGGGCCCCGCTTGAGCCTTCGAGGCCGGTGTCCGTCAGAACGGTGAGCCTGCCGCCGCCCGCCTGCTCGGGCAGCGCCTTCACGGGATGCCCCGCGACCTTCAGTACGGCGTCGACCTGCTGCTTCTCCCCCGTCACCGTCGCGACGTGGACGACGCAGGGGCAGGGCTCGGGCGGCTCAGCCACGGGCAGCTTCCTGCGGAAGGCACCGTCCGCGTCCGTGGTGACGGCCCGTCCTTCGGAATTGGCACAGGAGTTGGTGCCGCCGACGACACCCCTGCCCGGCTCGGACCGACCGCAGACGAGCATCATCAGGAGGGCGTCGGGCCGCCACCCCGCGCCCCTGACGGTGACGGAGCCGCCCTTGCCCGCCTGGGACGCCGAGAGCCGCACGGTGGGCGCGGGCCTGTCGTCGGCGGCGGACGCGGACGCGGAAGCCTGCGTCGGCAGCAGCGCGAAGCCGAGCACGGCGAGCAGCGCCAGCAGGGCCGGGCCGACCCGCCCGCTGTGCCCGACCTGCCCGGCCTGCCTCTTCTTCCCGTTCACAGTTCCTCTCCCGTCCCCGCTCGGGCCATCTCCCGCGTACCGTCCGTACCGTCCGCGCCCCCGCTGTTCTCCCGTCCGGTCACCGGGCCGGACTCCTGAAGGCGCCGCCTCCGTCCGCGTACGAGGGCGATCACCGCGCCCGCGACGCCGAGCAGCAGCGCGCTCCCGCCCGCCACCGCACCCCACGGCACGAAACGGGCCGACGCCGTGGCGCTGTCGCGGGCGCCGCCCGATGCCGTGACCGTCAGCTCGACGTCGACCGCGTCGAGCGCGGGAGCGTCCCGCCAGGGCTCGGTCAGGGAGACCCGGCGGCCGGGCATCAGCTCGACCGGCAGTGTGCGTGCGGGGCGGTCGATGAGCGTGCCGAAGACACCGTCGGCGTGCACCGCGAGCTTGGGGGTCAGCACGGTGTTGCCGCGGTTGACCAGGTCGTACGTGACGCGTCCTGCGTCACCGTCGACCTTGACGCGCTCCACGGTGAGCGCCGGGAGCGTCGGTCCGCCGACCCTCAGGTGCACGCGCACGCCCACCGTGCGGCCGCCGCCGCTCACGACGATCGCGCCCGGGTGGTCGCCGGGCAGCGCGTCGGCCGGGACGGTGACCGTGAGCGGCACCTCGGCGCGGGTCCGCGGCGGCACCTTCACCCGCCGTTCCGCGAAGGTGAGCCACGCCCCGGTCTCCTTCGGCCTGCCCTTGGCCGGGGTGATGGAGACCGCCCCGGAACCGGTGTTGTCCGCGTCGGCGCCCCGCAGGGTGACGGTGCGGGGTTCCGGGCCGGGGTTGGTGACGGACAGGGTGTCCTGGAGCACCGTGCCGGGGGCGCCCTCCGCGTAGAAGGCGGGCCGCCCGTCCTTCGCGGGGCGCGCGCCGCCGCCGCTGCCCGTGGAGGGTGCGACGGACCACTGCGCGGAGCCGCCGCCGTCCGCGAGCGCGGGGGCCGCGGCCGTCGTCACCAGGGCGGCGGCACACAGTACGGCCCCCGCTGTGGCCCGCACCGCGGCCCGTGCTCCGGCCCGTGCTGAGGACGGCATGGGCGGCTTCGGCGGCATCGGCGGCTCCCTGATCTCCTCGCGTGAACCCGTGTCTTCCGGCCGGCGCTGCCCGGTCTACCGCGAACGCGCCGCCTGGTTCCTGCGGGTCAGCCAGAGCGTGCCTGCCGCGCCGGCGAGCAGTACGGTGCCGCCGAGCGTGCCGAGTGCGACGGCGGAGTCCGCGGGGCCGGTCTGCGGGAGCTCGCCGCCGGAGGGGGCGCTGTTCGAGTCGCCCGAGGTGCCGGAGCCGCCGGTCGAGCCACCCGTCGTACCACCGGATCCGGAGTCGGAACCGCCCGAGCCGCCGGAGCCGCCGGAGCCCTTGACGTCCAGTTCGAGGGACGGCTTCGGGCTGTTGGACGGCGTGCACGTCGTGGTCGTGCCGAGTGCCTTGATCGTGAGGACCCCGGCGGTGAAGGTGACCTTGCCGCTCTTCTTCGGCGTGTACGTGCCCGACAGGTCACTGATCTTGATGGGGGTGTTGGCGGGGATCGCCGCGGAGTTCGGCGCGCCGGAGACCGGCACGGTGCCGCTGTCGGCCCCGCCCACCTTGATCACCGCGCTCGGCTTCATCGCGCCCTTGCCGAGCTCCACGGGGCTGGAGGAGACGCCCTTCTGGAAGGACATGGTGAGCTTGTAGGCGCTGCCGCTCTTGACGCTCTTGATGTCGATCGGCGAGACGGCGCCCTTGTTGCCGATGGGCGTCTTGCACTGGTAGTTGACGTCCTGGACGGTGGCCTGCGCGGCGGGGGCGGCCAGCAGCACCGCTGAGCCGCCGGCCAGGGCGGCGGCAAGCGCGAGCGCGGCCGATTTCTTCGTGTGCGACACCTCGTTGTCCCCTCATGCCGGTCGTGGCGTGCCGCGGTGCGGAGTTGCCTGTGTTGCTGACGGCACATCAGATTGGGCGCTCAAGGTACGCCCGGGGCCTTGTCGAGGGAAGACAAAGGACGCGCCGGATCCGTAGTGATCCGGCGCGTGTGCGAACCGTGGGTAACGGCGGCGTGTGCGCGGCGTGAAACCGGGCGTGGCCGTGGTGTGCGGCCCGAGGGCGGGCGACCGCCGCATACGAGGAACTAGGCCGGCGCCCCCAGCTCCGCCCATACCGTCTTGCCCGCGACCCCGGGGGTCCGGACGACGCCCCAGTCCAGACAGAGTCGCTGGACGATGAACATGCCGTGCCCGCCGGGCCGCCCCGCGCGGTGCGGGGTGCGCGGCGCGGGCTGGCCCGTGCCGCGGTCGGTGACCTCGATACGCAGCACCTTGCCGTCGCTGGAGAGCCAGAGCTCGTCCGGCCCCTCGGCGTGCAGGCAGGCGTTGGTGACCAGCTCGGAGACGACGAGGAGGACGTCCTCGGCCGCGGCGCGCCGGTCGGCGCCTTCCGCGGGCAGCCAGCCCCAGGCGTGCAGCGCCTCACGGGTGTAGTCGCGGGCAAGTGGCACGATGCCGCTCGCGCCGTCCAGGCTCAGCCTGCGGACCTGGCGGCCCGCGGGCGTTCCGGAGACCCGGTCCGCAGGAGCTTCCGCGACCACGGCCTCGGGCTCCGGGCCGCGGTCGCCCGGCGAGTAAGGCCGGGTGGTGCTCATCAGCGCTTCACCTCACCGACAAGAGGGCTGAGGACTCTGGAGAAGTAGAGAACTCTGGGCGAGTAGGGGACATCGGCTGCTTGCCGTTCTGACTGTTGACGTGAGGTCCGTTGTCGACGGATCCAGGTCTCTCCTGCCCGGACGAACCGTGAGAACACCCACTTGTTCGGCGCGGTCCTTGTGACGCTGGTAACGCCTTGATCACGCAGAGACAACTGCCGCGTAACTTTCGCGCGTGACCTTCACGGACTCACTCACCGAGCGCTTCCTCGAGCGTTTCGTGGAGCGTGAAGACGGCCTCAGCGCCGGTGATCTCGAAGACCCTGGCCACCACCGGCTGCATCCCGGCCAGGTGGACCCCGCCGCCCGCGGCCTCCGCCTTGAGGCGCGCGCCGAGCAGGACGTTGAGCCCGGTGGAGTCACAGAACTCAAGACCCGAGCAGTCGACGACAAGTCGCGCGTACCCATCTTCCAGGCACTTCTCCAGTGGTTCGCGCAACACATCGGCGGTGTGGTGATCCAGCTCACCCGCCGGGGTCACGACGGCACTCGTGCCCGTCTTTCGCACTTCGACCAGAAGCCGGCCCCTGTGCGTACTGCCGACCGTCCCGCGGTCCATCGTCACTCTCTCCGACCGTCGTGGCTGTTGATGACGCCCTTGAACATTACGCCCTCGCCGCCGTCCGGGGTACCCGAACATCCCCCTGAATTCGGACATTTCGGCGCAGAACGCACTTGCGACTGACGCGCGGAAGCGGGTAGGGGTAGTAGAGACAGCAATCGACACGGACGGCTTTGGAGGCGCCGCACACCGCAGTGCACGTATTGGCATCGGCAGCCATATGCCGAGAATGATGGAGGACACCATGTCACCCCGGCTCGACGAATCGCATACTGACCAGGCGACGTCGACACTCCCGCCGCACCGCTCCGCAACCGCGATCCCGGGCCCCGCCCACGAAGCCCTGCCCGCCCCGAACGCCGTGGAAGAACTCCACGACCTTTCCGGGCTGCCCGAGATCCCGCCGTACGACGAGGTGGGGCCGCTGGACGCGAGGGCCCTGTCCAAGACCCTCTTCGAGCGCTTCGAGTCGCTCGAGGAAGGCACACACGAACACGCGTACGTCCGCAACACCCTGGTCGAGCTGAATCTCGCCCTCGTGAAGTTCGCGGCCTCCCGGTTCCGCTCCCGCAGCGAGCCGATGGAGGACATCATCCAGGTCGGCACGATCGGCCTCATCAAGGCCATCGACCGTTTCGAACTCAGCCGCGGTGTGGAATTCCCCACGTTCGCGATGCCGACGATCGTCGGTGAGATCAAGCGCTTCTTCCGCGACACCAGCTGGTCGGTGCGGGTCCCGCGCCGCCTGCAGGAGCTCCGACTGGACCTCGCCAAGGCGGGCGACGAGCTCGCCCAGCAGTTCGATCGCGCCCCTACGGTGGGCGAGCTCGCCGAGCGCCTGGGCATCTCCAACGACGAGGTCGTCGAGGGGATGGCCGCGTCCAACGCCTACACGGCCAGCTCGCTGGACGCGCAGCCCGAGGAGGACGACTCCGAAGGCGCGCTCGCGGACCGCATCGGCTACGAGGACCACGGCCTCGAGGGCATCGAGTACATCGAGTCGCTGAAGCCGCTGATCGCCGAACTGCCGCCGCGCGACCGGAAGATCCTCTCGCTGCGCTTCGTCGCCAACATGACGCAGTCCGAGATCGGCGAGGAGCTCGGCATCTCCCAGATGCACGTCTCGCGCCTGCTCTCGCGCACCCTCGTCAAGCTCCGCAAGGGACTGACGGTCGAGGAGTGAAGCGGCGCCGTCGCTTCGCCGCGCCGCGCCCGAACGGCTTGCCGTGCTCGAACGGCTCTGAGGGGCCCGCCTGTTGAAACAGGCGGGCCCCTCATCGTTCCCCTGCCCCCGCGGCCCCGCCTCACACCCGGGCGAGCACCGCCGCCCGCGAACGGCTCAGGACCAGGGCGCCGAGTACCGCGCCCCAGCAGACGAGGACCAGGAGCGGGCGCAGCCATGGCGTGCCCGCGCCGCCGGGGGTGACGGCCGCGGCCAACTGGTCGAGGCAGTGCGTCGGGAGGTAGTCGGCGGCCCGGCGCAGGCCCGTGGGGAAGTCGTCGAGCGGGAACCAGAGGCCGCCGAGCAGCGCCAGCGGGAAGAACACGCCGAGGCAGGTGAACTGGGCGGCCTCACCCACCGCGAGGAGGCCGACGGCCAGCCCCGCGACCACGAACACGACGCTGGCCCCCCAGATGACGGCGAGGGCGGCGAGCCAGTCGGCGGCGGGCATCGACACGTCGTTGACCGACGCGCCGAGGGCGAAGACCACCACGGTCGCGGGCAGGGTGGCGAGCCACGCGGTGAGGGCCTTGGCGCCCAGGTAGGCGCGGCCCGAGAGCGGGGTCAGGAGGATCTGCCGGGCCCAGCCCTCGCCCCGTTCCGCGCCGAGCCGGATGCCCGCGCCGTTCAGCGCCCCGAAGAACGCGCCGGACACCGACATGGAGAGCATGTAGTCGCGGGCGAAGTGCGGGCTGTCCGAGATGGCGTCGGACGCGACCACGGTGAACATCAGGTAGAAGCCCGCGGAGAACAGCACGGAGAAGGTGAGGAAGTAGCCGCTGCGGATGAGGCACAGGGTGTCCAGCTTCGCGTAACGCAGCACGTCAGCGCTCCTCTTCGAGCAGGGAGGCGACGGCGTCCTCCAGGGACGCCGACGTGAGGGCGACGCGGCGGGGCACGGTTCCGGCCGCGCCGCCGGCCTTGGCGTAGAGCGCGGCGAGCGTCGCGTCGCTGTCGGCGGTCGTCAGGACGTGCGTGCCGTCGTCGTGCTTCTCGGCGGTGCGCACTCCGGGCAGGCCGCGCAGCATCCCGTCGGGCAGCGGCTCGTCCGTGCGGAAGGAGACGCGGCTCTCGGTGAAGGCCGAGCGCAGCGCGGCGACCGTGCCGTCCGCGACGATCCGTCCCGCCCTGAGCACCACGACGCGGTCGGCGAACCGCTCGGCCTCGTGCAGGTAGTGGGTGGTGAAGAGGACCGTCGCGCCGTTCCTGGCGCGTTCGTCGAGGATCTCCCAGAAGCGGGCGCGGGCCGCCACGTCGAGGGCGACGGTGGGCTCGTCGAGGAAGAGCAGCCGCGGCAGCCCCGCGAGGGCGAGTCCGAGGCGCAGGCGCTGCCGCTCGCCGCCCGACAGCTGCGTCACCTGCCGCTTGCGCAGCTCCCCGAGGCCGCACTCGGCCAGCACCTCATCGGCGCTGCGCCGGGCGTACAACCGGGTGACCAGGGTGAGGAGTTCGCCGACGCGGACGTTGCGCATCAGGCCCGACTCCTGGAGCATCGCGCCGAGTTCGCCCGCCGCGAGCGCGGGGCCCGGCGGGCCGCCGAGCACCTCGACGGTGCCCGCGCTCGGCCGCAGCAGGCCCAGCATGACATGGGTCAGCGTCGTCTTGCCCGCGCCGTTGGCGCCGAGCAGCGCCACCCGCTCGCCGCGCCGTATGTCGAGGCCGACCCCGGACAGGGCCCGTACCCGGCCTCCGCCGCGCCGCCGGATGACGTCGACATCGCGTACGCGCACCAGAGCATCTGCCGCCGCCATCCTCGCCCCTCGCCCTGTTCCGACGTTCCGACGTCCCGAGCTGCGCCAGAGTAGCAGTAGATCGTTTATACAAAAGGCGCGGAATCGATTTCCCATGACATTTGTCATCGGTAATTGATGACGGACCCTCTGGAATCCTCCGTTGACAGGCGAGCTCTCCGCTTCCAATACTTTGGGAACTTGTGCGGAACAACCCCCATTCGCGTTCCGCGCTTCTCCGATAAATGATCCGGGAGGTGAATTCACTTGAAGATCGAGAGCGTGATCGTTGTCGAGCACCGCAGTTCGGCCCTGCAGCCGGGCCTGGTGTCCGCAGCCGACGGTGCCGCCTTCGGTGTCGTGGTGCCCGGGGCGTCCTCCTGCTGCGCAGGCTGTACGTCCACGTCCTGCGGGGCCGTGGTGCGCCCGCTGGCGTGAGCGACAAGGGGTGCCGGGCGCACGGGTCCGGCCCGGCACCTCCAGGGGCGCCCCGTTCGCCGCAGGAAGGAGAGAGATGATTCCCAAACCCGTCATCATCAATGTGCCCGTCGACGACGTCGACGCCGGAATCGAGTTCTACGAGGGGTTTCTCGGGCTCCGGCTCGCCCGCTCGCTCTCGCCCGACCAGATATCTTTCCACGCGCCGGTATCGAGCGACGGGATACTCCTCACCGTCAATAAGCGGAATTTCCCCGGCGAGGGCGTGACAGTGATGTTCGCCGTCGAGGACATCGACGCCGCGCTCGCGTCCTGGACCGCGGCGGGCGGTACCGTCGTCGCCGGTCCGTACGACCTTCCCCTCCCCCGCAGAATTCGCGACGAGTTCCGCGACCAATTCCGGGACAGCCCCTTCTACCGGGGTGAGGCGGGCGATTCGATGGGCCGGGGCGCGAGCCTGCACGACGCCGAGGGCAACCGCATGGGGATCGTCGAGCTCAGCGAGTGGGCGCACGCGACGTTCGCCCTCGGCGCGTACGCGAACCCGGTCAGCGAGGAGCAGTTGAAGGACCAGTCCATCGCGCTCGCCCGGCGGGTGCCCGCCACCACCGAGATGTTCGACACCGAGACGGTCGGCGCAGCAGGCGACCGGGACGACCGGGACGGCTGAGCGGCACCGGTCAGGAGGGCCCACCGCATGAACGAGGATTCCGGTCTCACCCAGTTCAGCCTCGGCATCAACGCCTATCGCGTCCTGGCGCCCGAGTCGCGGGCGGTGGGCGTACGCACGCACCAGCTCCGGTTCGACAATCTCGGCGCCGAAGCGGCCGCGGCGTCCGGCAGCCGGGTCGCCGAGGAGTTCCTGACGGCCAGCCGGCTGCGGGCGCACGACCGCGAGGGCGTCCTGTCCGCGTCGGACTACTTCGGCGACGCCATGGTCACCACGCTCGCCCAGCTCGACGACGACCCGGTCGCCACCCACCAGCGCACCGAGCTGCCCGCCTCCGTCGCGGCCACGATGGAGCTCGGCGAGGCCCTGATGCGGCGGCGCAGCGTACGCCGCTACAGCGGGGATCCCGTCACCGCGGCCGAGCTCGCGACCGTACTGCGGCTCGCCGACGGGCTCACCGCGGAGGCCGACGTGGAGCTCCTGCGCGGCGGCCACGAGACGTTCCGCTTCCGTACCGCGCCGAGCGGGGGCGGCCTGTTCCCCCTCGCCCTGCACGTCGTCGCGCTCGACGTGAGCGGCCTGGACGTGGGCGTCTACCGCTACCAGCCGGTCCGCGACGTGCTGGTCAGGGAGGACGGCCAGGCCGGCGTCGACCGCATCCTCGACGCCTTCACCACCCCGGGCACCGCGATCGCCTTCGACACCGCGGCGGCGCTCGTGCTGCTCGTCGCGAGCCCCTGGCGGAGCATGCGCAAGTACGGGCCGCGGGGCCTGCGCTTCGTGCTGCACGAGGCCGGCGCCATCGCGCAGAACATGCATCTCGCGGTGACCTCGCTCGGCCTGGGCTCGACCGACTGCGCCAGCTTCGTCGACGACGAGCTGCACGCGGCGCTCGGCATCGACGGGGTGCTGCGGGCGGCCGTGCACTCGGTGGTCCTGGGGAGGCTGGAGTGAACGGCGACGTCGGGGCGGGCGGCGCGGAAGGACCCGGCGCGGGCCGGGACCTCCTCGTATACCTGCACATTCCGTTCTGCCGCTCCAAGTGCCACTTCTGCGACTGGGTGACGGAGGTGCCCACCGCCGAGCTGCTGCTCAAGGAGACCGACCAGCCACGGCTGCGCTACATCGACGCGCTCTGCCGCGAACTCGCCGAGCGGGGCGCCGCGTTGGCCGCCGCGGGCTACCGGCCGAACATCCTCTACTGGGGCGGCGGCACCGCCTCCATCCTCACCCTGGAGGAGATCGCCAAGGTGGCCGCGGCGCTGCACGAGGCGTTCCCGCTCCGCGCCGGGCTGCGCGAGGCGACGATCGAGTGCAGCCCCGAGACCCTCGACCCCGAGAAGCTCGCGGCCTTCCGCGAGGTCGGCTTCACCCGGCTGAGCAGCGGCGTGCAGTCCTTCGACGACGCGCGGCTGCGCACCCTGGGCCGCAGCCACGACGCGGGCCAGGCCCGGCGCATCGTCCAGGAGGCGGCCGACGCGGGGTTCGACGACATCAGCATCGACCTGATCACCGGCTTCCCCGGCCAGCCGCCCGCCGAGACCCGCGACGCCGTACGCACCGCCCTCGACCTGCCTCTCACCCATGTCGCGCTGTACCCCTACCGGCCCGCGCACGGCACCGTGATGCGCCGCCAACTGGGGCGCGGAAACCGGCACATCGACCGCGACGAGCAGAAGCGCGGGTACGCCGTGGGCGCCGAACTCCTCGTCGATGCGGGCTTCCCGCAGTACGCGATGAGCCACTTCGGGACGCCGGACCACCTCTGCCACAGCGACCTCGCCTACTTCCAGCTCCGCTCCGACTGGACCGGCTTCGGCTCGGGCGCCACCTCGGTGCTCGGCGGCCGCTACCTCTCGCACGCCCGCGGGCGCCTCCTGGACTACAACCGCGACCCGCTCGCCTTCGAGGAGGAGTACGCGCTCGCCTCCGCCGCCATCGCGCCCCGCCTGCTCTACCAGTCCCTCACGACGTACGAGGGCGCGCGCCGGGAGTGGTGGGAGCGGCGCACCGGGCGCCCCTTCGACGAGGTGATGGACCAGCGGGCCTGCCGCACCCTCCTGGACTTCTTCGCCTCCGTCACCACCGTGGTGCGCGACGAGGACGGCCTCCGGCTGCCTCCCGGCGACATCGCCGACGCCTTCATCGAGCTGCAGTACCTGAACGCGCCCCGGCAGGGGCGCACCGATCTGTCCGTGACTGCCGCCGCACTCATGGGCTGACCCGACCGGGAGGAGAAGTCCGTGTCCACGCGACGTACCAGCCGCACCGTGCGCATCAAGTCCGTCTACTCGGTGGTCCCGCACGACCGCGACACGGTGGAACTGCGCTCCGGCGTATGGAATCCGCAGTCCATCACGCTCGTCGACCACAGCGGCGCGGGCCGCCTCAGCACCCTCGTGGGCGGGCTCGACGGCACCAGGGACCGGGCCGGACTCGCCAAGGAGGCGGGCGTCACCCGCACCGAACTGGAAGCGCTCATCGACCACTTGGACCAGCTCGCCGTCCTGGAGCACGGCCCGTCCACGGCGCTCGACGCGTACGTGGACCGCACGGCGGGCGGACGCGTCGAGCAGGCCACGCTGCCCGCCGTACGGGTCCTGGGCGGCGCGGCGGCGGCGCAGGTCGCCGGGCTGCTCGGCGCCCACGAGGAGCTCACCGTCTCCATGCCCGGCGAACACGCCGAACAGCTGCGGCTGCTGGACCAGTGCCCGCTCGACGTCCTGGAGGACGGCCTCGCCTTCGAGCGGTTCGTGGAGCGGTTCGAGGACTGGCGGGGCTGCCTCCTCGTCCACGTCGGCGACGCGGTGCACCCGCTGCGCCTCGCCGTCCTGAACCGGGTCGCGCTCGCGCTCGGCACCCCCTGGATCCAGGCGGCGCTGGACGGCCCGATGCTCCTGGTCGGCCCGACGTTCGTGCCCGACAGCACGGCCTGTTTCACCTGCTTCGAGACCCGCGTGGTGATGAACCTGCGCGAGGGCGCCGCCTACCAGCGCTACAAGCAGGCCCTGGCCGCGTCCGACGGTCCCGGCGCCGAGCACGGCGACGGCGGCACCGGCGTGCTGTCCTCGCTGCTCGCCTCGCACACCGCACTCGAAGCGCTGAACATGGCGGTCACCGGCATGACCAGCACGGTCGGCAAGGTCCTCGGCGTCTACCTGCCTTCGATGGAGATGGTCTACTCCGAAGTGCTCAGGCTGCCTGGCTGCCCCTCCTGCGGCGCGGTGCCCGAACGCGACGGCACCGAGGCCTACTTCGACGTCAGGCGGTGGATCGATGCCTGAGCTACGCACCGCCTCGGGCCTGCGCCTGGTCGAGCCGCCCGACGTGCAGACCAGGCGCCTGCGCCGCCGCATGCACGCACCGCTGTGCGGGCTCATGCCCCAGCTCGGCTTCCTCACCCGCCCCCGGTACGCGCCCCGCCTGATGGTCTCCGGCGGCGACCTCACCGGCGTACACGTCCTGCGCGGACAGCCGCGCCCGAAGCTGGGCAGCTACCACATCGGCGGCTACGGGGTCCGCCCGTACGAGTCGCACATCCGCACCCTGGGTGAGGTCGTGGAGCGCTACGCCGGGTACGTCGCCGCCGTGAGCGGGGCGTTCCCGGTCCGGTTCGCGACCGAGGCCGAACTCGCCGGCGAACCGCACTTCCCGGTCGGCTCCTACCTCCCGTACACCGAAGAGCAGTTGGCCACCGAGGGCTTCCCCTTCCGCCGCCCGCGCCCCGCCGACCCGCTCGGCTGGAGCCGCTTCACCTGCCTGCGCGACGGCACGGACACCTGGGTGCCCGCCCAGCTCACCACGGTCGGCTACGTGATCCGCGACGCCGAGGGAGAGCCGTGGGTGCAGCCCGCCGTCACCACCGGCACCGCCGCGCACACCGACCCGCACAAGGCGGCGCTCGGCGCGCTCCAGGAGATGGTGCAGATCGACGCGGCCGTCGGGCACTGGTACGGCGGGACCAGGTCGGTGCGCATCCGGCCCGGCGCGCGCTGCGCCGCGCTGTTCCGCCTCGTCGCCCGGCACTGCCATCCCCTGGGCGGGCAGCCCGAGTTCCACCTGCTGCCCAGCGCCGACCTGCCCGGCTTCACCGTCGCCTGTCTGATCCGCGAGCCGGGCGGCCAGATCCCCGCGGTCGCCGTCGGCCTCGGGGCCGACGTGTCCCTGGAGTCCGCCATGTACAAGGCGTTCCTGGAGGGCGTCGGTGTGCGGGCGCTCGCGACCTGGACGAGCGTCCAGGACCACGCGGCGGGCGTGGCCCCCGGCGACGAGGCGATCTTCGACCTGGAGAGCAACGTCGTCCTCGCCGCGTCCCCCAAGGGCGCCCGCGTGGTCGAGGCGCGCTACGGCGACTGCGAGGAGGCGGGCGCCGACGACCTGCCGCCGGACCCGGCCGCCCTTGACCCCGAGACGTCCGTACGCACCCTCATCCGCGCCTTCCACGACACCGGCAAACGCCTCTACTGCGGCGATCTGACCACGGTGGACGCCGCCGACCTCGGCTTCGTCGTCGCCCGGTTCTGGAGCCCCGACCTGCTCACGCTCCCGCTGCCCAGCGCCCCGACGGCGGCGCATCCCCGGTTCTCGGCCTACGGAGGGTTCCAGCGGCATGTCCCTCATCCGTTCCCCTGAACTGATCCGCTCCTCTGAACTGATCCGCTCCCCGGAGCTGACCGGTGCCGTTCCGGCCGATACGCGTCCGCTGCTCGCCGCCACCGTGGTCGTCCTCGGCCTCGCGTCGATGACCGTCGCCTCCCACCTGCACACCCGCTGGGCGGGCCTGCGCCGCCTTCCGATGCTCGGCCTGCACCTGGGGGTGTGCGCGCTGGCCGTGTCGGGGGGCGCCGCACTGCTCGGGACCGGCGTGCTGCGGCCCGTGCGGGACGCCGGCTGGGCGGGGCTCGCGGCGGGTCTGCTGCTCGGCCCGCTCGTCGGGTACGCGGCCACGGGCGCCGACCGGTCCGTGACGCGGTGGTGGGGCCGGCGCGCCGGGCACTCCGTACGGGACAACCGGCCGGTGGCGCTGCGCTCGGGGCACGCGCGGCCCGCCGGGGTCGCCGTCGGGGGCGCCGCCGCGGCCGGGCGGCGCACCGGACTCATCGAGGCGCGCAACGACTTCGCGCCGACCTCGGCGGACCTGCGGGTACGGCTGCCGCTGCTGCTCGCGGTGGCGGTGGCGGAGGAACTGGTCTACCGGGGCGCCCTGTTGGGCCTCGCGCTGCGGGCGGGCCCGGTGGTCGTCGTGGTCGCCGCGGTCCTCGGCGTCCAGCTCGTCTTCGCCGTCTCCCACGTGTTCTTCGGCTGGGGCCAGGTCCTCTCCAAGCTGCCGCTCGCCGCGCTGTGCACGGCGGCCGTGCTGCTCACCGGAACGGTGCTGCCCGCCGTCATCGGCCACGCCCTCTTCAACACCCTGGTCTGGCGCTACCACCGGGCGCGCCCCTCGGCGGCCCGCCCTGCCCGACCCGCCGCCTCGACCTGGGGTACGACGCGATGAGTACGCCGCTGCGCGTCCTCGTCCTGGTCTCGGTCGTGGTCGTCTACTACTGGCTCGGCAAGGCCGTGCTGTTCCGCGCCGTGCGGCACCTGGCGGCCGTGACCCGGCTCGGCCCGGCGCGCTGGGGCACCGCCCAGCGCGCGGACGTCTTCGAACTGGCGGCGGCGGGGGCGAGCCACGTCGTCGTGGTGGCGGCGCTCCTCGCGGTGACCGGCATCCCGCCCGGCATGGTCGTCAGTGGCCTTGCCCGGCCCGAACTGCTCGGCCTCGGCGTGCTCCTGGGCGTCGGCGAACTGGCCATCGGCTCCCTGATCTGCCGGGCGCTGATCGAGGTGAGGCTGGCGCGGGGGGCCGGGGCGCGACCGGTTCCTGTCCCGGCGGGCGTGGCGGCCCACTCGGCCGTGGCCGTCCGTCCGCGGGCCGGGGAGGACCACGGTCTCTCCCTGCGCTCCTGGCTCGGGCGCTCGCGCGGCGGCTGGATCCGCCACCACCTCACCGCGTTGAAGGTGCTGCCGCTGTGGGCGGCCCTCGGCCTCACCGGGGTCCAGGTCGCCTCGGAGGAACTGGTGTTCCGCGGCATCGCGCTGACCTGGCTGCGCGACGCGGGCCCCGCGGTCGCGCTCTCCACCTCCGTCGTGCTGTTCGTCGTCATGCAGGCGTTCTTCATGTCCTCCTGGCAGGGCGCGATGTTCCCCGTCGTGGGCGGCGTCGTGATGGGGGTCGTGCACGGCCTGGTGTTCTGGGCGGTGCCGGAGGTGGCGCCGCTGGTCGTGGCGCACGTCGTGTTCTTCGTGTTCGCCGTCATCTGACGTGTGCCGTCATCTGACGTGTGCCGTCATCGGGCGCGTGCCGTCATCGTGTGCGCGCCGTCATTCACCGCGTGGAGTGAGAAGGGTCAGGTACATCCGCCATGGAGCACGGTCTGTCGTTCCTTCCCGATGCCGAACCCCGCGGGCTGCCCGCGCCGGAGTACTTCCGGACGCTGCTCGACCTCAGCCGGTACGCCGACGAGGCCGGGCTCAGCCATGTGAAGATCACCGAGCACTATCTGCGCGCGTACGGCGGCTACTGTCCGAGCCCGCTGGCGTTCCTGGCGAGCGTCGCCGCCGTCACCACCCGGATCCGCCTGATGACCGGCTGCGTCCTGCCCGTCTTCCACCACCCGATCCAGCTCGCCTCGGAGACGGCGATGGTGGACGCGCTCAGCGGGGGACGGCTCGACGTCGGGTTCGCGCGCGCGTACCTGCCGTACGAGTTCGAGGCGTTCGGGGTGCCCATGGACGGCAGCCGCGAACGGTTCGTCGCCACGGTGGACGCCGTCCGGCGCCTGTGGACCGAGGAGAAGGTCGCCGCCGACACGCCGTTCTTCCGGTTCGCCGACGCGACGGCGCTGCCCCGCCCGGTGCAGTCCCCGCATCCGCCGACCTGGATCGCGGCGGTCCGCTCCCGTTCGAGCTTCGCCTGGGCGGGCGAAGAGGGCCACGGACTGCTCGTCACCCCGGCGCTGACCCCGCTGGAGGAGATGGCCGACCACATCGCGGTGTACCGGGAGAGCTTCGAGCAGGCCGGGCACCCCGGCGGGCGCTCACGCGTCCTCGCGTCCCTGCCGCTGTACGTCGGCGAGGACGACCGCGCGGCCTTCGCGACGGCGGACCCGCTGCTCGCCCACTACCTGCGGGTGTGGGCCGAGTCGGCCGACGCGTGGACGTCGACGGTGTCCACGGACTACCGCGGCTATACGGGGATGAGCCGGGCGATCCGCGCGATGACCCCCGAGTCGTTCCGCACGCTCGGCGGCGCGGTCGTGGGCGGCGCGCACCGGGTCACGGACCGCATCCGCCAGATCGCCGACATCCTCGACGTGGACGGCTTCCTGTGGCAGGTGGACTTCGGGGCGGTGGGCGGGGCGGTGGCGCGGGGGTGTGTGGAGCGGTTCTGCGGGGAGGTGTTGCCTGAACTCGGGTGAGGGGGTGGGGGTGGGGGCGGCGATCCCGGCCCGGCGCCCCCCCCCGCTACACCTTGTCCCCGTCGCCTCGAGGGCGGACAGGCTCTCAGATCCAGCCGAGCCGGGCGGCAGCGGCGGCGGCCTCGTGACGGTTGCGGGCGCCGGTCTTGGTGATCGCCCGGGACAGATAGTTGCGTACCGTGCCGGGAGACAGCGAGACGGCGGCCGCCACCTCGGCCACCGTCGCCAACCGCCGCGAGACGCCGAGGACTTCGCACTCCCTCGGCGTGAGGGGACATCGCTCGGTGAGCAGGGCGCGTACGGACAGCTCCGGATCGAGCACGCACTCCCCGGCCATGACCCGCCGGATCACCTCCCGCAGCCCCGTGACCGACACGGCCTTGGTGACGAAGCCGCGCGTCCCGGCCGCCACCGCCCTGCGCAGCTGCGCCACGTCGCCCGCCGTGGTCAGGACGATGCAGCGGGCGCAGGGGCAGCGTCTGCGCAGGGCCGCCACGGTCTCCAGGGCGTTCTCGGTCCGCTCCAGGTCGACCAGGACGACGTCGGGCGTGAGCCGGGCGGCCTCGCGCACCACATCGGTCCTGGCCCCGGCGCCGCCGACCAGACGCAGCCCCGGTTCCTGCTGCAGAAGGCGGGTGAAGGCCTTCCGGTCGAGCGTGTCGTCCTCCGTCACCAGCACGGTGACCTCGCGGTGCCGGGTCCTCACGACGTTGTCGGTCCCCACTCCGTGCCTCCCCCGTAAGACATGCGTGGACATCCTTTCCAGGCTGCCATGCCCTACCGGCCATGCACCCCATGTGATTCCGGCCAAGGCCGGGCGTCCCAGCCACCCCAGACCTTCACACCGGGCCCAGGCCGCGGCCGCGGGCGGACGCCGGTCGTGGAAGCGGGCGGGCGTCCCCGGCGGCGGCGCCGACCCCCCGGTGGCCTGCACGCATACACGCACCCCCGCCGCGCACGGAGCACGGCCCGAGCCGCCCGGCACCCCCGGCGGAGCCCCTGCCCCGCCTCACCCGCGACCCGGACCATTTCCGCCACCCGACGTGCCCCGTCCCGAAGCCGGAAGGAGCCGGTCGCGCCCTCACCCCTCCCCCAACTCGCACCACACGGTCTTGCTGTCGGGCCCTTGCTCCACGCCCCACCGCAGCGACACGGCGTCGAGCAGGGCCAGGCCGCGGCCCGTCTCGTCGTCGCCGCCGGTGCGTCGGAGCAGGGGCCAGGCGCGGGGATCGGGATCGGTGACGGCCACGCGGATCCGACTCCGCGTCCTGGTGAGGCGGACGGTCACGGGGGTGCCCTCGCCGAGGTGCCGGATCACGTTGCTGAGCAACTCACTGACGCAGAGCTGTACGTCGGGGTGCGGGCCGTAGGGGTGCCCGCTCAGGGTGTGGCGAAGCTCGGGGACCGCCTTGGGGACGGCGAGGAGTGCGAGTTCGAAGTCGGGGGCCGGATCTCTCATCGCGGGGTACGCCTTTCCGTGCTCTCTGTGACGGTTCAGTCACACAGTGGCGTGGGGTGGCGTAGCGTGACAGGGGTTTGAGCTCCACTGCGCGAAGTGTGGAAGGCGGTCAACTGTGGCGGCACGCAAGGACATCGACGGCTCGGCGAGTGTCCCCGCCTTCTACGGCAAGGAGCTGCGCTGGAAACGCGAGGCGGCGGGCCGCACGCTCCAGGAGACCGTGGAGGGCAGCTACTTCGGGGCGTCGTACCTGAGTGAGATCGAGCGGGGGCAGCGGCGAATGCCGGTTGATCTGGCCCGCCACGTGGACCGGTTCCTGACGACCGACGGCTTCTTCGAGCGCCGCTGCGCGGACGTGCACAAGGCTCGGAGGAGCAAGCACGCGGAGTACTGCGCCCCGGTCGTGGAGATGGAAGCGCGTGCCAAGGAGATCGAGGAGTGGAATCCTGTGTTCATCCCGGGCCCGCTCCAACTGGAGCCGTACATCCGTGCCGTCGTCGGTGCCAGTTGCCCTCGTGACACCGAGGGGACGATCAAGGCCAAGGTCGAGGCGCGGCGCGAGAGGGCGTGGCTCTTCGAAGACGTGAAGGGCCCGGAGTGCTGGCTCGTCCTGCACGAATCGGTGCTGCGGCAACCGATCATCGAAGCGGACGCGATGGCGGACCAACTCGCCCACGTCGTCACCGTCGCCGAACGGCGGCGCTTCATTCCACAGATCCTTCCGCGGAACTCCGGAGCGCACCCTTTCATGATGGGCATGACTTGGCTCATGACCTTCGCTGACGCCCCGCCGGTGATGTACACGGAGGGCATGTACAGCGGGCAGATCATCGACGAGCCGGATCTCGTGCACCAGTACGCCAGCGCGTACGACCGCCTCAGAGCCGCCGCCCTGCCCCCTGGGGAATCCCTGAACATGATCGCGACAGCAGCAGAGGACTACGCCCAGGGCAAGCAGCGACCCTGATTTCACCGCCGCCCGCTGGCGCAAGAGCAACTACAGCAACGGCTCCGGCGGACTCTGCCTTGAGGTCGCCGCCAACGTCCCCGGCGTCGTCCCGGCGACCGCGTGGGCCCCCTTCGTCGCCGCCGTCAGCCGCGGCGAACTGCCCGCCTGACGGAGGGCAAGGGGCCGCCCGCGAAGGTGGCCCCCGCTGACGGCCTCTCTCGTTGAGCGATGAATCACCTATCCGATTTGACTCGCGTACCTCCACGCCACACCTCGCCGACCAGCGGCACCCCCGGCCGGTACGCCAGGTGGACGTGGCTCGGGGCGTCCAGGAGGGCGAGGTCGGCGCGCGCGCCCTCGCGGAGTACGCCGATGTCGTCGCGGCGCAGGGCCGCCGCGCCGCCCGCCGTGGCCGACCAGATCGCCTCGTCGGGGGTCATGCCCATGTCCCGTACCGCCAGGGCGATGCAGAAGGGGACGGACGACGTGAAGGACGAGCCCGGGTTGCAGTCCGTGGAGAGGGCCACCGTCGCGCCCGCGTCCAGGAGGCGGCGGGCGTCCGGCCACTCGGCGCGGGTGGAGAACTCCGCGCCTGGCAGGAGCGTCGCGACCGTGTCGCCCTGGGCCAGGGCGTCGACGTCCGCGTCGGTGAGGTGGGTGCAGTGGTCGGCCGATGCGGCGTCCAGTTCTACGGCCAGTTGGACGCCGGGGCCGTACGAGAGCTGGTTGGCGTGGATGCGGGGGTGCAGGCCCTTCGCCTTGCCCGCCGTCAGGATCGCGCGGGCCTGGTCGCCGTCGAACGCGCCCTTCTCGCAGAACACGTCGATCCAGCGGGCGTGCGGGGCGCAGGCGTCCAGCATCTCGCCGGTGACGAGGTCCACGTAGGCCGCCGGGTCCTCCGCGTACTCCGGGGAGACGATGTGCGCGCCGAGGAACGTGACCTCCTCGGTGTGGCGGGCCGCGATGCGCAGGGCGCGGGACTCCTCCTCCGTGTTCAGGCCGTAGCCCGACTTCGTCTCGAAGGTGGTCGTGCCCTGGCGGAGCGCCTCGCGGAGGTAGTGCGTGACGTTCGCCTCCAGCTCCGCGTCGGTCGCGGCGCGGGTCGCCGCCACCGTCGTACGGATGCCGCCCGCCGAGTAGGCGCGGCCCGACATGCGGGCGTTGAACTCCTGGGTGCGGTCGCCCGCGAAGACGAGGTGGCTGTGGGAGTCCACGAAGCCGGGGATCGCGGCGCGGCCGTTCGCGTCGTGGGTCTTGTCCGCGGCGGGGGCCTCGGCGGCCGGGCCCACCCAGGCGATCTTCTCGCCGTCCAGGACGACGGCCGCGTCCGTGAGGAGGCCGATGGGGGTGCCGTCACCCTGCGCGGGGTCGTTGGTGACGAGGCTGGCGATGTTGGTGATGAGGGTGGTGGTCATGGGGTCCTCTGCGGGTTGGTGGGGGCGGGCGTCGTGCCTCCGGCGGTTCTTTCCCCGATCCCGCCCCTTCCCGAGAATTCCGGCTCCGCCGGCCGGGGTGGCCGTCGATCACCGGCTTCGCCGAGTTCGTCCTCAATCGCCGGACGGGCTGAAGACTCCGCCCCTGCGGCAAGGGAGAGCGGGGTCGGGGGACACGTCAGTCTCTGAGTGCCGCGATCGCCTGCGTCAGTGCCGACGGCACGTCGGGGACCAGTGCGTGGGAACCGTCCCGTACGATCACGCGGCCCCCCGCCAGCACATGCCGGACATCCGCCCCCGTCGCCGCGAACACCGCCGTCTCCGCGGCCAGGCGCGGGACCGGGCCCGCCGTGCGGACCGAGTCCAGGGTGATGGTGGTGAGGTCGGCCAGGGCGCCCTGCTCGATCACGCCCGCCTCGGGCCAGCCCAGCGCCGCGTGGCCGTCGGCCGTGGCCGCGCGCAGGAGGGCCGCCGCCGTCCAGTGGCCCCGCGTGTGCGAGCGGAGGCGTTCGTTCAGCTCCATCGCGCGTGCCTCTTCGAGGATGTCGATCACGGCGTGGCTGTCGCTGCCCAGGGAGAGAGGGCTGCCCGCGCGCTGGAGGGCGACGGCGGGGCCGATGCCGTCCGCCAGGTCGCGTTCCGTCGTCGGGCACATGCACGTGCCGGACGCGGTACCGCCGAGGAGGGCGATGTCCTCCTCGGTGAGGTGGGTGTTGTGGACGCCGGTGGTGCGCGCGCCGAGTACCCCGTGGTCGGCGAGGAGGCGCGTCGGCGTACGGCCGTGGACGGCGAGGCACGCCTCGTTCTCCGCCGTCTGCTCGGAGAGGTGGACGTGGAGGGGGGCGCGGCGGGCCGAGGCCCACTCCGCCACCGTGCCCAGCTGGCGCGCCGGGACCGCCCGTACGGAGTGGATCGCCGCCCCGATCCGGGCGTGCGCGCGCTCCTTGAGCAGCGAGACACGCTCAGCCCAGGCCTCCGTCGTGCCGTCGGAGAAGCGCAGCTGGTGGCGGTTGGGCGGCTTGCCCCGCGTCTCGGAGAGGAGTCCCGACGCGACGTACGCCGTGTCGAGGAGCGTGATGCGTACGCCCGCGTCCGACGCCGCCTGGATCAGGGCCTCGCCCATCGCGTTGGGGTCGGCGTAGGGGGCGCCGCCGGGGCCGTGGTGGAGGTAGTGGAACTCCCCCACCGTCGTGATGCCGGCCAGCGCCATCTCCGCGTACACCGCCCGCGCGAGCGCGTGGTACGTCTCGGGGGTCAGGCGGTCCGCCACCGAGTACATGACCTCGCGCCACGTCCAGAACGTGCCGGAGCCGACCTGGACGGTGCCGCGCAGGGCCCGGTGGAACGCGTGGCTGTGGGCGTTCGCGAGGCCGGGGACGGTCAGGCCGCGCAGGACCGTCGCGCCGGGCGGCGGGGCGTCGACGTCCTTGCGGACCGCCGCGATCCGGTCGCCCGTGACCTCGACGGCCACCCCCGGCTCGACATTGGTGTCGAGCCAGGCGTGCTCCAGCCAGTATGTGTCCGTCCGCTCCGTCGTCACCTGCACGCCAGCCCTTCCAGTACGTCGGCCAGTGCGGTCACCCCGGCCAGGCAGTCGTCCTCGGCGGCGTACTCGGCCGGGGAGTGCGAGACGCCCGTGGGGTTCCGTACGAACAGCATGGCGGTGGGGATCGAGCCGGACAAAATGCCCGCGTCGTGTCCGGCGCCCGTGCCGAGGACGGGGAGGCTCCTCTCCGAGCGCGCCCCGAGGATCGCGCCCAGCTCGTCGCGCAGGGCGTCCTGGAACTCGACGACCGGCGTGAACGACTCGCGGACGACGTCGAGGTCGATGCCGTGCCGGTCCGCGTACTCGCGGGCCGCCTTCTCGACGGCCGTGACGACCGTGTCGAGAGTGGCCTGGTCGGCCGCCCGCGAGTCCAGCCAGCCGCGGACGAGGGAGGGGATGGCGTTGACGCCGTTCGGCTCCACGGAGATCTTGCCGAACGTGGCCAAGGCGCCCGCGAGTTCGGCCTCCCGGCGAGCGGCGATGACCGTCTCCGCGTACGACAGCATCGGGTCGCGGCGGTCGGCGATGCGGGTCGTGCCCGCGTGGTTGGCCTCGCCCCGGAAGTCGAAGCGCCAGCGGCCGTGCGGCCAGATCGCGGAGGCGATGCCGACGGGGTCGCCCGAAAGGTCCAGGGCGCGGCCCTGCTCCACGTGCAGCTCCACGAACGCGCCGATGCGGGCGAGGCGTTCGGGGTCGGGTCCGATGCCGTACGGGTCGTACCCGGCCGCCTCCATCGCCTGCGGCAACGTCACCCCGTCGCCGTCCCTGAGTTTGTGCGCGGCCTCGACGGTGAGCTGCCCCGCGGTGAGCCGGGAGCCGACGCAGGCCAGGCCGAAGCGGGCACCCTCCTCGTCGCCGAAGTTGACGATGGCGATGGGGCGGGTGAACTGCGCACCCCTGGCGCGGAGTTCGTCCAGCGCGGCGAAGGACGAGACCACGCCGAGGGGGCCGTCGAAGGCGCCGCCGTCGGGGACGGAGTCCAGGTGCGAGCCGGTGACCACGGCATTCCCGGCCGCCGGGTCGCCGAGCCAGGCCCACTGGTTGCCGTTGCGATCCAGTTCGTAGGTCAGGCCCCGCGACTGCGACTGCTGCACGAACCAGGCACGGCAGTCCGCGTCGGCCGGTGTCCAGGCGTAGCGGCGGTAGCCCCGGGTGTGGGCGTCCCGGCCGATGGGGCGCAGGTCCCGCCACATCTCCTGGAAGGACTGGAAGGAGGGGGTGGACTGGAAGGAGGGGGTGGACGGCGCGGGGCTCTGTTCCGGACTCCGCTCCTCGACCGCCCAAGGGGCTGAGTCACTCCCGCCCGGAGGGATTGAATCGCTCCCACCCGCCGGCTCTCCGGTGCGCTTCACGCGCCGTCACCCTCCCGCATCGGAACCCGCACGCCCTTCTCGTCCGCCACCGACTCCGCGATGTCGTACCCGGCGTCGACGTGCCGGATGACACCCATCCCGGGGTCGTTGGTCAGGACGCGGCGGATCTTCTCGCCCGCGAGCTTCGTGCCGTCGGCGACCGAGACCTGGCCCGCGTGGATGGAGCGGCCCATGCCGACGCCGCCGCCGTGGTGGATGGAGACCCAGGAGGCGCCCGACGCGACGTTCACCATGGCGTTCAGGAGCGGCCAGTCGGCGATCGCGTCGGAGCCGTCGAGCATGGCCTCGGTCTCGCGGTACGGGGATGCGACCGAGCCGCAGTCGAGGTGGTCGCGGCCGATGGCGAGGGGGGCCGCGAGGGTGCCGTCGGCGACCATGTCGTTGAACATGTCGCCCGCCTTGTCGCGCTCGCCCTGGCCCAGCCAGCAGATGCGCGCGGGCAGGCCCTGGAAGTGGACGCGCTCGCCCGCCATCTTGATCCAGCGGTGCAGGGACTCGTTCTGCGGGAAGAGGTCGAGGAGCGCCTTGTCCGTCTTGTGGATGTCGGAGGCTTCGCCGGAGAGCGCCGCCCAGCGGAACGGGCCCTTGCCCTCGCAGAAGAGCGGGCGGATGTAGGCGGGGACGAAGCCCGGGAAGGCGAACGCCCGCTCGTAGCCCGCGAGTTGGGCCTCGCCGCGGATCGAGTTGCCGTAGTCGAAGACCTCGGCGCCCGCGTCCATGAAGCCGACCATCGCCTCGACGTGCTTGGCCATGGACTCCCGCGCGCGGGTGGTGAAGCCCGCCGGGTCCTTGGCCGCGTACGTCTGCATGTCGTCGAAGTCGACGCCGACGGGGAGGTACGCGAGCGGGTCGTGGGCCGAGGTCTGGTCCGTGACGATGTCGATGGGGGCGCCCTCGGCGAGCATGCGCGGGAGCAGGTCGGCCGCGTTGCCGAGCAGGCCGATGGAGAGGGGCCTTCGCGCGTCCCTGGCCTCCACCGCCAGCTGGAGCGCGTGCTCCAGGGAGTCGGCCTTCACGTCCAGGTAGCGGTGCTCGATGCGGCGTTCGATGGCGCGCGGGTCGACGTCGATACAGATCGCGACGCCGTCGTTCATCGTGACGGCGAGCGGCTGGGCACCGCCCATGCCGCCGAGTCCCGCGGTGAGGGTGATCGTCCCGGCGAGAGTGCCGTCGAACCTCTTGGCGGCGACCGCGGCGAACGTCTCGTACGTGCCCTGGAGGATGCCCTGCGTGCCGATGTAGATCCACGAACCGGCCGTCATCTGCCCGTACATGGTGAGGCCGAGCGCCTCCAGGCGACGGAACTCCTCCCAGTTCGCCCAGTCGCCCACGAGGTTGGAGTTGGCGATGAGGACGCGGGGGGCCCACTCGTGGGTCTGCATCACGCCGACCGGGCGGCCGGACTGGACGAGCATCGTCTCGTCCTGCTTGAGGGTCTTCAGCGTGCGGACCATCGCGTCGAAGGAGCGCCAGTCGCGGGCCGCCTTGCCGGTGCCGCCGTAGACGACGAGCTTGTCGGGGTGCTCGGCGACCTCGGGGTCGAGGTTGTTCTGCAGCATCCGGAGAGCGGCTTCCTGCTGCCATCCCAGGGCGCTCAGTCCACTGCCGCGCGGTGCCCGTACGGGGCGGGGTCCTGACATGGCGTTGCCTCCTCGCGTGAAGCTGCTGTGAGCCTGCTCGATGCGACTGCTCAGTGCGATTGCTCGATGCGACTGCTCGATGTGACCTTGGTATTCACATCCTGGGGTTCTGAATAGAGCTAGTCAATAGCGAACGAATGCGCGAGTACGTCAGCGGGGTCCCGTGCCGGATGATTGGCTGGATCGCATGGGCCACGACGCAGACAGCCATGACGACGACCACGACCGGACCCAGGTCCTCCGCGCGGACGGCACGCCTGAACCCGTACGCGACCCTGTAGGCGGCCCTGTACGCGACCCCGCCCCCGGCACCGCACCCGTCACCGCCCCCGGCGGCACGCCCGGGCCCTCCGCCGCCGCCCGCCGCGACCAGGCCGTTCGCGCCGCCGTCGAGCAGGGTGTCGTCGGGCCCGCCGCCCCCGTCGCGGGGCTGCTCGACGTCGTCGGCATCCGCGCGAGCGCCGCCGCCCTGCGCGCCGCCTTCGAGGCCGTCACCCCGCCCGGCACCCCCGTTCTGCACGCCTTCGCGGTGAAGGCGGCCCCGCTCGTCCCCGTACTGCGGCTGCTGCGCTCGGCCGGCATCGGCGCCGAGGTGGCGAGCCCCGGTGAGCTGGCCCTGGCCAGGGCCGCCGGGGTGCCGCCCGAGAGGACCGTCCTCGACTCACCCGCCAAGACCCCGGCCGAACTGCGCGAGGCCCTGGCGCTCGGCATCGCCGTGAACGCGGACAACCCCCAGGAGCTGGCCCGCATCGACGCGCTGACCCACTCGGCGCCGACCGACTCCCCCATCGGCATCCGCGTCAACCCGCAGATCGGCGGTGGCGCGATCGGCGCCCTGTCGACGGCGACGCCCACCTCCAAGTTCGGGGTGCCGCTGCGGGACGAGGGCGCCAGGGAGTGGGTGGTCCGGGCCTGCCTGGAACGGCCGTGGCTGACCCGCCTGCACGCGCATTCCGGGTCGCAGGGCATGCCCCTGGAGATGATGGTGCGGGGCGTCGCGGCGACGTACGAGCTGGCCGAGGAGATCAACGAACGTGCCGGGCGCCGGCAGATCGACACCCTCGACATCGGCGGCGGCCTGCCGGTCAACTTCGGCTCGGAGGACGAGACCCCGACCCACGCCCAGTACGCGCGCCGCCTCAAGGCACGGGTGCCGGGGCTGCTCGACGGGCGGTACGGGATCGTCACCGAGTTCGGCCGCTCGCTGCTCGCCAAGCACGGCACGGTGCTGGCGCGCGTCGAGTACACGAAGCGGGCGGGCGGCAGGTCCATCGCCGTGACGCACGCGGGCGTGCAGGTGGCTACGCGGACCGTGTACATGCCTGCCTCGTGGCCGCTGCGGATCGCCGCGTACGACGCCGGGGGCCGGCTCAAGAGTGGGCCTGCCGTCGGCCAGGACGTCGCCGGGCCCGCGTGCTTCGCGGGCGACCTGCTCGCCGAGAACCGTCCGCTGCCGCTGCTCGAACAGGGCGACTACATCGCCGCGTTGGACACCGGCGCCTACTATTTCGCCCACCACTACTCGTACAACAGCCTTGCAAGGCCGGGGATTCACGGGTTCTCGGCGTACGGTGACGCGGTGCGGTTCGCGGTGGTACGGGAGCCGCAGACGCTGGACGCGATCGTGGCGGAGGCGGGTGGGGGCCCCGAACGGGACGCCCTGAGCCACCTCTGACCCTGACCTCCACCCTTCTGCCGACCTTCGGGGGCCTTCCCCCAGGGGCGCGAGGAACTGCGCGACCAGCCGACGACGAGCCGCACCCGCCGGGAAACCACCAGAGACAGACGCGACTGCGGGCCACCCGTGGCTGAGCGCGCAGTTCCCCGCGCCCCTTGAGCACACCTGCGCGCACCGGCCCTCAGGGGCGCGGGGAACTGCGCGACCAGCCCAAAACGGGCCGCACCCGCCAGGAAACCGCCGCCCGTCGAAGCTCTGCGATTGCTCAAGTCGCGCATAGCGACGTGACGCACGGGCAGATCCTTGGCCAGACGTGTTCCCGGTCTCGGGGGAGGCTCCAGTGACGGCATCCGGCACACCCAGCGCACCCGGCACACCCGGCACCACTTCATCGCCCACCGACGACGGCGCCCTGCACCGTGCCATCGGGCCCAAGTTGCTCATCCTCTTCGTCATCGGCGACATCCTCGGCACCGGCATCTACGCCACCACCGGCAAGGTCGCGGGGAAGGTCGGCGGCGCGCTCTGGCTGCCGTTCGCGATCGGGTTCGTCGTGGCGATCCTGACGGCCGCCTCGTACGTCGAGCTGGTCGGCAAGTACCCGAAGGCGGCAGGCGCCGCGCTCTACACCCAGAAGGCGTTCAAGACGCCGTTCCTCACCTTCATCATCGCCTTCATGGTGATGTGCTCCGGGCTCTCGTCCGCGAGCGCCGCCGCCCGCGCCTTCAGCGGGGACTACCTGGGCGAGCTGACCGGGGACGCGCTGCCACCCACCCTGATCGCGATCACCTTCATCGTGCTGCTCGCGGCGTTGAACATGCGCGGCGTCTCAGAGTCCGTGAAGGCCAACGTCGTCCTGACGCTCGTCGAGGTGACCGGCCTCCTCGTCATCCTCGCGATCGGCGCGTACGCCGTGCTGACCGGGGACGGCGAGCCCTCGCGCCTCACCGACTTCGAGGCGAACGGCACCGGGTACGCCCTGATGACCGGGGTGCTCGGCGCCACAGCCCTCGGCTTCTTCGCCTTCGTCGGCTTCGAGGACTCGGTGAACATGGCCGAGGAGACGAAGGACCCGGTGCGCACCTTCCCGCGGGCCATCTTCATCGGCGTCGCGGTGACCGGCACGATCTACGTCCTGGTGGCCCTCGTCTCGTCCCTCCTCGTCGACTACAGGACCCTGGAGGGAAGCAGCGGTCCGCTGCTCGAAGTCGTCAAGGCGGGCGGCGTCGACTTCCCGCACAAACTCTTCGCCCTCATCGCCCTGTTCGCGGTCACCAACTCGGCGCTGATCAACATCATGATGGCCTCGCGGCTCTGCTACGGCATGGCCAACGAACGCATCCTGCCGCGCGCCATGGGCCGCGTCCTGTCCGAGCGCCGCACCCCCGTCGTCGGCATCGTCTTCGTCTCGCTGCTCGCGATCGGCCTGGTCTCGACGGGTGAGATCGAGGGGCTCGGCGACACCACGGCGTTCCTGCTGCTGTGCGTGTTCGCGGTGGTCAACGTGACGGTCCTGGTCCTGCGCCGCGACCCCGTCGGGCACCAGCACTTCCGTACGCCCACGGTGCTCCCGGTCCTCGGCGCCATCACGGCCCTCATCCTCGCGAGCCCCTTGGCGGACCGGCCCGCCGAGGTCTACATCCGGGCCGGTGTGCTGATCGCCATCGGCGTCGTGCTGTGGGGCGTGAACAAGGTGGTGCTCCGGGTGCGCGGCGAGGACTGACACCGCCCCGGGGGACATCTCGATCGCGTGACCGACACATTCGGTCAGTGATGGGCTGCCCAACGCCAGCACCGAACGCGTCCCGTCGGGCTCGGACGCATTCCCGCGGAATATGCCCTTTCACCACGAACCCCGGCCCCGCTGCGTACTTTCCTCTCCACCGGGTCGCGGGAGCGGCCCGGTCGGGTGGTGGGGACCACCCGGTTCCACCTGGGAGGGGGAGGCCGCGTGCCCGGAATCGACGAGTGTCTGTACGAAGCCATGACACTGCCCGGCGCCCGCGGAGCCGCGATCGTCGACTGGACCAGCGGCCTCGCGCTCGGCTCCGTCGGCGACTCCCCCAACGGTGACTACGAGGCGACCGCCGCCGAGACCGCCGAGGTGGCCCGCGCCGCCGCCGAGTACCAGGCGTTCGCACCCGTCGACGACCCGGACGGCGCGGACGGTATGGACGGTATGGACAGTGAGCGCGGTGCGGACGGCGTGGGCGGCTTGGACGGTGTGGGCGGTGCGGCCCGAAAGGGGCTCCCGGTCGAGGACCTCATGCTGACGACCCGGACCGGCTTCCACCTGATCCGCTACGTGGAGACGACCTTCGACAGCAGCGTCTTCCTCTACCTCTGGCTCGACCGGCACACCGGCAACCTCGCCATGGCGCGGCTACGGCTGCGGAGCCTGGCCGAACGGCTGGTGCTGGTATGAGCACCCTGCGGGCCACCGAGCCCGCCACCGCCCCGGGGGCCACCGTCTCGCAGGCCACCCTCCCGGGGGCCACCGTCCCGCAGGCCGTCGGCGCGCCCGCCGTCTCACCCCTGCTGACGCGGCTCGCCGCCGAACGGGCCACCGGCGCCTTCCTGCGCGCCCAGGGCACCCTCTACCTCGTGGACGGGCGCGTCGTGCACGCCGAGAGTCCCGCGGCGCCCGGCATAGACGTCCTGCTCACCGCCGGCGGCGCGCTCGCGCCGCAGGGCTGGCAGGAGGCGCTCTCCATGGCGGGCACCAGGCACGAGGTGGGCAGGGAACTGGTCGCCGGGGGCCACGTCACCGCGGGTGAGCTGGAGATGTGCCACCTCGGCGCGCTCTTCGACGCCGCGTTCTTCGTCCTGGGAGCGGCGAGCGGACCCACCCGGTTCCGCTACGGCGTCGCGCACTGGCTCGGCCGGGTGCGTCCGGTGCCCGCCGCCGTCCTCGAACGCGAGACGCTGCGGCGCAGGGCCCTCCTCGACAGCATCTGGCCCCGGCCCGACGTCGACACGGCGCCGGTCGTGCCCCGCAGGCCCGCGTCCGGCCAGCCGGTCACCGCGCGCCAGCGTGCGCTGCTGCGGCTCGCGGACGGCGTCCGGACCCCGACGGCCATCGCCTGGACCCTCGGCAGGCCGTCGTTCCACACCCTGGTCGAGGTCAGGCGGCTGGCGGCCGCCGGACTCGTGGAGGCCCCCCGAATGCCGGTGCGGGAGCCGGCCTCCGTGGCCCTCCCCTTCCCGGCCGGGACGGAGTGCGCCGACCCCGACATCGCGCTGCTTCGCCGGGTCCGTGACGCGCTGGAGGCGCTGTGAAACCCCCTGCCGCCCCCGGGGCCGGGACCTCGACCGGATGAAATTCTTCGCGTCCTGGCGACGCGCAGGGAGGAGAGAGCTGGTGGCTGCCGAAGCCGACGTACTCGGCGAACTGAAACGGCTGCGGACCCGGATTCCCCAGCTCCGCGGCGCCCTGACGGCCAGCGTCGACGGGCTCCTGCTGGCGCAGGACGCCTCCGACGTGGAGGCGGAGGGCATCTGCGCGCTGACCGCGGCCGCGCTCGGTGTGGCGCTGCGGCTGTCCGACGCCACCCACCAGGGCGGCTTCCGTGAACTGCTCATCCGCGGCGAACAGGGCTACGTGGCCACCTACGCGGCCGGCTCGTCCGCCGTGCTCACGCTGCTCGCCGAGCCCCGCATCAACGTGGGCCGACTGCATCTGGAGGCCCGCCGTTCCAGCGTGGTCATCGGAGAGCTTGTCGACACCGCCGTCGATCGAGCGGAGGAAACCTGACCCATGCCCCCCACCACACCCTCGTCGTCCCCTTCACCGAGGACGCCCGGCAGACGGAAAGGAAGCACCAGGCACATGACCGACACGGAGACCGCACTCAAGGATGCGACCACCACGATCGAGGGCGCCATCGGTGCCGCTCTGGTCGACTACACGAGCGGCATGGCCCTCGGCACGGTCGGGGGCGGAAAGGACCTCGACCTGTCGGTGGCGGCGGCCGGCAACACGGACGTCGTACGCGCCAAGCTGCGCACGATGGAGATGCTCGGGCTCAAGGACGAGATCGAGGACATCCTGATCTCGCTGGGCAGCCAGTACCACCTCATCCGGCTGATGAAGGGGCGCAACAACAACGGCCTCTTCCTCTACCTGGCCCTCGACAAGGACCGCGCCAACCTGGCGATGGCCCGCCACCAGCTCAAGCGCATCGAGACCGGCCTGGACGTCTGACGTCTGACATCTGACGTCTGACATCTGACGTCTGACATCTGACGTCCGGCCGCCCGGCGGCGCCGCGCTCCCCCCGGGCGCGGCGTCGCCTTCATGCCTCCATGCCTTCCTGCCGCCTTCCCGCCCGTTCCGCCGAAGGCCCTACGCCGGGCCGGCCAGAGCCCGGGCGATGTGGAACTGCCGCTCCGCCTCGGCCGGGTGGCCCGCTGCCTCGTAGGTGCGGCCGAGGCGGCGGCGGACCTCCATCTCCAGGGGCCTGCTGGTGTGCTCGGTGAGCGTGGCCAGGGCCTCCCGCTGGAGAGTGATGGCCAACGGCAGGTCCCCGCGGCCGTGTTCCGCGGCTCCGAGCAGGGACAGGCTCGTCGCACGCAGTTGCAGGTCACCGACCTCCTGGGCCAGTTCCGCCGCGCGCCGCGCCAGATCCTTGACCTCGGAGTGCCGGCCGAGTGCCAGGTGGGCCTCGGCGGTGAAGCACAGGGTCTTGCTGATCATTCGGGGGCGGCCGATCTTCTCGGCGAAGGTGAGGGAGGTGGCGTAGTACGTGAGCGCCTTCTCGTGCCGTCCCTGCTGGTCGTGGAGGGCGCCCAGCTGGCAGCTCGACATTCCGGCCAGCCAGTCGTCGTCGAGCCGGGCCGCCATCCCGATGACCTCGCTCAGGTGGGCGGCCGCCTCCGGCAGGCGGCCCAGCGCACGCTCCGCCGCGCCCATCACGGCGATCGCCCGCGCCTGCTCGCGCAGGTCGCCCCGGTGGCGGGCGAGGCGCAGCGCGTCGGTGCACCAGGCGTGAGCCTGCTGGAAGCGTCCCTGGTAGATGTCCGCGACGGCCAGGCAGTTGCGCAGGGACGAGGGCATGCGCCGGTCGTCGGCAAGGTCCGCGCCGGGCAGCGCCAGCTCCAGGGCGGAGCGGCACTCGTGGAAGCGGCCCTGGCGGACCAGCGGGTCGACCAGGGACTCGGCGATCCAGCAGGCGTGGTCGTGCTGACCGGCGGAGGCCGCGAAAGCGACCACGTCGAGCAGCTGGCCGCCCGCGGCCTCCAGCCACGCGTCGGCCTCCCGCCAGTGCGAGAAGGGCGAGTCTGAGACGTCGGGTCCCGTCGGGTAGCCCTCGGGGCCCCAGTCGCTGGCGACGCGCCCGGCGGCGGTGTAGAGGTGCAGGACGGCGGCGCGGTCCGCGGCGGCCTCCTCGGGCACTGCGGCGGCGAGGCGGCGTGTGTGGTCGCGTACGAGATCGTGCAGCCGGTAGCGGCCGGTCCGCGGCTGCTGCAACAGGCTCGCGTCGACCAGCCGTTCCAGGAGGTCCTCGGTGTCCTGGAGCGGGCGGCCCAGCATGACGGCGGGGGTGAGTCCGTCGAACTCGGCGGTCGGTGCCTGGCCCAACGCCCGGAAGCCACGTTGCAGTTCGGGTGCCAGCAGGTCGTAGGACATCCGGAAGGCGGCCTCCACGCTGCGGTCCTCCGCCCGGAGTTCGACGAGTCGGCGTTCGTCGCCCGACATCCGGCCGACCAGGTGGGCGACCGTCCAGGACGGGCGGTTCTGCAGCCGGGCCCCGGCGATCCGCAGCGCCAGCGGGAGGCCTCCGCAGCGGTGCGCGAGCTCCTGTGCGGCCTCCGGCTCCTGTCCCGCGCGCGTCTCGCCGAGGAGGCGCGTGAGCAGGGTGACCGCCTCGCCCGTGTCCAGCGGCTCCACGGTGAGCCGCCGGTCGGCGTCGAGCCCCGTCAGGCGCTGGCGTCCTGCCACGAGGACCCGGCTGCCCGGACCCGCGGGCAGCAGGGGACGTACCTGTTCCGCGCTGCGGGCGTCGTCCACGACGAGGAGCAGCCGCAAGGAGCTGGTGGCGGCCCGCCAGGCGGCGACCAGCTCCCGCAACTCGTCGGGCAGTTCGTCGCCCGCGCCGTTGACGGAACGGAGCAGCTGGTGCAGGGCGCGCTGCGGGCGCAGGCCCTCGTGGGGCGCGCCGTGCGTGTGCAGGTCCACGAACAGGCAGCCGTCCGGGTACTGGTCCTGCAGCGTCCAGGCGGCGCGGACCAGCAGCGCGGTCTTGCCGACGCCCGCCGTGCCGTCCACGGCGGCCACGGAGACGGAACCGGCGGGCACCGGCGCGGTGAGCAGGGCGAGTTCCGCCTCCCGGCCGACGAGCCAGGCGGTGTCGCCGGGGAGTTCGTTGCGGCGGGGGCGGGGCGGGGACGGGTGCTGCTCGGGTGCCGGGGGCTGTGCGGGCACGGATACGGAGACGGGGGACCGGGGCGGTGTGCCGGTGGCGGCGGAGCCGGTGGGGGCGGAGCCGGTGGCGGCGGAGCCGGTGGTGGCGGAGCCCGTGGCCCGGGGTGACGGGCCCGCGCCGAGCAGCATCGCGTCGTCCCGGCGCAGCACGCCCTGGTGCACCCGCCGCAGTTCCTCGCCGGGCTCCACGCCCAGTTCGTCGCGGAGCCGGTCCCGGGTCTCCCGGTAGGCGGCGAGCGCTTCGGCCTGCCTGCCGCCGCCGTACAGCGCGCGCATCCGCAGGGCGGCGAGCGGTTCGTCGTACGGCTGTGCCGTCGGCGCGGCATGCAGCTCGTCCAGGGCCTCCGCGTACCGGCCCAGGAGCACCAGGCACTCCACCCGCTCCTGGTGGAGGGTGCGCCGCTGCCGGGCGAGACGCTGCCGCTCGGCTTCGGCGAGCGGTCCCGGCAGACCGGCCAACGGCTCCCCGCGGAACAGGTCAAGCGCGCGCGTGCAGCCGTGGAGGGCGGCGGCGAGGTCACCGGCCGCCTTCGCGGCGCGTATCGCGGTTCCCTGTCCGGTCAACTCGCCGATGTCCGTGCGGGCTTCGCCGGGTACGAAGCGGTAGCCGCCGCGCTCGCCGCGGATCACGGAGGTGGCGGGGCCGGTGCCGGGCACGTCGAGGGCCTTGCGCAGGGGGTAGACGTAGCTGGGCAGGACCCGGCGACCCGTGCCCGGCGGCTCAAGTCCCCATACGTCGTCCAGGAGTTGCTGATGGGTGACGAGCGCCTCCGCGCGCAGGACGAGGGCGGCGAGGACCGCCTGGCGCCGCACGGGCCCGAGATCGAGCGGTACGTCGCCCCGGTGGGCGGTGACCGGCCCGAGCAGGGCGAGGCGCAGCCTCCTCGCCGGGCCCTCCGCGCCACCGGAACGGGTGGCCACCGCACCGGCCGTGCCTGCCACACCCGTCGCTCCGGCCCCGCCCACTCCGGCCCTGCCCCCTCCGGCCCGACCCACTGCGAACTCGCCCATCGAACTCCCCCGTGTTCCAAGCGCTTTCCCGCGGTTCCCCGTTGTCCCCGCGGCAACCGAATCCACTGCTTCAGCGGAATTTCATCGGCATTGCAGTGTCTCGCGGGAGGGTGCGGCGGGTCATGTCCGGCCCCGGTCGAGGAAGCGAGCTGTTCCGTGAGTGAGAACCCGCAGGTTGATCCCCGGCAGGGCTTCGGCCAGGCGCCGCCCCCGATGCCCGGCCAGGCGCCGCCGCCTCTCCCGCCGCAGGCGCCGGGCGCGCCCTCCGCCTGGTCGCAGCCGGTGCCGCCCGGAGGTCCCGGCGGCCCCGGCGGTTCCGGCCCTCGAGGCGGACGCTCCCGCGGCTGGCTCATCGGTGGCGCCGTGGCGCTTGTCGCGGCTGTCGTCGTCGGCGTGGTCGTCGTCACGTCGGGGGACGACGACGGCAAGAGCGCCGCGTCGGGCAAGCATCCCGGCGGCGTGCCGGGAGGCGCCGCCAAGCCGGAGGCACCGTCGCAGGACAAGGCGTTCAGCAAGGTGCCCAAGGGGTGCGAGCTGATCAAGGCGGCCACCATCGAGAAGATCGCGCCGGGCGGCAAGTGCACGCCCGGCCTGATGGACGACAAGGACCTGGCCACGATGATCACCAGGATGCCGACGTGGGAACCGGCCGACTACGGGCGATACCAGAGTCTGAGTGTGCACCTCACGGTCGGCGCGAGCGTCAAGGGCCAGTACGACCTCAAGAAGAGGGGCGTCCTCAGGGCGGTCGCGGGGAAGGTGGAGGACCCCCACTCCGTCGACGGGCTCGGCCAGGAGGCCTTCGCCGCTCACCACGTCGACGACCGGGGTGGGACGCTGACCTACGCCAAGGTGGTCGTCCGCGAGGGCAACGCCTCGCTCAGGGTGGACCTCGCCTACAGCTCGGACACCTCGGACCTCACCCGCAAGCAGGCCGAGGACACCGTCGTCACCGCCGCCCGTGACGTGCTCTCCTCGTTGAGCTGACCGCCGCGACGACGTGCACACACATCCCTACGGAAGCGGCGACCCCACAGCCGTACAGCCCGCGCACCCCACGGTGCCGCAGCCGTCACAGCTGTCACAGTCGTCACAGCCGCCCGCCCAGGCCGGCCCCCGGCAGCAGAGCCCCACCCGCATCGGCCCCTACGAGGTCTTCCAACTCCTCGGCGAGGGGGGCATGGGCCGGGTGTTCCTCGCCAGGTCGCCGGGGTCGAGGCTGGTCGCCCTGAAGGTCATCCGGCCCGAGTACGCCGAGACGCCGAACTTCCGCGGACGGTTCCGGCGCGAGGCCGAAGCCGCCCGCCGCGTGAGCGGCTTCTTCACCCCGCCGGTCCTCGACGCGGACGCGGACGCCCCGCAGCCCTGGCTGGCCACGGCCTACGTCCCCGCGCCGTCGCTGCACGACGTCGTACGCGGCTTCGGCGTGCTGCCCGAGGCGGGCCTGCGGGCCCTGGGCGCCGGTCTCGCGGAGGCCCTGCCCGCCATCCACGACGCGGGCATCGTCCACCGCGACCTCAAGCCAGGCAACGTACTCATCACCGAGGACGGGCCCCGCGTCATCGACTTCGGCATCAGCAGCGCGGTGGACGCCACTCAGGTGACGCGGACCGGCGCCGTGATGGGGACGCCCGGGTTCATGGCGCCCGAGCAGATCATGTCGAGCCGCGAGGCCGGTCCTGCCGCCGACGTGTTCTCCCTGGGCTGCGTCCTGGCCTACGCGGCCACCGGGCAGGGACCCTTCGGTTCGGGAGGGACGGCCGAGATCCTCTACCGTGCCGTCCACGAGCCGCCCCGACTGAGCGGCGTACCAACGGCGTTGAGGCCGTTGATCAGCGCCTGCCTGGACAAGGAGCCCGCGCGCAGGCCGTCCGCCGCCTCGGTACTGGCCGCGCTGGGCGCCACCGATCCCGCCGCGCTGCTCACGGAGGGCCTGCGGGAGGACCTGGCGCGACGACAGGCGCACGCCGCCGTTCTGGTGTCCGCGCCGCCCGTGCCCGTGGCGTCCCTCGCACCGCCCGTCGAGCCCAGCGCGGGCCCGAGCCGCCGCAGGTTCCTGTGGATCGCCGCGGCAGGCACCACCGTCGCGGCGGGCGGCGGGGCCGCGGCGCTGGCCGGGCTGCGGTCGAAGAGCGGCGCGGCCCCGGACGACAGCGACGGCGGCAGTGGCGGCAGTGGCGGCAGCAAGGGCACCACCGGCCGGACCGCCGCCAAGCTCCCGGCAGGACCGAAGCCGCTGTGGTCGGTCCCGCTGAAGAAGCTGGCGACGCCGCAACTCCGACTCCTGGGAGGCGTGTTGGTGCACTGGGAGCAGAGACGCGCGATCGCCTACGACAGCACCACCGGGAAGGAACGCTGGACGGGATCGCTGCGCCTGCCCTCCGGTGTCGCGGGGGGCCCGAAGTGGCTGGGCGTGCGCGGGTCGACGCTGTTCGCCTCGGCCTGGAGCGGCGAGCGCGGCCATCTGTTCGGTGTGGATGCCGCGGGCAGGCAGAAGTTCGCCCATGTGGTCACCGAGCAGGGCGCCGGCGCCCAGTCCGCCGACTTCGTCGAGAGCGTCCTGTCCGTCGCAGGTCCGGTCGCGGTCGTCGGCACCAGTGGTCACGAGGGGTACGGGGTGCTCGCGGCCGATCTCGGCTCGGGCGAGGTGCTGTGGTCGCGCAAGGTCAAGGGCAGCGACTTCCAGGCGTACGCCGACGGGGGCCGCTGCTTCCTCCAGGACAACGGCACACTGCGCTGCCTCGGCCTGCGCTCGGGCGCCGAACGGTGGAAGGCGGGGGACGTCGTCAGACCCGGCGCCTACCCCCACCTGTCCACCGACGGCGAGACCCTGCTCGTCACCAGCACCAAGGTGCAGGCCTTCGGTGCGGCCGACGGCGAGAAGCGGTGGACCGCCGTCAACGAGACGACCACTCTCAGCCCGGCCGGGGTCCGCGGCGGGCGGGCCTATCTCCACGACGGTCCCGGCACCGTGTTCGCCCTGGACATGCGCAGCGGTGAGCAGGTGTGGCACAGGGCGAGCCCGGTGCACCTGTCGACCACCGGCGGCGCGCTGGACCAGGGGCCCGCCGTCTCCTCTTCCGTCCTCGCCATCCCCACCTATGCCGCGGGGGACGTGCCGGGGTTCGTCGTGCTGCGCGCGTCCGACGGCAAGCCGCTCTGGGCTCACCAGCCGTCCGGCGGCAAAGCCGGGAGCAGCGCCGAGGGCAAGAACGCCGGGGGCACGAGCACATGGCTGCTGCAGATCTCCGGCGACACCCTCTTCGCCGCGTCCGAGACGACCCTCCACGCCTTCCGGAGCGACACGCCGTGACCCTGCCGACCACGCCACCCACCCCGCCCCTGCCACCGTCCGGGCCGCCCCCGCAAACCGCCTCCCCGGCCCCCGCCGCGTACATCGGCCCCTACCGGGTGATCCGGGAGCTGGGCGCGGGCGGCATGGGCCGCGTCCACCTCGCCGCGTCGCGCAGCGGCCGTGCGGTGGCCGTCAAGGTCGTACGTCCCGAGCTGGCCGCCGACCCCGATTTCCGCCGCCGTTTCAGGGCCGAGGTCGACGCCGCACGCGCGGTGTCCGGGGCCTTCACCGCGCCGGTCGTCGACGCCGACCCCGAGGGGCCGCAGCCGTGGCTGGCCACCGCGTACATCCCCGGCCCCTCCCTCACCGACGCCCTGGGCTCCCACGGGCCCATGCCCGAGCCGACCGTGCGCGTGCTCGGCGGCGGCCTGGCGGAGGCGCTGGCCGCGATCCACCGTGCCGGGCTCATCCACCGCGACCTCAAGCCGTCCAACATCCTGCTCACCTCCGACGGGCCCCGGGTCATCGACTTCGGCATCAGCCGTGCCGTCGACGCGACCGTGCTCACCGCCGAGGGCCAGGTCGCGGGGTCGCCCGGTTTCATGTCGCCCGAGCAGTCGAGAGGCCACGAACTCACCCCCGCGAGCGACGTGTTCGCCTTCGGCGCCGTGCTCGCCTTCGCCGCCACCGGCGTCCCGCCCTTCGGCACCGGCGCGGTCCACGCCCTGCTCTACCGGGCCGCCTACGAGGAGCCGCGGCTGGACGGCGTCCCCCACGGCCTGCTCGGCATCATCGCCGCGTGCCTCGACAAGGACCCCGCCCGCCGCCCCACCGTCGAACAGCTCCAGGCCTGGCTGCGCCCGGAGACCACCGCGGGCTGGCTCGGCGCGGTCGAGCTGCGGGTGACCGAGGACCGGCGGACGCTCCAGGACGCGCTGCGCGCCCCGCTGTTCGGCCGGCGCCGGCTGCTGACCGGTGGCGCCGTACTCGCCGTGACCGCGGCGGCGGGCGGCGCCACCTGGTTCCTGCGCTCGCGCGACGAGGACGGCGCAGCCACGGCCGCCCCCGAGCTCGCCTGGACCAAGGAGCTCCCGCAGCCCGGCATGTTCCTGCGCGCGGTGACCCGGTCCACGCTGCTGTGCACCGAGAAGGCCTCCGGCGCCTGCTTCGACCGGGGCACCGGCAAGCTCCTGTGGAAGGACCTCGGCGGCCAGAACACCGACGCCCTGCCCGACGACAAGCGCGTCTACACAGTGCGTACCGACGGCAAGGTGCACGCGTTCGACGGCCGGTCGGGCAAGAAGCTGTGGGAGTCGCCCCCGGCCGCGGACGGCGCGCCCAAGCTGGACTTCTCGGACGGCGAGCTGGTCATGACCACGAGCGGCAGCCGCTTCCGGGCACTTGAGGCGTCGAGCGGCGAGGTGCGGTGGAGCTCACGTGACAAGCAGGACATCGGCATGACCATCGGCGCCACTCCGGCGGGCGCGCCGCTCACCTCGGGCAGCCCGTCGAAAGTCAATCCGGGCGCGATGCTCAGCGGCTACTCCGCGCTCGACCGGCGGACGGGCGACCGCGTCTGGACGAAGGACCTCGTCGCCCTCTACCCGCCGGAGAAGAGCAAGCTGCTCTACGGCATCGACGCCGACATGAAGCTGCTCGCCCTCGACCCCGAGGACGGCAGGACACGCTGGAGCAGACCCACCGGACTCCCGCGCACGAACAGCGAGATCCTCGGCTACACGAGGTCCCTGAGCCTGCTCGAAGGCACCCTGTTCTGCTATCCGAGCACCGGCTTCAACGGCTCGACCCGCGGCCTGCTCACCGCCTTCGACCCGGCGTCGGGCAGGACTCTGTGGACGGTGCGGACCACCGCCCGCGGCAACCGCGGCTACGCACGCGCCGGTGCGACCGTCTGCTACCTGGACAAGCGGGTCCTGCACGGGATCGACGCCGCGACCGGCGCCGAGCGCTGGACGGCTGGGGCGGGCCTGGGCGACCTCGAACTCCTGGACGCCCTGCGCGGGCTCTTCGTCGCCGCCGGTACGAAGGGCCTGTACGCCTTCCGCGCCGACACCGGCGAGCGGATCTGGCACCACCGGGCCACCGGCGGCTCCGGCTCCTGGTCGGCCGAGACCGTCGGCGACGACCTGTACGCCGCCTGGTCCGGCAAGCTCTTCCGCTTCTCGGTGCCCCACACGTAACGCGCCCGTTCCCCCATTCCTACGACTCCTACGGCTCACTCCACGAACAGCCCCCGCGCGGCGGCCCGTACGTCGAACTCCTCCAGGCGGGCCTGCGCGTCGGGCAGGTCGTCGCACATGGCCTCAAGGAGGACCCGGCCGAGCAGCATCGGCGCGCACGCCGTGTCGAAGGCGAGGCCCGTGCCGACCGCGGCAGGCAGGAGGAGGTCGGAGTGGGCGGCGACCGGGGCGAAGGCGGAGTCGGCGACGGTGACCACGGTCAGGCCCGCGGACCGCGCGTGGGCGAGCGCGTCGACGACCTCGCGGGGGTGGCGGGGCAGCGCGAAGCAGAGCAGCGACGTGGCGCCGGCGCGGACCGCCGCGTCGATCCGGTCGGCGAGCATCGTGCCGCCCTCGTCGAGGAGGCGTACGTCGGGGTGGACCTTGGCGGCGAAGTAGGAGAAGCCGTACGCCTGGGAGGCGGCGGCGCGCAGGCCGAGGACGGGGAGGGGGCGCGAGGCGGCGAGGAGGCGGCCCGCGCGCTCCACCGGGGCCGGGTCGGCGAGGACTTCGGCGAGGTGGCGGAGGTTCTCGATCTCCGCCTCGACGGCCTGCTGGTACTCGTTGACGGCCGTCGCCCCCGAGCTGTCCGCGGGGGCCACGTCCCGCAGGTGCCTGCGCAGCGCCGGGTAGCCGTCGAAGCCGAGGGCGACCGCGAAGCGGGTGACCGAGGGCTGGCTCACCCCGGCGAGGTCGGCCAGCTCCACGCTGGAGAGGAAGGGCGCGTCGGCGGCCCTGCGCACCATGCAGTGCGCGATGCGCCGCTGCGTGGGCGTGAGCCGGTGGCCCTCGAAGAGCACTTGCAGTCGCGCGGCAGGGCTGTCGCTCATGCCGTCCCCCTCACCATGTCCGTACCCGCGGTCGTCGCCGCGCCGAGTTCCGACCAGATCCCGGTCCTGTCTTGCCCATCGGCCACTCGTTACCCGGATATTCGCGCCGAGGCGCCACTGACTATTGACAACCTATTCAAACAGCAAGAACTCTGCATGACGATATACAGCCGGGCAAGGGATTCCCACACGATCCAGTTCGACACGGTCCACGAACGCTTCCCGAACGGCACCAGGACAAGAAGGACCAATAGCCCGCACGACAGCACGCGCACAGGAACACCCGTACAGGCACAGGGGAGTTGACCGGTATGGCAGCTGAGGACCTGGTGGAGCGGCGCTCCATCGACGTCGTCCCCGACGACGAACGGCACGGCACGGCGTTCAGCCAGTTCACGCTCTGGCTCGGCGCCAATCTGCAGATCACCGCGGTCGTCACCGGCGCGCTCGCCGTCGTCTTCGGCGGCGACGTGGTGTGGTCCCTCGCCGGTCTCGTCCTCGGCAACCTCCTCGGCGGCGCGGTGATGGCCCTGCACTCGGCGCAGGGGCCGAAGCTCGGCCTGCCGCAGATGATCCAGTCGCGGGCCCAGTTCGGCGTGAAGGGCGCGGTCGTCCCCCTGCTCCTCGTCATCCTGATGTACGTCGGGTTCTTCGCGAGCGGCAGCGTCCTCGCCGGACAGGCCACCGCCGAGCTCACGCACACCAACGACACCACCGGCATCGTGATCTTCGCCGTGGTCACCGCGGTCATGGCGGCGGTCGGCTACCGCGTCATCCACGCGCTCGGCCGGGTGGCGAGCGTGATCTGCGCGCTCGCCTTCCTCTACCTCGGCATCCGCCTCCTCGACCGCGTGGACCTGTCCACGCTCCTCTCCGACGCCCACTTCGACCTGCCGATGTTCCTGCTCGCCGTCTCCCTCTCGGCGTCCTGGCAGCTCGCCTTCGGCCCCTACGTCGCGGACTACTCGCGCTACCTGCCGCGTACGACCTCGGCGAAGGCCACCTTCTGGTGGACCCTGTCGGGCTCCGCGCTCGGCTCGCAGTGGTCGATGACGTTCGGGGTGCTCGTCGCGGCGAGCGCGGGGGACGCCTTCCTCGCCGACCAGGTCGGCTACGTCGTCGGCCTCGGCGGCACCGGCCTGATCGCCTCCTTTCTGTACTTCGTGATCGCGCTCGGCAAGCTGACCATCAACGTGCTCAACACCTACGGCGGCTTCATGTCGATGGTGACCAGCATCAGCGGCTTCCGCGGCCGGCGGGTCCTCGGTCCCCGCGGGCGGGCCGCGTACATCGCGGTGATCATGGTGGCGGGCACGGCGGTCGCGCTGCTCGGCAAGGACAGCTTCCTGTCGTCCTTCAAGGACTTCCTGCTGTTCCTGCTGACCTTCTTCACACCGTGGTCGGCGATCAATTTGGTCGACTACTACCTCATCTCCCGCGAGCGGTACGACATCCCCGCCCTCTTCGACCCGCACGGCCGCTACGGCGCCTGGCGCTGGGACGCCCTCCTCGTCTACGGCGTCGGCCTCCTCGCCCAGCTGCCCTTCCTCGTCACGCACTTCTACACGGGCCCGCTGGTCGGTCCGCTGGGCGGCGCCGACATCTCCTGGCTCGTGGGGCTCGTCGTGCCCGCGGCGCTGTACTGGGCGCTGGCCAGGCGGAACGCGTCCGCCCCGGGGGCCTGGCCCCGGACGGAAAGGGGGGTTAGCCCCACCGCGACGGAGGCTCCGGCGCCGTAACGTGAACGGGTATGGAAGCCCGTGACGCCGAACTCAAGAAGGAACTCGACGCCACTCTGCATGCCCGCAGAGAGCTCGGCGAAGAGTACGACTCCGCCTTGGTCGACTCGTTCCTCGGGAAGATCGAGCAGCGCCTGGACGGCACGATCGACCGCCGTATGCGCCGCCATCTGGCCGAGCAGCAGATGGTCGTCGCCCGTGGCGCCCGCTCGCCGGGGAGCCCGGTCGACTCGTGGGGCGAGCGCTTCGGATTCGGCGTGGTCTCGCTGATCCTCGCCATCCCGCTCTCCGCGATCGCCGTGGTCAACGCCGGTCTGACAGGGCTCTTCGTGTCCTGGGCCGGCATCTTCGGCGTGAACGCGGTGCACTCCCTGCGCGGCGTGCGCTTCGGGCGGCGGCGCGAGGAGCGCGAGCGCAGGTCGGACTGGGACGACTGAGGCCGGTCCCGCGGCCGGGGCCGGTCCCGCGGTGGCTCACGCCTGACGCGTGGGCAGCACGATCAGCTGGCGCAGGTTGACGCGGCGCGGCCGGCTCGTCGTGTACGCGATGAGGTCGGCGACGTCGTCCGCGGCCAGCGACCCGACCGCGTCGAACATGCCCTCCAGCTGCTCACTCAGCTCGTCGTTGTCGACGTGCCCGCGCAGCGGGGTGTCCGTGAAGCCCGGCTCGACGTTGGTGACGCGCACGTCGCGCGGGCCGAGCTCGGTGCGCAGCGACTCCGACAGGTAGGTCAGCGCGGCCTTCGTCGCCCCGTACACCGCGTAGTTGGTGAACGGGATGTGCGCGCCGATCGAGGAGATGTTGACCAGATCGGCCGCTCCGCCCGCGGCGGCCGCCGCGATCAGGTCCGGCGTGAAGGCGCCGATGATCCGCAGCGCGCCCGCCACGTTGGTGTCCAGCATCCGCTGCCATTCGTCGGTGCGGGCCTCGGTGACGGGGTTGGGGAACATCACGCCCGCCGAGTTCACCACCAGGTCCACGCGGCCGTACGTCGCGTGGACGCGCTCCGCGGCGGCGTCCACCGACGTCTGGTCGGTGATGTCGGCGGTGACGGCGAGCGCGCGTCCGCCGTCCGCCTCGATCTTCGCGGCCAGCTCGTCGAGCCGTTCCGCGCGCCGGGCGAGGAGGACGACGCGCGCGCCCCGGGCGGCGAGCAGCCGGGCGGTGGCCTCGCCGATGCCGCTGGCGGCGCCGGTGACGAGCGCGGTGCGGTCCTGAAGACTCTCGTACGACATGCCTGAACTCCCTTGAGGTTTCCGCCGCCCGGGTCCTGCCCGGTGGTGTCCGGGGCTCCCCTTGGCGGCGAGAACCACTCTGCGCACCGCGCGCACCGCTACCCAGGGCTGTGCCTTTCCTGGGTCTGCCAGTACCAGGCTCATCTTCCGCCTCAGCCCTAGGATCGAGCGCATGGACGGCGACCTCGGTGACTTCCTGCGCTCACGGCGCGCCCGCATACAGCCTGCGGACGTGGGCCTCACCGCGTACGGGCGCCGGCGCGTGCCCGGGCTGCGCCGCGAGGAGGTCGCCCAGCTCGCGGGCGTCAGCGTGGACTACTACATCCGCCTCGAACAGGGCCGCGGTCCGTCGGTGTCCGACGGTGTGCTCGACGCGATCGCCCGCGTGCTGCGGCTCGACGAGACCGAGCACGCCTATCTGCGGACGGTGGCCCGCCCGGTGCCGCCGCCGCGCCGGGCCAGGGCCGCCGGGCAGCGGGTCCGGCCCGGTCTGCGGCTCCTGCTCGACACGATCGACCGGGCACCGGCGTTCGTCTTCGGCCGCCGCATGGACGTCCTGGCCTGGAACCCCCTCGCCGACGCCCTCAACGGCTTCTCCCGCATGACGCCCGCCGAGCGCAACATCCCCCGTCAGATCTTCCTCGAAGGGCCCGGACGCGACTGCTATCCCGAGTGGGAGGCGGTGGCGGCGGAGACGGTCGCGTATCTCCGCCTGGACGCCGCGCGCTGCCCCTCCGACAGTGCGCTCTGCTCGCTGGTCGGCGAGTTGTCCGTCAAGAGCGAGGACTTCCGCCGGCTGTGGGCGGACCACCAGGTCAAGGAGAAGACCCACGGCGTGAAGCGGATCAGCCACCCCGTCGCGGGCGAGCTGGTCCTCCCCTACGAGACGCTGGCGCTGCCCGGCGATCCCGAGCAGCTCCTCGTCGTCTACACCCCGGAGCCGGGCTCCGAGACCGCGGACCGACTGTCCTTGCTGGCCAGCTGGTCCGCGACCCCGGCCAGATCCGACATCCCCTGACGGGGTGGGGGGCGCCATTTCCCTGCGGGCCGGTGGGGGTTGATCGCGCAGTTCCCCGCGCCCCTGAAGAACGGCACCTACGCCCGAGTAGCACTTGACCTGCGGCCCCGGTGGGGGCTGGTCGCGCAATTCCCCGCGCCCCTTGACCGCACCTCCGGCCAAGCGGCGACGAGGACTACCCAGGGGCGCGGGCAACTGCGCGAACGCCCCCACCGGCCCGCAGAAGGAACACAAGGCCCACCCACCCAAGGGGCGCGGGGAACTGCGCAACAAGCCCCCACCAACCCGCAGAAAAGAACCCAAGGGCCACCCACCCAGGGGCGCGGGGAACGGCGCGACAAGCCCCCACCAACCCGCAGACGAGAACCGCCCAACCCAGCGGAGCGTCACCGCGGGGACCGCCGCACCCCCGACAACCGGGGGGCGGGACGACGACGGTCCCCGCGAAGGGCGCCGCCCGGGTCAGAGCCGGGCCGCGCCCAGGCGTCCGTGGAGGTCCGGGAGCCGCTCCGGATGTCCTGACGCCGACGAACACCACTGTGCCGGAGCCGTGTTAAGCGAGTGCTGCGCGCACGTGACGTGCTCGTACCAACCCAGCGAAGACACGGCCCCGGCCGCCCCTCACTGCCCCTGCTGCTCCGCGAGGAACGCGAGCAGGTCCTGCCGGCTCACCACACCCGTCGGCTTGCCCTCTACCAGGACGATCGCCGCGTCCGCGCCACCGAGCACGGACATCAGATCGGCCACCGGCTCCCCGGAGCCGACCTGCGGCAGCGGGTCCGACATGTGCTTCTCCAGCGGGTCGGAGAGCGAGGCCCGCTGCGTGAACAGCGCGTCGAGCAGCTCGCGTTCGACGACCGAGCCGATGACCTCCGCGGCCATCACGTCCGGGTGCCCCGCGCCCGGCTTCACGATCGGCATCTGCGAGACCCCGTACTCGCGGAGCACGTCGATGGCCTCGCCGACCGTCTCCTCGGGGTGCATGTGCACCAGCGAGGGCAGCTCGCCGCCCTCCTTGCGGCGCAGCACGTCGCCGACGCGCGGCGCGTCCCCGGCCTGCTCAAGGAAGCCGTAGTCGTTCATCCACTCGTCACTGAAGATCTTGCTCATGTAGCCGCGGCCCGAGTCGGGCAGGAGCACGACGACCACGTCGTCGGGACCGAGCCGCTCCGCGACGCGCAGCGCCGCCACGACGGCCATGCCGCAGGACCCGCCGACGAGCAGCCCCTCCTCCTTGGCCAGACGCCGGGTCATCTGGAAGGAGTCCTTGTCGGACACGGCGATGATCTCGTCGGTCACCTTCCGGTCGTACGCGGTCGGCCAGAAGTCCTCACCGACGCCCTCGACGAGGTAGGGCCGCCCGGAGCCGCCCGAGTACACGGACCCCTCGGGGTCGGCGCCGACGACGGTGACCTTGCCGCCGGAGACCTCCTTCAGGTAGTTGCCCGTCCCGGAGATCGTGCCGCCGGTCCCGATGCCCGTCACGAAGTGGGTGATCTTCCCCGCCGTCTGCTCCCAGAGCTCGGGGCCCGTGGAGTGGTAGTGGGAGAGCGGGTTGTTGGGGTTGCTGTACTGGTCGGGCTTCCAGGCGCCGGGCGTCTCGCGGACGAGGCGGTCGGAGACGTTGTAGTACGAATCCGGGTGCTCGGGGTCGACGGCGGTCGGGCAGACCACCACGTCGGCGCCGTACGCGCGCAGCACGTTGATCTTGTCGAGGGACACCTTGTCCGGGCAGACGAAGATGCACTTGTAGCCCTTCTGCTGGGCCACGATGGCGAGGCCGACCCCGGTGTTCCCCGAGGTGGGCTCGACGATCGTGCCGCCGGGCTTCAGCTCCCCGCTCTGCTCCGCCGCCTCGATCATGCGCAGGGCGATGCGGTCCTTCACGGAACCGCCTGGGTTGAAGTACTCGACCTTGGCCAGGACGGTCGCCTGGATGCCCGCAGTGACGTTGTTGAGTCTCACCAGCGGGGTGTTGCCGACGAGGCTGATCATCGAGTCGTGGAATTGCACCGTTGTCTCCGGGCTGCGATGTAGTGCGACGAATTGGTGCGGTCAGCCTAAGGGGCCACCTCATCCGTTCACCTCCGCCCGCGATTGGCCGACCGTGCTTACGGGGCAATGAGTGGATGTACGGCCGTATGGAGCGGTACGGCACGAGGAGGTGGCTGCAGGGCATGTCGAGGGCGAGGGTGGCACGGCGGATCGCCGCGGGCGCGGCGTACGGCGGAGGGGGCATCGGACTGCTCGGGGCCGCCACGGTGGGCGTGGTGCTCGCCGAGGTGCAGCTGGCGAAGCGGAGCGTGGGCAACGGCGGGCGCGCGGATCCGCCGCGCGCGGACGGCCGCTACGGCGGGGCGTTCGCCGAGAACGCCGCGCGGGCCGCCGCGCGCGAACCCCTGCGGTTCGCGATGCTCGGCGACTCCACGGCCGCGGGGCAGGGCGTCCACCGGGCCAGGCAGACCCCGGCCGCGCTGCTCGCCTCCGGGCTCGCCGCGGTGGCCGAGCAGCCCGTCGACCTGCGGAACGTGGCGCTGCCCGGCGCCCAGTCGGACGACCTGGACCGGCAGGTGACGCTGATCCTCTCGGACCCCTCCTGGGTGCCGGACGTCTGCGTCATCATGATCGGCGCGAACGACGTGACACACCGGATGCCGCCGACCCGCTCCGTGCGCCACCTCTCCGCGGCGGTGCGCAGGCTCCGTACGGTCGGGGCGGAGGTGGTGGTCGGCACCTGCCCCGACCTGGGCACGGTCGAGAACGTCTACCAGCCGCTGCGGTGGATGGCCCGGCGTGTCTCGCGGCAGCTGGCCGCGGCGCAGACGATCGGCGTGGTCGAGCAGGGGGGCCGGACCGTGTCCCTCGGCGACCTGCTCGGCCCCGAGTTCTACGCGAATCCGCGGGAGCTGTTCGGTCCCGACAACTACCACCCCTCGGCCGAGGGGTACGCGACGGCGGCGATGGCCGTCCTCCCCACGCTCTGCGCGGCGCTCGGCCTCTGGCCCGAGGAGGAGCGGCCCGATGTCTCGCGGCGGGAGGGGTTCCTGCCGGTGGCCAGGGCAGCGGCTCAGGCGGCTTCAGAGGGCGGCACGGAGGTCACGGCAGCGATGCCGACAGGCCCCCGCGGCCCGTGGGCCCTCCTCAAGCGCCGTCGCCGCCGCCGCATCCACGCCCCGGAGGCGGCGCCGCTCCCCCACTGACCCTGCCGGCTCCTCGCCTACGGGCGGGGAGTACGAAATGGCGCGTCCGGTACGGCGGGCCGCCTTGCCCCCGGTGGAACGAGTTGCGCAGGAAAGCAAAGGAGCGCCCCCGCCGGCCTCCCGCACCTCCTCCCATGCCCGAATTTGCTCTCCGAGACAGCCACCCACTTCTCGGCTCATGGCGGTGAGCGACGCATACGAGCCAAGAGTGATCAAAAGCGGCCCCAACTCTGCCGATATGGGCCTATACATGCCATCGCCCGCCGCCCCCGCCGCTGGCGCCCCCACCCCCTCCTGGATAGCTTGGTTCGCTCCAGAGAACCCTCCCCCCTCAGGAGCTGAACGTGAACCGCCGCCCCACCCTGCTCGCAGCGGCCGCCCTGACTGCTGCCGCGGTCCTCTCGCTCTCGGCGTGCGGAGGGGGTGACGGCGACTCCAACGACAAGATCGCGGGCGCCGACTCGGACTCAGGTGGCAAGAAGAAGGAGTCGCCGACTCCGAAGTCATCTGATGACGGGATCGACCGCCCGGAGATCAAGCTGCCGAAGGACGTGAAGAACGTCTTCGAGGGGGGCAGGACCGGGGATCCGAAGAAGGATGCGGTGCTCGCCGATCACCAGCGGATGCTCGATTCCATCGACGAGGCCATCACCGTCCGTGGCGAGGACCACCCTGCACTGAAGTTCTACTCGAAGGGCGACGCCCTTCTCAGTGCGGGTCGGTACGTCGAGTCGTTCTACAAGGCCAACACGACGTGGGTCGGCGAAACCCGGTACTTCAACCGTGAGGTCACCTTGCTCAAGGGAGATGCCGCCGCGGTGACGTACTGCGGCGACGACACGAAGGCCTACAGCAAGGACCGCAAGACCGGCAAGGTCGACAGATCGGGCGATTCGGGCGACTCGAACGACTTCACCTTCTACAACTCCCGTATGGAGAAGAACTCGCAGGGCGTATGGCAGGCGGCCCGCATCGTCTCGGATGAGAGGTCGGAGAAGTGCCGGCGGTGAAGCGGACCCAGCCCCGCACCCTGATCGTTTCCGGCCTCGTCCTGGCAGTGATGGTGACTGTCGCCCCTGCGCATGCCCGCGGCAAGAATCCCGGCGCCGCCCTAGGCAGTGCGAAAGGTGATCGCCAGGACCAGCACCTCACCGTCGAGACAAAGGTCCGGACGACGGTCGAAGGCGGCAGCCCCCGGTCCGCGAAGACCGGCACGCTCACCCCTGCCAACAGCAACTGGGACCCGCCCGCCTGCTGGTACGAACCGGCGTACTCCCCGAAGGAGATCCAGGCCACGGTCAAGGCGATCCGCCAGATCGGGGTCCTCAACATCGGTGACCTCGTCGGCGGGATCTTCGACTCGTACTTCAAGGAGGGCCACCCCTACAAGAACTACAACCTCGACAAGCAGGGCGAGGGACAGTTCTGGGCGGCGGCGGTCGACGAGAAGCGCAAGGACGAACCAGAGGCCCAGGCCTGCGACAGGATGCCGTTCTGGGTGCCCAAGGGCAAGCCGCCCGAGGAGCCGCTCGCCGTTTCCCCCAAGGTCCTCGCCGAGTACGCCTACGGCCAGATCCCGGTCCCCGACACAGAGATCAAGATGGCACCCGAGGGCGAGACGAAGGTCAATCTGCCGACCTGGGTGTGGCTGGACAAGGCCAAGTTCAAGAAGATCTCGGTGACCGCGAGCCTGCCGGGAACGGGCCTCTCCGCGACGACGACCGCCGAGCCCGTCTCCCTGAAGCTCGACCCGAAAACGTCGGACGCCGAGACGTACCCGTCATCCGGCGAGTGCCCGATCGGGGACGACGGCCGGATCGGCACGCCCCGCGCCAAGGGAACTCCGGGGGACACGGACCCGCCGTGCGGCGTGCGCTACCTGCGCTCCTCCGCAGACACCCCCTACGAACTCGGGGCCACCATCACGTGGCGGGTCACTTGGAAGAGCACCACTGAACCGGGCGGCGACCTGCCCCCCGGTGAGTTCGGCACGACGCAGGACGTAGTCGTACGCGAAATCCAGTCCGTCAACCGCTGACCACATACCGCAGACCGCGACCACGACCACGACCAAACAGGGAACCCGGACACCGACATGAGCGACCCGGACAACATCGTCACGACCACCCGCAAGAAGTGGGACGCCTTCGTACTCGGCGTACAGGCGGGCGAGTTCGACCACTTCGTGGAAGGTGTAGTGGGGGCGTAGCCACGGCTCACCTGCCGCCCGGTGGGGGCTTGTCGCGCCGTTCCCCGCGCCCCTGAGTGGTCCACCCGGGGGCCCGAGCAAAGGTGCCGATTCCGTTCACGGCCCCGCGGTCTGAGCGCCCGCTTAGAAATGCGGCCCGAGTCACACCCCCCACCCGATGACCCACCCCATTACGTGCAGGTAACTTCCCAGTGAGTCATGACAGTCCAGCCTGCCCCTCGCCACTGGAGCGCCTGATGCCCGAAGCCGTGATCGTCTCCGCCGCCCGTACCCCGATCGGCCGCGCCTTCAAGGGCTCGCTGAAGGATCTGCGGCCGGACGACCTGACCGCGACCATCATCGAGGCCGCCCTGGCCAAGGTCCCCGAGCTCGACCCGAAGGACATCGACGACCTGATGCTGGGCTGTGGGCTGCCCGGCGGCGAGCAGGGCCACAACCTCGGCCGCATCGTCGCCGTGCAGATGGGCATGGACCACCTCCCGGGCTGCACCATCACCCGGTACTGCTCGTCCTCGCTGCAGACCTCCCGCATGGCCCTGCACGCCATCAAGGCGGGCGAGGGCGACGTCTTCATCTCCGCCGGCGTCGAGATGGTGTCGCGGAGCGTCAAGGGGACCAGCGACGGGCTTCCCGACACCCACAACCCCCTCTTCGCCGACGCGGAGGCCCGCACCGAGGCCGTCGCGAAGACCGAGGGCAGCACCTGGCACGACCCGCGCGAGGACGGTCTGATCCCGGACGCGTACATCGCGATGGGCCAGACCGCGGAGAACCTCGCCCGCGCCAAGGGCATCACCCGCAAGGACATGGACGAGTTCGGCGTCCGCTCGCAGAACCTCGCCGAGGAAGCCATCAAGAACGGCTTCTGGGAGCGGGAGATCACGCCGGTCACCACCCCGGACGGCACCGTCGTCAGCAAGGACGACGGGCCCCGCGCGGGCGTCACCATGGAGGGCGTCCAGGGCCTCAAGCCCGTCTTCCGCCCCGACGGCCTCGTCACCGCGGGCAACTGCTGCCCCCTGAACGACGGCGCCGCCGCCCTCGTGATCATGAGCGACACCAAGGCCCGCGAGCTCGGCCTGACCCCGCTCGCCCGCATCGTCTCCACCGGCGTCACCGGCCTCTCCCCCGAGATCATGGGCCTCGGCCCCGTGGAGGCGTCGAAGCAGGCCCTGTCCCGCGCCGGTCTCACCGTCGACGACATCGACCTCTTCGAGATCAACGAGGCCTTCGCCGCCCAGGTGATCCCCTCCTACCGCGAGCTGAACATCCCGCTCGACAAGCTCAACGTCAACGGCGGCGCCATCGCCGTCGGCCACCCCTTCGGCATGACCGGCGCCCGCATCACCGGCACGCTCATCAACAGCCTCCAGTTCCACGACAAGCAGTTCGGCCTGGAGACGATGTGCGTCGGCGGCGGCCAGGGCATGGCGATGGTCATCGAACGCCTCAGCTGAGTCGCCACTTTCGTCGACACACAGTTCCCACTGATGACTCTCAGTCCCTGCATCACTTCGTGACCCAATCTCCCCCAGGATGTGACCTATCTCCTGGGGGAGCCGTATAGGCGCAGCTCAGGGCCGGTCCGGGGGTAGCCACCGGGTCCAAAGGCCTGTCCAATTCGTGACGTAATGCACTGACAGGTGGATCGTGCAGGCTTCAAGCTGATGTAGGAAGTCGGGGGTCGACTTGAAACCGGGAGTACGTCAGTGAGCGCCTTGCCTCTTGCCCTGCTGCTCTCCACGGCCGCTGCCACGGCCGTGGGCGCCGCTGCCCTGCACGCGGTGCACGGCCTGCGGAAGCAGCTCGCCGAGATCACAGCCCTGCACGCCGAACTGGCCGACAGCCGTGCCGCGAGCGGTCCGCACCCCACGGTGCCGGCCGCCCGCACCACGGTGGACACCGACGAGATACGCGCGGCCGTGACCGAGGCCCTCGCCGAGGAGCGGGAGCGCGAGCTCGCCGAGGCCCGCGCCTTCTGGGCCGCCCAGGAGGCCCGCGAGGGCTCCGACGGACCGCTGCTCAGCGGGCTCTCCGACCTCTCCGGCCTGCCCGAGGGCATCGCCGACGAGCTGTTCCTGCCGCGCCAGGCGGACTTCGCGGGCCTTGAGGCCGAGAGTCTCGAACCGGTCACCGAGCCTTTCGCCGACCCGGTGGGCACCGACGAGTTCGCCGGGGACTCCCCGGAGCTTGCCGCCGCCCGGCGCCGTCACCCCTCGCACCCTGACTTCGTGCCGGTGCAGACGCCCGCGCCCGAGGGGCACGGCGACCACGAGCGCACGGTCGCGTGCCTGGAGGAGCTGGCCCAGGCCCGCACCGCCCTCGCCGACGTCCGCCCTGGCCCGCTGGGCACCCTGGACGTGTACGTCTTCGCGGACGGTACGACGCTGTGCATGACGCCCGGCCACCGCGAGACCGCGGAGCTCCTCGCGGCGGCCCTGCGCGAGGGTAAGACCCCGTTCCTGCTCGGCGGCTCCGGGATCTCCGGGGCGTACGCCCTGACCTTCGAGTGCGGCACCGAGAACATCTACATCCTGGCCGACCGCGTCATCGCGTCGGTCTGAGCACCTGTCTTTCGCGGACCCCGCAGACCCCGCAGACCCCGCAGACCCCGCGGCCGGCGCCTACACGCCGGCCCGCTTCTGCGCCTGGGCCACCAGTTCCAGCGCATGCGCCAGCTCCTGGGGGTCCGTCAGGACGAGGGCGAGATCGCGCCCCGCGACGGTGATCTGGTCGGCCGCGGCGAACATCCCCGCGTCCGGCATCTCCCGCGGCTCCGCGTCCGGCGTCTCGATGCGCTGTGCGCGCACCGCCAACTCCCTGGCCAGAGCGAGCGCTTCGGTCGCGGCCCCGCGCTGCAGGCGGCTCTGCGGCGCGGCCCGCAGACGGTCGGCGAAATGGTCCACTGCGGCTGTCAAAGGCGTCGTATCGAGCACCCCGCGACCCTATGTGCCTTTACGGGACTGTTGCCAACGCCCCGGCGCTCAGGCACGGTGGCGTGAAGGACGGAACACATCGCGACGCGTCCGGAGGCGCCGATGTCCCAAGTCTTCTCCGAGGAGACCCACCGCAACCTGCTCGCCCGAATCCCCCAATGCACCGGTCGTGAAGTGTCCGACTGGCTGCGCGCCGTGGACGAAGGCCCCTCTCTCTTCCGCTTCGAGGAGAAGGTCAGCTGGCTCCGCGCCGAGCACAACCTCGCGTACGGCCACGCGAAGGCGATCATCCACGAGTACGACCTCAGGCGGGCCGCTCGCAAACTGCTCTGAGTCCCCCATCCACACCCCTCACACGCAACACCCCTCACACGCACCTCCTCACGTACAAAGGCGAAGGGCCCGCGGACCGTCTCCGGTCCGCGGGCCCTTCGGCCGTCACTGATGCGAATCGACTCAGTCGTTGCCCGAGAAGATCGCGATCAGGCGCAGGAACTCCATGTAGATCCAGACGAGCGTCATCGTCAGACCGAACGCGGCGAGCCAGGCCTCTTCCTTCGGCGCGCCGTACGCGATGCCGTCCTCGACCTGCTTGAAGTCCAGGGCCAGGAAGCACGCGCCGAGCAGGATGCCGACGATGCCGAAGACGATGCCGAGGCCGCCGCTGCGGAAGCCGAGGCCGTCACCGCCGCCGAAGACCATGAACAGCAGGTTCACGGCGGTCAGCAGCAGGAAGCCCATCGCCGCGGCCATCACGAAGCCGTAGAAGCGGCGGTTGACGCGGATCCAGCCCGCCTTGTACGCCACGAGGACGCCGATGAAGACGGCCATCGTGCCAAGGACGGCCTGCATGGCCGCGCCGCTCGCGATGCGGTTGTCGACGACGCTGGAGACGACGCCGAGGAAGACACCCTCAAGGGCGGCGTACGTCACGATCAGCGCGGGCGAGGCCTTGCGCTTGAAGGCCTGCACGAGGCCGATGACCATCGCGATCAGACCGGCGCCCACGGCGATGCCGTACGACTTGCTGATGTTGGCGTCGTCCACCGGCAGCAGCGCCCAGGCGAGCGCGGCCGTGACCACGAGCGTGCCGAGCGTGGTCGCCGTACGCATGACGACGTCGTCCATCGTCATGCGGCCGGCGGTGGTCACCGGGGCCTGGGGCGCGCCGTACTGCACGTCCTGCTGGGCGTACGGGTTGGTGGCGTACGGGTTGCCCGGGGCCTGCTGGCCTCCGGCGTACGGATTGCCCTGCACGTACGGGTTGCCCTGCTGGGTCTGGGTCGCGGCTGCGGGTCCCCCGGCCTGCGGCTGCTGGCCGAAGCCCGCGTAGCCGTTGTCGCGGCTGAACCCCCGTCGCGAGAAGACCGGGTTACTGCTCCTCATTTCACTCCTCCATGGGCCACCGTGTGTGGCTTTGCCTCAAGAGTAATGCGTAGGCAAAAGGATGGACCTAGTGCTTGGGGAGGATCTTTCCCCCTCCGTGACCGAGAACGCGTGGCATCGCCCGCACTGTTCCCGGATCGGAACCGTTCCCCCGCACGAGTGCCACCAGTGAGATCGCGACGGCGCCGAGGACCGCGGCGACCGCGAAGGTGGTGAAGCCGAGCGAGGCGTTGCCGTCCTCGACCACCGCCCCGCCCAGCCAGGGCCCCACCACCGCCCCGGTGCGCCCGACGCCCGCGACCCAGCCGAGCGCTGTGGCGCGCTGCGCCTGCGGATAGAGCGAGGGAGCGGCCGCGTACACCATGACCTGCGCGGAGAAGAGCCAGATGCCGGTGACGAAGACGACGCCGTAGGCGACACCGAGGGGCAGCTGGGCCTTGAGCAGGAAGGCGCCGCACGCGGTGAGCAGGAACCAGATCGCGGAGACCTTGAACGGCCCGAAGCGGTCGGCGGTGCGCCCGGCGGCCAGCAGGCCGACGATGCCGCCCGCGTTGATCACCATGAGGAAGGTGACGGAGGAGGAGAGGGAGTAGCCGGAGGCGCGCATGAGCTCCGGGAGCCAGGTGGAGACGCCGTACACCAGGAGCAGCCCGGCGAAGGAGGCGAGCCACAGGAGCGGGGTCGCGAGGCGGCGGCCCGGGGTGAAGAGCGCGGCGACGGCCGTGACGCTGCCCCGTACCCCGGCCCCGGGGGCTTCGGCGGGGCTCGGGACCGGCAGCCGGTAGCGCTCGGCGACCGCCGCCGCCTCCCGGCCCCGTCCCTTGGCGAGCAGGACGCCCGGCGACTCGGGCAGCCACTTCCACACCAGCGGCACGGCGACGAGGGCGGGGACCACGCCGGTCCAGAAGACGACGCGCCAGCCGTGGTCGGGGCCGAGCGCGAGCCCGAGGCCCGTCGCCGTCATGCCGCCCGCGTGGTACGAGGTCATCATGAGGCCGGTGGCGAGCGCGGCCCTGCGCGGCGGCGCGAACTCGGCGACCATCGCGAGCCCGATCGGCATGAGCCCGCCGAGTCCGAGCCCGGAGACGAACCGCCCGGCGCCGAAGGCCGCGGCGCTCGGCGCGAGCGCGCAGAGCGCGGAGCCCAGCGAGAAGAGGACGACGCTGCCCGCCACCATCGGCTTGCGTCCGGCCCAGTCGGTGAGGGTGCCGCAGCCGAGGGCGCCGATGAGCATGCCGAAGGTGGTCCAGGAGCCGATGGTGCCCGCGGTGGAGGCGGTGAAGCCGAGGTCGGGGTCGTCGACGAGGTGCGGGAGCACTGCGCCGTAGATGTTGACGTCCATGCCGTCGAAGAAGACGACCAGCCAGCACAGGGCGATGACGGGCGCGACGGATCGGAAGGTGCGCTCGGGAGGGTTCACGGGGGGGCTCTTCCTTGTGGTCCGGTCGTGGTCCTCTGTGGTTCGGGGGTGGTTCTCCGTGGTGCGGGCGGGGTGCGGGCGCGGTTCTCAGTGGTCCAGGGGGAAGCCGGTGTAGGCCTCCGCGAGGTCGGTCTCTGCGGAGCGCGCGGTGGTGATCCGGTCGAGCCCCGCGATCTTGAGGCGGTCGTCGAAGGGGGTGGCGTCGGGGGCGCGGTGGAGCAGCGACGTCATCGCGCAGGAGAAGCGCTCGGCCTGCCAGACGCGGCGCAGGCAGGTCTCGGAGTACGCGTCGAGGCGGCTCGGGTCGCCCTTGTCGCGGTACCGGATCAGCGCGCGGGCGAACGTGACGACGTCGCCGACCGCGAGGTTCAGGCCCTTCGCGCCGGTCGGCGGGACGATGTGCGCGGCGTCCCCGGCGAGGAAGAGCCTGCCGTGCCGCATGGGTTCGTGGACGTAGCTGCGCATGGGCGTGACGGAGACGGCGGTCACGGGCCCGCGCCGCAGCGTCCAGGCCGGGTCGTCGGTCTCCAGGCGGCGGTCGAGCTCGTCCCAGATCCGGTCGTGGGTCCAGTCCGTCGCCACCGTGTCGCCCGGAACCTGCAAGTACGCGCGCGTGACGGTCGGCGAGCGCATGGAGAGGAGGGCGAAGCCGCGGTCGTGGCGGGCGTAGACCAGCTCGTCGTGGGAGGGCGGTACGTCGGCGAGGATGCCGAGCCAGCCGTAGGGGTACGTGCGCTCGAAGGTCCTGGAGAGCCCTTCGGGCACGGCGCGGCGGGCCACGCCCCAGTGGCCGTCGCAGCCCACCACGTAGTCGCATGCCAGGGTCTGCTCGCGCCCCTCGTGCCGGTAGCGCACGCGCGGGCTCCCGGTGTCGGCGCCCGTCACCTCCAGCGCCTCCGCCCCGAAGAGCAGCGGCCCGCCGTCGTCCAGCTGAAGGGCGATCAGGTCCTTGCAGACCTCGGTCTGCGCGTAGACCATGACGGATTTGCCGCCGGTCAGCGCCGGGAAGTCGACGCGGTGCCTGCGCCGGTCGAAGCGCAGCTCGATGCCGTTGTGCGCCAGGCCCTCGCGGTCCATGCGGGCCGCCGCTCCCGCCTCGCGCAGGACGTCGACGGTGCCCTGCTCCAGGATCCCGGCGCGCTGGCGCTGTTCCACGTAGGCGCGGTCGCGGCTCTCCAGGACGACGGAGTCGATGCCTGCGTTGTGCAGCAGGCGGGCGAGGAGCAGCCCGGCCGGTCCGGCTCCGATGATCCCGACGGTGGTGCGCCTCACTCGCCCGATCCCCTCTACCCTTGTTCGCCTGGTGAACTTTCGTTCATAATGTGCTGCCGGGAGTCTCGGGCCGCGACTCCGCGCTGTCAACGGTCGTGCGGCACCTGATGCGAGGAGCGGCGCCGTGTCCGAAGAGTCCGTACGTCCCCTGGAGCGCGGTCTCGCCGTGTTGCGGGCCCTCGCGCCGCCGGGTCCCGGGCGAATGCGCGCGAGCGACCTCGTGCGCGCGACGGGCCTGGCCCGCTCGACGGTCGACCGGGTCGTGGCGACGCTGGAGCGCCTCGGCTATGTCCGCGTCCGCGGCCAGGAGCTCCATCTCGCCCCCCGCCTCATGGAGCTCGGCAACGCCTACCTCGCAGCCAGCGGCCTGACCGGCGAGGTCGCGGCGCGCACCGCCCGGCTCGCGGACGAGCTCGACGAGTCGGTGTCCCTCGCGGTGCCCGACGGCGACGGGGTGCGCTTCGTGACGCAGGCCGCGCGGCGCCGCGCGATGTCGGTCGCCTTCCGCATCGGCGACCTGCTGCCGCCCGAGCGGTGCGCGCCCGGCGCGCTGTTCGCGGACGCGTGGGACGAGGAGCGGTGGGCGGCGTGGCGGGCCCGCGCCGCGGCCGGGCCCGCGGAGGACGCCTTCCCCGCACTGCCGCCGGGGCCCGCGCCGAGGGGCCTGCCGGATCTCGCCGCCCGGGTGGCACGCTCCCGCGAGACGGGCTGGGCCCTGGACGACCAGTTGATCGAGCCGGGGCTGATCGCGGTGGCGGTCCCGGTGCGCGACGCCTCGGGCCGGATCCGATACGCCCTCTCGGCGGTGAGCCACACCAGCAGACACACGGCGGAGGGCCTCGCCGACGCGGTACTGCCGCGACTGCGCGCGGAGGCGGAGCGGCTGGCGGTGCTGGGGGAGGCGGGGGGCGCGGACCTGGGCGCGGGCGCGGGCACTGCCACCGACAGCACCACCGCCACCGCCAGCACCAGCACCACCCTCGCCGCCAAGGCCGACCTGGGCGCCAAGGCCGACCTGGGCGCCGGGTTCCTGCAGTCGCTCGCCCGCGGCCTCACCGTGCTGCGCGCCCTCGGCGAGGCCAGGGGCGACGGCCTGCCGCTCACCGCGCTCGCGGCGGCCACGGGGTTGCCGAGGGCCACCGCGCGGCGCTGTCTGCGCACCCTGGAGCTGGCCGGATACGCGGCCCACGACGGGCGCCTGTACCGCCCGCTCCCCCGCATCCTGGAGCTGGGCCACGCCGCCCTGTCCCGGCTCACCTTCGCCGAGCTCGCCGAGCCGCATCTGCGCGACCTGACGGACCGGGTGCGCCAGTCGGCTTCCGTCACGGTCCTGGACGGGACGGACATCCTGTACGTCGCGCGGGCGGCGTCGGTGCGGGTCATGAGCGTGCACATCACGGTCGGCACCCGCTTCCCCGCGTACGCCACCGCCATGGGCCGGGTCCTCCTCGCCGGGCTCCCGGAAGCGGAACGCGCCCGGCTCCTGCGGGCCGCACCGCCGCGCGCCCTCACCGCGCGGACTCTGACGGACCCCGGCGAGCTCGCCCGGCTCCTCGGCCGGGTCGCCGCCGAGGGCCACGCCACCGCCGACGAGGAGCTGGAGGAGGGCCTGCGCTCGGTCGCCGTGCCGGTGCGGGACGCGCGGGGAAGGGTCGTCGCGGCACTGAACGTCGCGCAGCACGCCGGCGCGGGCCCCCTGGCCGCGACGCGCGACGCCCTGCTCCCCGCGCTGCGCGAGACCGCGGCGGCGATCGAGGCCGATCTGCACACGGCGGCCCGCTTCAACAGCGTGCGGATGCTTTAGGAGAACCCGCCAACGGGGTTGCGCGGCAAGGGAACTGACGCAGCGGAAGTGCCCGGAGCCGGACTCGAACCGGCACGCCCCCGAGGGGCAGCGAGGTTTAAGCTCGCCGTGTCTGCATTCCACCATCCGGGCAGGCCATGGGCTCCGCGTCGAGGCTTCGACCCTATCGGGAGGCGTCCCTCGAACAGCGGAGGGACGGACCGATGTTGTCTTATTTTATTGACGTCTGAGGGTGCATCAGTCCTCGGCACAGTCCATCGGTACTTGCCGGAGGCCTTTCCCCGGCCCCGGCCGGTCTCGTGGGCCTCTGCACGGAATGACGGAATTTAGCCGCCCTGACGTTCCCGTCCCCGCTTTCACCCCCTTTCCGCATCGGGGACACCTGTCATCCCCAGGTATGACAGGACGTCCTCAAGTCCGACTGGAGAGGGCCCCCGGAACCGGATCAGCGGGTGACTTCAGGGCGCTGATCGGCCAGGACGATGGAGTACGTCCCCACTCGTCGTACCGACAGGAGCACCGCCCCGTGACCACCACCCCCTTCGCCACCCGCGCCACCTCCGTGGCGGCGCGTGCCACGGATCTCTCCAAGGTGTACGGACAGGGCGAGACCCAGGTGGTCGCCCTGGACCGGGTGTCCGTCGACTTCGGGCAGGGCGAGTTCACCGCGATCATGGGTCCCTCGGGCTCCGGCAAGTCGACCCTGATGCACTGCGTCGCGGGTCTGGACTCCTTCAGCTCCGGCTCCGTACGCATAGGCGACACGGAGCTGTCCACGCTCAAGGACAAGCAGCTCACCAAGCTCCGCCGGGACAAGATCGGCTTCATCTTCCAGGCGTTCAACCTGCTGCCGACCCTGACGGCCCTGGAGAACATCACGCTGCCGATGGACATCGCGGGCCGCAAGCCGAACAAGCAGTGGGTCGAGCAGGTCATCGAGATGGTCGGCCTCTCCGGGCGCCTCAGCCACCGGCCCACCGAGCTCTCCGGCGGCCAGCAGCAGCGCGTCGCCGTGGCCCGCGCGCTCGCCTCCCAGCCGGAGATCATCTTCGGTGACGAGCCGACCGGAAACCTCGACTCGCGCTCGGGCGCCGAGGTCCTCGGCTTCCTGCGCAACTCCGTGCGCGACCTCGGCCAGACCGTCGTGATGGTCACCCACGACCCGGTGGCCGCCTCGTACGCGGACCGCGTGATCTTCCTCGCGGACGGGCGGGTCGTCGACGAGATGCACGGTCCCACGGCGGACGGGGTGCTCGACCGGATGAAGCACTTCGACGCGAAGGGTCGGACCAGCTAGTTCGTGGCTCGGCCTCGGGTGGTCCCCCACCGCCGTCGAGGCCCGGCATCCGTCGGGGCTGCGGGCCGTTCGTGGCTTGTCGCAGTTCCCCGCGCCCCTGGGAGGCCCCTGCGGGGCTCCCCCCTCTCACTTGACCCAGGACTCACACCCATGTTCCGTACCGCCCTGCGCAACGTAATGGCGCACAAAGCGCGGCTGCTGATGACCGTGCTCGCCGTCATGCTCGGCGTCGCCTTCGTCTCCGGCACCCTGGTCTTCACCGACACCTTCGGCAACGCCTACAAGAACAAGTCGGCGAAGAGCTTCGACCACGTCTCCGTGGCCGTCCAGTCAGACGGCAGCTCCTCGGACGAAGGCAGCTCCTCGGACGAAGGCGGCGAGCAGCGCTCCAGGCTCACCGACTCCCTCCTCAAGAAGACCCGGGAGCTGCCCGGCGCGGACTCCGCCATCGGGTCCGTCTCCGGCTTCACCGCCCTCGCCGACAAGGACGGCAAGCTGGTCGGCGGCGAGTGGGGCACCACCGGCACCAACTACTACCCGGGCAAGGACGGCAAGGACCCGCGCTACGCCTTCACCGCGGGCGCCGCCCCGAAGTCCGGCGGCGAGATCGCCCTGGACAGCAGGACCGCCGAGCGCACCGGCTTCACAGTGGGCGACAGCGTCCGCTACTCCACCGACGGACCGGTGCGTACCGCCAAGGTCAGCGGCGTCTTCGACACCGACGACGGCAGCGTGGTCGCGGGCGGCAGCATGGTGGTCTTCGACAACAAGACCGCGTTCAAGGCGCTCAACAAGTCCGGTTACGACGAGATCGACGTGAAGGCGGCCGCCGGCACCTCCGAGGCGGCCCTGAAGAGCGCGGTCGAGAAGATCTCGCCGAAGGACTCCTCGCTGATGACGGGCGGCGAGCTCAAGTCGCAGCAGGACGACATGATCGAGCGCGGGACCAGCTCGATGAGCCAGGTCCTGCTGATCTTCGCCGGCATCGCACTCTTCGTCGGCATCTTCATCATCGCCAACACCTTCACCATGCTGGTCGCCCAGCGCACCAAGGAACTGGCCCTGATGCGGGCCGTCGGCGCCTCGCGCAGGCAGGTGACGCGCTCCGTGCTCATCGAGGCGTTCCTCGTCGGTCTGGTCGCCGCCGTGGCGGGCTTCGCGCTCGGCATCGGCGTGGCCGTGGGCCTGGAGGCCCTGATGAACTCCGGCGGCGCCTCGCTGCCCGACGGACCGCTCGTCATCGGCCCGACGACCGTGCTCGCCGCGCTCCTGATCGGTGTGGTCGTGACCATGCTGGCCGCCTGGCTGCCGGGCCGCCGCGCCGCCAGGATCCCGCCGGTCGCCGCCATGAACAGCGTTCACGCGACGCCGACGACGCGCGGCCTGGTCATCCGCAACACCATCGGTTCGGTCATCGTCGCCCTCGGCATGGTGCTGTTCTTCAACGACGACAACTACGTGATGGCCGGGGGCGCGGGCGTCATCCTCGTCGGCGTCATCGTCCTCACCCCGCTGCTGTCCCGCCCGTTCATCGCCGCCTCCGCGCCGCTCCTGAAGACGTTCGGCGTCACCGGCAAGCTGTCCCGCCTCAACTCGGTCCGCAACCCGCGCCGCACCGCCTCCACCGCCTCCGCCCTGATGATCGGCCTCACCCTCATCACGGCGATGACGGTCATCGCGACCTCCATGAGCAGCGCCATCAACAAGATGGCGGCCGGTTACCTGAAGGCCGACTACAGCGTCTCGATGGCGAACTTCGAGTCGCTGACCCCCGAGGTCCGCGGGAAGCTGGACAAGCTCCCCGAGGTCGAGGCGACCACCCCGCTGCGCACCGCGGACGGCGAGGTCGACGGCAGCTGGTCCACCGTCTCCGGCGTCGACCCGAAGACCTTCGGCAAGCTGGTCGGTCCGGACTTCACCAGCGGCTCGGTGGACGGCCTCGCGGCCGGCGGCGCGCTCATCGACGAGGACGCCGCCAAGGACAAGGGCCTGAAGGCGGGCGACACCTTCCCGCTGAAGTTCGACGCCGACCACAAGACGGTCAAGCTGAAGGTCGCCGGGGTCTACGAGGGCAACGAGATGCTCAGCGGCGTCGTCGCGCCCACCTCCGTCGTCGACCCGCACCTCGACAAGGTCGTCGACAAGCAGGTGCTCGTGAAGATGAAGGACGGCACCTCCGACAAGGCCGAGAACGCCATCATCGACGCCCTGGGCGACAACCCCGCCATCACCGTCCAGGACAAGGCCGCGATCAGCAACCAGGTCGCGGGCGGCATCAACATGATCCTCAACATGCTGTACGGCCTCCTGGGGATGGCCATCCTGATCGCGGTGCTCGGTGTCATCAACACCCTGGCCATGTCGGTCTTCGAGCGGAAGCACGAGATCGGCATGTTGCGGGCCATCGGCCTCGACCGCGCGAAGGTCAAGCAGATGGTGCGCCTCGAAGCGGTCATCATCTCGCTGTTCGGCGCGGTGCTCGGCATCGGTCTCGGCGTCTTCATGGGCTGGGCCGTGGGCACCAGCATCCGCGACTCGATGACGACGTACGCCATGGAGGTCCCGTACGCCCGCATCGCGCTCTTCCTGGCCCTCGCGGCCCTGGTCGGCGTCCTCGCGGCGATGTGGCCGGCCCGCAGCGCGGCGCGGCTGAATCCGCTGATGGCCATCAAGAGCGAGTAGCGCTCCCGCTAGGGGGGACCGTTCTTGGGCCCTGGACGAGGAAACTCGTCCAGGGCCCTTCGGGTGTCCGGCGTATCGCCGCTGCGCGGCTCGTCCTCAAACGCCGGACGGGCTGGAACCACTCGCCGGGCCTGCTGGTTGCTATCGCCAGGATCTGGCACGCAGCGGCATCTCCGAAGCCCCCTCCTCCGGCGTCTTCACCGCAAGGACCTGGTTCACGCCGATGCGGTTGCGTTCGAAGGCCAGGGCGGATGCTGCCATGTAGAGACGCCAGATGCGGGCGCGGCCCGGTGAGGTGAGGCGCTGGCCCTCGGCCCAGTGCGCCTCCAGGTTCGCGACCCAGCGGCGCAGCGTGAGGGCGTAGTGCTCGCGGATGGCCTCCAGGTCGCGGACCTCGAAACCTGCCCGCTCCAGGAGCGCGACCGTGCTGCCCACGGGCGCGAGCTCCCCGTCGGGGAAGACGTACGCGTCGATGAACTCGTCCACGCTGTACGCGGACTCGTCCGCCTGCGGGCGCCGTGCGATCTGGTGGTTGAGCAGCCGTCCGCCGGGCTTGAGGAGGGCGTACAGGTCGTGCGCGTACTCCAGGTAGCGTTCGGCGCCGACGTGTTCGGCCATGCCGATGGAGCTGATGGCGTCGTAGGGCCCGTCGCGCACGTCGCGGTAGTCCTGTACGCGGATCTCGATGCGGTCCGTCAGCCCCTCCTCGGCGATCCGCTTCCTGGCGTAGGCGGCCTGCTCCTGCGAGAGGGTCACGCCGACGACACTGACGCCGTGCTCGCGGGCCGCGTGGATCGCCATGGAGCCCCAGCCGCAGCCGACGTCGAGCAGGCGCATGCCGGGTTTGAGGGCGAGCTTGCGCGCCACGAGTTCGAGCTTGTCGCGCTGGGCGCCCTCCAAGGTGCTCTCGGGCGACTCCCAGTACGCGCAGGAGTAGACCATCGAGGGGCCGAGGACCAGCTCGTAGAAGTCGTTGCCGACGTCGTAGTGGTGGCTGATGGCCTGCCGGTCGCTGCCCTTGGTGTGCCGGTGGAGCCTGCCGTGCCTGCGCATCTCCTCGGGCGGCGGGGACGGCGGCAGGAAGGGCGCGGAGAGGGCGAACAGGGAGCGGGCGGCGGCGCGGACCTTCGGATCGCGCAGCGACTCCCGCAGGCCCCTGGCGTCGTCGCCCCGCTCCCAGATGAACTCCGCCATCAGGTCGAGGGCCGCGTACAGATCGCCGTCGACGTCCAGGTCGCCGGCCACCCAGGCGCGGGCCAGGCCCAGCTCGCCCGGCTTCCAGAGCAGATGTCTCAGGGCCCGGCGGCTCCGCACGACGAGGACGGGGGCGCCCGGCGGGCCCGCCTCCGACCCGTCCCAGGCGCGGATACGCACGGGCAGCGGGGCTCCGATGAGCTGCTCGGCGAGATTCTTCAGCCGCAGTGCGGCGTCCTGCATGACGCACACCTCCGAATGGGCCTCCTTCGCCCCGACGGAGTCGGAGTTCGGGCAGGCGGGTCCCGGGGACGGTCCAACACCACGTAAACACCAAAGGCCCCCGGGCGCAGTCCCGTTGCGGCGTCACGGTACGGCAAAATAGATGCCCATCCCATCTACCTGCCTCCGGCCCTCGACTCCCGGGCGCGGCTGCCGGGCGCGGCCTCCGTCCACGGCCCTCCCCCTCCGGGTACGCCGAAGGGGGCCGCCCGCACCACGGATGGCGGGCGGCCCCCTTCGGGGTGGATCAGCGACGCGGGGTCAGGAGGCCTTGGCCTTCTCCTCGGCCTTGACCGCCGGGGCGGGCTCGGCCGCGGCCTGCGGCTTCGGGGCGGGCTTGGCCGCCTCGTAGAACTCCTCGCGCGGCGTCTCCATGGCGCCGAGCGAGACGACCTCGCGCTTGAGGAACATGCCGAGCGTCCAGTCCGCGAAGACGCGGATCTTGCGGTTGAACGTCGGCATCGCCATGCCGTGGTACGCGCGGTGCATGTACCAGGCGAGACGGCCCTTGAGCTTGATCTTCATCTTGCCCATGACGATCATCGCGACGCCCTTGTGCAGGCCGAGGCCGGCGACCGCACCCTTGTTGGCGTGGCTGTACTCCTTCTGCGGGAAGCCCCGCATGCCGGAGATCACGTTGTCGCCGAGGACCTTGGCCTGGCGCAGCGCGTGCTGGGCGTTCGGCGGGCACCAGGCGTTCTCGTTGCCGGCCTTGCGGCCGACCACGTCCGGCACCTGGGCGTTGTCGCCCGCGGCCCAGATGTAGTCAGTGCCCTGCACCTGGAGCGTCGTCTGGGTGTCCACGTGGCCGCGCGGGCCGAGCGGCAGACCGAAGCGGGACAGCGCCGGGTTCGGCTTGACGCCCGCGGTCCACACGATCGTGTTGGAGTCGACCTCGAGGCCGTTGTTGAGGACCACGTGGCCGTCCACGCAGGAGTCCATGCCGGTCTTCAGGTAGACCTCGACGCCGCGGCCTTCGAGGTGCTCCTTGCCGTAGGCACCGAGCTTCGGGCCGACCTCGGGGAGGATCTTGTCGGCGACGTCGACCAGCACGAAGCGCATGTCCTCGCGCTTCACGTTGTTGTAGTACTTGGCCGCGTCGCGGGCCATGTCCTCGACCTCACCGATGGTCTCCGCACCCGCGAAGCCACCGCCGACGAAGACGAAGGTCAACGCCTTGCGGCGGACCTCCTCGTCTGTCGTGGAGTCGGCCTTGTCCAGCTGCTCGAGGACGTGGTTGCGCAGGCCGATGGCCTCCTCGATGCCCTTCATGCCGATGCCCTGCTCGGCGAGGCCGGGGATCGGGAAGGTGCGGGAGACCGCGCCCATCGCGATGACGAGGTAGTCGAAGGGCAGCTCGTACGCCTCGCCGACGAGCGGCGCGATCGTGGCCACCTTGCGGTCCTGGTCGATGGTGGTGACCCGGCCGGTGAGGACCTCGGCCCTCGGCAGTACGCGTCGCAGCGGTACGACGACATGCCGAGGCGAGATGCTGCCTGCGGCGGCTTCGGGGAGGAAAGGCTGGTAGGTCATGTACGACCGGGGGTCGACGACCGTGACGGTCGCCTCTCCGAAGCGCATCTTCTTGAGAATGCGCCGAGCTGCGTACAGGCCTACGTACCCACCGCCTACTACGAGGATCCTGGGACGCTCCGTGGTGCTCATGCCATCGAGTATCCACCCGCCGGACGGGGGTTGCTCGTGCGCCCCTTCACAAGCATGCACAGACCCTCTGCTACACTTCGCCGCCCACGTGACGGAGGTCATGGCGCCGCGAGGGAACCACGTCGCCTCGCGAGTCGTTGTCCACCCCTTGTGAGCTGTGCTCCGAGGCTCCGGCCCGGACTGGACCAACGCCCGGCGCCCCGCCCGGTTCCCACCCGCGAAGCCGTCCGGCCACGCGCTCCGGGACCCCTCGGAGCCCCGCTCGGACGCCCATCGCCCCTGAACCTCGCCCAACAGGGCCGTTTTCCTTGTGAAGAACTTCACGAACTTTCCCGACGGAGTGTCGCCGGAGCGCCTCTGGACCCCTCTGGCGACCGCTCAGACGGTACAGGGCCTGCTCAGGCGCACACCTGAGCACCGGTCGAGCCAGGCCCTGGGGCAAGAGGACTTCCTCGACCCCACACCTCGTGTCTGCTCTGTACCGTCGTGGCTATGAGCCGACGGACGGAGCACGGATGCCACGCCGAACGCTTGCAAACCGTCGGCCCTTCGCAGCAAGGGGGGGCGCGCGCTGATGTTGGAGGAAGCCGAGGAGATCGGCCGACGCGTCCGGCGCGCTCGCCTCCGCCTCGGAATGCCACAGGCCGACCTTGCCACCGCCCTCAAGAAGACCCAGGGCTGGGTCTCCAAGATGGAACGCGGCCTGATCGAACTCGACCACATCGGCCTGCTCAACCAAGTTGCCGCAGAGCTGCACGTGCACCCCAACGACCTGATCGGGCGCCCCTACAACAGCTCGCCGGACGAAAATCTGTGGCAGGTCGCGGCGTCCTCCATCCTGCGCGAGATGCGCCGCTACGACCTTGCCCCGGTCTTCGACGGCACCCCGCGAACCTCCGGGCAACTCTGGCAGGAAACGACGCGACTGCACCGTCTGCGCGATGCCGCGGCGAACGTGGCGATCATGCAAATCCTGCCCGACCTCTTCCGCGAGGCTCGCGCCCTCGCCGAAGTCTCCACCGGCCACGAACGCGAGGAAGCGTTCGCCATCTACGCCGTGTGCTGCAAGTTCGCTCACACCGCAGCGCATGCCCTCGGGCACCCCGAGTTGGTCGCCATGGCCTGTGAGCGCGCGGCTTGGTCCGCGCGTCTGTCCGACGACTCCGTCATGCCCGCCGTGGCCGACTGGATGCGCGTATGGGACATGTGGGCAACCGCGGATTGGGAGGACGCCGTCGCCCTGTCCGACCGCGCCATCGGCAGCGTGCAGCAGGGATTCGATCAGGGCGAGCCGCTCGCCATCCGCGCATGGGGATCACTCCAACTACGCGCCGCCGTCTCAGCGGCGCGGGGCGGGCGCACCGCAGAGGCCGACGACCGCATCGGACTCGCCAAGACCGCCGCCGAACGGTTGGGCGAGTACGCAGGCCCGCCCGTGTACGACCGACATTCGCTCACGTTCTCACCCGGCAACGTCCAGATCCACGCGATCAGCGTCGCACTTGAAATGCGCGAGCAGCGCAAGGCACTCGCCATAAACCGGCGCACGTCCCACGACCTGGTCTCCGCACTCCCCAAATCCCGCCAGGGGCACCACCACATGGACATCGCCCGTGCCTGGTTGTGGGACGGAAACCGCGACAAGGCACTGAAGGAACTGGAGACCGCCGAGGGCATCGCGCCCCAGCTCATCCGCAACCATCCCATCGCCCGGTCAACACTGCGCAGCATCGTCCACGCCGAACGAGCCTCCACCCGCGAGAAGCTGCGCCGCATGTCAGACCGCTTCCACCTCGACGGATAAGGGTGGTATTCCTCAGTTTCATATTCGGCCCGTAGCACCCGCGACGAGGGGGCGGGGCCCTCAGGGGCCTTGCCCCTTCACCCGCCCACACAACCTCCGTCAAGCACGGGCACAGCGAGCGCCCCTCGTAGCGAGGGGCGCAGAGCGAGATATTCACTTACCAGTGAAGACCTGCCCCAGGGTCGTCCCTTCGTGCGGACCATCATCCGAGAGCGCGGAGGCACCATAGAAGGCAACCACACCGACGGTGTAGCCGATGAGCAGCATCCAACAAGTGCGCTTCCAGCGCGTGCCGTTCACATCACTCCATTGCTTCATGGCGCCATCCTACCTACTAGCCGCAATAACCGGTCATGCACCAGCCCGACATCCGGTCATTGGCCTTGTTTCCGACTTAGCTTGACTTCGAGTTGGCTCACATGGTCCACAGGTGGCCGGACCCGCCCTTCGTGCTGACCTTGTCCATGGCCAACCATTTATTGGAGGCATGCTCGTTGGTGTTCACCCAGGACGATGCCTGGTTGTCGAACCCGTTATCTCTGGCGATCCCCGCAGTCGTCTCATTGAACTGAAGGCGCCGCCCCTTGAAGTTCTTATCGGCGTAGAAGCAGTACCAACGGCCGCTCTCGGTCCAGCCCTTCGGGCAGCCGTTCACGGTGGCGCCGGCCATGGCCGGCGCCTGCGCGTTCATGAGGAGCCCGGTGCTTGCCGCCTTCACCGTGCGCACACCATCACCCAGGCCGTCGGGAGCCTCATCCTCCCCCGGGTTCGGGAAGACCACGACTGCCTTGCCACCCTCATACGAGACCGCATTGTCGCTGACCTGAACGCCACCGGGGTAGTCACGCAGCTGTTGATCGATATCCGCCTGAAGCGCGCTCCGCCCACTGCCTGCTTGCTGCTCAGCTCCAGCAGGAGCCGCGCCCATCATGCTCAGAACCGCAGCAGCGGCGAGGGGGACGGTTATGAACTTTGCCTTGCGCAACGCACTTTCCAATCAGGCGGAATCAACTTCGCAAGTGATCTTAACCAGGACGTTTAGGGCCCGTTCACTCGGCACGTGATCACCCCCAGCAGGTGATGCGGTTTCGTACTATTCAACAACCTTCAAAATCATCAACGCCCTTGACGTTAGGAGCGTCCGGGTACACCGGCCAGCGCAACGCCCAATGCATGTTATGGACGCGCACCCACGGCCATACGAGTTCGGAGGCGTATAGCGTGCAATGCGTTATGAAATCGCAGGACTACAAACCGAGTTGAGGCCCTTTTGAGCAACTGACTTTCGGAATGAGGTGAGTATCAGCGTGGCTCGCCCCATCGACGAAGGCGACCGCGAGCAGGTGCGCCACCTCCAGGCCTCGCCGTCGCCGTCGCCGTCGCCGTCGAGCTGGAAAAGCTCAGAGGCACGATGGAAACGGGTTTCACCCGCGTCGACGGCTCCCTCGCCCTGCTCGTCCAGCGAGGCGAGCAGACCGACCGCGCCATCGCCGACCACGAGACCCGCCTCGACGCCCTCGAACGGGCACGGTGGCCGCTCCCGTCGCTCGTCGCCCTGGTCGCCCTTTGCGGCCTCGCCGTGTGCTCTGTGGCAGCTCGCCGCCCGATCATGAGAACGCCCCCCGCGACGGCCAAGCATGGCCGTCGCGGGGGGCGTTCTGTCGTTTGTGCAGAAGACAGAAGACGAAAGGACCCCCCGGGGGCCGCTCCCGCCCGGGGGGTCCTCTCAGGGAATCACCGTGCCAGTGGACCTATACGGCCACAGACACGGGAACCGCTCCCCTTCCGCCGCCGCCCGCCCCCACGTGAGAGACGTCGGGTATCGGGCGGACGCGGCGGCGAATGGACCAGGCGCAGCGTCGAGCACGGCGCCTACGCCCGCCCGCGCGGGTGGAGCTGCGCGGCGTCTGAATCAGCACGCGTACCGGAGCGCTGTAGCAGTAGCAGGTGTAGGTGTAGCCGTCCTGGTTGAGCGGCGGGGGTGTCACTGCACGGTGCGGACTCGGCATCGACGCGTAGATCGCCAGGAGCGCGAGGAGCGCGAGGAGCGCGAGGAGCGCGAGGAGCGCGAGCGAGACGGACAGAATGATTGCGCCCCACATGACGCGGTCCATGTTCACCTGTCCCCCTCCGGCGAGCTGGATCGGGGCATGACTAACAGGCCGACACGGTCGGCGAGTTGATAGGTGATGCACCGCGCCAGTTCATGAGGCAGCTCGACCAGGTGCCCCATGTCGAAGTGCAACCAAAGCTCATCCGGTATGCCATCGGTCCGATTCCCCGACACGTGCACCATGCTTGGCCGGATCACGGGGCCCTCTTTCCATCCTCGACAAGGCAGAACCACACAGCTTTGCCGGTTGGAGTCAGGCCACCGAAGTGCGTGATCCCCCAGGAGTCGGCGAACTCGCCGACGACAAACAGACCGAGCCCGCCCTCGCCGTCGGCTACTTCGGGTGGCATGGATCGGTATCGCGGGTCGTTGTCGCGGACGTTCACACGCACCTGAGTTGGGGCGACCAGTACCTCGACGTGCACCGCGGGAGTCTTCGTGTGCCGGTACACGTTGGTGACGATCTCGCTGGTCAAGAGCCGCGCAACCTCGGCGAGGCGCTCGTGTCCAGTCGAGCGGAGAACCGTCACGACGAGGTTCCGGAGCACTGCGGGGGCGTTCGGTCGGTTGCCCGCGACCAAAAGATACGACTCGGGGGTTGTGGGCGGGGGCGGAGAAGGCCGGGCGGGGGGTGCTAGGGCTGTAGGCATTTCGTCGTCTCCCAAGCGGTTGTAACGCGCGCCGCCTGCCACCGTGGCTTGACCGCCTCCCAAGATCACACAGGAGGTTCTAGGCATGCGTGAGCGGTTGGCGCTGCGGGATTACTGGCGTACGGCGTGATGCTGCGACAGACCGTAGCGCGTACGTCTCACTAGTTGTACCCAAACGACTCAACAGATGAACGCGGTAGATACCTGGATGGCGACGGGCCACACTGAGTGCCAACAGCAGGAGGGGACCCGATGCCGCCAAGGAAGGCACCGACCGCACGGCAACGCCGGTTGGGTACCGAACTGAAGAAGATCCGGGAGCATGCCGGACTGTCACTCGCAGAGGCCGCCGCCCTGCTCAGTACCGACCGCACCACCATCAGCAACACCGAGAGCGGACGCTTCGGCGTAAGCGGTGAGCGCGTACGCGCCTGGGCAAGTCAGTACGACTGCCCCGACGCCGAGTACATCGACGCCCTCGCCGCCATGGCGGAAGAGCGAGGCAAGGGCTGGTGGGAGGACTACCGCGGCGAACTCTCCGCCGGCGCTCTTGACCTCGCCGAGCTTGAGCACCACGCCGTCGCTCTGCGAGCAGTTCAGATGATGCACATGCCCGGCCTGCTCCAGACCGAGGACTACGCACGCGCCGTCTTCGCCGAGGCCGTGCCACCCCTGAGCCCCGCAGACCACCGCCGCCGACTCTCACACCGGCTGAAGCGCCGCGACGTCCTCGACCGCGCGACGCCACCAAGGTGCACGTTCCTCATTCACGAAGCCGCTCTTCGTATGGAGTTCGGCGGGCGCCAGATCGCACAGGCCCAACTCGACTACCTGATCAGCGAATCCGAGCGGGACAACGTGACCGTGCGGGTCATCCCCTTCGCCGTCGGTGGTTTTCCGAACGCCGGATCGTCGACACTGTATGCGTACGGGTCAGTGGCGCAACTCGACACCGTGCAGACCGACACCCCAACCGGCCCCGCGTTCTTCGACGCTGAGACGCGTCTCGCCAACTACCGGGCTGTGCTGGATCGGACCGAAACGAAGTCACTCGACCCGGTGCGGTCGCGCGACTTCATCCGCGAAATCGCAAAACAAGCATGAAGGCGTGGGAATAGTGGAAAATCAGTGGCTTAAGTCGTCGTTTTCGACAGACGCAGAGGGCAACTGCCTTGAGCTGAAGCGTGTGGGCGAATCGGTACATCTGCGAGAGAGCGACAACCCCGATACGGTCGTCGAAACGACCCCCGAGAAGCTCCTCACCTTCCTCAGGGGCGCCAAGGCCGGCGAGTTCGATCACCTGATCTAGACCACCGGCACGCCAGACACACGGCCCTCTGTCCGCACGGACAGGGGGCCGTTGGCGTCTCGTATCAAACAATGGCATATGCCGTCTCACTCGTTAGACGTCAAACTGTTGATACGGATTCATAGCTACCGCTACCGTCGGAAGCGCGTCGCCGTAACGGGCTACCGCGGCACGCAACTCCCCTCCTCCTTGCGCCGGTTGAGGGGAGCGCACAGGGTTGCCCCCCGCCAGCTATCGGTGCCCACGCCGCAGGCGGGGGGGCAATCACCAAGCGCACCTCGACGCAAACGGGCGTCCACCGCCCTCCGAACACGCTCTCGTGCAACTCCCCAAGACCTTGGGAAGGCGACAGACATGCAGACACTCGCAGTGACACAGACAGACAAAGGCGGAGTACCGGGCGAGCCCTGGCCCGGCCCCCAAGATCCCCCCTCCCCCGACGGCGGGCCGGGCGTCCCCAATCCGCCCAAGCCCAAGGCCATCCCGTGACGACCGGCGCCTCCGCAACACGCGCAAGCCGCACCGAGCTCGGCCGCGCCCTCATGGCCGGCGGGGCCCTCACAGCCGATTGGGTCCCGGCATTCACCGCCGTGCCCCGCTCCGCGTTCCTGCCCGACCTCATGTGGCCGTTCGACATGGCCGCGGGCCGCAGCGTCCCCGTGTCCCGCACAGAGGCCCCCGAGCAGTGGCACACCTACGCGGACAGCGACGTACCCATCGTCACGCAATGGGACGACGGCAACCACACCGGAACGCAACCCGGCACGCTCTCAACCAGCTCGGCGTCAATGCCGTCCGTGGTGTTCTCCATGCTCCGGGACCTGTCCGTAAGACCCGGTCACCAAGTCTTGGAGATCGGCACCGGGACCGGCTGGACCGCCGCTCTCCTCGCGCACCGACTCGGCGCCGACAACGTGACCAGCATCGAAATCGACCCGGCCACAGCCCAAAACGCATACAAGGCCCTGCAACGCCTCAGTCTCCCCGTAGCAGCCGTCACGGGGGACGGCACACAGGGCTACCCCGACCGTTCCCCGTACGACCGAGTGATCGCGACCTGCGGACTGCGGAGCGATGTTCCATGGGCGTGGGTTGAACAGGCCCAGCCCGGCGGGATCATCCTCACCCCGTGGGGAACAGACTTTGGCAAGGGTGATGCCGTCGCCCGCCTGGTCGTCTCCAAGGACGGCCGCAGCGCCTCGGGTCGCTTCACGGGGCCCGTTGAGTTCATGAAATTCCACGCGCAACGGCTACCGTTCGTCGACCACGCCGAGTACGTTCCAGGCGGCGTGGCGGACGGCGACGAGTCCGCAACGACGCTCACCGAGGCCGAGTTCCTCGGCGGCTCACCGTTCAGCGCCCAGCGCTTCGCCTACGGCCTCCGCATCCCCAACTGCATCATGTCCGTGGCGGACAAGCGTGACGGCGCCCGACCGGTCTGGCTATACAGTCTCAGCGACCGATCGTGGGCGTGTGTCATGTTCCGGGACGGCGACACCACGCGCGTCTGGCAGAGCGGCGACCGGCGCCTCTGGGATGACGCGCACATCGCGTACGACTGGTGGGCCGATAACGGCCGTCCGGACCATACGCGCTTCGGCCTCACGACCACCCCCACAGGGCAAACCGTGTGGCTGGACGACCCCGCCGCAGACTGGCGCCTCGCTTAAGGATGCGCGCAGAGAACGGCCTCAGCACCCGCCACAATGTCGCTCATGTGTTCGCTTACAGGTCCAGAACGCTCGCTCGACAGAGCGCGGTCCCGACCCCCTGTATGGGGAGCCGGGGCCGCCTCACGAGCGTCTTGGCAGGTCAGAGGCCTTTATTACCTTCCTCGACCTCTTCTGCCACTTTGTAAGCAATGCCGTCGAGAATGTCGTGCTCGCTGACCACGACCTCCCGCGCGCCCACCCTGTCCATGATCGCGAGCAGGACGAGGGAGCCCGCGGCGATGACGTCGACGCGGCCCGCGTGCATCACCGGGATAGCGGCGCGCTCGTCGTGCGTGGCGTGGGTCAGGCGGTGCACGATCTGCTTGACCTGGTCGTAGGGGATGCGGGAGTGGTGGATCGCCTGCGAGTCGTACGTGTCGAGGCCCAGCGCGATCGCGGCCACGGTCGTCACCGAGCCCGCCAGGCCCACCAGCGTGCGGGCCTCCTTGAGGGGGACCGTGCTCTCGGCGAGGTCGAGTGCCGCCTCGATATCGGCGCGGATCGCGTCGAGTTGCTCGGGGGCCGGCGGGTCGGTGACGGCGCCGTCGCGTACGAGGTGGCGCTCGGTCATCCGGACGCAGCCGACGTCGACCGAGCGGGCCGCCAGGACGGAGTCGGTGCCGACCACGAACTCCGTGGAGCCGCCGCCGATGTCCACCACCAGGTAGGGCGTGGCGAGGTCGTCACGGCCCGTCAGCTCCTTGGTCGCGCCGGTGAAGGAGAACTCCGCCTCCTCATCGCCGCTGATCACCTCGGGCTCGACGCCAAGGATGTCCAGGACGCCCTGGACGAACTCGTCGCGGTTCTCGGCGTCGCGCGACGCGGAGGTGGCGACGAAGCGGACGCGTTCGGCGCCGTGCTCCTTGATGACGGCGGCGTACTCGCGGCAGGCCGCGAAGGTGCGCTCCAGCGCCTCGGGGGCGAGGCGGCCGGTCCTGTCCACGTCCTGGCCGAGGCGCACGATCTGCATCCGGCGGTCGAGGTCGACCAGCTCACCGGTGGCCGGGTCGGCGTCCGCCACCAGCAGACGGATCGAGTTCGTGCCGCAGTCGATGGCGGCGACCCTGGTCATGCGGTCTCCTCCTCGGGGGCCACGCACGGCGTCACGCACGGGCCCTTCGCCCACCACTCGGGCAGCATCGCGATGGCCTCGTCGCCCAGCGGGTTCACGCCGGGGCCCGCGGCCAGCGAGTGGCCGACCAGGACGTGCAGGCACTTCACGCGGTCCGGCATGCCGCCCGCGCTCGGGAAGCCCTCAAGGACCTCGATGGCGTCGCGGCGGGCGATGTAGTCCTCGTGCGCGGCGCGGTACGCGGCGGCCAGCTCCGGGTCCGTCGTGAGCCGCTCCGACATCTCCTTCATCACGCCGTTGGCCTCCAGCGTGCCGATCGCGGAAGCCGCCCGCGGGCACGTCAGGTAGTACGTCGTCGGGAACGGCGTGCCGTCCGGGAGGCGCGGCGCCGTCTCGACGACGTCCGGCTGCCCGCAGGGGCAGCGGTGCGCGATGGCCCGCAGGCCGCGCGGCGGGCGGCCGAGCTGCTGCTTGAAGGCCTCGACGTCGGCGTCGGTCGGCTCGGTGCGTTCGGTGGTCGGCGGGGGCGTTTCCATGCCTGTCTTTCGATAGTCCGTGGGTCAGTCGCGGGGGTCAGTCGTCGGGGCGGTCGGCCTTGTCGACGCCGTCCCAGACGTTCGAGTACCAGGGCCGCGCTGCCGCCCCCTGGTCCGCGCGCCGGCTCTTCGCCGCCGCGGGGTCGATCACCGTGAAACCGGTCTCGCCGGGCATCACGTAGTGCAGGCGGTCCCGGATGCGCTGCTCCGCGTACGCGTCGTCCTGCCAGCGGGCCTTCTCGTCGCGCAGCTTCTCGACGTCCGCCTGGTGCTCGGCCTGCTGCCGGCGCAGATCGTCGATCTCGGCGCGCTGCGAGACGTACTGCCGCATCGGGTACGCGAGCGCGACGACCAGCGAGCAGAGCACGAGCGCGAGGAGGGCGGCGCGGCCGGTGAGCCGGGAGCGGCGGGCCTGGCGCTTGGTCTGGGAACGGTAGACGCGCTCGGCGGTCTGCTCCCCGAGCAGCCGGAGCCGGGTCGCGGTGGAGAACCGGTCCTTGGTCCCGGCCTTGGCCATGGTGCGGTCTCCCCAGAAGCAGCGCCTATACGTACGTACGTCCCCGCACACGGTACGGGACCGGGTGCGGGGACGTACGTAACTACGTGGCTACGAGAGCTGCTCGGGCCATGCTTCGGCTGCGCGGGGCCTGCTACTCCGCGGAGCGGAAGCGCGGGAACGCGCTGCGTCCGGCGTAGACCGCGGCGTCGTCGAGGATCTCCTCGATGCGCAGGAGCTGGTTGTACTTGGCGACGCGCTCGGAGCGGGCCGGGGCGCCGGTCTTGATCTGGCCGCAGTTGGTGGCGACGGCCAGGTCGGCGATGGTGACGTCCTCGGTCTCGCCGGAGCGGTGCGACATCATGCACTTGAAGCCGCTGCGCTGGGCCATCTCGACGGCGTCCAGGGTCTCGGTCAGCGAGCCGATCTGGTTGACCTTGACGAGCAGGGCGTTGGCCGAGTTCTCCTCGATGCCGCGGGCCAGACGCTCGGGGTTGGTGACGAACAGGTCGTCGCCGACGAGCTGCACCTTGTCGCCGAGCTGCTCGGTGATGGTGTTCCAGCCGGCCCAGTCGTCCTCGAACAGCGGGTCCTCGATGGAGACCAGCGGGTAGGAGGCGACGAGCTCCGCGTAGTACTCGGTCATCTCGGCGGCCGAGCGGGACTTGCCCTCGAACTCGTAGGAGCCGTCCTTGTAGAACTCGGACGCGGCGACGTCGAGGGCGAGCGCGACCTGCTCACCGGGGACGTAACCGGCCTGCTTGATGGCCTCGAGGATGAGGTCGAGCGCGGCGCGGTTGGAGTCGAGGTTCGGGGCGAAGCCGCCCTCGTCGCCGAGGCCGGTGGAGAGGCCCTTCTCCTTCAGCACCTTCTTGAGGGTGTGGTAGACCTCGGTGCCCCAGCGCAGGGCCTCGGAGAACGACTCGGCGCCGATCGGCGCGATCATGAACTCCTGGATGTCGACGTTCGAGTCGGCGTGCGACCCGCCGTTCAGGATGTTCATCATCGGGACGGGCAGCAGGTGCGCGTTCGGGCCGCCGAGGTAGCGGAACAGCGGCAGGTCGCTGGCCTCGGAGGCGGCGTGCGCGACGGCGAGCGAGACGCCGAGGATGGCGTTGGCGCCGAGCGAGCCCTTGTTGTCGGTGGCGTCCAGGTCGAACATGGCCTGGTCGATCAGGCGCTGCTCGGTGGCGTCGTAGCCGACCAGCTCCGGGCCGATCTGCTCGATGACGGCGAGGACGGCCTTCTCGACGCCCTTGCCCTGGTAACGGTTGGGGTCACCGTCACGGAGTTCGATGGCCTCGAAGGCACCGGTGGAGGCACCGGACGGGACGGCGGCACGACCGGTGCTGCCGTCGTCGAGGCCGACCTCGACCTCGACCGTGGGGTTGCCTCGGGAGTCCAGGATTTCCCGGGCTACGACGACGTCGATGGACGGCACGAGCATCTCCTTCTGGGATGTGACGCGTTTACGCGAGCCGCTTCGGCCCTGCGTCTCCTGAGCCTAACCGGCTCCGGGCCTTCAGCCAGCCGACCGCCCGTCCCGTGGGACGGACAAGAGGCCAAATCCCCGGGAATCAGGACGGAGGACCACGTTTCTACTCGCTAGTAGCGAACACGCGGCGAACACGGAGTCGTCGGTCGCGACGCGTCCGGGGACGTTTCCGGCGGCGGACATGGCCCCGCCCCGGTGCGTACGGGGGATACGCGCACCGGGGCGGGGAGCCCGTGGGGACGGGGGCGGCCGTGCGTCCGCCGAAGCACGGCCGGGTGGGGCCGCAGCGACTAGCTGAGGTGCAGCTGCTGGCCCGGGTAGATGAAGTCGGCGTCGCTGATGATGTCGCCGTTCAGCTTGTAGACCTTCTGCCAGCCGCCCTTGACGTGGTGCGACTCGGCGATCTTGGACAGGGTGTCGCCCGTCTTGACCTTGTACTCGCCGTCACCCTTCTTGACCGTCTTGCCGGTCGGGGTCTCGACGGTCTTCTTGGACTCGGTCTGCGGCGCGGGCTGCGGCTTCGGAGCGGCCTGCTGCTGCGGAGCCGCCTGCTGCTTGGGCGCAGCCTGCTGCTGCGTCTGCGGCTGCGGCTTCTGCTGGCGCTGCTGCTGCGGGGCCTGCGTCTGCGAGCCGCCGCCGCTGCTGGGCGAGGCGCCCGAGAGGCCGACGCCGCAGGACGGCCAGGCGCCCTTGCCCTGGCTCGCGAGGACCTTCTCGGCGATTTCGATCTGCTGGGCCTTGGAGGCCTTGTCGGCGGTCGGCGCGTACTTCGTACCGCCGTACGCGGCCCAGGTGGAGGGCGAGAACTGCAGACCACCCTGGTAACCGTTGCCGGTGTTGATGGACCAGTTACCGCCGGACTCGCACTGGGCGACGGCGTCCCACTCCTGGCCGGTGGCGGCGTTGGCCGAACCGGCCGCCATCAGCGGGGCGGCGACAGCGGCGCCGGTCACGCCGACGAGCGTGGCGACACGGGTGGCCTTGGACGGGCGACGGTGCTTGCCCTTGCCGGAAAGCAGCATGAGTTGATCCCCTACACCGACGCCTGCGAGGTGAGCTGTCGGGTTCGGGCCGATGTGGTTGCCCGGTCGCCCTCCTTGAGCGCGACTTCACCCCTAGCCGTTCCCGTCCGTCCCGCGGCGCAGCCTGATGGCTGCTCAGCCGCTCGACGGACGGAACCGGCGCAAACCTTGGTTCCCCCGCTCCTGCCCACGGCGCTCGAAGCGACGACTGTTCCCGTCCGGCCGTTGGCAGGATTCGGCGTACCGACCGGCGGGGCTCACCAGTGGCGAGCGGTGACGACGGTAATCACGTCTTCCACACAATTTCAAAGACGATCACGGCTTCTGAGACCCATGTCTCACTTACGCCAAACCGGGCATATGACGCGAAGGCCCCGGCCGACTCTTCGTCAACTACCGTTACTTTTCGCCCAGATCGAGGCTCTGACCGGGAAGAATGAGGTCCGGGTCGGTGCCGACGGTCTTCTTGTTCTCGGTGTAGAGCTCGTGCCAGCCGCCCTTCACGTCGAGGTCGTCCGCGATGCGCGAGAGGTTGTCCCCCGAACGCACCGTGTACGTCCCGTCGGCGACCGCGCCGGTGCGCTCCTCGCCGCGCGAGGCGTGCCGTCCGGGACGGCCGCCGGCGCTCTCGCTCTCGTCCGCGCGGTCGCCGCGGTGGCGACCGGAGGAGCCGTCGGAGCCCTCCGAGGGGGCCGTCGCGCCCTCGGAGCCGGGCGAAGTGCCGCCCTCGCCGCCGGACTTGCCCGAGCCGTCCGGGCCGCCCTCGCCGTCCTCCTCGTCCGCCCCGCCCTTGCCGGGATCGGCGTCCGTACCGGACTTACCGCCCTTGCCATCCTTTTCGCCGGACTCGTCGTGATTCTTCTCTCGCGCGTCGGCGTCGGTCCCGGGCGTGTCGCTCGCGTCGTCGGAGGGGTCGTCCGAATCCGCCGCGTCCGCCGAACCCGCCGGGTCCGAGGGCTCGTCGGACCGTTCGTCCTTCTTCTCGGAGTCCTTGGACCCCTTGGCGTCCGCCGAATCCTTGGGAGCCTTGGAGTCCGAGGAGTCCGACGAGCCGGACGGCTCCTGCTCGATGGGGGCGCCCGGGTCGACGTCGGCCGCGGCGCCGCCGTCGGTGAGTCCGGCGATCGGGGCACAGCTCGGCCAGGCGGCGGTGCCCTTCGCGTCGAGGACGTTCTCGGCGACGGCTATCTGCTGGGACTTGGAGGCCTGGTCGGCGCTGGGCGCGTAGGCGAGGCCGCCGTGGCTCTCCCAGGTCTCCTGGGAGAGCTGGAGTCCTCCGTAATAGCCGTTGCCGGGGTTCGCGCTCCACGCGCCGCCGCTCTCGCACTGGGCGAGCTTGTCCCACGTGTCGGTGGAGGCGGCGCTCGCGCTGGTGGCGGCGAGCAGCGGGATGGCGATGGCTGATCCGGTGACGCCTGCCGCGACGATGAGAGCCGGGGCCTGGCGGGGGCGTCGGTGACGACCTTGACCGGAGAGCATGCGGTTGCCTTTCAGGAGACTGCAGCGAACGGCTGGGGCGCCCGGGGGCGCCCAAGTCGTCGTGAACGTAGCCGCAGTCGAACGCTTGTCACAAGTCGATGCAGCGGAGATCACGTGAACATCACAGTCGTGACGGCCCGTCAGCCGGGCCGTCACCGCTGTGCGTCTGTGAACTCCACCGGCAGCGTGCGCAGTCCCCGCATGATGAGCCCGCCACGCCACCGCAAATCGGCGGGTTCCACCGCGAGTTGCAGGTCGGGAAGGCGTCTGAGCAGCGTCGCGAGGGCGGTCCTGCCCTCCAGGCGGGCCAGCGGGGCGCCGAGGCAGTAGTGGATTCCGTGCCCGTATCCGAGGTGTTGGTTATCACTGCGCGAAAGGTCGAGGGTGTCGGGCCGGTCGAAGCGGGCCGGGTCGCGGTCCGCGGCGGCGAGCACCACGAGGACGGGGTCGCCCGCGGCGATGTCCTCGCCGCCGATGGTGAGCGCCTCGGTCGCGAACCGCCAGGTGGCGAGCTCCACGGGCCCGTCGAAGCGGAGCAGTTCCTCGACACCGGTCTCTAGGAGCCCGGTGTCGCCATCCGCCAGCGCCCGCTGCAGCCGCTCGCGCTGTTCGGGGTGGGTGAGGAGCGCGTACAGGCCGTTGCCGATGAGGTTGACGGTGGTCTCGAAGCCGGCGAAGAGAAGGATGAAGGCCATGGCGGCGGCCTCGTTCTCGGTGAGGTGCTCGCCGTGGTCGGAGGCCTTGATGAGGCCGGAGATGAGGTCGTCGCCCGGGTCGAGGCGCTTCCTGTGGATGAGCTCGGCGAGGTAGCCGCGCATCTTCTTCACCGAGCGGGCCACGCCGCCCCGGGGCCCGCCGCCGTGGCGGATCATCATGCCCGCCCAGTCGCGGAAGTCGTCCTGGTCCTCGCGGGGGACGCCGAGCAGGTCGCAGATGGCGTAGATGGGGAGGGGGAAGGCGAACTCGTGGATGAGGTCGGTGCCGCCCCGCCCCGCACCGTGCTCGGCGACGATCGAGTCGATGAGCCGGTCCGTCAGCTCCTGCACGCGGGGCGCGAACTCGGCCACGCGGCGCGGCGTGAACGCCTTCGCGACGAGCCGGCGCAGCCGGGTGTGGTCCGGCGGGTCGATGTTGAGCAGATGCGTCATCAGCTCGGCCTTGCGCTCACCGGGGATGCCGGTCTTGCCCTTGGCGTGCGCGGGCTCGTCGTGATGCGCCGGATTCTTGCTGAGCCGCTGGTCGGCGAGGGCGTCGCGCGCGTCCGCGTACCGGGTGACGAGCCACGCCTCGACCCCGCTGGGGAGCGTGGTGCGGTGCACGGGAGAGTTCTCGCGCAGCCAGGCGTACGCCGGGTAGGGGTCGGTGGCGAACTCCCAGGTGAAGAGTTCGGGCTGCGGGGGCGGCTGGTCGTGCATGCGGTCGACGGTATCCCTAGGGCGGATCCGGTTCCCGTCCGGTCGGGCGCAGCAGGCCCTTGAGGCGGTGGGCCGCCGCCTCGTCGCCGTCGGCCGCGGCGATGCGGAAGTAGTGGACGGCCAGGTGCTGGTGGACCTGGCCGAGGAGCGCCGCCGCCCCCGGCTCACCCGCGTCGGCGGCGGCCGTGAGGTAGGGGACGGCCTCGGGGTAGGCCACGCGGGTGGCGAGGAGGTGGCCCAGCGCGGCGGCGGCGCGGGGGTTCCCGCGGTCCGCGGCCTCCCGGAACCAGTGCTCGGCGCTCTCCGTCTCCCCCTCGTCCTGGGCCAGCTGGCCGAGCCACGTCATGACGTGGGCGTCCCCGCCCTCGGCGCGGGGCGTCAGGGCCGCGCGGAAGGCGGCCACCAGGCCCTCCAGCTCGGCCGGGTCGTGCGGCTCCAGCTCCTCGTACGCGCGGGTCCACACGCGGTCCGGCACCGCCGGGTCCGAGCGGGCCGCGTCCGCGACCAGCGAGCCGTACGCCCGCCAGGTGCCGGGCCACTCCCCCGGTACGAGCAGGCCGGTCACGCCGTGCCGGGGCGCGGTGGCCCAGGCGAGCGCTTCCTCGAAGGGTTCCCCGGCCGTGTCGGCCGCCACCGGCTCGTACTCCTGCCTGATCTGCCTCAGCAGCTTGGGCGTGACGCCCCGGGTGAGCCCGCACCGCGCGAGGTCGATCGCGGCGCGCACCAGGAGGTGTCCGAGCAGCCGCCCGCCCGCGCGCCGCGCCCTGCGCCACTCCTCCCACAGGTCGGGGCCGAGTGCGAGGAACTCCGTGATGCCCAGGTCCCCGCGCCACCGGACGGCGTCCGTGAAGCGCGGGTCGTCGACCGTCGCGAGCCGCGCCAGCTCCGCCTCGCTCCACTCGGCGGCGACCTCGACCGTCTGCGCGACGCTCAGCACGCGGGCGCCCGGATGCTGTCCGAAGCGATGTCTGTCGTACGCCTCGTCCCGCATCGTCGCCAGGACCAGGACGCGGTCGTGGGTGAGCTGGGCGAGGACACCGGGGGTGCCGGGCTCCGCGAGGTGGCCGTCGAGGTCGTCGAGCCACACGATGTGGGTGCCCGTGGCGTCGCGGCCCCGGAGCTGGTCGGGCAGGTCGCGCAGGTCCGTTCCGCCGCCCGCGACGAAGACCCGGGAGTCCTCCGGCACGCTCGCCCGCAGGGCCGCCCACGCCGTGGAGGTCTTTCCGGACAGGGGCGCGCCCGTGACGATGACGAGGCCGCCGTGGTGCGCGGCCTGCCGCAGAAGGACGGACAGCTCCGCGTCGCAGTCCCGTGCGACGTAGGGAGGCAGGGCCTTCACCCAGGTGAAGCGGCGGGTGGGGCGCACGCCGAGGCCCAGGCGGCGCAGCTGGTCGACGCGGGGCCAGCTGTCGGCGGGGGCGGTGTGCGGGGGCGTGGGCGGGGCGGGCGGCGCGTTGACGGTGAGGGACTGGATGGAGCCGGCCTGCACGACGGCGCTCTGCGCGCCGCCGGTGACGGAGTTCCGCGCGGCGGGTTCGGCCGGTGCGTCGGAGTCCTCCGCGCTCGTGGCCCGGGTGTACCAGGCGGGGGGCGCGTAGTCGATCTCGAAGTGCCCGGTGGCGTCGGCCGTGCCGGGCTCGGCGCCGGCCGCCGGGGGCAGGGCACGGCCGGAGTCGAGGTCCAGGGAGGCCATGACTAGCCGCAGGCGGCCCTCCCGCACCCGCCCGCCGGTCCGCAGGCAATGGAGCACGACCCCGGCCCAGGCCGCCCGCAGCCGTGCCGGGTCCACGGTCTGCCTCGTCGCGCGCATCCTGTCGACGTCGAGGTCGGTGTCGGCCCCCACGACACGCGAGTGCCGGAAGAACATCACGAACGCGTCCCGGGTCGTCTCCCAGCGGTCCTCGTCCCCCTGCATCGCCGCCACGAGGACGTCGGCCGCCTCGGCGGCCAGTACCTCCAACTCCGCTGCCACACAAGCCCCCACGCCCTCGTACCGCTTGAGGGGGCAACCGTACTAAGCGCCCGCCCCCTCCGCCGCCCGCACCGCGTCCCGGTAGGCGCGTGCGGCAGCGCGGAGGGCGGTCTCCGGGTCGACGCCCTCGGACTCGGCCCGCAGGGCCAGGGCGAGCAGCTCGTATCCGACGCCGTCCCCGGTGGGCACGTCGACCTCAAGTCCCGCCGTGCGTACGCGCGATGCCAGCTTCGCGGCCAGGGCCAGGCCGGGCTGGCCGAGCGGGATGCCCTCGGTGACCGAGGTGCGCCGCTTCTCCTGCGCCTTCGTGCGCAGCCAGTGCGCCTTGACGTCCTCGGGGGTCTGCGCCGAGTCGTCGCCGAAGACGTGCGGGTGGCGGTGGATGAGCTTCTCGACGATGCCTGCCGCCACGTCGTCGATGGAGAACGGCTCCTCACCCGGCTCGCCGGAGCCCTCCTCGGCGATCCGCGCGTGGAAGACGACCTGGAGCAGCACGTCTCCGAGCTCCTCGCGCAGTTCCTCCCTGTCGCCCTCCTCGATCGCCTCGACCAGCTCGTACGCCTCCTCCAGCGCGTACTTCGCCAGGCCCTTGTGGGTCTGCTGCGAGGTCCAGGGGCACTCCTCGCGGATCCGGTCCATCACCTGGACGAGGTCGAGCAGGCGGGCGCCCGGCAGGTCGTACGAGGCGGGGAGGAGCTCCAGGTCCGGCATGGCGACGCGGCCCGAGCCCGCGAGCCGGGCCAGGCCGTCCGTCAGCGCGGACTCGCCGTCGTCGGCGGCGACGACCAGGACCGTGCGACCGCCTGCGCAGGCGTCCACCAGCTCCTGCGCACCGGGCGCCGCCTGCTCGACGCGCACACCGGCCTCGCGCAGGTACGGCAGCTGGGGGTGGTCCGCGTCGGCGCACAGCACCTCGTCCGCGCCGTGCAGCGCCTGCCAGGCGGGCCAGGACAGGAGTCCGGGCGCGACACGGTGGCTGGTGGTCAGCAGGATGACGCGGCCGACGGCGGTGTCAGGGGTGCCGGGGGCGTCGGGCGCGTCGGCCGGGGGCGTGGTCTCGGTCTCGTTCACCCGTCGAACGTAACCCAGCCCGCCGACACCGCCCCGGCCCCCGCTCCCCCACCGCCTGCTACGCTCGCCCGCCCTGCGCCGTCCCCGCGTCGGTGACCTCGCGCAGCCAGGGCGTCTTCGTGTCCGCGCGCTTGTTCTTGTCGACGTCCCACGTGCCGTAGCGCGGGTTCAGGTCGATGTCGAGCTTCTTGGAGGCGCTGGAGAGTGCCTTCCAGAAGACCGCCTGGCCCTGGGGCGAGTTCATGTCCGCGCCCAGCTTCCGCGCGAGCTTCTGCGCCTCGATCTCCGTGCGCAGACTGTCCTCCAGGTGGTCCGGGGCGACGCTGTACTGCTGCAGCCAGCCGCGCTCCAGGGCCTTGCGGCCACCGGCCTGCTGTTCGAGCCCGGCCCGCATCGTCTGGATGTCGCGGCGCGTGACGCTCACCCCGGCGTCGGTGGCCGCGCGGTGCAGGACCTTGTCCAGGACCATGGTGTGCAGCGTGCTGCGGGTGAGGCCGCCGGACTTGGCGATGGCCTGCGAGTACTGCGCGTCGTCGGGGACGGCGGCACGCTGGGCCTCGCGCACCTCGTTCACCCGGCCCTCCAGCTGCGCGACCGTGATGCGGTCCCCGCCGACGACGGCGGCGGCGCCTGGGTGCGCGTCGCTGCCGCAGGCGGTCAGGAGGGGGGCCGCGGCGATCGCGGCGGCGGAGAGGACGAGCGCTGTGCGACGACGGCGGTGCAAGGAGGGCCTCCCAGGGAGAGATTGTGCGGCGGTGCACAAAGTCTTGCGGTGATCGATGTTAGGCAGTGGCCGTCGTCCCGGCCAGCCATTCGACATCTATTCGACCAACGATTTCCCGGGAGTTGGGGCACCCTCCGCCGCACTGGAGGGGCTTACCCGCGCACCTGTCCGAGCCACTGCAGCGTGCGCCGGATCTCCGCGGGGAACGGGTGCCCGGGTCCTTGCAGCATCTCGGCGTCGTACAGCAGCCGGTTCAGGGTGTCGTGCGCGGCGGCCCGGTCGCCGAGGGCGAGGAGCAGGTGGCCGATGCGGCGGCGGATCTCCAGGGAGTGGCGGCGGTCCTCGGTCGCGTACTGGTTCTCGTAGTAGGGGAGCAGGGCGCGGTACTCGGCGAGGGCCGCCACCGGTTCGCCGAGCTGCTCCAGGCAGTGCGCGGCGTCGTGGCGGAACTGGAGCGCCTGCGGGTCGGCACGGCCGGACTCGGCGGTCCGCTCGTCGGCCAGGCGCCGCAGCTCGGGCAGGGCGCGGCGGTACTGGCCGTCGTCCATGAGCGTGGCGGCGTACTGCTTGCGCAGGGTGCGGACGACGGGTGAGTGCTCGCCGTGCCGGGCGGCGGCGTCCGGGAGGATCGCGCCGAGGATGTCGACGGCCTGCGTGATGCGGCCCTCGCCGAGGAGCCGCTTGACGTCCTCGACGGCCTGGGCGAGGTCCTGGCGCGGCGGCGCGTCCGGCGGGCGCGGCGGCATGCCGGGGGCGGGCGCGGGCGTCGCCGCGCGGTCCGGCCACGGTGCGTGCGGGCGGAGGAAGGGGCGGGTGGGGTCGAGCGGGCGGCCCGAGGGGACGCCGCGGGCGGGCAGCAGCGGCACCAGCTCCTCGTACACCTCCTGGGCGCTGGAGTGGCGGTGCTCCGGGTCCTTGGCGAGCAGCCGCAGGACGAGCGCCTCCAGGGCCTGTGGCACCTCGGGGCGCAGCCGGCGGACCGGCAGCGGCGGCTCGTAGAGGTGGCGGTGGAGCACGCCGAGCGCGGTGAATCCGGAGAACGGCACGTCGCCGCTGAGCAGTTCGTGCAGGAGTACGCCGAGTGCGTACAGGTCGGTGTACGGGCCGACCGCGCCGCCCATGGCCTGCTCGGGGGCCATGTAGGCGGGGCTGCCGATGGGCGAGCCGGTGTGGGTGAGGCGGGTGGTGTCGGTGTCCATGACCGAGGCGATGCCGAGGTCCAGGACGGTGAGGGTGCCGTCCTGCTTGACCATGACGTTCCGCGGCTTGAGGTCGCGGTGGACGATGGGCACGGCGTGCACCGCGCAGAGCACGGCGCAGAGTTGGGCGGCGACGGCGACGGCCCACTGCCACGGGTAGGGGGCGTGTCCGGCGAGGTGGTCGCCGAGGTCCGCGCCGTCGACGTACTGCATGACGAGGTAGAGGTCGTCGCCCTCGCTGCCCGCGTCGTACACGGTGACCAGGCCGGGGTGGTCGACCTGCGCGGTGACGCGGCACTCGCGCGCGAAGCGGCGGCGCAGCTCCTCGGCCTCGGCGCCCGCGACGCGGTCGGGGCGGAGTAGCTTCACGGCGACGCGGCGGTCCAGGCGCTGGTCGTACGCCGTCCAGACCTGGCCCATGCCGCCCTGGCCGATGAGCGTGGAGAGTTCGTAGCGCCCGGCGACGACGCGGCCCGCCGCCGTCCCCGGCGGCGTACCCGGTGACACGGTCAGCTGCCGCCTTCCTGCTTGCGCAGGTAGTCGCTGAGCTCGTCGAGTTCGGCGCGGACCTGGTTGATGCGGGCGGGGGCGGGACGCGCGGGCGGCGGCGGGGGCGGGGTGGGCTGCTGCGGGTAGCCGTAACCGTGCTCCGGCCGGGTCTGGAGCTGGGCGTGGGCCTGGGCGTGTGCCTGGGGTTGCGGCGGTATGTAGCCGGTGAACCGCGGCTGCCGGTTTGCGGAGAGGCGGCCGAAGTGGCGGATGTCCGCGAAGAGGTAGTAGGCGACGGCGGCCGTCATCGTACACAGCAGGACGATCATGCCCGCGCTGCCCGGCTCCTGGAACTCCTCCTCGCCCGGGTCCATGCCGATCAGCACAAGGGCCGTGATGTCGAGCGCCGTCACGACGGTGAAGAGCAGCCAGTCGTGCGCCTTGCGCGTCACGAACGCGAGCCGCAGCATCGGCGCCCAGCCGAGCATCCCGCACGTCATCACCGCGAGCGCCACGAACACCACGCGCCACGTCACCTGCGTGCCGCCGGAGCCGCCGGGAGGGGGCGGCGGCTGGTGCGGTGACGCATAGCCGGGGCCGTGCATGGCTGCTCCTGGTACCTCAAGACGGACGAATGCGGATTCGAGCGTATAGGCCCGCGCCGGGTACCGGTCCCGGGTTGTACCGAACCGTTGCCGTACTGGTCACCTGGTCACCGCCGCCCCCGGTCGCCGCCGCCACGGGAGTGAACCCTTCCGTCACTTTCGTGGCGCAGGAGTCCCGCCGTCCCCTCAGCAGGCGTGCCGTATCCAGACGTTCGGCTCGACGTACACGGCGTAGCCGCGCGCCGGGTCGCAGTGGACCGGCACCAGTGCGCCCGGCACCTCGACCGGGCCCTCCTCGTCGAAGGGCAGCCCGGTCCACTCGCGCCACTGCGCGGTCGATCCCGACACCGTCATGGAGGCGTGCGCGATCTTGTCGATGACGCCGCCCGCCCGCACGTGCACCCGCAGCCACGGGTCGCGGGGGAGGCCGTCCTCGCGGGTGCGGTACGCGTACTCGTCGATCAGCGCGGCCGGTTCGCGGTGCTTGGCGTTGGGGCGTACGGGCGCGACGACCTCGCCGAAGCCGCGGGCGCGGGCGTTGTCCCGCATCGCGGCGAGCATCCGGCCCGATATCCCCTTGCCCTGCTCGGCGGGGTCGACGGTGATCTCGATGGCGCTGACCGTGTCCGCCTCCTTGCCGTGCCGCAGGTCGGAGAAGGCCCACAGCAGCACCTGGTCCCAGCCGCCGTCGGGCAGTTCGCCGCCGGTGCGGGCGCGCAGGGCGAGCGGGACGCTGAAGCCGCGGGCCACGACCTTGCCCTCGTCGTCGGTGGCGACCAGGACGTACTCCGGGAAGTCCGCGGTGATCCGGCCGATCAGCGACCAGCCGACGGGGTCGTGCTGGATGAACGGCGGCCAGTCCTGGGGCATGGCCCAGAGCGGCTCCTTGAGGTCGGGGCGCTCGGAGAGGGGGGTGATCTTCAGGGGCATGTTCAGCACGGTACGCGTTCCGCGGGATGGGCGGAATTTGATTTCTGCGGGGCCGTTTGGGCTGGTCGCGCAGTTCCTCGCGCCCCTTTTGGGGGCGTCCAGTCGTTGTTTTCTGCGGGTTTGGTGTGGCTGGGCGCGCAGTTCCCCGCGCCCCTTGCGGGGGCATCGGGCTTCTTGTCTTCTGCGGGCTCGTTGTGGCTGGGCGCGCGGTTCCCCGCGCCCCTTGAGGGCCCTTCGGGCCCCTCGGGGGTGTCGGCTAGTGGGCGTGGAAGCGGCTTGGGGCGGTTGTTGGGGCTGGGCCTGTGGGGAGGTTTTGGGTGGGGCAGGTGGACAGGACCTTCTTCATGGCGGTCCGTTCCGCGGCCGTTACCCACACCCCGTACTTCTTCTTCACCGCTACCTGTCCGGCGACATAGACGCAGCGGTACGCCTTGTTCGGCGGCAGCCAGGTCGCGGTGTCGCCGTCGCTCTTGCCGCGGTTGGTCGCCGCGTCGACGGCGAGGAGGTTGAGCGGGTCGTTGGCGAAGGCGATGCGCTTGGCCGGGGCCCACTGGAAGGCGCCCTTCTGCCAGGCGTCCGAGAGGGCCACGAGGTGGTCGATGTCGACCTGGCTGCGACCGCGCCGGAACGTTACGTCCCTGCCGGTGTACGGGTCGGGCGCGAGCTTCCCCGACGCCACCCGGCACGCGCCGCCTTGGTACCTGACGTCCTTCAGGTCGCGCTTGAGGATGTCGTCCCGGGTCGGGCAGCGGTTGGAGTCGGTGTCCGCCCAGGCCGTGCCGAACCTGGACCGCTCGTAACCGGTCTTCGGCGCGCGACCCTTGACGGTGAGCGTGTCGACGGCGGCGAGCGCGGAGCCCGCCTTGGCGTCGGCCCCCGGGGCTCCTCCCTGTGCCTTGTCGTCGCCGCTCTCGCAGCCGGTGAGCAGGGCCGGGACGGCGAGCAGCGCGATCAGGGCCGATGCGGTGCGCCGGTTCAGGCGGTTCAGGCAGTTCATCGGATCACCACCGTGTCTCCGAGGGCGAGCGGCGCGGGCGTCACCAGGTCCGTGTGGATTCCGATGCACATGCCGCGGGCGGCGGTGAGGGTCTTGAGGACGCGGTTGTCCACGGGGAGGCCGGGCTGGGCCTGGGTGACCATGACGCAGCGTTTGACGCGCTTGAGGCCCCGCAGCGTCAGGGCCGCCGTCCCCCGGCTGCCGCCGCCTCCGAGGACGATCTCCCGGCCGATCCAGTCCTCCTCGATCCAGGGTTCGTCGGTCTCCACGACGATGTTCTTGCGCAGCCGCCGTACGTCGACGGGGTCGGCGTCGCCGAGCAGGTCGCCGAGGGCGCGGAGCGAGGCGGTGCCGACGATGGAGACGGCGGAGGCGTCCTTGTGGCTCTCCGCGCCCTCCTCGACCAGTTCGACACCGGCGCCGAAGCGCTCGGGTATCCGCGGATCGCCGGGGCGCAGCGTGGCACCGTCCGGCGCGGTGATCACGGGCAGGCCGTCCTCGCCGTACGTGGCGTAGTGCTCCAGCAGACCGGGCGTACGGCGGAAGCGCGCGTTGTTCTTTCCGCTGCTCAGCTTGCCGTCGGCGTGGCGCAGGGCCCACCGCCGGTCGCCGACGGCGCCGCGCGGGCCGAAGTCGAGCCGCTCGTGCTCCTCGCCGAGCAACGACTTCACCGGAAACCGGCGCAGACCGACGACCTTGAGCGTCACGGTGCTCTCCCCTCCCCTGGGCATACTCTCGCGGCCAACGGTAACGTCCCGGCCACAGGGCCTTGCCGGCCCCGGACCCTACGACCCCAGGATCGACGTCAGGAACTCCCCGACCCAGCCGAGCAGTTCGCGGCCGACCAGCGGCTTGCCGCCCACCTTCGCGGTTTTCGGGCGCGGGACCAGGATCTGGTGTGCCGTCGCCTTGATGACCGTTCCCGGGTAGAGCCGCTTCAGCCTGAGCTCCTGCGATTCGCGCAGTTCCACCGGGGCGAAGCGGATGTTGTTGCCCTGGAGGACGATCTCGCCGACCTCGCAGGCGCGGGCGAGCATGCGCAGGCCCGCGACCAGGAGGAGGTTCTCCACCGGCTCCGGCAGCTTGCCGTAGCGGTCGGTGAGTTCCTCGCGTACCGCCTTGATGTCCTCCTCCGTGTTGGCGGAGGCGATGGCGCGGTAGGCCTGGAGGCGCAGGCGCTCGCCGGGGGCGTAGTCGTGCGGGACGTGGGCGTCGACCGGGAGCTCGATCTTGACCTCCAGCGGCGGCTCCTCCTCCACGCCGCCCTCAAGGGACGCGCGGTAGTCGGCGACCGCCTCGCCGACCATGCGGACGTAGAGGTCGAATCCGACGCCCGCGATGTGCCCCGACTGCTCGCCGCCGAGGAGGTTGCCCGCGCCGCGGATCTCCAGGTCCTTCATCGCCACGTACATGCCCGCGCCCATCTCCGTGTGCTGGGCGATGGTGGCGAGGCGCTCGTGGGCGGTCTCTGTCAGGGGCTTCTCGGGGGGGTACAGGAAGTACGCGTAACCTCGCTCGCGGCCTCGGCCCACCCGGCCGCGCAGCTGGTGGAGCTGGGAGAGGCCGAAGTTGTCGCCGCGCTCCACGATCAGCGTGTTGGCGTTGGAGATGTCGATGCCCGACTCGACGATCGTCGTCGAGACGAGCACGTCGAACTTCTTCTCCCAGAAGTCCACGACGACCTGTTCGAGGGCCTGCTCCGACATCTGGCCGTGGGCGGTGGCGATGCGGGCCTCGGGGACGATGTCCCGGAGCCTGGCCGCCGCGCGGTCGATGGACTCGACTCGGTTGTGGATGTAGAAGACCTGGCCCTCGCGCAGGAGTTCGCGGCGGACGGCCGCGCCGATCTGCTTCTCCTCGTACGGGCCGACGAAGGTCAGGACCGGGTGGCGCTCCTCGGGCGGCGTGGTGATCGTCGACATCTCGCGGATGCCGGTGACCGCCATTTCGAGCGTACGAGGGATGGGCGTGGCGGACATCGTCAGGACGTCGACGTTGGCGCGGAGCTTCTTCAGCTGCTCCTTGTGCTCGACGCCGAAGCGCTGCTCCTCGTCGACGATGACCAGGCCGAGGTCCTTGAACTTGGTCTCGGAGGAGAAGAGGCGGTGCGTGCCGATGACGATGTCCACGGAGCCCTCGCGCAGGCCTTCGAGCGTCGCCTTGGACTCCGTCTCCGTCTGGAAGCGGCTGAGCGCCTTCACGCTGACCGGGAACTGCGAGTACCGCTCGGAGAACGTGCCGAAGTGCTGCTGGACGAGGAGGGTCGTGGGGACAAGGACCGCGACCTGCTTGCCGTCCTGCACCGCCTTGAACGCCGCGCGGACCGCGATCTCCGTCTTGCCGTAGCCGACGTCGCCGCAGATCAGGCGGTCCATCGGGACCGTCTTCTCCATGTCCTCCTTGACCTCGGCGATCGTGGTGAGCTGGTCGGGCGTCTCCACGTACGGGAAGGCGTCCTCCAGCTCGCGCTGCCAGGGGGTGTCCGGCGCGAAGGCGTGTCCTGGCGCCGCCATGCGGGCCGAGTAGAGCTTGATGAGGTCGGCGGCGATCTCCTTGACCGCCTTCTTCGCGCGCGCCTTCGTCTTCGTCCAGTCGGCGCCGCCGAGCCGGTGCAGCGTGGGGGCCTCGCCGCCCACGTACTTGGTGATCTGCTCCAGCTGGTCGGTGGGGATGTAGAGGCGGTCGCCGGGCTGGCCGCGCTTGGCGGGCGCGTACTCCACGACGAGGTACTCGCGCGTCGCGCCCTGCACCGTGCGCTGCACCATCTCGATGTAGCGGCCGACGCCGTGCTGCTCGTGGACGATGTAGTCGCCGGACTCCAGGGTCAGCGGGTCGATCGTCTTGCGGCGGCGGGCCGGCATGCGCTGGCCGTCCTTGCCCGCCGCCTTCTGGCCCGACAGGTCGGTCTCGGTGAGCACGGCCAGCTTGAGCGCCGGGTCGATGAAGCCGTAGTCGATCGAGCCGCAGGAGACGTGCACGAGGGACGGCGTCAGCTCGCCGAGGTCACCGTCGAGGCGGGCCGCGATGCCCTCACTGCCGAGGACCTCCACGGTGCGGGCGGCGGGGCCGTGGCCCTCGGTGACGTAGACGGTGCGCCAGCCGTCGGCGAGCCAGCCCTTGGTGTCGGCGAGGGCCTTCGCCGTGTCGCCGCGGTACGTCTCCGGGGCGTGCATCCCCAGCTTCAGCGTGTCCTTCGACAGCTCCTCGTCGGCGGCGAAGGGGCTCACCGACCACCACATCATCCCGAGGCGTGCCGCGTGCTCCCTGACGTCCGCGATGCCCCACAGGGACGCCGCGCCCACGTCGATCGGGGCCTCCCCGCCGCCCGCCGTCGCCGCCCAGCTGGCCTGGAGGAACTCCTGCGAGGTCGCCACCAGGTCGGCCGCGCGCGTCCGCACCCGCTCCGGATCGCAGACCACCGCCATGGAACCCTCGGGCATGACGTCGAGCAGCAGCTCCATGTCGTCCACGAGGACCGGCGCGAGGGACTCCATGCCCTCGACCGCGATGCCCTCGGCGATCTTCCCGAGCAGCTCGCCCAGCTCCGGGTGGAGTCCGGCGAGGGCCGCGGCCCTCTCGCGCACCTCGTCGGTGAGCAGCAGCTCACGGCAGGGCGGCGCCCACAGGCCGTGCTCGGCGACTTCGAGCGAGCGCTGGTCGGCGACCTTGAAGTACCGGATCTCCTCGACGTCGTCGCCCCAGAACTCCACGCGCAGCGGGTGTTCCTCGGTCGGCGGGAAGACGTCGAGGATCCCGCCGCGTACGGCGAACTCGCCGCGCTTCTCGACCAGCTCGACCCGGGAGTACGCCGCTGCCGCCAGCGCCTCGACGATCTCGTTCAGGTCAGCGGTCTCCCCGGACCGCAGCGCCACGGGCTCCAGGTCTCCCAACCCCTTGACCTGCGGCTGGAGCACCGAGCGGACCGGCGCGACGATCACCGAGACCGGGCCGGTCTCCGGGTCGTCCGGACGCGGGTGCGCGAGGCGGCGCAGCACCGCGAGGCGGCGGCCGACCGTGTCGGAGCGGGGCGAGAGGCGCTCGTGCGGCAGCGTCTCCCACGAGGGGTACTCCGCGATGCCGTCCGGCGGCAGGATCGTGCGCAGCGCGGCGGCCAGGTCCTCGGCCTCCCGGCCGGTGGCCGTCACGGCGAGGACGGTGCGGCCGGACTCGCGGGCGAGGGCGGCCACCGCGAAGGGCCGGGCCGCGGGCGGGCCGACCAGGTCGACGTGCATGCGGTGGCCGTCGGTCGCGGCCTTGGCCGCTTCGGCGAGTGCCGAGTCCTTGACGACGGCGTCGAGCAGACCGTGCAGGCTCATTGAAGGCTTTCCGTCCAGATAACCGGAGAGGTGGGGATGACCGGGGTGGATTGGGGATGACCGGAGTGGTGGGGCTGACCGGGGTGGGTGGGCAACGCGAACCGCCCGGCACGTCGCACGGGCCGGGGGGCTCCAGCGTACGACTCCGGGGTGACCGGCGCGGCCGGGGCGCCCCGTGGGCCCGGCGGGCGGGCTCACATGCGGCCTCCCGCACAATGTCCGGAAACCGTCCGTCCCAATTTTCTCGCGCCGTCGTGTAAACCGGACGGGTGTGCCAGGCGTACTGCCTTCGAGAAGCCCCGACCTTGCCTTCACGACCACCAACCCGGAGCCCCCTTGACCGACGAGGAGTTCGAGGCGTTCTACGCGCACTCCGTGAGATCGCTGGTCGGGCAGGTGTATCTGATGACGGGCGACCTCCACGAGGCGCAGGACGTCGTCCAGGAGGCCTTCGTGCGCGCCTGGGCCCGCCGCTCCCGCCTGGAGCGGGACGCCGGGCCCGAGGCGTGGATCAGGACCGTCGCCTGGCGGCTCGCCGTCAGCCGGTGGCGGCGGCGCGGGCGGGCCGCGGAGGCGTGGCGGCGGCATCACGGGGAGCGCGCGGGCGCCGCGCCCGAGCCCGACCCCGGGACCGTCGCCCTGGTCTCCGCGCTGCGCCGGCTGTCCGAGCGGCAGCGCCGGGTGGCCGTCCTGCACTACGTGTGCGACCTGTCCGTGCGGGAGGTCGCCGCGGAGACCGGGATCTCCGCCGGGACCGTGAAGTCCCACCTGTCCCGTGCCAGGGCGGCACTCGCGCCGCATCTCGACGACGCGCCCACCTCGGAGGAGCACCGTGACTGAGTCCCAGTCCCCCGCCGACGACGGCCTCGCCGTCGCGCTGAAGCGGGCCGCGGAATCGGGGGGCCGGTCCGCCTCGCCGGTGCCTGCCGGGCAGGTCGCCGCGCGCGGTGTGCGGCGCAGGCGGCGGATGTACGCGGCGGGCGCGGCGGTCGCGGTGTGCCTGGTCTCCGGCGGGGCGGCGGCGGTCGCGTCACAGTTGGGCCAGGAGGGTGAGTCGGTGGGTCCTGCGGGGCCGGTGCGGCCGACGACCTCCGTGTCCTCGCCGGGGGCGTCCGCGGGGCGGTCGTCGTCGCCTTCCACGCCGAGTTCCTCGCCGAGCTCCTCGCCGTCGACGTCGCCTTCCACGTCCGCGCCTTCGGCGACGGTTTCGGGGGGCTGAGTTCTCCGTGCGTGCCGCCGCCTCACGGGGCTCCGCCCCGGACCCCGCTCCTCAAACGCCGGAGGGGCTGAAATGCCCGCCGGAGCGGCACACGTCGCAGCCCACCTCCTCCGCGCGCGCCACCACCCCACGGGGCTCCACCCCGGACCCCGCTACTCAAACGCCGGAGGGGCTGAAATGCCCGCCCCAGGGCCTGGAAGCGCCCGGCCCCTCCCTCTTGTCCCTCTCACCAGAAAGCCAGCCCATGCCCGGAGCACAGACCGACGCGCTCATACCCGGGCGAGGTCGGGCCGGATCCTCCGTCACCGGTCCCGCCTCCGCTCTTCGTACCGTCGGGCGGCGGCTTTGGGAGCGTGCGCCCCTGCTGCTCGCCGCCGGGCTGTTCGTCGCGTACGCGCTCGTGTCCGTCAACCGGTACCGGCGGCTGGAGAACCGTTCCTGGGACCTCGGGATCTTCGAGCAGGCCGTGCGCGCGTACGCGCATCTGCGGGCTCCGGTGGCCGATCTCAAGGGGCCGGGGGCGAACATCCTCGGCGATCACTTCAGCCCCGTCACCGCCCTCCTCGCGCCCTTCTACCGGGTCTTCCCCTCGCCGGTGACGCTGCTCGTCGCGCAGGCGCTGCTCATCGCCGTCTCCGTCGTGCCGGTCACCCGCGCCGCGAACCGGCTCCTGGGGCGGGCGCAGGGGCTCGCCGTCGGGGTCGCGTACGGGCTGTCGTGGGGGATCCAGCGCGCCGTCGACTTCGACTTCCACGAGATCTGCTTCGCGGTGCCGCTGATCGCCTTCTCCCTGGAGGCGCTGCTGCTGCGACGCTGGCGGGCGGCCCTGCTCTGGGCGCTGCCCCTCGTCCTCGTCAAGGAGGACCTGGGGGTGACCCTCGCGGCCATCGCCGCGGTCGTGGCGATCCGGTGCCGCCGCACCGAGCCGAAGACCGTGCCCTACGCCCTCGGTGTCGCCGCCTTCGGCGCCGTCGCCACCCTCGTCACCCTGACCACGATCATTCCCGCCTTCAACTCGGTCGGCGCGTACGACTACTGGGACAAGGTCGGCGACGCGGGCGGCGCCGCCGGCGTGTTCGACGGCTTCGGCACCAAGCTGCGCACCCTGCTCTGGCTGCTCCTGCCCACCACCGGTCTGCTCGCCCTGCGCTCGCCGCTGCTCCTGGTCGCGCTCCCAACCCTCGGCTGGCGCTTCGTCTCCGCCGACGACCACTACTGGGGCACCGACTGGCACTACAGCGCCGTCCTGATGCCCGTCGTCCTGCTCGCCCTCGTCGACGCCGCCCACACGGCGCGCCGCAGCGGGAAGCCGTGGCTGCGCCGGTACGCGGACCGGCTCCCTGCCTGCGTCGCCGCCGCGGCGCTCGCCCTCACCACGTCGCTGCCCCTCGCGGGCCTCACCGAGTCGGCGACGTATGAGAAGAGCAAGCAGGTCAGCGCAGTGGAGCGGATGCTCGACCGCGTCCCGGACGGCGCCACCGTCGAGGCGAACATCGGGCCGATCAGCAGGCTGACCTCCCGGACCCGGGTCTTCTGGACGGGTGCTGCCCGCCCCGTCGTCCCCGACTATGTCGCGCTCGACGTGCGGGACGGCTGGACGAAGGACCCGGTCGGGTACGCGAACAAGCTGCACCCGGGCACCCGTTACGCCCTGGACGACACCGCCTATGGGTACGTGTTGTTGCGCAGGGCGTGACGACGACCGACGGGGCCCGGACCGCAGCCGGCCCCGGCGGGCGCTTCGCGCACCCGCCGGGGCCTGTCCCCCGCACCCCCGTGGCGGTGGCTATTCGGTGGCGATGGCGTTGAGGACGTTCATCCGGCCGGCCCGGAACGCCGGGACCAGCGCCGCGAACAGGCCCACGAACGCCGACCCGATGAAGACCGCGATGATCGTCGGCCACGGGATCTCCAGGACCTTCAGGCCCTCCAGGGCGAGCAGCTTCTGTGCCGTCGCCCCCCAGCCCATTCCCAGGCCCAGGCCGAGCAGCGCGCCGAAGAGGGCGATGACCACCGACTCCATGCGGATCATGCGGCGCAGCTGGCGGCGCGAGAGGCCGACGGCCCGCATCAGGCCGATCTCCCGGGTGCGCTCGACCACGGAGAGCGCCAGGGTGTTCACCACGCCGAGGATCGCGACGATGATGGCGAGGCCGAGCAGGCCGTAGACCATGTTCAGGAGCTGTCCGACCTGGTCCTTCAGGGTCTGCTTGAAGTCGGTCTGGTCCATCACCTTGTACTGCGGGTACTTCTTCAGGGAGTCCTTCAGGGAGGCGTACGCGGCGTCCTGGTGACCCTTGTCGGCCGTCGCGAACATCATGTCGTTCTGCGGGATGCGGTCGGCCGGGACGTACTTCTGGAGCGTCGTGATGTTCAGGTACATCGCGCCGTTGTCGAGGGTGCCTTCGTCCTTGGTGATGGCGGCCAGCTTCAGCTCGGCCGTCCTGCCGTGCTCGAAGGCGATCTTCAGCTCGTCGCCGACCTTCAGGTGGTGCTTCTTCGCGAACTCGTCGCCGACCGACATGGCGTCCTTGCCGTACGCGGCGGACAGGTCGCCGGAGAGCGTCTCGCGGCGCAGGTCCTTGGCGTAGGTGGGGTCGGCGGCGCTCAGGCCGACGCCGTCCACGGTCTTGCCGTCGGGCGTGGTCATGTCGGCGTCGATCGCCTTCAGGCGGGTGATGTGGCCGATGTGCTCGGCCTTGCCCATCGCCTGCGCGGCCTTGTCGGTGATCGAGATGCCCGGCTGGGTGGGCTGCACGATGAAGTCCGTACCGACCGACTTGTCGAGCTCGTCGGTGGCCGATGCGACCATCGAGGAGCCGACGACGGAGAGGCAGGCGACCAGCGCGAGGCCGATCATCAGGGCCGCGCCGGTGGCGCCGGTGCGGCGCGGGTTGCGCAGCGCGTTGCGCTCAGCCATCCGTCCGACGGGGCCGAACATCCGCAGCAGCAGCACGCTGATGACGCGGACCACGCCGGAGGCGAGGACGGGGCCGATGACGACGAAGCCGATGAGGGTCAGCACGACACCACCGCCGAGGAACAGCGAGCCCTCGCTCGCCTTGTCGGCCTGCGTCGCGGCGTACAGGGCGAGGACTCCGGCGCCGGTGAGGACCAGGCCGATGACGGCGCGCAGCGCGCCCGCCCTGCCGTCGGCCGGGGTTCCGGCGTCGCGCAGCGCGGCCATCGGGGAGACCTTGCCCGCCCGGCGGGCCGGGAGGTAGGCGGCGAGGACGGTGACGACGATGCCGAGGACCATGCCGACCACGGGGGTCGTCCAGTTGACGGTGAGGTCGCCGGTGGACAGCTCCATGCCCATGCCGGCCATCAGCTTCATCAGGCCGATGGCGAGGCCGACGCCCGCGCCGACGCCGAGGACCGAGCCGAACACGCCGAGCAACAGCGCCTCGACGAGCACGGAGCGGTTGACCTGCTTGCGGCTGGAGCCGATGGCGCGCATCAGGCCGATCTCGCGGGTGCGCTGGGCGACCAGCATCGAGAAGGTGTTGATGATGAGGAAGATGCCGACGAGGAAGGCGATACCGGCGAAGCCGAGCATCGCGTACTTCATGACGTCGAGGAAGCTGCCGACGGACTCGCGGTTGTCGTCCGCGGTCTCCTTCTGCGTCTTGACGTCGTACGCGCTCTTGCCCAGGACCTTCGACACGTCCCGCTTCAGCCGGGCGTCGCTGACGCCCGCGTCCGCGGTGAGGTTGACGTGCGTGAACCGCCCTGTGGCGCCGAGGAGTTCGCGTTGCGAGGTCGCGGTGTCGAAGTAGAAGATGGCGGCGCCGGGGTTGGTCACCTTGAAGGTGGTGATGCCGGAGATCCTCGCGGTGTGGTCACCGGTCGCGGCGACGGTGCGCAGCTTGTCGCCGATCTTGAGGTCGTGCTTGTCGGCGGTGTCGGCGTCGACCATCATCTCGGTCGGGCCGCGCGGGGCGTGGCCCGAGGTGATGTCCATCGAACGCAGGTCGTTGCGCGTCCAGTTGCCCGCGATGGTCGGGCCGCCGCTGGTGGGGCCCATGTTCTTGTTCTCGGCGTTGACGACCGTCACGCTCTGGCTGCTGACGGCGCCCTCGGCGGACTTGACGCCACCGGCCTTCTTCACCTGCTGCACCACCGAGGCGGGCAGCGACTCGGGCTTGCCGCTGCGCGGCGTGTCGCCCGCGTCCCCGGCGGACTTGGGGGTGACCGTCACATCGGCGGAGGTGGCCGCGAAGAGCTTGTCGAAGGTGGTGCTCATGGTGTCGGAGAAGACGAGCGTGCCGCACACGAACGCCACCGAGAGGATGACGGCCACCGCGGAGAGCGCCATGCGGCCCTTGTGCGCGAAGAAGTTGCGCATCGAGGTCTTGAGGACGGTCATGACGTCCGCCCGCGCGCGTCGAAGGACTTCATGCGGTCGAGGACCTGGTCGGCGGTCGGGTGGTGCATCTCGTCGACTATCCGGCCGTCGGCGAGGTACAGGACGCGGTCCGCGTACGAGGCGGCGACCGGGTCGTGCGTGACCATCACGATGGTCTGGCCGAGCTCGGCCACCGAGCGGTGCAGGAAGCCGAGGACCTCGGCGCCGGCCCGGGAGTCGAGGTTTCCGGTCGGCTCGTCGCCGAAGATGATCTCGGGCCGGGAGGCGAGCGCGCGGGCCACGGCGACGCGCTGCTGCTGGCCGCCGGAGAGCTCGGTCGGGCGGTGCTTGAGGCGGCCCGCGAGGCCCACGGTCTCCACGACCTGGTCGAGCCAGGCGCGGTCGGGCTTGCGGCCCGCGATGTCCATCGGCAGCGTGATGTTCTCGATGGCGTTCAGGGTCGGCAGGAGGTTGAACGCCTGGAAGATGAAGCCGATCCTGTCCCGGCGCAGCTTCGTGAGCTTCTTGTCCTTCAGCCCGGTGATCTCGGTCTCGTCGAGGAAGATCTGCCCGCCGCTGACCGTGTCGAGCCCCGCGAGGCAGTGCATCAGGGTGGACTTGCCGGAGCCCGAGGGGCCCATGATCGCGGTGAACTGGCCGCGGACGATGTCCACGTCGATGTGGTCCAGGGCGACGACGCGGGTCTCGCCGGAGCCGTACGCCTTGACGACCTGGCGCGCCCGCGCTGCCACGGCCGTGCGTCCTCCAGTGCCCCCGTGCCTGGGTGTTGTCACAGCCGTTGTCACGGTAAGTCTCCTATGTCGGTCATGCGGTGCGTCAGGTGTGTGCGGTGTGCGTGTCCGCGCCGCGGTCTGGTGCGGGTGGACGCGCCGCGGTGTGGTGCGGGTGGATGCGGTGCGTGCGCTGTCGCGCCTCAGTCTGCTGTCCGGACCAGGTCCGGCGCGCTGGTGCTCGGCGCACTCTTCTCCGGGGGAAAACCCCACCCCCGATGGTGTGGTTGTCCGAGCCGGCCCCGTGCCCGGCTCGTAAAGCCAATCTAAGGACCGATCCGGCCCGCCTCATCCTCCAGTGGGACGATCGCTCCCCGGTCCGTTGTACGGAGGTACCCCTAGGGGATCTCCACCCGCCGGTGGAGCGGGACTCGGGGTCGGCTCCACCCCCGCTCTCCACCCTGCCCTCCGCTCCGGCCGGGTGAGAAGGTGACCACAGCAACTGGTTGCAGGGGGAAGGAAGTTCCGTTGGGCACGCAGGAAGCGGCTCCGGGCGCCGCGGACGCCCCGGGCGCGATACCGGGCGGGACAGCGGGTGACCCGCGCGGCAGGGGCCCGGTCGTCGCCGCACTCATGCTCGCCATGGCGCTGGCCGCCGTCGACTCCACCATCGTGTCCACCGCCGTCCCGCAGATCGTGGGTGCGCTCGGCGGCTTCTCGATCTTCTCCTGGCTCTTCTCCGGCTACCTCCTCGCGGCCACCGTCACCCTGCCCGTCTACGGCAAGCTCTCCGACACCTTCGGCCGCAAGCCCGTCCTCATCACGGGCTGCGTCCTGTTCCTGCTCGGCTCCACGCTCTGCGCCCTCGCCTGGAACATGGCGTCGCTCATCGCCTTCCGCGTCGTCCAGGGACTCGGCGGCGGCGCCGTCCAGGGCACCGTGCAGACCCTCGCCGCCGATCTGTACCCCTTGAAGGAACGCCCCAGGATCCAGGCCAAGTTGTCGACGGTGTGGGCCACGTCGTCCATCGCGGGCCCCGCGCTCGGCGGCTTCATCGTCGCGTACGCCGACTGGCGCTGGATCTTCCTGATCAACCTGCCCATCGGGGTCCTCGCGCTCTGGCTCATCGTCCGCCACCTGAACGAACCCGAGCGCGAGACCGTCCCGCGCGGCCGCATCGACTGGCCCGGCGCGCTCGCCGTCTTCGCCTGCGGCGGCACGCTCCTGACCGCGCTCGTCCAGGGCGGCGTCGCCTGGGAATGGCTGTCGGCGCCCTCCCTCGCGCTGTTCGCCGCCGGGCTCGCCCTGATCGCCGCCGTCGTCCTGATCGAACGCCGGGCCGCGGAACCGATCATCCCCGGCTGGGTCTGGCGCAGGCGCACCATCGCCGCCGTCAACCTCGCCCTCGGCGCGCTCGGCCTCCTCATGGTCGCGCCCACCGTCTTCCTGCCCACGTACGCCCAGTCCGTCCTCGGACTCGCGCCGGTCGCCGCCGGATTCGTGCTCTCCGTGATGACGCTGAGCTGGCCGGTCTCGGCGGCGCTCAGCCAGCACGTGTACCGCAGGATCGGCTTCCGCAACACCGCCGCCACCGGCATCTCCGCGGCCGCGGCGCTCCTCTTCGCCTTCCCCCTGCTGCCCTACCCCGGCACCGCATGGCAGCCCGCCCTGTTGATGCTGCTGCTCGGCGCCGCCCTCGGCCTCTTCCAGCTCCCCCTGATCGTCGGCGTCCAGTCCACCGTCGGCTGGGCCGAACGCGGCACGGCCACCGCCTCCGTCCTGTTCTGCCGCCAGATCGGCCAGACCCTGGGCGCCGCCCTGTTCGGCGCGGTGGCAAACGGCGTACTGAGCGCGCGGCTCGGCGGCTCAGGATCCCTCGACTCGGTGGCGCGCGTCCTTGAGGACCCCGGCGCGGTGGCCGACCCCGAACGGCTGCGGCGGGCGGTCGACTCGGCGGTCGACTCCGTGTACGTGGGGGCGGGATGCGCCGCCGTACTGGCCCTGGGCGTCCTGCTCCTCCTGGCACCCCGACGCTTCCCCGTACTCCAGGAGAAGCAACCGGAACCACGCCACGATCAGCTGTCGCCCACGCGGCAGGCCGACTGACCGGTATGCCACCCGTGCCGACACCGCGGCTCGTCACGGATGATGGGCCCATGGAAAGCGAGCCCTGCCACCGCGTCACGGACGACCGGTTCACCGCCCTCTTCATGCTGGGAGCGGACGACCGCGCCGAGGACGTCGAGAACGTCGACGCCGAACTCCGGCTGCCCGACGGCACGAGGTGGAGCGCCTGCTTCATGACGCTCCGCGAGATCGCCGCCGTCATGGACCGCTGGAAGCAGACGGGCGAATGCGCGGGCGGCGCCTTCTTCCAGTGCGCGGACCTCGTCGTCGTCCCCACCGCAGGGGTCGACGCCATGACGGCCGCTTTCCACGCGATCCTCGACGAGGGCGGCCCCGAGGGCGTCCTGCCCCGACTGCCCGCACTGGACTGACCCGGCGGGGCGCCATGACGGGACCGTCAGGGAGCCTCCTCCACCGGCGCCCGGCCCGTCAGCGTGGCCAGACTGTTGCGTACGTGGTCCATGTGCGCCCGCACCTCGTCCCACCGCTCACCGTGCTCGCGCAGCACCCGCTCCGTCTCCCGCGCCAGCCGCTCCTCGCGCACCCCGGCCTCCGCGACCAGCTCGGCTGCCCGCGCCTCCGCGTCCTCCTGCCCGTGCCGCGCGGCCTCCTCCGCCTCGGCGAACATCCGCTTGGCCTCGGAGAGCCCGGCCTCGGCGGCGGCCACCCGCTCCGCGACCCGCGCGTCCGACGCGGCCTCCCGCTCCGCCGCCTCCCGCTCGGCCGCCTCCCACCGCTCGTCCTGCTCCTTCTGCTGGTCGGCGAGCAGACCCTCGCACCGCTGCCGCATCTCACGCAGCACCGCCAGCGAATCGCCGCGCCACGCCTTCACGTCCCGCCGCGCGGAGACACGCTCCTCATCGGCCGTCGCCCGGTCCGCGAGGAGCCGCTGCCGCGCCCACTCCTCCGCGTCCGCGCCGACCTGCTCGGCGTAGGCACGCGCGGCGTCCCGCGCCTCCCGCGCCGCCCCTTCGGCCTCCTCCGCCAGCCGCTGCGCATCGGCCCCGGCACTCTCGCGCACGGCGGCCGCCTCGGCCTCCACCTCCGCCAGGATCTCCCGGGCCCGCACGCTGAGCGTCTCGTACGTCTGGGGGGCGAGCCGGGCCACCACGTCCCGCAGCCGCTCGGCCTCCGCCTCCATCTCCTTGGCCAGGACGGTCAGCCGGGCGGCACGCTCCCACGCCCCGTCCCGCTCCTGGGAAAGACCGGCGGCGTACGCCTCCACCTGCGCGGGACGGTAGCCCCGCCCCCGCCCGGTGAAGAAGCCGTGCGGCGACGACGGTGCACCGCTGCTGCTCATCCTTGGATCCCCTCTCCGACGTACCACTCGCGTACAGCACGATTGGCGCACATCTTGATGGATCAAGCGGAAGCGCTCATAACGCGACACTCCGCCCACTCCACCCGGTCAAGGATGCGGCAATCGGGGCCGGAAGCCGGAATCGGGGCGACACTCATCGGCTCCCGCGCCCCGTACGGGCCGGCACGGACGAGGCGCCCGGCCCTTTCCCCCGGGTCGGGCGCCTCGTCCGTCACCTGCCGCTCGGGACGCGGTCTAGAGCAGGCCGTCCCACATCTGCTCCAGAAGCACCGACCACCAGCTCTCCGGCGACGCGAGCGCCGCCGGGTCGAGCGCGGCCAGCTGGTTCTGGAAGTCCACCGTCCAGCGGCCCGCCTGCTCCTGGTTGAGCCCGAAGCGCAGCCGCCACATGCGGCCGAGCAGCGCCATGCAGCGCGCGAACTCCGGCAGCCCCGTGTTCACGAACTGCGGCGGCACCGGCGCACCTCCGGGACCCGCCTCCACCGGCACGGCCACGATGTTCGCCGTGCCGTACTGGACGCAGAGCGCACGGCCGAAGTCGCTGCCCATCACCAGGTACGAGCCCGCGTCGGACCCCGGCTGCACACCGCGCTCCTGCGCCAGCTCCGCCAGCGTCGGCACCGGCCGTCCCGGCTGGGCCTGCGCCCAGAAGAACGGCCCGAAATCGACGGGCAGACCCGCCACCACGAGGGTGTGCGCCACGATGTCCGGCACGCCCTGCCGCGACACCGCCCGCTGATCGAACCGGAAGATGCCGGGCCCGAAGGCCGCAGCCAGCTCCTGCGCGACGCCCTCCGGCGGAATCGGCGGGGCGGGCGGCATCTGCTGCACCGGGGCGCGCACCGGCGCGGGCCTCGCGGGGCCGTCCGCGACCTGGTGCAGCTCCCCCTGGTGCGCGAGCAGTTGCCGCATGCCCTGCTGCCGGGACGCGTGGTCCCTGCCGTACGGCGCGATGGACGTGATCCGCGCCTGCGGCCAGGTCTCCCGGATCATCCGGGCGCAGTACGCGCCCGGCAGCTCGCAGGACTCAAGCTCCGTGTGGAGTTCGAGCACCTGCTGCGGCGGCACGTTCATGCCGCGCAGCTCGTGCAGGATCTGCCACTCCGGGTGCGGGGTACCGGGCGCCGAGCGGCGGATGAGCTGCTGCTCGGACCCGTCGGCGGCACGGAAGCGCAGCACTGCCTGGTAGCCGGGCCCGACGGTGGGCTGCCCGAGGGGCTGCTGCGGATAGCCGTACGGCTGACCGCCGGGCATCCCGGGAGCGCCGGGCGCACCGGGCACACCTGGGCCGTGCTGCATCGGCGCGGGCGGCGGAGGCATGCCGGGCGCACCCGGGCCGCCGACCGCGGGACCGGCCAGCATGGTCGCGGCGTGGTGGACGCCGCCGCCGGGGGGCGGGGTGCCGGGGGCGGGTGCGGCGGGGGGCAGCGGAGCACCTGGGGCGCCGGGCGGGCCGGGGGGCTGGGGTGCGCCGGGAGCACCGGGAGCACCGGGAGCACCCGGCGGCCTGATTCCACCGGG
>NZ_JBWKFZ010000003.1:164525-543414 GCF_056433985.1 Streptomyces sp. NPDC044106
GGGGCCGCCCAGGCTCGGGTCGGCCAGCATCGTCGCCGCGTGGTGCACGCCACCACCCGGAGGCGGCGGCGTACCGGGCGGGCCGGGAGGCTGCGGAGCACCAGGAGCGCCGGGCGGGCCGGGGGGCTGGGGTGCGCCGGGAGCACCGGGAGCACCGGGAGCACCCGGCGGCCTGATTCCGCCGGGGCCGCCCAGGCTCGGGTCGGCCAGCATCGTCGCCGCGTGGTGCACGCCACCACCCGGAGGCGGCGGCGTACCGGGCGGGCCGGGAGGCTGCGGCGCACCCGACGCGTCCGGAGCCGCGGGAGCCGCCGGTCCCGCGGGGCCCTCCGGGCCGAGCGAGGAGACGAGCTGCGTCGGAACGTAACCACCGGCGGGCGTGCCGGGGGCACCGGGCCCCGAAGGCGGCGGCGTACCAGGCGTACTACCGGCGGGCGCACCAGGCACACCGGGTGCACCAGGCGCGCCGGGCGGCGGCGTACTACCGGCGGGCGCGCCGGGCGGTCCGGGCGGCGGTGGCGTACCGCCCCCGCTCCCGCGCGAACCCCGGGGCGGCAGCCCCTCGGCCTTGCTGGTCGCGGCGTCGGCGATGTCCCCGGCACTCGCACCGGCATCCGCACTCGTACCCGCGTCAGCACCCGCGGCGACCGGCCCCTGCGGATACCCGTACGCGGAAGCACCCGGTGCACCCGGGGCGCCCGCCGCATCCGGCGCGGCCTGCGGCGGAGGCATCGGTGGCGGGGTCGGCGAACCCGCGGGCGGCTGCGGCGCGTTCGGCGGCGGACCGGCGGGCGCGGCGGAGGCCGCGGGAGCCGCGGGCGTGCCCGGCGCCGGGGTGTCCAGCGCCGGGGCGAGCGCCGTCCGCGGCAGTTGGCTGCCCCCGTGCATCAGCGCCGTCTTGGCGTCCGGCGCGGCGCCCGGCGGCGGGGTGTCGCCCTCGTCAAGGCCGGTCAGCGGCGGCGCGAACACCGTCGCGGGCAGCGGCACCGAATGGTCCTCGCCCCCATCGGCGTTGGTGTCCGTACCGGCCCACGGGGTCGCCCCTGCGGGCACGCCCGGCGAGGCTCCGGGCAGGCTGCCCTCGCTGTCCCCGCTGCCATCACTGTCATCGCTCTCGTCACCGTCGGCCCCGGCGGCCATGGGCCACGGCGTACCGCCACCCGGCGCGGCAGGCACGGCAGGCGCGTCGGGGGCCCGCGGAGCCGGGCTCCCGGCATCCACCGGGGCCGGCCCGTCGGACGGAGCCGCCGGCTCCGAGCCCGCACGGCGGTCCGGAATACCCATCTTGTCCGCCGCTTCCTGGAGCCACTCCGGAGGCGTCAGCAAGAACGACGTCTGGTTCAGGTCGACCCGCTCCGGCGGCGCCGGAGGCGTGTCCCGCGGCACCGCGTCCGGCAGGCCGTACTCCTCCTCGTACCGCCGGATCACCTCACCCACGGCGAGCGCGGGCCAGAGCGAGGCCTCACCGCTGTCCCGCGCGATGACCAGCCGCTGGCCGCCACCGTCCGACACCGGACCGTTCTCGCGGTCCTCGGCCCACGCGACGAACCCCAGGTCGAACTCCCGGACCCGCACCTCCCGGTGCTGATAGGCCGGCACGTCGCCGTTGATCCACTCCTCGGCGCGATCCTGCGCCTGCGCGAACGTCACCATCGCTACGTCACTCCCCACCCGAGGACACGGGAACGGCCTGCGCGAAGCCGCCGTCCACCATCAGGTTCGCCACGGTCTCCAGCTCCGGCGGATTGCCCGCGAGCCGGGACAGGAACGCGTCGAAGTCGTCACCGCACGGCAGCAGCAGCCGCCGCACCCGCTCGGCCGGCGGCCACGCGTCCTGATCCCGCACGTCGTCGTACGCGCAGAACCACACCGAACCGACCCGGTCACCCTTGACCTTCACGGCCAGCAGACCGCCCTGCACGAAACCGACCCCCAGGTAGTCCTTGGTCAGGTGGTCGCGCAGACACTTGTTCACGTACACCAGGTCGTTGACCGCGGCCTCGTCCCGCACCGTGAAGAACGGCTGGTCGACCAGGAGCCCCAACTCGGCGTCGAGCGCGGCGCCGACCGGCGCGCAACCACCCGCCGCCTTCAGGAACGAGCGGTAGGCACCCGGCAGGCGATAGCCCAGGTCCTCCTCCACCCCCTGCACCTGCTGCTCCGTCACCGCGACCGCCGCCTTCGGCAGCCCGAAGTGCGCGGGCCGCGTCTCCTGCAGCGGACGCGTGCCCCGCTTGTCCTGGTCCACCGGCGTCGTCGCGATCCCGCCGTGGTGCCGCAGCAACGCCTTCACCTCGACGGGCACCAGCTCAAGACGGCGACTGCCCCGCACGTGGTGCCACGTCCAGCCGTGCGGCGTCGCCACCGCGGGAATCGTGTCCCACAGCTCGTGACCCACCGCCGCCAGCGCCGCGTTCGCCGACACGTAGTCCGTCAGACGCAGCTCGTCGACCCCGAAACCCTCCGGCGGCTCGGCGATCTCCGCGGCGGCACGCGCATAGGCGGAGAAGTCCGGATAACCGTGCTCGTCCACGCGCACCCCCCGGGGATGGCGCGCGGCACGGACCGGGTCCGGGAAGTGCACGACCTGCCCGGCGTACGCCGCGTTCGGCGGCGCGGCCTGCTGCCCCAGCCGACCTGTCGTCATGGCGGTTGCCCCCTGCGGCACTGTGGAAGATTCTGAATTCTTTCGTGTGAACCGATCCGCGGAACCGGTCCACGCGTGTGCGTCTCGTTCCGCATCTCGTTCAGCGATGCCGACACAGCCTATGCGCAAGCACGGCACCGGTCACCGGCCCTCCGATTCCATGACCACCAGCCACCGCACGGTCACCGTGCGGCGAAACCCGACGCGAAGCCAGGCGTGTCGCAGTGCCCCAGCTTCCGCACCACCCGCCCCATTTGGCAGGCTGTCCCCGCAACGCGGGGGCGTGGCACACGCGGTGACGACCGCGAGCAGGGGGAGGGAAGAGCACCATGCAGACGACACACAGCGGCATGCCCGGCAGCCACACGCTGCCCACGACGGCGGCCACCACGACCGACGACACCACCGGCGAGGGGCACGCACACGGCCACGGCCCGGCCACCATCCCGATGCCGGGAGACCGGGACCCACGCGTCGGCTGGAGCGCCACCGCCGCCCACGCGCCCTTCCTCCGCCAGCGCCGCGACGGCATCCTGCCGACCGTCGCCGCCGCCCTCTCCGTACGCGGCCAGACCACACTCACCTGCACCGCGCGCCGCGGCGAGGAACCCCCCGCGCTCCACCCGCTCGTCCAGGACTTCCTCGACGCCCTCACCAGCGGCCAGCGCGAACGCTTCACCGGCCGCTGCGCCGAGGCCATCCTCATCTCCCGCCACCTCACGGCGGCCGACGCGAGCCGCTCCAAACGCGCCGCGCGCAAACCCATGACCAACGGCGAGGCCCGCAAAGCCCTCAAGCACGCCAAACTCACCACCCGCCGCATCCGCGAGGACGGCGACCCCCTGCACGGCGGCTTCGCCCCGCCGTGCCGCTCCTGTACCGCCCTGACCGCCCACTTCGGCGTACGCGTCGTGGACCCCGCGACCACCGAGAACTGACCCTCGACCGGACCGCCCGTCCCCGCGACCGCCCCAACGACCGCCCGAACGACCGAACGAGGGCCACCACCCGATGCACCCCGACCGCCCCGCCACCACCACCGGCGGCAGCACCCGCTTCCCCGTACCCGTCGACGCCGCCCTGCGCGCCGCCGGTTGGCGCCCCGGGCACTGGGACATAAAGCAGGCCGAGATCTGGGCCGACGCCCTGCGCCGCCACACCTCGCCCGCCGGACACCGGCACACCGTCTTCCCCGCGGCCGTCGAAGCCTGGGCCGAGTTCGGCGGCCTGCACATCACCCCGCAGGGCCCCGGCCGCCAGATAGCACCCGCCACCGTCCACCTCGACCCCATGTACGGCCTGCACCTGGCCCGCACCCTCGGCGACCTGGGCCGCGCCCTGGACACCGAGGTCTGCCCCATCGGCGAGGAACCCGACAACCAGGCACTCCTGGCCATCGACACCGAAGGCCGCGTCTACAGCCTCGACCACAGCGGCGACTGGTTCCTCGGCGCCCACATCGACCAGGCACTCGCCACCCTCATCACGGGCGCCCAGCCGACCCGTCTCTCGGCGAGCACGGGAACGTAACCCTCCGGAGGCCCTAGGGTCTGTCTTTCGGATCAGGCCGGACTTGGGTGGCCTTGCCTTGGGTGGGGCTCGAGCGGGGTCTGGTGCGTGCAGCTGCAAGGCGGAGGAGGGCGGCAACGCGGAGCGTCGGCAACCGACGACAACGCCGCAGATGTGCGTGCCAGGCCCCGCGACCCCGGACAGATCCGAAAGACAGGCCCTAGCCCTGGCCCATCGCCACGGCCGCCGCGGGCAACACCGCCGACACCCGGAAACCCCCGCCGTCCGTCGGCCCCGAGACGAACACCCCGCCGAGCCCCGTCACCCGCTCCTTCATCCCCACGAGCCCATTGCCGCCACTGGGCAGCCGCGCGTCCTCCGCGCCGCCACCCGCCTCCGGTGGTGGCTCGTTCTCCACCTGCATCGCGATCTCCGCCCCCCGGTACGCCAGACGCACATACGTCTTCGCACCCGCCGCGTGCTTGTGCACGTTCGTCAGCGCCTCCTGCACCACCCGGTACGCGGTCTGCTCCACATCCGCCGAACAGTCGCCCGGCTCCCCCTCCACCGACAGATCCACCGCCATGCCCGCCGCACGGGACTGCCCCACCAACTCGTCCAGCTCCGCCAGGCACGGACCGTCCTCGTCCACCGCACGCGACGCCGCCGCGGCGGCCGCGAACCCCACGGCGGCGAGCGGCAGCGGCTCCGCGGACCCCCCGGGCGTCCCGGACCCCCCGAACCTCTCTGGTCTCTCCTTCTTCACCCCGTCGCCCGACCGCAGCACCCCGAGCATCTCCCGCAGCTCCGTCAGCGCCTGCCGTCCCATGTCACCGACGAGCGCGGCGTTCCTGACCGCCTTCTCCGGATCCTTCCGCGCCACCGCCTGCAAAGCCGCCGCGTGCACCACCATCAGACTCACCCGGTGCGCCACCACGTCGTGCATCTCCCGGGCGATCCGCGTCCGCTCCTCGTTCCGCGCCCACTCCGCCCGCTCCTCCGCGCGCTCGGCGAGCAGCTGGAGCTCCCGCTCCAGACTGTCCGCGCGCTCCCGCATCCCCTCCACGAGACGGCGCCGGGCGCCGACGTAGAGACCGAGGAGCACCGGTGGCGCGGTCACCCCGACCGCGGCGGTGACCGCGAAGAACGGGAGGAACTCACTGCCGATCGACGGGCTGCCCTCCGCCGCGTCCTGATTGGCCCGCACCAGCGCGACGATCAGCGTGCCCGCCATCGACATCCCGGCAAGCGCCCCGGTGATGCGGCGCGGCAGCTCGGAGGCGGCCAGGGTGTAGAGGCCGACGACCGTGAGCAGCACGCCCATCTGCGCGGGCGTGATCGCGATCGATATCAGCACGACGGCGACGGGCCAGCGCCGCCGGAGCAACAGTGACGCGCCCGCGAGCGCCCCGAAACCGATGCCCACCGGCATGGGCAGCCCGGAGTCGCGCGCGAAGGCCACGCCCTCCGCCCCGCACTCCGCCGCGGACAGCGCGCCGAGCCCCACATCCAGCGCGGCCCCGCGCCACCTCTCCCACCACCACGGCCCGGTCATGGCCGTGGTGCGGTCGTCCCCCGTCGTGGTCATGCCTTCCAGCGTACGGGCGTTCCGCCCCGGTTTTCCGGTGAGTTTCCGGCTCGGTGATCCAGCACACGCCGTGTTCGACCGGAAGCGAAACCTGCCGGTATCCCTCGAACTGTTGAACCGTTCCTGCTTTCAGGCCGGACGTCCGCATTCCGGACGAGGGTCGCCCCATGACGGAGGTCACGCCCGCCGAGGGCGCCAAAAACAAGTACGGGGACTTCGAGGGACTACGGCAGAAGGCGATCGCCCTGCGGCGCGAGGGAATGAGTCTTCGGCAGATCGCCGGCGCACTGGGGGTACGGAACAAGGAGACCCTGAGCCGACTGGTCCAGGGTGAGCCGCCCGCAGAGTGGACCAAGCGCCCAAGGGCGAAGGACGAGCTTCGAGACAGGGCACGAGAGCTGCGCGGTCAAGGCCGGACGTACAACGAGATCCAGGCCGAGCTGGGCTGCTCGAAGAGTTCCGTCTCCCTGTGGGTGCGCGACCTGCCCTCGCCCGCACCACGCTGCACACCCGAGGAGCAGCGGGCACGCATGAATGCCGGACTGGCGGAACTGCGCGCCAGGCAGGAGCGCGAGCGTCAAAGGGCGCGGCAGGAGGCGACGGCTGCCGTGGGTGCCCTGTCGGACCGCGAGCTCTTCCTCGCCGGGGTGGCCCTCTACTGGGCCGAAGGAGCCAAGAGCAAGCCGTACCGGCGCAGCGAGGTCCTGCAGTTCATCAACAGCGACCCCGACGTCATCCGCGTCTTCCTGCGCTGGCTCGCCCTACTGGGCGTGACCAAGGAACGGCTGACCCTGCGCCTGAGCATCCACGAGAGCGCCGACGTATCCGCCGCCCAGGAGTTCTGGGCCGACGTGACGGGAGTCGACTCCACCGCATTCGGCAAGGCGACCCTGAAGAAACACAACCCCCGCACCGTCAGGAAGAACACCGGGGAGTCCTACCACGGCTGCCTGATCATCTACGTGCGCGGGAGTGCGGAGTTGTACCGTCGCATGGAAGGCGCTTGGTACGGCATAGTGTTGGGTGCCGATTCGGCGACCTGACTAAACGTCCGGTTTAGCCGATTCATTCCCCCGTGGTGTAATTGGCAGCACTGTGGCTTTTGGTGCCATCTGTCCGGGTTCGAGTCCTGGCGGGGGAGCCAGCCGTTCCGGGTCCTGACCTACAAGGTCAGGACCCGCCCTCATTTCCGCCCCCCAACGCCCCGGTATCCTGCGGATGTCCACCCCACCAGGCACCCCAAGCCATCCGAAGCCGAAGGGCACCCCCGTGAGCGCCAACCGCCCGGCAGCCGTCGTCGTCCTCGCAGCGGGTGAGGGCACCCGTATGAAGTCGGACCTCCCCAAGGTCCTGCACGAGATCTGTGGCCGTTCCCTCATCGGACACGTGCTCCACGCCGCCTCCGCGCTCTCGCCCGAGCAGCTCGTCACCGTCGTCGGTTTCCAGAGCGACCAGGTGCGCGAGCACCTCGGGGCCATCGCGCCGCAGGTCCGCACCGCCTACCAGGCCGAGCAGAACGGCACGGGGCACGCCGTGCGCATCGGCCTCGAGGAGCTGGGCGGGACGGTCGAGGGGACGGTGATCGTCGTCTGCGGCGACACCCCGCTGCTGACCGGCGCGACGCTCCAGGAGCTCGCGGCGGTGCACGAGGGCGACGGGAACGCCGTGACCGTGCTGACCGCCGAGGTGCCGGACGCGACCGGCTACGGCCGCATCGTGCGTGACGGCACCGACGGCTCCGTCACGGCGATCGTCGAGCACAAGGACGCCACCGAGGCGCAGCGCGCGATCCGGGAGATCAACTCGGGGGTGTTCGCGTTCGACGGGCGGCTGCTCGCGGAGGCGCTCGGCAAGGTGCGTACCGACAACAGCCAGGGCGAGGAGTACCTCACGGACGTCCTGGGGATCCTGCGCGAGGCCGGGCACCGGGTCGGCGCGGCCGTCGCCGGGGACCACCGGGAGATCGCGGGCATCAACAACCGCGTACAACTGGCCGAGGCGCGCCGTACGTTGAACGACCGGCTGCTCACGGAGGCGATGCTCGCGGGCGTCACCGTCGTGGACCCGGCCTCGACGTGGGTCGACGCGACGGTCACGTTCGAGCGGGACGCGATCGTGCATCCGGGCACGCAGCTGCAGGGTGCCACGCAGGTGGGCAAGGGGGCCGAGGTCGGACCCAACACCCGCCTGAAGGACACCAGGGTGGGTCCCGGGGCGCGGGTCGACAACACCGTCGCCGACGGCGCGGAGATCGGGGAGCGTGCGGTCGTCGGCCCGTACACGTATCTGCGGCCGGGCACCCGGCTCGGGGTCAAGTCCAAGGCGGGCGCGTACGTGGAGATGAAGAACGCGACGATCGGTGAGGGCTCCAAGGTGCCGCACCTGTCGTACGTGGGGGACGCGACGATCGGCGAGCACTCCAACATCGGTGCCGCGAGCGTCTTCGTGAACTACGACGGTGAGGCGAAGCACCACACGACGGTGGGGTCCCACTGCCGTACGGGGTCGGACAACATGTTTGTGGCTCCTGTCACGGTCGGGGACGGTGCCTACACCGCCGCCGGGTCCGTGATCACGAAGGATGTGCCGGCCGGTTCGCTGGCCGTCGCGCGGGGCCAGCAGCGGAATATCGAGGGCTGGGTGGCCCGTAAGCGTCCGGGGAGCGCGGCCGCGAAGGCGGCGGAGGCGGCGTCCCGGGAGCCGGACGGCGAAAGCTGACCGGAAACAGGTGCGTCTGACACGGCGTACCGTGATAGTGCACATTCGGCCGACTCGACGCACCGGGACGCGTGAGTACGGCAGCGGGAAGAACTCTCTGAGGAGACAGTGCTGTGACCGGGATCAAGACGACCGGCGAGAAGAAGTTGATGCTCTTCTCCGGCCGCGCCCACCCCGAGTTGGCCGAGGAGGTCGCACACAAGCTGGGTGTCGGCATCGTGCCGACGAAGGCCTTCGATTTCGCCAACGGTGAGATCTACGTCCGCTACCAGGAGTCGGCGCGCGGCGCCGACTGCTTCCTGATCCAGAGCCACACCGCTCCGATCAACAAGTGGATCATGGAGCAGCTGATCATGATCGACGCGTTGAAGCGCGCGTCGGCCCGCTCCATCACGGTCATCGTGCCGTTCTACGGTTACGCGCGGCAGGACAAGAAGCACCGCGGACGTGAACCGATCTCGGCGCGTCTGATCGCGGACCTGATGAAGACCGCGGGTGCGGACCGCATCCTCACCGTCGATCTGCACACGGACCAGATCCAGGGCTTCTTCGACGGCCCGGTGGACCACCTGTTCGCGCTGCCGATCCTCGCGGACTACGTGGGTGCGAAGGTCGACCGTTCGAAGCTGACGGTCGTCTCGCCGGACGCCGGTCGTGTACGGGTGGCCGACCGCTGGTGCGACCGTCTCGGCGCTCCGCTGGCGATCGTCCACAAGCGTCGTGACAAGGACGTCGCCAACCAGGTCACCGTGCACGAGGTGGTCGGTGAGGTGAAGGGCCGCGTCTGCGTCCTGGTCGACGACATGATCGACACGGGTGGCACGATCTGCGCCGCCGCCGACGCGCTGTTCGCGCACGGCGCGGAGGACGTCATCGTGACGGCCACGCACGGTGTGCTCTCGGGTCCGGCCGCGGACCGTCTGAAGAACTCGAAGGTCAGCGAGTTCGTGTTCACGGACACGCTGCCGACGCCGGGTGAGCTGGAGCTCGACAAGATCACGGTGCTCTCGATCGCGCCGACGATCGCGAACGCGGTGCGCGAGGTCTTCGAGGACGGTTCGGTGACGAGCCTCTTCGAGGAGCAGTGACCGGAGCCTCGATCTGAAGATCGATTTCTGGGCGGCCTCCCCCGCCGGGTAGACTCACGGAGTTGCTCGGCGAGGGAGGCCGCACACGCTTCTGATGAGGCGGGGTGTGCGGCGGTCCGTTATCGACGCGCTCTTCGTAGCAGGCCTGTCGTATGGCCGGGTAACCCCATCCGACACCTGTTGTACGAGGAGTGCACATGCCCGAGGTCAAGCTTTCCGCCGAGACCCGCACCGAGTTCGGCAAGGGCGCCGCCCGCCGCATCCGCCGCGAGGACAAGGTCCCCGGCGTTCTCTACGGCCACGGTGCCGACCCTGTCCACCTGGCGCTTCCGGGCCACGACCTGCTGATGGCGCTGCGTACGCCGAACGTCCTGATCTCCCTGGACGTCGACGGCAAGACCCAGCTGGCCATCCCGAAGGCCGTGCAGCGCGACGCTCTCCGTCAGGGCATCCTGAAGCACGTCGACCTGCTGCTCGTCCGCAGCGGCGAGAAGGTCACGGTCGAGATCCCGGTCCACACCGAGGGCGAGCTGGCCCCGGGCAGCAACCTGCTCGAGAACGTGCTGAACACGCTGCCGGTCGAGGCCGAGGCCACGCACATCCCGACCGAGGTCACCGTCTCCATCGCGGGCCTGGACGCCGGTGCGTCCATCCTCGCCAAGGACATCCCGCTGCCGGCCGGCTCCACGCTGGCGATCGACGAGGACGCGGTCGTCATCCAGGTCCTGGCCGCGCAGGCCGAGGAGGCCCCGGCCGAGGGTGCCGCCGACGACGCGGCCGCCGAGGCCTGAGCCTCGCCGACCACACGCGTATTGCGGCAGCCGTCGCTCCCTGACGGGGGCGGCGGCTGCCGCGTGCGTACCGGACATGGGCGTATGAAGGAGACATGCACGTGACGACGGACGCCAGCGCCCCCTGGCTGATCGCGGGCCTCGGCAATCCGGGCCCCGAATACGCCATGAACCGGCACAATGTGGGGTTCATGGTGGCGGACCTGCTGGCGCAGCGCATGGGCGGCAGGTTCAAGCGCGCCGGGAAGGCGCAGGCCCAGGTGGTCGAGGGCCGGGTCGGCGCGCCGGGTCCTGCGAGCCGTCGGGTGATCCTCGTGAAGCCCATGTCGTACATGAACGTGTCGGGCGGCCCGGTGACGGCGCTGCGGGACTTCTACAAGGTGCCGACGGAGCACATCGTCGCGGTCCACGACGAGCTGGACATCGACTACGGCACGCTGCGCCTGAAGCTGGGCGGCGGCGACAACGGCCACAACGGTCTGAAGTCGATGACGAAGGCGATGGGCTCCGACTACCACCGGGTGCGGTTCGGCATCGGCCGCCCGCCGGGCCGGATGCAGGTGGCGGACTTCGTCCTGAAGGACTTCTCCGCGGCGGAGCGCAAGGAACTCGACTACTTCGTGGACCGGGCGGCCGACGCGGTGGAGGCTCTGGTCACGGAGGGCCTTGAGCGGGCACAGAGCACGTACAACTCCTGAGCGGCGCGCAAGCGCCGCTTCAGGGGCGCGGGGAACTGCGCGACCGGCCACGACGGACCCGCGGCCGACATACGACGGACAGGCCCCGCACCGCCGAAGCGATGCGGGGCCCGTCACGTGGGCCGGGGCGTCAGCCCGTGTTACGAAGCCCCGCGGCCACCCCGTTGACGGTGAGCAGCAGCGCCCTCCCGAGCAACGGGTCGGGCTCCTCCCCCGCCGCCGCGGCATCCCGCTGCCGCTTGAGCAGCGCGACCTGGAGGTAGGAGATCGGGTCCAGGTAGGCGTCGCGGATGGCGAAGGTCTGCTGGAGGGCCGGGTGGGAGCCGAGCAGCTCCGTGTCGCCGGTGACCCGCAGCACCTCCCGCACGGTCAGCTCGTGCTCGGCCTCGATGGTCTCGAAGACGTGCTTGAGTTCGTCCGGCACGAGGGTGTCGACGTAGTGCCGGGCGATGCGCAGGTCCGTCTTGGCCAGGGTCATCTCGACGTTGGAGATGAAGTTCCGGAAGAAGTGCCAGTGCTCGCGCATCTCGTCGAGGACGGTGTCGAGGCCGGCCTCGCGCAGTGCCTTGAGGCCGGAGCCGACGCCGAACCAGCCGGGCACGATCTGCCGCGACTGGGTCCAGCCGAAGACCCACGGGATGGCGCGCAGGCCGTCGAGCGAGACGCCCGAGCCGGGGCGGCGCGAGGGCCGTGAGCCCAGGTGGAGCTCGGCGAGCTGGTCCACGGGGGTCGACGCGAGGAAGTACGCGGGCAGGTGCGGGTCCTCGACGAGCCGGCGGTAGGCGGTGTGGGCCGCGTCGCTCACCACGTCCATGGCGGCGTCCCAGCGGGCGAGGGCCTCGTCGGACTGGCGCGGGGCGGTGTGCAGGGCGGAGGCCTGGAGGGTCGCGGCCACCGTGAGTTCGAGGTTCTCCCGGGCCAGGGACGGCACGAGGTACTTGTCGGAGATGACCTCGCCCTGTTCGGTCACCTTGATCTCGCCCTCCAGGGTGCCCCAGGGCTGGGCGAGGATGGCGTCGTGGGAGGGGCCGCCGCCGCGGCCGACGGTGCCGCCGCGACCGTGGAAGAGGCGCAGGCGGACCCCGTAGCGGTGGGCGACGTCGCGCAGCCTGCGCTGGGCGCGGTGGATCTCCCACTGCGAGGTGGTGATGCCGCCGAACTTGGAGGAGTCGGAGTAGCCGAGCATGACTTCCTGCACGTCTCCGCGCAGGGCGACCAGGCGCCGGTACGAGGGGTCGGCGAGCATCTCGTCGAGGATGACGTCGGCGGCGCGCAGCTCGTCGGTGGTCTCCAGGAGCGGCACGATGCCGATCTTCGCCCAGCCCGCGTGCAGGTCGATGAGGCCCGCCTCGCGGGCGAGGACGGCGGCGGCGAAGACGTCGTCGGCGCCCTGGCACATCGAGATGATGTACGACTCGACGACTTCGGGTCCGAAGACTTCGAGGGCCTTCTTGACGGTGTGGAAGACGCCGAGGGTCTTCTCGCCCGCGGCGTCCAGCGGGGCCGGGGACGGCGCGAGGGGCCGCCGGGACCTGAGCTCCTTGGCGAGGAGCTTCTGGCGGTACTCGCGGGGCATGTCCGTGTAGCGCCAGGACTCCTCGCCGAGGCGGTCGAAGAGCTGGCCGAGCGCGTGGTGGTGGGCGTCGGCGTGTTCGCGTACGTCCATGGTGGCCAGCTGGAGGCCGAAGGCGGCCAGGGTGCGGATGGTGCGGTTCATCCGGCCCTCGGCGAAGAGGGCGCCCTTGTGCTCGCGCAGCGAGGTCTGGATGAGCGTGAGGTCCTGGAGGAGCTCGGCGGTGCCGAGGTAGTCGCGGCCCTCCTCGTGCGCGGTGCCCTTGGCCAGGCGCTGCTTGGTGTTCTCCAGCTTCTGCCGGATGCAGGTGGCCTTGAGGCGGTAGGGCTCCTCGGCGTTGAGGCGCTTGTAGCGGGGGCTGATCTCGGGCAGCCGCTCCAGGTCGCCCTGGAGGGAGGCCTTGAGCTCGTCGGTGGCTCCGGTGTAGCGGATGGAGTTGGAGAGGAAGCCGCGCAGCTCGTCGATCAGGTCGAGCGCGTCGTTGATGCCGTGCTCGTGCTGGAGGATGAGGACATCCCAGGTGACCTGCGGGGTCACGTTGGGGTTGCCGTCGCGGTCGCCGCCGATCCAGGTGCCGAAGCTGAGGGGGCGGGTGCCTTCGGGCAGCTCGACGCCGACGCGTTCCAGTTCGGCGGTGAGGTCTTCGAGGACGTCCCCGACGGCGCCCGCGTGCAGCTCGTCGAGGTAGTAGATGGCGTTGCGGGCCTCGTCGGCGGGCTCGGGGCGTACGACGCGCAGTTCGTCGGTCTGCCAGATGAGGTCGATGTTCTCGGCCAGTCGGGTGTCGTGGCGGCGCCGGTCGGACTCGATGACCGGCGTCTCCAGGAGTTCGGCGACGCGGCGGAGCTTGTTGAGGACGGAGCGGCGGGCGGCCTCGGTGGGGTGCGCGGTGAAGACGGGGCGCACGTTGAGGTTGCGCACGGTCTGGCGCAGGTGCTCGGGGTCGGCGTCCTTGAGGCGGTCCGCGGTGCGGGCGAGCAGTCCGCCCTCGGCGGCGCGCCGGGTGCGCAGCTCGCGGCCGCGGTGGACCTGCTCGGTGACGTTCGCGAGGTGGAAGTACGTGGAGAAGGCGCGGACCAGCTTGGCGGCGGTCTGCAGTTCCGTGCCGCCGAGGAGCCTGGCGGCGGCCTCGCCGTCCTCGCGGGTCAGGCTGCGGACCTTTTCGACCAGTTCGAGGAGTTCGGGGCCCTCCTGGCGTACGAGGGTCTCGCCGAGCAGGTCGCCCAGGCGGCGGATGTCGGCGCGCAGCTCGGTGCTGGCGTTGCTGGTGGCCTGCTGGCCCTGGTCGTCGGCACTGCTCACAGGTGCGGCTCCTTGCAGTGTTGAAGAGCTTCAAGACTGGGAGGGTCCTTGCGGGGAACCCGGGGGAGATACAGAGCGGACCGCGCTGTCCGACCGATCCCAAGGATAGGTGTCACTTCGGGCTCGGAGCTCGCGGCCTCTTGCCGCGAGGCTCCGCACTGCCATACTTACGTCGCCGTAGGTTACGGAACCGTAGGAAGCGCGGTATGACAGCCGCTGCGGGAACCGTGCCCGTGCACCGAACCCACTTCAAACCCTCGACCCCCCAGGGGACGTGCCCATGACGACATCCTCCGATGCGTACTCCGACACCGATGTGATCGACAACGCTCCGCCGGCGGCCGATGCCCCCGCGGGGCCGCCGCCTCCCTCGACGCTGGGCGGCGAGCAGAAGCGCTCGCTCGAACAGCTCGCGCTGCTCCTCTTCATCGTCGTGCCCTTCCTTGCCGTGCTCGCGGCGGTGCCGCTGGCCTGGGGGTGGGGGGTGAGCTGGCTCGATCTCGGGCTGCTCGTCCTCATGTACTTCCTCGGGTGCCACGGCATCACCATCGGTTTCCACCGCTACTTCACGCACGGCTCCTTCAAGGCGAAGCGGCCGCTGCGGATCGCGCTCGCGGTGGCGGGGTCGATGGCGGTGGAGGGCCCGGTGGTGCGCTGGGTGGCCGATCACCGCAAGCACCACAAGTTCTCCGACGCGGAGGGTGACCCGCACTCCCCCTGGCGCTTCGGCGAGACGGTCCCGGCCCTGATGAAGGGGTTGTGGTGGGCGCACATCGGCTGGATGTTCGACGAGGAGCGCACGTCGCAGGAGAAGTACGCGCCCGATCTGGTCAAGGACCCGGCGATCCGGCGGATCTCGCGGCAGTTCCTGCTCTGGACGATCGTCTCGCTCGGCATCCCGCCGCTGGTGGGCGGTCTGGTGACGATGTCGTGGTGGGGCGCGTTCACGGCGTTCTTCTGGGGCTCGCTGGTGCGGGTCTCGCTGCTGCACCACGTCACGTGGTCCATCAACTCCATCTGCCACGCGGTGGGCAAGCGGCCGTTCAAGTCCCGTGACCGTTCGGGCAACGTGTGGTGGCTCGCGGTGCTGTCCTGCGGCGAGTCCTGGCACAACCTGCACCACGCCGACCCGACGTCGGCGCGGCACGGTGTGATGAAGGGCCAGATCGATTCGTCCGCGCGGATCATCCGCTGGTGCGAGCGGCTGGGCTGGGCGTACGACGTGCGGTGGCCCTCGCAGTCGCGTATCGACGCGCGCCGCAAGCCCGAGGGGGCGGCCGGCGCCCGCCGCGAGGCATCCGTGTCAGACGCGGCATGATTGACGACGTGGCGACCGACTCCAGCAATTCCATCCCTGCCGGCAAAGAGAAGCAGCCCCGGCGCACCCGCCGGACCCGGATGACGGGGGCCGAGCGCCGGGAACAGCTCCTCGACATCGGTCGCACGCTGTTCGCCGCCAAGGGCTTCGAGGGCACGTCGGTGGAGGAGATCGCGGCGAAGGCCGGGGTTTCCAAGCCGGTCGTGTACGAGCACTTCGGCGGCAAGGAGGGCCTGTACGCGGTGGTCGTGGACCGCGAGATGCGCCAGCTCCTGGACATGGTGACGGGGGCGCTCACCGCGGGCCACCCGCGTGAACTCCTCGAACAGGCCGCCTTCGCCCTCCTCGACTACATCGACACGTACACGGACGGCTTCCGCATCCTGGTCCGCGATTCGCCGGTGGCGCAGTCCACCGGCACCTTCGCGTCCCTGATCTCCGACATCGCCACGCAGGTCGAGGACATCCTGGGCCAGGAGTTCAAGGGCCGCGGCTTCGACCAGAAACTGGCCCCGCTCTACGCGCAGGCGCTGGTCGGCATGGTCGCGCTGACGGGCCAGTGGTGGCTGGACGCCCGCAAGCCGAAGAAGGCGGAGGTGGCGGCCCACCTGGTCAACCTGGCCTGGCACGGCCTGGACGGTCTGGAACCGAAGCCGCGCCTGATAGGCCACAGGAAGAGCTGAGGGCCTGTCTTCGGACCCCCGCCCGGTCAGGCCAGTGGTTCGAGGAATTCGAGGCGGTTGCCGGCCGGGTCCTCGGAGTAGAAGCGTCGGTGGCCCGGCAGGTCGTCGTCCCAGGTGACCTTCGCGCCCCGGGAGGCGAGCCGGGCCGCGTACTCCTCGATTCCCCGCACCCGCAGCCCGGGGTGTGCCTTCCTCGCGGGTCTGAAGTCGCTCTCGATGCCCAGATGCAGGCGTACGCCGCCCGCCTCGAACCAGCAGCCGCCGCGTGCCGCGAGCACCGGCGGCTTCGGCGTCTCCGTCATGCCGAGCACGTCGACGTAGTACGTGCGAAGGGCGGGCTCGCTGCCGGGCGGGGCGGCGAGCTGTACGTGGTCGAGGGCCGTCAGCATCAGGCGTCCGCCCTCCGCGCCACCGCGAACACCCGCCGGAACGGGAAGACCGTGCCGTGGCCGGTGGGCGGGTAGGCCTCGCGCAGGAGTGCGCGGTACTCGGTGAGGAACTCCTCCGTTGCCCGGGGGTCGTCGGCGAGAGCCGTCAGGACCGGGCGCAGGCCCGTGCCCTTGACCCAGTCGAGGACTGGGTCGTCGCCCGTCAGGAGGTGCTGGTAGGTGGTCTCCCAGGCGTCGACCTCGCAGCCGAGTGCGGTGAGCCGCTCCAGGTAGGCGCCCGGTGTCAGGACCGCGTCCGCGTGGCGCAGGCGTCCGCCGAGCCGGTCCCGCCACCGCTCGGACTCGCTCAGTTCCCGCATCAGGGTGTGGCTGGGGGCGTCGAAGTTGCCGGGCACCTGGAAGGCGAGGGTGCCGCCGGGCGTCAGGGCGTCGACCCAGGCGGGGAAGGAGCCGGGGTGGTCCGGCACCCATTGCAGGGTCGCGTTGGAGAGGATCAGGTCGTACGCGTGCGGGGGCGGGGTCCAGTCCGTGGCGTCGGCGTGGGCGAAGTCGAGGCGGCCTCCCCCGTCCGTGGGGCCCGTCAGGCGGTCGGCCTCGGCCAGCATCTCGAAGGAGTTGTCGAGGCCGGTGACGTGCGCGGTGGGCCAGCGCCCGGCGAGGAGCCGGGTGACGTTGCCGGGGCCGCAGCCGAGGTCGGCGATGCGGGGCGGGCGGCCGGCGGCGGGGAGTTCCGGCACGCGGGCGAGGAGGTCGGCGAAGGGGCGGGAGCGGTGGCCGGCGTGGCGCAGGTACTGGTGCGGATCCCAGGTGGCGGCGGCTGCGGGCGTGGGCATGAGGGCCTCCTCGAAGACGGCGCGGTGAACGCGGGCGGGCGGCGCGGTGACGTGCCGTACGCGTTCCTGGCGCCATCTTCACCCCCAAGTATCTTGACGTCAAGAGACTTCATGTCGACAGACCCCCTACACTGATCGTCATGGAGGACGAGGTCGATCGGCTGGTCGCAGCGTGGCGCCGGGAGCGCCCGGACCTCGACGTGGAACCACTCGAGGTGCTCAGCCGCGTGAGCAGGCTCGCGCGGCACCTGGACCGCGCCCGCAGACTCGCCTTCTCGGAGCACAACCTGGAGCCGTGGGAGTTCGACGTCCTGACGTCGCTGCGCCGCGCGGGCGCCCCCTACCAGCTCTCCCCCGGCCAGCTCCTCACACAGACGCTCGTGACGTCCGGCACGATGACCAACCGCATCGACCGGCTCGCGAAGAAGGGCCTCGTCGAGCGCCTGCCCGACCCCAGTGACCGGCGCGGCGTCCTCGTCCGCCTCACCGCCGAGGGCCAGGACCGCGCGGACCAGGCCCTCGCCGGGCTGCTCGAACAGGAGCGGGCGATCCTCGCGGAGCTCTCCCGCGCCCAGCGGGGCGAACTGGCCGGGCTGCTACGCCAGTTGACCGCCCCGTTCGACAACATCCCCGGCTAGGTCGGCGGGCCCCACGCCCGCGCGCCTGGCCAGCGCCACCGCGGCGAGGGTGGAGTGGACACCCAGCTTCCCCAGGACGTTCTGCATGTGCGTACGCACCGTGTGCGGGGAGAGGAAGAGGCGCTCGGCGACGGCCTTGCGGCCCAGGCCCGCCACCATGCAGCGCAGCACCTCGCGCTCGCGCGGCGTCAGCGACTCCACCAGGCGCTCGGACTCGGTGCGGTGCTTGCGGGCGGCGGTCAGCTCGCGCAGGACGCCGGTGAGCAGGGCGGGCGGCAGATGCGTCTCGTCGCGCAGGACGCCGCGTATGACCGTGAGCAGCCGGGACAGCGAGCAGTCCTTGGCGACCCACCCCGAGGCACCGGCCTGCAGGGCGAGGGCCGCGCGGCGCGGGTCGTCCTTCTCGGCGAGCACCACGGTGCGCACGGCGGGCTGGCCCGTGCGCACGCCCGCGACCAGGGAAAGGCCGTCGACAAGCCCGTCGGCGTTGCCCTCCTGGACGGGCACGGCGGACCGGATGCCGTGCAGGGCGCCGGCGGTGGCGCCGAGGTCGGCGTCGACGAGCAGCACGTCGTACCTGCGGCCCTCGGTCACCGCGCGTTCCAGGCAGCGCAGCGCGGCGGGACCGCTGCCGGCCGCGGACACGTCGACGTCGGGCTCGGCCGCGAGCGCGGCGGCCAGCGACTCGGCGAAGATGCGGTGGTCGTCGACGACCAGGACTCGAATGCGAACCACAGAAACCCCCTTCCCCATGCTCCTGCCAAGGAGCAGGGGATACCCCATCATCGGAGAACGGCTGGTGCGGGTACGGCGCCCGGAGCGGGGACCTGCGCAGTCGTGCACGACCGCCGCCGCACGGTGACCGCCACCCCTACGCCGGGCGTCGTACCCGACTGTCTCGCCCCCTGATCAGTACCGGCCCCCACCGGCACTGCCCTTCAGAGTAGGGCCGGACGCCCGGAGCGGAAGGTGATTTGCAGAACTGGTTGGCCAGCGCGTTTATGGTGAGCCATATGTTTCGTATTGAGACGGGAGTCGACAAAGAGCGACTTGGTCTGCTGCGCGAGCGGCTGAGCGAGACGAACACGGCGGCGTCCCCGGAGCTCCGCGCCCTGCGCGGCACCCGCGAGGACCAGGAAGTACCGCTGGCGCTGTGGGCGTTGGACGCGTCGGGCGGGCTCGCGGCGGGGCTCGCCGCGCACACCTGGGCCCGCTGGCTGCACGTGAACCACCTCTGGGTGGACGACCGCCACCGCGGCGCGGGCCTCGGCTCGCGGCTCCTCGCCGAGGCGGAGCGGATGGCACGCGAGGAGCGCGGCTGCCTCAACTCCCGTGTGGAGACCTGGGACTTCCAGGCGCCGGGCTTCTACCGGAACCAGGGGTACGAGCTGGTGAGCGTGATCCCCGACTACCCCGAGGGGGTCAAGGAGTTCACGCTCACCAAGCGGCTCGGCTGACCGGGCCCCGCGGGTTCACGCCTCCCGGGGGTTCACGCCTCCCGGGGGTTCACGCCTCCCGGCGCGCTCCCTGCGACGCCGCTGCCGGGAAGACGCGTGGCGCGGTGAAGCCCGCCGCCGCGAAGGCGTCGAGGACCGACTTGGTCACCGCCTCCTCGTCAGCCGACTCCACCAGGACGAGCGCGGAGCCGCCGAAGCCGCCGCCGGTCATCCGGGCACCGAGCGCGCCCGCCGCGTCGGCGGAGCTCACCACCAGGTCCAACTCCGGGCAGGAGATGCGCAGGTCGTCGCGGAGCGAGGCGTGGCCCTCGGTGAGGACGGGGCCGCAGGCGCGGACGTCACCGGCGTCGAGGAGGCCGATGACCCGCTCGACGCGGTGGTTGTCGCAGACGATGTGGCGTACGTAGCGACGGATTCTGTCGTCCGTCAACTTCGCAAGCACCGCGGGGAGTTGGCCGTACTCCACGTCGCGCAGGTGCGGGACGCCCAGGATGCGGGCGCCCTCCTCGCAGCCGGCCCGCCGTTCCGCGTACGCACCGTCGCCCAGCTCGTGCTCGACCCTGGTGTCGACGACGAGGAGCCGCAGGCCGTGCGCGTCGAGGTCGAAGGGGACCTGCTGTATCGCCAGGTCACGGCAGTCCAGGTGCAGGGCGTGGCCCTCGGTGGCGCACGCGGAGGCCATCTGGTCCATGACGCCGCAGGGCACGCCGACGAAGGCGTTCTCGGCGCGCTGGGCGAGGACCGCCAACTGGGGCCGGGTGAGGCCGAGTTCGTACAGGTCGTTGAGGGCGAGCGCCGTGACGACCTCCAGGGCGGCGGACGAGGAGAGGCCCGCTCCGGTCGGCACGGTCGACGCGAGGTGGATGTCGGCGCCGCCGGAGACCGGGTGGCCCGCCTCCCGCAGCGCCCACACCACACCCGCCGGGTAGGCGGCCCAGCCGCCCTGCCCGTACTTCGACAGGGGCCGCAGCGCGTCGACGCGCAGTTCGGCGACGGGGGCGTCGATGTCGGCGGAGTGGAGCCGCAGGACGCCGTCGGTGCGGCGGGCCACGGCCGCCACCGCGGTGTGCGGCAGCGCGAGCGGCAGCACGAAGCCCTCGTTGAAGTCCGTGTACTCGCCGATGAGGTTGACCCGGCCGGGCGCCGACCAGACCCCGTCCGCCGCGTACCCGTACAGCTCGGCGAACTTCCCCGCTACGTCCATCAGTTACCCCTTGTTGATCCCGGTCAGCGCTGGGCGAACGCCCACGCGTCGGCGACGATGCCCGCGAGGTCCGCGCGGGACGGCTGCCAGCCGAGCTTCTCGCGCGCGGTGGCGGCGGAGGCGACGAGGACCGCCGGGTCGCCGCCGCGGCGCGGGGCCATGACCTCGGGGATCGGGTGCCCGGTGACCTGGCGGACGGTCTCGATGACCTCGCGCACGGAGAAGCCGTTGCCGTTGCCGAGGTTGCAGATGAGGTGCTCGCCGGGGGTGGCGGCGGTGACCGCGAGGAGGTGCGCCTCGGCGAGGTCCGCGACGTGGATGTAGTCGCGGACGCAGGTGCCGTCCGGGGTCGGGTAGTCGTCGCCGAAGACGCTGATCGCCTCGCGCCTGCCCTGGGCGACCTGGAGGACGAGCGGGATGAGGTGCGACTCGGGGTCGTGGCGCTCGCCGCAGTCGCCGTACGCGCCCGCGACGTTGAAGTAGCGCAGCGAGACGGCGGCCAGGCCGTGCGCGGCGGCCTCGCCGGTGATCATGTGGTCGACGGCGAGCTTGGAGGCGCCGTACGGGGAGGTGGGGGCGGTCGGGTCGCTCTCCGTGATGGGGGTGTTCACGGGCTCGCCGTACGTCGCGGCGGTGGAGGAGAAGACCAGCCTGCGCACGTCGGCGTCGCGCATGGCGGCGAGCAGCGCCATGGTGCCGCCGACGTTGTTGTCCCAGTACTTCTCGGGCTTCACGACGGACTCGCCGACCTGCGAGAAGGCGGCGAAGTGCAGTACGGCGTCGTAGGAGGCGTCCAGCCACTTGGCGGCGTCGCGGATGTCGCCCTCGATGAACGCGGCGCCCGCGGGGACCCCCTCGCGGAACCCGGTGGAGAGGTTGTCGAGGACGGTCACCTCGTGCCCGGCCTCGATCAGATGCTGGGCCACCACACTTCCGACGTAGCCCGCACCACCGGTGACCAGGTACTTACCGCTCATGAACTCGCTACCTCTCGCAGTCGCTGGGCCGCGGCTTCCGGCGGCACGTCGTTGATGAACACGCTCATGCCGGATTCGGAACCCGCGAGGAACTTCAGCTTGCCCGAAGTGCGGCGAATCGTGAAAAGTTCGAGGTGCAGGGCGACGTCGTCCCGATGAATCCCGTCATATCCCTCCAGCGTCCCGAACGGCGCCTGGTGCCAGGCCGCGATGTAGGGGGTCGGCGGCTCGCCCTCGCCGAAGATCCGGTCGAAGCGCCGCAGGAGTTCCAGGTAGAGGTGCGGGAACTCCGCGCGCGCCGCCTCGTCGAGCCCGAGCAGGTCGGGCACCCGGCGTTTGGGGTAGAGGTGCACCTCGTAGGGCCAGTGCGCGGCGTACGGCACGAAGGCCACCCAGTGCTCGCCCTCCAGGACGACCCGCTCCCCGGCCCGTTCGCCGGCCAGGACGTCGTCGAAGAGGTTGCGCCCGCCGGTCGCCTCCTTGTGCGCGGCGAGGGAGCGCAGCATCAGGTCGGTGCGCGGGGTGACGAAGGGGTAGGCGTAGATCTGCCCGTGCGGGTGGCCGAGGGTCACGCCGATCTCGGCGCCGCGGTTCTCGAAGCAGAACACCTGCTCCACGCCGGGGTGGTGGGAGAGCTCGGCGGTGCGGTCGGTCCAGGCCTCCAGGACGAGTCCGGCCTGCTCGGGGGCGAGGTCGGCGAAGGAGGCGGCGTGGTCGGAGGTGAAGCAGACGACCTCGCAGCGTCCCGCGTCGCCCGCGAGGGAGGGGAAGCGGTTCTCGAAGACCACGACGTCGTACGTGGAGTCGGGGATCTCGCTGAGCCGGTCCCCGGCCGAGGGGCACAGGGGGCACTCGTCGGCCGGCGGGTGGTAGGTGCGGCCCTGGCGGTGCGAGGCGATGGCGACGGAGTCGCCGAGGAGGGGGTCCCTGCGGATCTCCGATGTGGTCGAGACGGGCCCGAGCGGGCGCCGGTCGACGGCGTCGCGCACGGCGTCGTCGCGCACGTCGTAGTAGACGAGCTCACGACCGTCGGCGAGACGGGTCGAGGTCTTCTTCACGTCCGGGGCTCCTCATCACCCACCCAACAGAACCGAACATAACAAATCACAACTCAACAGTTCAGTCAATGCCCGTGGGATGGACGGGCGGCGAATGGTTCGGCCAGTCGGCTCGATCACAATCAAACAAAGAACACCAACAGAACTGTTCAGTTATTGAAGCAAGGGGCGTAGGTTCCGGTCTGATCCGTTCGCGCAACGAAGCGAGTTCACATGCAGTCCCCGACACAAACCCTGGCCGAGGGGCTTCGGCTGCCCACCAACGGCCTCGACTACGCGATCCTGGCGATCTACTTCGCCGTCGTCCTCGGCATCGGCTTCGCCGCCCGGCGCTCCGTGAAGACCAGCCTCGACTTCTTCCTCTCGGGCCGCTCCCTGCCCGCCTGGGTCACCGGTCTCGCCTTCGTCGCAGCGAACCTGGGTGCCACCGAGATCCTCGGCATGGCCGCGACCGGCGCGCAGTACGGCGTCGCGGTCGTCCACTGGTACTGGATCGGCGCCATCCCCGCCATGGTCTTCCTCGGCCTGGTCATGATGCCCTTCTACTACCGCAGCAAGGTCCGCTCCGTCCCCGAGTTCCTGCTCCAGCGCTTCGACAGGTCGGCGCACCTGCTCAGCTCGGCGCTCTTCGCCTTCGCCGCGATACTCATCGCGGGCGTGAACCTCTACGCCCTGTCGATCGTCGTCGAGGCGCTGCTCGGCTGGCCGCAGTGGGTCGCCATCGTCGTCGCGGGCCTCTTCGTCCTCGCGTACATCACCATCGGCGGCCTCTCCTCCGCCATCTACAACGAGGTCCTGCAGTTCTTCGTGATCCTGGCGGCGCTGATCCCCATCTGCGTCATCGGACTCAAGAAGGTCGGCGGCTGGGACGGCCTGTCCGGTTCGATCGAGAAGCAGCACGGCGACAACTTCATGACGGCCTGGGGCGGCACCGGCATCGGTGACGCCAACCCGCTCGGCGCCAACTGGCTGACCATCATCCTCGGCCTGGGCTTCGTGCTCTCCTTCGGCTACTGGACGACCAACTTCGCCGAGGTGCAGCGCGCCCTGTCCGCGAAGAACCTCTCCGCCGCCCAGCGCACCCCGCTGATCGCCGCCTTCCCGAAGATCTTCATCGTCTTCGCGGTGATGATCCCGGGGCTGGTCGCCGCCGTCCTCGTCCCGAAGATCGGCACGGCCGGATCGGACCTGACGTACAACGACGCGATCCCGTACCTGATGCAGGAGTTGCTGCCCAACGGCGTGCTCGGCATCGCGGTCACCGGTCTGCTCGCCGCGTTCATGGCGGGCATGGCCGCGAACGTCTCCTCCTTCAACACCGTGTTCACGTACGACATCTGGTCGAAGTACGTGGTCAAGGGCCGCGAGGACGGCTACTACCTGAAGTTCGGCAGGCTCATCACCGCCCTCGGCGTGCTCGCCTCGATCGGCACGGCCTTCATCGCCTCGTCGTTCTCGAACATCATGAGCTACCTCCAGACGCTGTTCTCCTTCTTCAACGTCCCGATGTTCGTCGTCTTCATCATCGGCATGTTCTGGAAGCGGGCCTCGATGAAATCCGGCGTCTGGGGACTCGTCGCCGGCACCACCGCCGCGATGGTCAACTACTTCTGGATCTACAAGCAGGGCATCATCGACATCCCGTCCGACCAGGGCGCCAACTTCGTCTCGGCGATGGTCGGCTTCGCCGCCGGAGCCGTCGTGATGGTCGCCGTCACCCTCTTCACCGCGCCCAAGCCCGAAGCCGAACTGGCGGGACTCGTCTACGGAACGGTCTCACCGGGCCTGGCGGACGACGGCGCCGAGGCGGGCGACAACGCGTGGTACCGCAAGCCGGCGCTGCTCGGCTGGGGCGCCGTCGTACTCGCAGCGGCCTGCTACGTGCCGTACTCGTTCTAGCCCGATCGGAGGCCCGAAGACCATGTCTGACCTGCACAAAGAAGTCTCCGACCTGGAGCGTAAGTCGGCGACGGCCGCCCGTCTCTTCGACATCAGGCGCATCATCGGCGGCCTGTTCGTCGTCTACGGCGTCATCGTGACGATCGCCGGGATCACCGCGTCCGACGCCGACCTGAAGAAGGCGGAGGACATCAACATCAACCTGTGGACGGGCCTCGCCATGCTCGCCCTCGGGCTCTTCTTCCTCGGCTGGCTCTGGCTGCGCCCGATGGTGGTCACCCCCGAGGAGCCGGAGGACGGGTAACCCCTCGCCCGCCCTCCCGGCCGGGGCCCGGGCTCACCGCGGTGGCTCGGGCCCCGTCGCCGTGTGCGGCCCGCCGGGCGCGCCGCCGTTGTCCGCGTACGCCGAGGCGGGACGCTCGGCACGCTCCAACAGGCCGGTGCGCGCGGCGAGCGCGGCGGCCTCAAGACGCGAGCCGACGCCCAGCTTCATCAGGACCCGCTGCACATGCGTACGCGCCGTGCTGGGAGCTATCCCCATGCCCGCGGCGATCAGCCGGGTGTCCTCGCCGTCCGCGACCCGCATCAGCACCTCGACCTCGCGGGGCGTCAGCATCTGCAGCAGGCGCTGCCCCTCGTCGTCGGGCTGCGCGGCCGGATTGAGCAGCTCGCTGAAGGCGCTCTGGAGCAGCTGCGGCGCGACGGCGGCCTCCCCCGCGCGCGCCTTCATGATGGCGCGCTCCACTCCTTCGATGCGCTCGTCATGGCGTACGTACCCGGAGGCGCCGGAGGCGAAGGCAGCGGCGATCCCGCGCGGGTTCGGCACCGGCCCGAGCACCACCACCGCCACCTGCGGGCGCTCCCGCTTGATCTTCACTACGGGGTCGAACATGCCCGGTTCGGCGGGCGTCGCCGTGCCCAGGAGGCAGACCTCCGGGGCCCTGCTGATGACCAGTTCCGCCGCTCCCGCGGCGGGCGCGGCGGCGGCGAGCACCCGGTGCCCGCGCAGTTTCAGCGCCGAGGCGAGGGCCTCGGCGAGCAGTCGATGATCGTCGACCACCATGAGCCGCACACCCACAGCAACCCCCCACTTCCCCGGCTGTTCCCCAGATCCACCGATCGCCCCGCTCTCCCGCTCCCGGCGGACCGAAGGCCCCCCGACCCTCCATCCCCCGGAAGCTACACGCTTGTTCGACGTTACGCGCCCCTACCGGCCAGAAGCGGCCCTGAATGCCTGAATCCCTGCCCTCCGGGGGCGTCGGGGAGTACGGAGGGGTACACGAACGGCGGCGGCCGCCCCCTGATGGTGCGAGGGGGCGGCCGCCGCCGTGCGGTGCACGCGGCGCGTGCCGCGCTACTTCTCCACTTCCCTACTTCGCGACGAAGCCGATCGCCACGTACTCCTTCTCGTCCGCCGAGTAGGGCTTGCTCAGGAGCTTCTTGCCCAGGAACAAGTGCCCGCCGGAGTAGAGGAGTTCGTTGGACTGCGGGACCATGCCGCTGATCGCGTCGGTGACCGCCTCGGAGCCCGGGGTCTCCAGGAGCTTGGTCTCCTTCATCGTCTTGCCGTCCAGTGACACGATCTGGGCGCCCTGCTTGTAGCTGTGCGCCTTGTACGCGATGACGTTGCCGCCGTCCATGCGGACGGGCACGATCTCCCCGTTCTCGCCCGCGACCGCGCGGTCGCTGGTCGACTTCCCGGTGGCAAGCGAGAACGACACGATCTCGTTGGTCCGGTTGTAGCTCTCACCGCTGCCGTCGTGCGGGCGGGTCGGGACGTACAGCCGGTCGTTGCCGACCGCGATCGACGTGCAGGCGTGGACCATGTTGACGCCGCAGTCGTGGTCGTACTTGCCGTCCTCCAGCGAGATCTTCGCGCGCAGCTTGCCGTTGCTGCCGAGCGAGAAGACGTCGGTCGCGCCGGAGGAGGTGATGCCGGTGGTGTCCTGGCCGAAGACGACCGGGTTGGTCGAGATGATCTTGGCGTTGTCGACGCCCGGCGCGATCGGGTACGTCCACTTCTCGTCGCCGGTCTTGGGGTCCAGGAGCTGGACCTTCAGCGTCTCGTCACCGTACGTACCGCACTTGCGGACCGCGACCAGCTGATCCCCGCCGGCGTAGCCGACGTCCCTGCACTTGCCGATCTTGGGCTTCCACAGGGACTTGCCCTTGATGTCCCAGGCGGCGCCGCCGCTCGAGGTGCCCGCCCCGGCGGCGATCGTGGTGCCGGAGATGGTGACTTCCTTGAACGTCGCCTTCACGCCGTTGGTCTCGGTGCTCTCGGTCCAGAGCTTCTTACCGGACTTGAGGTCGATCGCAGAGACGTTGCTGCACTGCTCGTAGTCGCCCTTCTTGTTCCGCTTGGCCTCTTCGGTGACGACCGCGGCGATGCCGTCCTCGGTGACCTCGGGCGCCATCGCGCAGGTCATGCCGGAGAGCGGGACCGTCCACTTCTTCTTGCCGGTGTCCGGGTCGTAGCCGTTCAGCTCGTTGACACCCGCCTTGGCGTAGACGTCGTCGGTCAGCACCGAGCCCGTGGTGTTCCAGATCTGGTCCTTGGGGATCTTCGGCTGGGGCAGCTGCATGACGACCTTGGCCGCGGGGTCGGCCGGAGCCTTCTCCTTGGCGGGGCCCTGGCCGGGCAGGGAGTCACCGCCCTTGCCGTCCCCGCCCTTCTTGCCCTTGCCCTTCTCGCCGGAGGCCTGCGACGTGTTCTTGTCGTCGCCCTTCGTCGAGGCGTAGTAGACGCCGCCGCCGACGATCAGCGCGATCGCGACGACCGCCGCACCGATGATCGTCATCTGGCGGCTGATCTTCTTGCCGCCACCGGGACCGCCGTCGGGCCCGCCCGCGGGCTGCGGCTGCATCGGCATGGTGGGGGGCTGCTGGTAGCCCTGCTGGTACGGCTGCTGGTAGCCCTGCTGGTACTGCGGCTGGGCGGGCTGCGTCGGGTAGCCGTAGCTCTGCGGGGGCTGCGGGGCCTGCGGGGGCGGGGGAGCCTGCGGGTAGCCGTAGTTGGGCTGGGCCGCGGGGGGCGCCGGCGGGGCCGCGGGGGGCGGGGTCTGCGGGGGCGGGGGCGGCTGCGGGGCCGACGGCTGCTGCGGCGGGGCCTGCGGGTAGCCGTACGAGGGGTCGGGGGCCTTGCCGAAGCCTCCGGGCGGAGGGTCCTGCGGGGCGCCGAAGCCGCCCTGCGGGGGCTGGTTCGGCGGCTGCTGCGGCGGCTGGGGCGGCTGGGTCATGACAGTCGTCTATTCCTTGGGGACGGGAGCGGTCGAGAAGGTGGTGACTGAGCGGTGGAGCAGGTCACTTGCCGTAGGCGAGCATCAGCTTCGACTGGCCGGCACTGCTCATGATGTTGGTGGTGGAGATGTAGAAGCGCCCGTCCACGTAGTCGACGTCCTTCGCGTAGAAGCCGCTCTCGATCTTCGACGTGCCCTTCGGGTGCCGCAGAAGGGTCTCGGGCTCGTGCGAACCGGACGTCGCGATGGAGACGACCCGGCCGCCCGCGTCGTACGGCGGCGCGACGTACGCGATCAGCGCACCGTTCTCGGCCTTCAGCGGGATCATCTTCGCGTCCAGCGGCGACTTGGTGCGCCAGGCCTCCTTGCCGGTGGCGAGGCTGGTCGCGACGATCTCGTTGGCGCCGCTCTGCTTGTCGGTCGGCAGGTAGAGGTACTTGTCGTCGACCGTCGCGCCCAGGCAGTCGCCCAGCGAGCCGCTGAGGAAGGAGTCACCGCACTGCGGCGCGAAGTTGTCGTCGGAGACGACCTCGGAGCGCGTCTTGTCGCTGCTCTCCTTCAGCACCGTGATGTTCCACTTCTTCTTGTCCTCATTGCTGAGGTACACGACCGTGGGACTCACCGAGTAGACCTTGCTGACGCGCCAGCCCTTGGGGAACTTCTTCGTCCACAGGGCCTTGCCGGTCTTCGGGTCGAGCTGCTGCAGCTCGTCGTGCTCGTTCGGCGTGCTCGCGCCGCAGGACAGGGCCATGATGAGCTGCTTGCCACCGGCGAAGCCGTTGGGGAAGCAGGTGCCCTCGTCCTTCTTGCCCGCGACGTAGAGCTTCTTGCCGTCGCTCATCCGCAGCGCCGTGCCGGACTGCTCGCGGCCGACCATCAGCACGTCGCCGACGAGGACCAGACTGCTCTGGAGCGCGGAGTCGAAGAGACCTTCCTTCTTGACCGGCTTGCCCCAGCCCTTGTCGCCCGTCTTCAGATCGACGACCTGGAGCTGGTTGCACTCGTCGCCGCTCTTGGAGCCCTCCTTGTACGCCACCACGATCTTGCCGTCGACGGTGGCCGTGTCGGTGGCGCCGCAGATCTTCTCCGGGAACGTGATGGCGTCCCAGGCGATCCTGCCGGTCTTCACGTTGTACGCCAGGAGCTGCTTGTACGCGGCCTTGACCACGATGTCGCCGTCGATCCACATGCCGGGGGCGTCGCCGCCGGAACCGGGGACCTTCGGCGCCTCCTTGTACCAGAGGACCTTCGCCTCGCCGGCCTGGCGGCCCGCGTTGAGGTCTTCCTTGCCCTCGTGGCCGTCGCCGCTGCCGTTGCCGGGGTTGGCCGGGACGGTCGCGGTAGGCCCCGGGTCCTTCTTCTTCGCCTCGGACTTCTTCCCGTCCCCGTCGTCACCGCCGACGACGGCGTACGTGACACCGCCCGCGACGAGCAGCGCGGCAACGGCCGCGGCGACGATCATCACGAGCTTCTTGCGCTTCCTGCCGCCGCCGGGCGGAGTACCTGGCGGGGTGCCGGGCGCGCCGGGGCCCGCGGGGAACTGCGGCTGCGTGGGCGCCTGCGCGTACCCGTACTGCGGCTGGCTCCCGTAGGGGCCGGGCTGGGTCGGCTGGTTGTAGGGGCCCGGCTGCGGCGGCTGTGTCTGCGGCTGCTGCGGCTGCCCGTAGGGGCCGGCCTGACCGTACGGTCCGGGCTGCCCGTAGGGGCCCGCTTGGCCGGGCTGCGGCTGCGGCTGCTGCTGCTGCTGCGGGTATCCGTAACCCGGCTGGGGCGCCCCGCCGCCCTGCCGTGGATCCTGCCGTGGATCCTGTGGAGCTCCGAAGCCGCCGGGCGGCGGCTGGTTGGGCGGCTGAGTCATCAGCGCTTCCCCCTTCACTGACTTTCGGCACGCCAAATGGTGCTGAGGCCAGCCTTTCTATCACCCTGGCGCTCTACCACACGGGCCCGGCCCTGTCGCTGTCCCCAAGGGCAGACATAGCCGTAATCCGGCCGTTATGCGTCCTCCACGGGAGCTCTACGCGTCCTCCGCGAGCTCCAGCCAGCGCATCTCCAACTCCTCGCGCTCACCGATCAGTTCACGGAGCTCGCCGTCCAGTTTGGCCACCTTTCCGAAGTCGGTGGCGTTATCGGCGATTTGGGCGTGGAGTTTGGTCTCCTTCTCGGAGATCTTGTCCAGCTGCCGCTCGATCTTCTGCAGTTCCTTCTTGGCCGCGCGCGCGTCCGCGGCGGAGACGGCCGACGGCGCGGCGTCCTGCGCGGGCGCGGTCCTCGCCGGTCCCGGGGAGGCGGTCTCCGCCATCCGCCGCCTGCGCTCCAGGTACTCGTCGATGCCGCGCGGCAGCATCCGCATGGTGGCGTCGCCGAGGAGCGCGAACACCTTGTCCGTCGTCCGCTCGACGAAGAACCGGTCGTGGGAGATCACGACCATGGAGCCGGGCCACCCGTCGAGGACGTCCTCCAGCTGCGTCAGCGTCTCGATGTCGAGGTCGTTGGTCGGCTCGTCGAGGAAGAGGACGTTGGGCTCGTCCATGAGCAGCCTGAGCAGTTGCAGCCTGCGCCGCTCACCACCGGAGAGGTCCCCGACCGGCGTCCACTGCTTCTCCTTGCCGAACCCGAACGTCTCGCAGAGCTGGCCCGCGGTCATCTCCCGGCCCTTGCCGAGGTCGACCCGCTCGCGCACCTGCTGCACGGCCTCGAGGACCCGCAGCGTCGGCTTCAGTTCGGCGACCTCCTGCGAGAGGTAGGCCAGCTTCACCGTCCTGCCGACGGCGATCCTGCCCTCCGCGGGCTGCACGTCGCCGTCGCTGCGGGCCGCGTCGGCCATGGCGCGCAGCAGCGAGGTCTTGCCCGCGCCGTTCACCCCGACCAGACCGACGCGGTCGCCCGGACCGAGCTGCCAGGTCAGATGCTTGAGCAGCAGCTTGGGCCCGGCCTGGACGGACACGTCCTCCAGGTCGAAGACGGTCTTGCCGAGCCGCGTCGTCGCGAACTTCATCAGCTCGCTGGTGTCCCGCGGCGGCGGCACGTCCGCGATCAGCTCGTTGGCGGCCTCGATACGGAACTTCGGCTTGCTGGTACGCGCCGGGGCGCCGCGCCGCAGCCAGGCCAGCTCCTTGCGCATCAGGTTCTTGCGCTTGGTCTCCTCGGTGGCGGCGATGCGCTCACGCTCCGCGCGCGCGAAGACGTAGTCGGAGTACCCGCCCTCGTACTCGAAGACGGAGCCGCTCTGGACGTCCCACATGCGCGTGCACACCTGGTCGAGGAACCACCGGTCGTGCGTCACGCAGACGAGCGCCGAGCGCCGCGTCCGCAGGTGCTCGGCCAGCCACGAGATGCCCTCGACGTCGAGGTGGTTGGTCGGCTCGTCGAGCACGATCAGGTCCTGCTCGGCGATGAGCAGCTTGGCCAGCGCGATGCGGCGCCGCTCGCCGCCGGAGAGCGGGCCGATGACGGTGTCGAGCCCCTGCGGGAACCCCGGCAGGTCGAGCCCGCCGAACAGCCCGGTGAGCACGTCCCTGATCTTGGCGCTGCCCGCCCACTCGTGGTCGGCGAGGTCCCCGATGACCTCGTGCCTGACGGTGGCGGCCGGGTCGAGCGAGTCGTGCTGCGTCAGCACGCCGAGGCGCAGCCCGCCGCTGTGCGTGACGCGGCCGGTGTCGGCATCCTCCAACTTGGCGAGCATCCGGATCAGGGTGGTCTTCCCGTCGCCGTTGCGCCCCACGACGCCGATCCTGTCCCCCTCGGACACGCCGAGTGAGACGCCGTCGAGCAGGGCACGGGTGCCGTACACCTTGCTGACTGCCTCGACATTGACCAGATTGACGGCCATTTCTCTCCTGACAGGGGGGATCGATCGATCCTCCAGCGTAGTCGCCCGCGGGGGCGGCCCTCGGCCCGCTCCTGGGCGAGACGACCCGGGCCGCCTAGATCCGCGTGGCGCCCGGCGCCGGTGACGTCGCCGTCCGTGCGGTACGGCAGGTGCCGGAGGCCGTCAGCGCATCGGCCACGCGCTTCGCCGAAGCCGCGTCCGCCACGAGGAACGCCGTCGTCGGGCCTGAGCCGGAGACCAGCGCGGCGAGCGCGCCCGCCGCCGTGCCGGTGGCGAGGGTGTCGTGCAGCGCGGGGAAGAGCGAGAGCGCGGCGGGCTGGAGGTCGTTGGTGACCGTGGCTGCGAGGGCCTCCGCGTCACCGTCGCGCAGGGCCGCAAGCAGCGCAGGGGACGCCTGCGGCGCGGGCGCGACGGGCGTCAGCCGGTCGAACTCGCGGTACACGGCGGGCGTCGAGAGGCCCCCGTCGGCGACGGCGAAGACCCAGTGGAAGCGGCCACCGACGTCCAGCGGCTCCAGCTTCTCGCCCCGCCCGGTCCCGAGCGCCGCGCCGCCCACCAGGCTGAACGGCACATCGCTGCCCAACTCGGCGCAGATGTCGAGGAGTTCGTCGCGGGAGGCGTTCGTGCCCCAGAGCGCGTCGCAGGCCACGAGCGCGCCGGCGCCGTCCGCGCTGCCGCCCGCCATGCCGCCTGCGACGGGGATGTCCTTGGCGATGTGGATGTGGACGTCGGGCTCGATGCCGTGCCGCGCGGCAAGGAGTTCCGCGGCGCGGGCGGCCAGGTTCGTACGGTCCAGGGGGACTTGGTCGGAGCCGGGGCCCTCGCAGCTGACGCCGAGTCCGTCGGCGGCCGTGACGGTGATCTCGTCGTGGAGGCCGACGGCGAGGAAGACGTTGGCGAGGTCGTGGAAGCCGTCGGCGCGGGCGGCGCCCACCGCCAGCTGCACGTTGACCTTCGCGGGAACCCGTACGGTCACGCTCACGCGCCGGCCTCCCGGGGCTCGGCGGTCTCGGATTCGGCGGCCTTGTGCTCGGCGCTCTCGGACTCGGCGCTCTCGGACTCGGCGCTCTCGCTCTCGGCGCTCCCGTGCCCCGCGGTCTTGTGCTCGGCGATGCGGGCGAACTCCTCCACCGTCAGCGCCTCGCCGCGCGCCTGCGGCGACACCCCGGCGGCGACCAGCGCGGCCTCCGCGGCTGCCGCCGACCCCGCCCAGCCGGACAGCGCGGCCCGCAGCGTCTTCCTGCGCTGCGCGAAGGCGGCGTCGACGACGGCGAAGACTTCCCGCTTCGACGCGCTGGTCCGCACCGGTTCGGCGCGCCGGACCAGCGAGACGAGGCCCGAGTCGACGTTCGGCGCGGGCCAGAAGACGTTGCGCCCGATGGACCCCGCGCGCTTCACCTCGGCGTACCAGTTGGCTTTGACGGACGGCACGCCGTAGACCCGCGAGCCGGGCCCCGCGGCGAGCCGGTCGGCGACCTCGGCCTGCACCATCACGAGCGTGCGCTCGATGGTCGGGAAGGTGTCGAGCATGTGCAGCAGGACGGGCACGGCGACGTTGTACGGGAGGTTCGCGACCAGCGCGGTCGGTGCGGGGCCCGGCAGCTCGCTCACCAGCATGGCGTCACTGTGCACGAGCCCGAAGGCGCCCACCCGCTGCGGGAGGCGGGCCTCGACGGTCGCGGGCAGCGCCCCGGCGAGCACGTCGTCGATCTCCACGGCGGTGACGTGGGCCGCGGTCTCCAGGAGGGCCAGGGTCAGCGACCCGAGCCCCGGGCCGACCTCGACGACCACGTCGTCCGGGCGGACCCCCGCGGTGCGGACGATGCGCCGCACGGTGTTGGCGTCGATGACGAAGTTCTGGCCGCGCTGCTTGGTCGGACGTACGCCGAGGGCAGCGGCCAGTTCGCGGATGTCGGCGGGGCCGAGGAGGGTCGTGCCGTGCTCTGTGCTCACCGCACCAGGTTACGGGGTGGGGTTCCCCGCCCCCTTCGCTGCGGGCCCACTCCGTGGCGGGCGGGCGGGTGCGCCCCGCCGGGGAGGGGTGACCGCTCTACAACCGCCGGCCGCAGTGCGGCCAAGGGCTTGCCCCCCGTTGCACGTACAGCTTCTTCGCGCGCAGGGTCTGTTCCGCCGCCGGGGCGTCCTGCGGGCGGCCCGAGCCGCCCAGCGCCTGCCACGTCCGCGTGTCGAACTGATAGAGGCCGCCGTACGTACCGGAGGGATCCACCGCGCCGGGCCGGCCGCCGGACTCGCAGTGGGCGAGGGAGGCCCAGTCCAGGCCCTCCGCCCCCGCCACCGGCGACGGCATCCGCTTCGTGCCGATCCGCACGATCCGCTTCTGCGGCTCACGGACCACCTCGGCCCGCACCCGCCGCGGCCGCTGCTTGACGCCGTTGACGGTCCGCACCGTGTACGTGATGCGTCTGACCCCCGGCCGCCCCGCCTGCACCACGACCTCCGTGCCGCGCAGGACCGACGCGTCCTCGGTCCTCACGACCTCGAAGGGGATCGCCTCCTCGCGGACCTCCTTGGTCCCGGTGACCCGCATGACGGTGACGGTCTGACCGTCGCGCGGAAAGCTGTCGGCGGCGACCGACATCGTGTCCTGGCCCCGCAGCGTCACCCCGGACTCGGCGACGGCCTCCCGCACGGTCGCCGCGTTCGTACGGATGGTCCGCTCCCGTCCGTCCGCCATGATCGTGACGGTGCGTTCCGTGAGCACGTCGAGGGTGAGCCCGTCGCGGTCGATGCGGCGGCTGCGCGACGTCGACAGGTACGCGCCCTCCGCGCGCACGCCGAGCTGCCGCAGCGCCCCGTCGACGGTGCGGGCCGTGGTCCACACCTCGCGCGGCTCGCCGTCGAGGGTGAGGCGGACGGGCCGGCCGTAGCGGACGGCGATCTCGTCGCCGCTGGCGAGGGCGGCGTTGGATCCGGGGGCGACGATGTCGTGGGCGCCGACGTCGACGCCCTCGTCGGCGAGGAGTTCGCCGACGTCGTCCGCGAAGGTGTGCAGGGTGCGGGGCTCGCCGTCGACGATGAGCTCCACGGCCTTGTCGTTGGCGACGAACGCGGAGGTGCCGCCCGCGAGGAACGCCACGACGAGGGCCTGCGGCAGCAGCCTCCGCATGGCCTCGGGCCGGTTCTCGGAGCGGGGCGACGGCCGAGTCCCGGCCCGGCTCCCGGCCCTGGTCCCGGTCCGGGCCTCCGGCGCCCCGGACCCCCGCCCGCCGCTCTTCCTGCGCCGCGCGGCCCGCCCCCCGCCGCCCGCCGGCGCCGACTGCTGCCGCGGCAGACGCCCCTCGGCGCCCCCGTCACCACCGGCCTCCGGCGCCGCGGGCACCACGTCGACCATCGTGGTCTCGTATCCGGGCGACCAGTACGCCGCACCTCCGTGGACGGCCGCGTACGACGTGTCATGGGCGTAGGCCGCCTCCGTCGGGCACGACGAGACATCGCGCCACGCCTCATACGGCGGCTCATACGGCGGCTCGTACTGCGAGTTGCTCACGACGACGCTCCAGGGGGTCCGGGTCCGTACCGGGGCCGGACAGAACCTAGCGGAGCGCTCGTCACTCTCCAAAGCAGCGCGACTACGCAGTGTCGCCGCATTGACCTGAGCTGCTCCCCGCGGGCGATACGCGTCGTTATCGGTCAGTAAGCAAAGGCGCGCGCCGTGTTCACGGAGACGGCCGTGGCCATGGCGTCCTCGTCGATGCCGCGGACTTCGGCCATCGCGCGCAGCGTGACCGGAATGAGATACGGCGCGTTGGGCCGTCCGCGGTACGGGGCGGGCGTCAGGAACGGCGCGTCCGTCTCAACGAGCACCAGTTCGAGCGGTGCGACGGCCAGCGCGTCCCGCAGGCCCTGCGCGTTCTTGAAGGTGATGTTGCCCGCGAAGGACATGAAGTAGCCGTTCTCGGCGCAGATCCGGGCCATGTCGGCGTCACCGGAGTAGCAGTGGAAGACGGTGCGCTCGGGGGCGCCCTCCTCCTTCAGGATGCGCAGCACATCGTCGTGGGCCTCGCGATCGTGGATGACGAGGGCCTTGCCGTGCCGCTTGGCGATCTCGATGTGGGCGCGGAAGGACCGCTCCTGCGCGGCCATGCCCTCAGGGCCGGTGCGGAAGTGGTCGAGGCCGGTCTCGCCGACGCCGCGCACGTGCGCCAGTGCGGCGAGCCGGTCGATCTCGGCGAGCGCCTCGTCGAGGGCGGCGTCACCGCCCGGCTCGCGCGTCCCCTGCCGGGACCAGCCGTCGGGGTCGCCGAGGACGATGCGGGGGGCCTCGTTGGGGTGCAGGGCGACGGTGGCGTGCACGCTGTCGTGCGCGGCGGCGGTCTCGGCCGCCCACCGGGACCCGCGTACGTCGCACCCCACCTGGACGACCGTCGTGACGCCCACGGAGGCGGCCTTGGCGAGGCCCTCCTCCACCGTGCCCGACTGCATGTCGAGGTGGGTGTGGGAGTCGGCGACCGGCACCCGGAGCGGTTCGGGCAGGGGCGGCGGGACGTCGGCGTTCTTCGAAGGCATACCTCGATCCTACGAAGCCCCCCACGAGCCGGCCGCCCCGGCCGGACGCCCCCGGCTCAGAGCCTGTGTCATATCCCCGGTCGGATCAGTGGGCGTCGTCTGGTGCGTGCGATCGCAAGGCGCCGGGAAGTCCTCGGTGGGGGTCCCCCCGGGCCGTTCAGGCCTGGGGGAGGAGCTACTAGGGCTTTTTGGCAACGCGGCGAGCGTGCGTGCCAGACGACGCCCACCCGGCCGGGGATATGACACAGGCTCTCAGTGCCCCTTGCGGTGCTGGAAGGGGTGGAGCAGGTCGGACAGGTGCCAGTGGTGATCACCCTTGGCCCCGCCCGCCGCAACCCCACCGGCGGCGACGACGTCGGCCTCGGCCGCGGCGTCGGGCGCGAGCGCGTCCACCGGGCCCGCCGGCTTGCCCACTCCCGTGCCCTCCCGCTGCCGCCGCATCATGTCGAGCACCGAGGACACCTGCCCCGCCCGCATGATCCGCACGACGTGGCCACCGCAGTTCAGACACGTGGGCCGGGTCAGCGGCGACGGCACGTGCGCGCCGTCCGCCCGGTACATCACGAATTCATGACCCGTGGCGTCCACGTGGTGCTCTATTTCGTACGACTGCTCCCACCCGTGCCCGCACCGCATGCAGGCGAAGGCGTACGACTCATGAACGACATTTATCGCCGCGCTGGGGTGGCCGGTGTCCGCGATCTCACTCATGCCAGCTGCTCCTCTTGCCCGAGGGACAAGCACTGCCGGAGTCCCGGGAGAATCCAGGACCGGAAGCGTAGGGACGGGTGCGTCCCTTCAACCAGTGGACGCCTTTCCCGGAGCGAGCGCATCAGACCTGTCGAGCATTGGATCCGTTTTGGCCTGCCCTTAGAAAACAAGCCTGGTGCGGGGCCCGCGCTTTGCCTTTCACGATAGTCCTTTGCCTGCCGATGGGCCGCCCCGATCCGCATTCTTTGCCGCCACGACGGCATCGAAGACGGCACGCTTGGGAAGGCCCGCCTCGGCGGCGACCGCGGCGATCGCCTCCTTGCGCCGCTCGCCCGCCTCCTCGCGGACCCGCACCCGGCGCACCAGTTCGTCGGAGCCGAGCTCCTCGGCGCTCTTCTCGGGGGCGCCCTCGACGACGACGGTGATCTCACCGCGCACCCCGTCGGCGGCCCACTCGGCGAGCTCCTTCAGCGAACCGCGCTTGACCTCTTCGTACGTCTTGGTCAGCTCGCGGCAGACCGCCGCCCTGCGCTCCTCGCCGAACGCCTCGGCCATGGCGAGCAGCGTGTCGTCGATGCGGTGCGGGGCCTCGAAGTAGACGAGGGTGCGCCGGTCCTCCGCGACCTCGCGCAGCCGCGAGAGCCGCTCGCCCGCCTTGCGCGGCAGGAAGCCCTCGAAGCAGAACCTGTCGACCGGCAGCCCCGAGAGCGCGAGCGCGGTGAGCACGGCGGACGGTCCCGGCACGGCCGTCACCCGCATGTCCCGCTCCACGGCGGCGGCGACCAGGCGGTACCCGGGGTCGGAGACCGACGGCATCCCCGCGTCCGTCACGAGCAGCACGCGCGCGCCGCCCGCCAGCGCCTCGACCAGCTCCGGCGTGCGCGCCGACTCGTTGCCCTCGAAGTACGACACGACCCGCCCCGCGACCTGCACCCCCAGCGCCTGGGTGAGCCTGCGCAGGCGCCGGGTGTCCTCGGCGGCGACGACATCGGCCGCCGCAAGTTCGGCGGCGAGCCGCGGCGGCGCGTCGGCCACGTCACCGATGGGCGTGCCCGCGAGGACGAGGGTTCCGGGGGATTCAGCGCTTCCTGTCACGGTTCCATCCTCGCAGGGCCCACGGGCGGGACTCGCACAGTCTGGTTCCCTACGATGGCGCGGTGACCAGTACCGCGTCTTCCCCGGACACCCGCGAGGGCCAGGCAGCGAAGGAGCAGCAGCCCTCGTGGCAGCGGCGGCTGCGCCGATTCGGCCATGCGGAGCGGGCCAGAGACGACGTCACGCAACGCCTCGTTCCCGCGTACACGGAGCCGAGCCCCCGCCTGTGGATGACGCTCGGCATGCCGGAGCACCTCGCGGACCGTCTGGTGCGCTGGTCCGGCTGGGGCGGTCCGCTGCTGATCACGCTCGTCGCCGGTGTGCTGCGGTTCCTGAACCTCGGCAATCCCAAGTCGGTGATATTCGACGAGACGTACTACGCGAAGGACGCCTGGGCGCTCATCCACCGCGGCTTCGAGGTCAACTGGCCGGACAAGATCAACGACGACGTCCTGCGGCAGGGCAGCGGCATCGCGGTCCCGCACGACGCGGCGTACGTGGTGCATCCGCCGGTCGGCAAGTACGTGATCGGAATCGGCGAGTGGCTGTTCGGTTTCGACCCGTTCGGCTGGCGGTTCATGACGGCGGTGCTCGGCACGCTGTCGGTCCTCATGCTCTGCCGGATCGGACGGCGGCTCTTCCGCTCGACGTTCCTGGGATGCCTGGCGGGCGCGCTGCTCACGGTGGACGGCCTGCACTTCGTGATGAGCCGCACCGCGCTGCTCGACCAGGTCCTGATGTTCTTCGTGCTCGCCGCCTTCGGGTGCTTCCTGATCGACAGGGACAAGGCGCGGGCGCGACTGGCCGCCGCGCTGCCGCCCGACGAGGACGGTGTCGTACGCCCCGACGCGCGGGTGGCCGAGACGACGCGACTGGGGTGGCGGCCGTGGCGGTGGGCGGCCGGGCTGTGCCTGGGGCTCGCCTTCGCCACCAAGTGGAACGGCCTGTACATCATGGTCTTCCTCTGCCTGATGACGGTCCTGTGGGACGTGGGCGCGCGCCGGGTGGCCGGGGCGGCGCGGCCCTACCGCGCGGTCCTGCGCCGCGACGTGCTGCCGGCGTTCGTGTCGACGGTGCCGGTGGCGCTCGCCACGTACGTCGTCTCCTGGCTCGGCTGGATCCTCTCCCCCGCGGACGGCACCGGCGGCTACTACCGCAACTGGGCGGCGACGGCCGGGAAGGGCGGCGACTGGACGTGGCTGCCTGACTGGGTGCGCAGCCTGTGGCACTACGAGCACGCGGTGTACGAGTTCCACGTGGGCCTGTCCTCGCCGCACACCTACCAGTCGAACCCGTGGAGCTGGATCGTCGACGGCCGCCCCGTCTCGTACTTCTACGAGTCGCCGCTGCCCGGCAAGGACGGCTGCCCCGCCGACACCACCGACAAGTGCGCCCGCGAGGTCCTCGCGCTCGGCACCCCGATGCTGTGGTGGGCGGCGGGCATCGCGCTGCTCTACGTGCTGTGGCGGTGGGCGTTCCGCCGCGACTGGCGCGCGGGCGCGATCCTCTGCGGCGTCGTGGCGGGATATCTGCCCTGGTTCCTCTACCAGGAGCGGACGATCTTCTACTTCTACGCCGTCGTCTTCGTGCCGTTCCTGTGTCTGGCGGTGGCGATGCTGGTCGGCGCGATGCTGGGGCCGCCGGGGGCGAGCGAACGGCGGCGCGTCGCGGGCGCCGCGGGTGCGGGCGTTCTCGTCCTCCTCGTCTTCTGGAACTTCATCTATTTCTGGCCGATTTATACGGGCACCGCCATTCCCATCGATTCCTGGCGCTCCCGAATGTGGCTGGATACATGGGTGTAACGCACACCATGGACACCGTCCAATAACAACGGCCCCTTGTTCAGCCCCTGCCCCCTTAGGGTTCAGGGCGAACAACCCTCCCGGATATGTCCGCGCCGGGAGGGCTCCTGGGGAGGGGAGCGCATGGTGCGCAAGGGAGTAAAGGTCGCGCTGGTCGGCGGGGTCTTCACCGTGCTGGTCGGGGGTGCCGGGTACGGCGCGTACAACCTGGTGAACGGCGTGACCGGGAGCGGTGGTCCTGCGCACTCCGGGACCGAGGTGAAGACCGGCCCGCCCACGGGCGGCGAGGTGCGGGAGGCCTCGCGGAAGTTCTTCGAGGCCTGGTCCTCCGGGGACGCCGACGGGGCGGCGGCGTACACGAACAACCGGGAGCAGGCGGTGGTCTCGCTGACCGGCTACCGCGAGGACGCCCACCTGACGAAGGTGAAGCTCACGCCGAAGCGGGCGTCCGGCGCGCGGGTGCCGTTCTCCGTCTCGGCGACGGTCTCGTACAAGGGGAAGAGCAAGCCCCTCACGTACGACTCCCGGCTCACCGTCGTCCGCGGCAGGACCACGGGCCGCCCGCTCGTCGACTGGCAGCCGGCCGTCGTGCACCCGTCCCTGGAGAAGGGGGACACCTTGGTGACCGGCGAGGCCGCCGCGCCGCCCATCCAGGCGGTGGACCGGGCGGGCACCGTCCTGAGCAAGAAGGACTACCCTTCGCTCGGCCCCGTCCTGGACCAGCTGCGCAGCAAGTACGGCGAGAGCGCGGGCGGCGAGCCGGGCGTCGAGCTGTACGTCCAGCACGAGAACGAGGACGCGGGCACGCGCACGCTGCTCACCCTCGCCAAGGGCACGCCGGGCAAGCTGCGCACCACGCTGAGCGCGGGCGTGCAGAAGGCGGCGGAGCAGGCGGTGCTGCGCAGCGACGACTCCTCGGTGGTGGCGCTGAAGCCGAGCACCGGTGAGGTCCTCGCGGTCGCCAACAACCGCAAGGACGCGTTCAACGCGGCCTTCCTCGGCCAGGTGGCGCCCGGCTCGACGATGAAGATCCTCACCTCGGCGATGCTCATCGACAAGGGGGTCACCAAGGCGGGCGGCGCCGCGCCGTGCCCGGCCACCGCGACCTGGCAGAGCCAGACGTTCCAGAACCTCACGGGCATGGCGCCGAACGAGTCCGCGACGTTCTCCGAGGACTTCGCGCGCTCCTGCAACACGGCGTTCGTGAAGCTCATCGACGAGAACGGCATCACGGACTCCTCGCTCACCGAGGAGGCCCAGAACAACTTCGGCCTCGGACAGGGCAACTGGAAGGTCGGCATCCCCTCCTTCGACGGCGCCGTACCGGCGTCGGCGGGCCCGAACCGCGCGGCGAACGCGATCGGCCAGGGCGAGGTCCAGATGAACCCGCTCACCATGGCCTCGGTCACCGCGACAGCGACGACGGGCGCCTTCCGCCAGCCGGTGATCGTGCCGCACTCCCTCGACGACCGCGAGCTGGCCACCGCGCGGGGCCTGCGCTCCTCCACCGTGGAGCAGCTGCGCCAGATGATGCGGCGCACGGCGGTCAGCGGCACGGGGGCGCGCGCCATGGCCGGGCTCGGCAGCGACATAGGGGCGAAGACCGGGTCGGCCGAGGTCGACGGCCAGGCGAAGTCGGACAGCTGGTTCACCGGCTACCGGGGCGATGTCGCGGCGGCCGCGATGGCGCAGCGGGGCGGACACGGCGGTGACGCGGCGGGGCCGATCGTGGCGGCGGTGCTGGGCGCAGGGTAGACGCTGCGGCGGTGCGTCGCCCGGGCGGGCGATGAAGTGGTCAAGGGCTTCTCGGTACGCCTCTAAGGTGGCCTTCCGGTGCGGAGCCGGGGGTTCTCGGGGAACTGCGGAGGGTTTGTGGGCAAGCGAAGGCGCGCCGCCGAGCGCAAGAGCGTCGGTGTCAGAAGCGTGAAGGTGCATCCGGGAGTGCTGGGCGGGGCGGCCGTCGTGGTCGTCTGCGGCGTGGGGGCTGCCGCGTTCGCACTCTCCGGAAGCTCCGGTTCCGGCGGGGACGGCTCGACGGTCGACGAGAAGCAGGTGGCGTCGGGCCCGCCGACGGCGGCCGAAGTGCGCACCACCGCGCGGGCGTTCCTCGCCGCGTGGGCCAAGGGCGACGCGGCGCGCGCGGCGAAGCTCACGGACGACCGCGCCGCGGCGCAGAAGGCCCTGACGTCCTACCGCAAGGACGGCCACCTCACGAAGACCGAGCTGACGCCGGGCAGGCGGTCGGGCGCCGACGTGCCCTTCAAGGCGGCGGCCACGGTCTCGTACGAGGGAAAGAGCAAGCCCCTGTCGTACGCGTCCGAACTCACCGTCGTCCGCAGGAAGAACGACGGAAAGGCGCTGGTGGACTGGCGTCCCTCGGTGCTGCACCCGGAGCTGAGGCAGGGCGACCGGCTGGTCACCGGTGAGGCGGGCGACCCGCCGATCAAGGCGGTGGACCGGGACGGCGGGGAGCTCTCCACCAAGAAGTACCCGTCGCTCGGTACGGTCCTCGACGGGCTGCGCGAGAAGTACGGCAAGAAGGCGGGCGGCAAGGCGGGCGTCGAGCTGCGTGTGGTGCGGGCGGAGAAGGACGCGCCGGGCTCCGCGTCGGCGAAGAAGAAGAACTCCTCCGATTCGATGCCCGACAAGACCCTCCTGACGCTCGCGCCCGGCACTCCGGGGACGCTGAAGACGACGTTCAGCGGCTCGTTGCAGTCGGCCGCCGAACGGGAGACAGCCAAGCGGAAGCGGGCGTCCGTCGTGGTGGTCAAGCCCAGCACCGGGGAGATCCTGGCCGCCGCCAACTCCGAGCCCGGCGGCTTCAACACGGCCTTCCAGGGATCCATCGCACCCGGCTCCACGATGAAGGTCATCAGCTCCTCGATGCTCCTGGAGAAGAAGCTCGCGGGGGTCGACAAGAAGCATCCGTGCCCCAAGTACGAGACGTACGGCGGCTGGAAGTTCCAGAACGACGACAAGTTCGAGATCAAGAACGGCACGTTCCGCGCGAGCTTCGCCCGGTCCTGCAACACGGCCTTCATCAGCCAGGCCAAGAAGCTCGACGACGACTCCCTGACCAAGCAGGCGCAGGAGGTCTTCGGGCTCGGCCGCGACAACTGGTCGATCGGCGTCTCGTCCTTCGACGGCGCGGTGCCGGTGCAGAGCGACGCCCAGATGGCGGCCTCGCTGATCGGGCAGGGCGCGGTGCGGATGAACCCGCTGAACATGGCGTCGGTGGCGGCGACGGTGAAGTCCGGCACGTTCAAGCAGCCGTACCTGGTCTCGCCGGACGTGGACGACCGCAAACTGGCGACGGCCTCGCGCAGGATGTCCGGCTCGACGGCGGCGGCCCTGCGTGACCTCATGCACTACACGGCGGTCGCCGGCACGGCTGTCGAGCCGATGCGGGGTCTCGGCTCCGACATGGGCGCGAAGACCGGTTCGGCGGAGGTCGACGGCCAGAAGAAGCCGAATGGCTGGTTCACCGCGTACCGGGGGGACCTGGCGTCGGCGGCGGTCGTCCAGGGCGGTGGCCATGGAGGGGACTCGGCGGGGCCGGTGGTGCGGGCGATGTTGTTGGCGGGGGGTTGAGGGGGGCGGGCCTTGGGCGGCGTCTTCGGGGGGCCGGTGCCTTTTTCGGTGGGCGGGGGCGTCCGGGGTTTTGCGGAGTGTGGCGGTTCCGGGCCGGGAGTAAAGGGCGCTCCGCTGCGCTGCGCGTCGGCTGCGCCGATTCCGCTGCGCTCCACCCTTGACTCCCGTCCCTCCACCGCACGTTGACTGTGACCCGGACGCCCAGGGGTGGGGCCGCCGGGGGGGCGTGGGATGGGTCATTCCCTTTCGCCGCCGGGTGCGGCCCGGTCCAACGCGAGCCGACGTCACGGTCGGGGCGCGGCTGCCCCTGCGGCCTAGCCGCTCGGGCCATCCCCTTGCGCTGCCGGGTGCGGCCCGGTCCAACGCGAGCCGACGTCACGGTCCGGGCTCGGCTGCCCCAGCGGCGTCGCCGCTCGGGCCATCAGCCATCGCTGCCGGGTGCGGACCGGCCCATCGTGGGCGGACGCCAGGGTCGCGCTCGGTCAGACCATTCATCGCTCGGCCGGTCGCTCGTCTGTGGCTCCGCCGGGGCACCTACTTTGGAAAAGTTGCGAATGGAGTCGCCGCGCGCCCCCTCTTCACTCCCAATGCGCCGTCCTAGATGGGAGTCTGCCGAGGCGCATGAGGCAGCGCGCGAGGCGTGGCAGGGGGGCGCGCGACGGACCGCTTCGCAACTTTCCCAAAGTAGGTGCCGGACCGGGCGGCGACCCGAGTGTTCGGCAGCACCCCGGGCGCGTGACGGTGATTCACGATGGGCCGGTCCGCACCCGGCCGTGAAGGCTGATGACCCGAGCGGCGAGGCCGCAGGGGCAGCCGAGCCATGACCGTAGCGTGCGCTCGCGTTGGGCCGGGCCGCACCCGGCAGCGCAAGGGGATGGCCCGAGCGGCGACGCCGCAGGGGCAGCCGAGCCCCGACCGTGACGTCGACTCGCGTTGGACCGGACCGCACCCGGCGAGGAGAGGGGATGACCCATCCCGCGCCCCCGGCGGCCCCACCCCTGGGCGTCCGGGTCAAAGCCAACGTGCGGTGGAGGGACGGGAGTCAAGGGTGGAGCGCAGCGGAATCGGCGCAGCCGACGCGACCGCAGGGAGCGCCCTTTACTCCCGGCCCGGAACCGCCACACTCCGCAAAACCCCGGACGCCCCCGCCCACCCCCAAAGACACCGGCCCACCAAAGACGCCGCCCAAGGCCCACCCCCACCCCGTCCGCCATGCGGATACACGCTCGCGTGCCCCGTACACAGACCGCTAGCGTGCCGCCCATGAGCGATAGCGCACCCGTACCGTCCAACGCCGACGCCAACGCCAACGCCCACCCCCGCTTCGCAGAGGCGCTGCTCGAGCTGGGGCTCGGCGACCTCATCCCCCGGGTCCGCCGCTTCCCGGAGCAGACCCGTACCGCGCAGGAGGCCGCCGCGGCCATCGGCTGCGAGCTCAGCCAGATCTGCAAGTCCCTGATCTTCGCGGCGGACGGCGTACCCGTACTGGTGCTGATGGACGGAGCGTCCCGCGTCGACCTCGACCTCGTCCGCCAGGAGCTCGGCGCGCAGAAGGTCACCCGGGCGAAGGCGGACGTCGTCCGGCAGGCCACCGGCTACGCGATCGGCGGCGTACCGCCCTTCGGCCACGCCACACGGACCCGCGTCCTCGCCGACCGCTCGCTCCTCGGCCACGAGGTGGTGTGGGCGGCGGCCGGTACGCCCTACGCGGTCTTCCCGATGCCGCCGGAGACGCTGGTCGCCCACGCGGGCGGCACGCTGGTGGACGTACGCGAAAACGTGCCCGGGAACGCGCCCGAAAACGTACGCGAGAACGTGCCCGGGAACGTGCGCGAGACGAACGAGTGACCCCGCTGGTCGCGGCCGCCGTACTGCTCGCCGCCCTCACACACGCGAGCTGGAACGCGATCGCCCACCACATCACGGACAAGCTGGTCGGCTTCACGCTGATATCCGGCGGCGGCTTGCTGATCGGCCTGCTCCTCGCCCCCTTCGTCGCGTTCCCCGCGGCCGGCGCATGGCCGTACCTGCTCCTCTCCGCCGCCCTGCACGTCGGCTACTACGCCCTGCTGATGACATCGTTCCGGCTCGGCGACTTCGGCCAGGCGTACCCGATCGCGCGCGGCACGGCACCACTGGTGGTCACCGTCCTGGCGGCGGTCTTCGCCGGGGAGATCCCGGACGCCTGGCAGGCGGCGGGCGTCGCCGTCTCGTGCGCGGGCCTGACGGGCCTGGCCCTGTGGGGCATCCGCAGCTCGGGCCGCAGCCCGGACTGGACGGCGATCGGCGCGGCACTGGCGACGGGCGTCTCGATCGCCGCGTACACGGTGGTGGACGGCCTGGGCGTACGCGCCTCCGGCACCTCGATGGGCTACATCGCGTGGCTGATGATCCTGGAGGGCGTGGCGATCCCGCTGTACGCCGCGTACCACTGGCGCGGTGAACTCCTCGCGCGGCTCCGCCCGTTCGCGCCGGTGGGCCTCGTGGGCGCGGCCCTCTCGGTAGCCGCGTACGGCCTGGTCCTATGGGCTCAGACGAAGGCGGACCTGGCCCCCGTCTCCGCGCTGCGGGAGTCCTCCATCATCGCCGGCGCGGCCATCGGCGCGATCTTCTTCAAGGAACGGTTCGGGGCGCCACGGCTGGTGGCGGCGGGCGTGATGGTGGTGGGGATCGGTTTGATGCTGCACGCGGGGTAGTGAGCCCGTTGCGGCGTCACATCGACTCGCGGACCGCCCGGACCAGCGCCTGTGCCCTCGGGTCCGCTGTCACGCCCTTGTTCATGCCGTTGGTGACGTAGCCGAAGGACAAGGCCGATTCGGGGTCGGCGAAGCCCAGGGGGCCGCCTCGGCCGGGGTGGCCGAAGGAGGTGGGGGACAGGAGCGGTGAGGCGGCGCCGTGCAGCATGTAGCCGAGGCCGAAGCGGGTGTTGACGACCAGGACGCGGTCGGGGCCCGCGGATGCCTCGGTGCGTGCGAGGGCGACCGTTTCGGGGGTGAACAGGCGCCGCTCGCCGTCCACTTCGCCGATCAGGGCCGCGTAGAAGCGGGCCAGGGCGCCTGCCGTCGCTGTGCCGTTGGACGCGGGGAGGGACGCCGCTCGGTAGGCCGGGGCGTTCTCGTCCGGGGCGGGGTCGATCGCTCCGAAGGCGCGGCGGGTCAGTGAGGCGGGGTCCGCGTATGCCTGCGCCACGTTCCGCTTGGGGCGTGCGCGGAGGGCGCCCGGCGCCGTGGGCGGTTCGATTCGGCCCAGGCGGCCGACCCGGGCGCTCTCCGTTTCCGGCAGGCCGACCCAGAGGTCCAGGCCGAGCGGGCGCGCGATCTCGGACGCGATCCACTCCCCCACCGGCCGCCCCGTCACGCGCCGCACCAGCTCGCCGGTGAGCCAGCTGTACGTCTGCGCGTGGTAGCCGTGGTCCTCGCCCGGCTCCCAGGACGGGGCCTGCGCCGCGACCACCGCGGCGGCCAGGTCGGGGTCGAGCGCTTCGGCGGGTGTCAGCGGGTGGTCAAGGGCAGGGACGCCCGCGCGGTGCGCGAGGACGTGCCGGACCAGGACCCGTTCCTTGCCGCGCGCCTTGAACTCCGGCCAGTAGGAGCCGACCGGCGCGTCCAGGTCGAGTTCGCCCCGCTGGTGCAGCAGGAGCAGCGCGGCGGCAGCGACGCCCTTGGTCGCCGAGCGGACGATCTGGGCGGTGCCGGGGGTCCAGGGCGCGGCCCCGTCGACGTCCTTCGTGCCGCCCCACAGGTCCACGACCTTGCGCCCGTCGCGGTACACGGTCACCGCCGCGCCCCGCTCGCCGCGCTCGGTGAAGTTGCGTACGAACGCTTCCCGGACCGGCTCGAAGCCGTCCGCCACCGTGCCGTGTATCCCACCCATGACGTCGTCCATGGCAAGGTCAACAGTGATCTCGGGTCATGGATTCCCTAGCCCCGCACCTTCACCGTCTTCGGATCGAAGCCGAAAGGCAGTTCCAGGCGGTGTGCGCTCATCAGGTCGTCGTCGGCGAGCAGGTCGCCGGTCGGGCCGTCGGCCGCGATCACGCCGTCGCTGAGGATCAGGGCCCGGGGGCAGAGTTCGAGGGCGTACGGCAGGTCGTGCGTGACCATCAGGACCGTCACGTCCAGCGAGCGCAGGATGTCGGCCAGCTCGCGGCGCGAGGCCGGGTCGAGGTTGGAGGAGGGCTCGTCCAGGACCAGGATCTCCGGCTCCATCGCGAGCACCGTCGCCACCGCCACCCGGCGCCGCTGGCCGAAGGAGAGGTGGTGCGGCGGGCGGTCCGCGAACTCCGCCATGCCGACCCGGGAGAGGGCCTTCTGTACACGCGCCTCCAGCTCCGGGCCGCGCATTCCGGACGCCGCCGGGCCGAAGGCGACATCCTCGCGGACGGTCGGCATGAACAACTGGTCGTCGGGGTCCTGGAAGACGATGCCGACCCGGCGCCTGATCTCCGCCATGTGCTTCTTTCCGACGGGCAGCCCGGCCACGGTGACCGTGCCCGCGCCGCCGGTCAGGATGCCGTTCAGATGCAGGACCAGGGTGGTCTTGCCCGCGCCGTTGGGGCCGAGCAGCGCGACCCGTTCGCCGCGGCCGATCGTCATGTCGACGCCGAAGAGCGCCTGATGGCCGTCGGGGTAGGCGAAGGCCAGTCCGGACACTTCCAGGGAAGGGGCGGAAAGCGGAGAGGGTTCAGAGGTCACAGGGTCCATCCCAACAGGCAGACGAGCAGAGCGGCGGACGGAAGGGCCAGCGCGTATCCCCACTGCGCCCGCGTGGCCACCACCTCGTCGATGACCGGCATCGACCCCGTGTAGCCGCGGCTGACCATGGCCAGGTGGACCCGCTCGCCCCGTTCGTACGAGCGGATGAAGAGCGCGCCCGCGGACTTGGCGAGGACGCCCCACTGCCGTACGCCCCGCGCCTCGAAGCCGCGCGACTCGCGGGCGATCTTCATGCGGCGCATCTCGTCCGTGATGACGTCGCCGTAGCGGATCATGAACGAGGCGATCTGGACGAGCAGCGGGGGCAGCCTCAGCCGCTGGAGGCCCAGGAGCAGGGCGCGCAGTTCGGTGGTGGCGGCGAGCAGTACGGAGGCGGCGACGCCGAGCGTGCCCTTGGCCAGGACGTTCCAGGCGCCCCAGAGGCCGTTGACGCTGAGGGACAGGCCGAGCACGTCGACGCGTTCGCCCTGCGCGACGAACGGCATCAGCACGGCGAACGCCACGAAGGGGATCTCGATCAGGAGGCGTTTGAGCAGGAAGCCGGCCGGGACGCGGGCCGCGTACGCGACGACGCCGAGGAGTACCGCGTAGAGCCCGAAGGCCCACATCGCCTCGCGCGGCGTGGAGACCACCACGATCACGAAGCAGAAGACCGCGGCCAGCTTGGTGTGCGGCGGCAGGGCGTGCACCGGTGAACGGCCCTGCCGGTAGAGCCGGTGGGCGTGGCCCGCGCCCATGTCAGGCCTTCTCGGAGGTGACGCTCTCGGGCACGGCGGCCGGTGCGGTGTCGCCCGTACGGCGGCGGCGCAGCGTCCAGAAGACCGCCGAGCCCGCGACGACCGTGACGCCCACGCCGATGATGCCCGCGAGACCGCCGGAGACGCGGGCGTCGGTGATGTCCTTGACGCCGTAGTCGGCCAGCGGGGAGTCGGCGGCGGCGTGCTCCTCGGCCTTCTTGTCGATGCCCTTGTCGTGGGCGACCTTCTCCAGGCCGTCCGGGTCCGCCGAGGCGTAGAAGCTGACGAAGCCCGCGAGGACGAGGGAGGCGACGATGCCCGCGATCCACACCTTGCGGGTGGACACCTTGCGGGTGGCGGGCCCGGCGGCGACCGGGGCCGGCCCGTCGGCCGCCGCGGGCGCGTCCACCAGTTCCCCGCCGACGCGCAGCTTCAACGGCTTGGTCAGGCCGCGCGCCCCGTACACCAGGTCCGGCCGTACGGCGATGACGGCGCCGACGGTGAGCGCGGTGATGACCGCCTCGCCGATGCCGATGAGGACGTGCACGCCGACCATGGCGGTGGCGACCTTGCCGAGGGAGACGTCGGTCGTGCCGCCGACGGCGTAGATGAGGGTGAAGGCGACCGCGGCGGCGGGCACCGAGAGCAGGGCGGCGGCGAACGAGGCGACGGTGATGGAGCGGCGGCCGCGGGGCAGCGCCTTCACCAGGCCGCGGAAGACGAGGTAGGCGACGACGGTGGTGACGATCGCCATGTCGGAGATGTTCACGCCGAGCGCCGTCAGACCGCCGTCGGCGAAGAGCACGCCCTGCATGAGCAGGACGACGGAGACGCACAGCACGCCGGTGAAGGGTCCGACGAGGATCGCGGCGAGCGCGCCGCCGAGGAGGTGTCCGCTGGTCCCGGCCGCGACGGGGAAGTTCAGCATCTGCACGGCGAAGATGAAGGCGGCGACCAGACCGGCGAGCGGAGCGGTCCGTTCGTCCAGTTCGCGCCGTGCGCCCTTGAGGCTGACGGCTACCGCGCCGGCGGCGACGACCCCGGCGGCGGCGGACACCGGGACATTGATGAACCCATCGGGGACATGCATGCGCTCGCTCCTGGGCAGGGGCCCTGGACAGGGCAGATCGCTCGTGAACCGTTCAATGATAGGGCCTTGTTGCAAACGGTTTGCAAGAGCACCGCGGTCCCGAATCGGCTACGCCCCCCGCGGCGCATTGCCGGACATATGGGACATTGGTGATGAAGCGTCCGGATGGATGAGGAGTTCAGTGATGTCCGCAGTCGAGCAGTACGCACGCGCCCACCTCGTCACGGACACCTCAGAGGGCCACCGCGCCGTCCCCGTCATGCTCCACTACGACGCGGAGGCCGACCCGCACGCGGTGCGGATCGGCCTCCCCGGTTCCCCCCACCGCGTCTTCGACCGGCAGCTCCTGGAGCAGGGGCTGCTTGCCCCGGTCACCTCCGGCGGCGTACACGTCTGGCCGTGCGGCCGGGTCCAGACGGTCGTGGAGTTCCACGAGGGGGACGGGGTGACGGTCGTCCAGTTCGACGCGTCGGCGCTGATCCGCTTCCTGCGCCGCACGTACGCGACCGCCGCCACCCCGGTCACCCCGGTCACCCGCTAGGCCGATCAGGCCGGGGCCGGGCCATCAGGCCAGACCCGGGCCCGGCCCCGGTGGGCGCGGTACGGGCTCAGACCCGCACCGGCTCCCTCTCCGCGTCGGCGGACCCGGCGCCCTTCTCCCCCTGGGTACGCAGCCCCTCGCCCTCGACGTCCACGTTGGGCAGCGCGCGGTCCAGCCACTTCGGCAGCCACCACGCCTTCTTGCCGAGCAGCGCGAGGACCGCGGGCACCAGCGCCATGCGGACCACGAACGCGTCGAAGAACACCGCGATCGCGAGGCCGAAGCCGATCATCTTCACCATCTGCTCGGACGAGCCGATGAACCCGGCGAAGACCGCGATCATGATGACCGCCGCCGCCGAGACCACCCGGGCCCCGTGCCGGAAACCGGTCACGATCGCCTGGCCCGGCCGCTCCCCGTGGACGTACGCCTCCCGCATCCGGGTCACGAGGAAGACCTCGTAGTCCATCGCGAGGCCGAAGACCACGCCCACCATGAAGATCGGCATCATCGACATGATCGGGCCGGTCTGCTCGACGCCGAAGAGCGAGCCGAGCCAGCCCCACTGGAAGACCGCGACGACCGCGCCGAGGGCCGCGAGGACCGAGAGCAGGAAGCCGAGGGCCGCCTTGAGCGGGACCAGGATCGAGCGGAAGACGATGATCAGGAGCAGGAACGCGAGGCCCACGACCAGCGCCAGGTAGGGCAGCAGGGCGTCGTTGAGCTTCTGCGAGACGTCGATGTTCATGGCCGTGGTGCCGGTGACCATGATGTCGGCGCCGGTGTCGGACTTGATCCGCGCACCCGTGTCGCGGATCGAGTGGACCAGGTCCTCGGTCTCGACGCCGCTGGGCTTGGAGGACGGGACGACGCTGATGATCGCGGTGTCCTTGTCCTTGTTGAACATCGGCGGGGCGACGTTCAGGACGTCGTCCAGCTGGGAGATCGTCTTCCTGATCTCGCCGGCCGCGGCCTTCGGGTCGTCGGCGCCCTTGAGGTCGCCGACGACCATCAGCGGACCGTTGTAGCCGGGGCCGAAGCCGTCGGAGACCAGGTCGTACGCCTTGCGCTGGGTCGTGGACGTCGGCTGCGCGCCGTCGTCCGGCAGGCCGAGCTCCAGCTGCGAGACCGGCAGGGCCGCGGCGCCGAGGCCCACGATGCCGACGAGCAGCACGGCGACCGGGCGGCGGACCACGAAGCGGGCCCAGCGGGTGCCCATGTTCTGCTTCGGCTCACCGCCGTTCTCGCCGGAAGCGGCCTTCTTCCTGCCGCCGCCGAACAGCCTGCTCTTCTCGCCCATCGGCATGACCCGCTTGCCCGCGTACCCGAGCAGCGCCGGGATGAGCGTGAGGGCGATGAGGACGGCGATGACGACCGTGCCGGCCGCCGCGAAGCCCATCTTGGTGAGCATCGGGATGTTGACCACGGCGAGGCCGACCAGGGCGATCACCACGGTGAGTCCGGCGAAGACGACCGCCGAGCCCGCGGTGCCGACGGCGCGGCCCGCCGCCTCCTCGCGGTCGCGGCCATCGGCGAGTTCGCCGCGGTAGCGCGAGACGATGAAGAGCGCGTAGTCGATGCCGACCGCGAGGCCGATCATCATCGCGAGCGTCGAGGTGGTGGTGCCGAGGTCGAGCGCGTTGGCGAGCGCGGTGATCGACGAGACGCCGATGCCGACCCCGATCAGCGCGGTGAGCAGCGGCAGACCGGCCGCGATCAGCGAGCCGAAGGTGATGACGAGGACGACCGCGGCGATCGCGATGCCGATGATCTCGGTGGCGCCGGTCTCGGGCATGGCCTGCAGCGCGTCGCCGCCGACCTCGACCGTCAGCCCGGACTCGCGCGCCTTGTCGGTGGTCTTCTCCAGGGCGTCGCGGTCGTCGTCGGTCAGCTCCATCGAGGTGACCTTGTACGAGACGGAGGCGTACGCCGTGGTGCCGTCCTTGCTGACCGTCCTGGTCTTGAAGGGGCTGTCCGCGCGGGCCACCTGGTCCGAGCCGGATTTGATGGCGGCGACGGTCTTGTCGATCTCGGCCTTGTTGGCCTTGTCGGTGACCTTCTCGCCGCCCGGCGCCTTGAAGACGACACGGGCGCTCGCCCCGTCGGCGCTGGCCTCCGGGGCCCGCTTCTCCAGGAGGTCGAAGGCCTTCTGGGCCTCCGTGCCGGGTATGGAGAAGCTGCTGGAGGCCGCTGTGGGCGCCGATGCCGCGCCGACTCCGGCGAGCGTCAGGAGCGCCACCCATATGAGGGCGACGAAGTGGCGTCGCCTGAAGGCGAGTTTGCCGAGTTTGTAGAGGAAAGTGGCCACGAGGGCGTACTCCCGGTCAGGTCGTGGTGTCCGGATTGGGCAGGGGAGATCAGCCCGACGACGTGAGCGGTCGCGTCAGGTACGGGGTCGGTACGGGGGAGGTACGGAGTCGGGGTTGGCGGTGGATCAGACGCCGAGGGCGGGGAGGACCACGGCGTCGATGTAGGAGAGCAGGAACGCACGGTCGACGGTGCGGTCCTCGATCAGGTCCCGGGCGACGAAGCCGCCGACCATCATGTGGACGACGTACTCCAGGGCCGGGTTGTCCGCGGCCACCTCACCGCGCGCCACGGCTCTACGCAGCAGCACGTCCAGGCCCGTGAGCTCCGGCTCGATGAGCAACTGCCGCATCGCCTGGTGGAGTTCGGGGTTGTCGTGGACGGCATGGAACAGGGCTCGCATCAGCGCGGCGTCCTGCTCCATCTGGCAGTCGTCGGAACGTCCTGCCATCTCGTGCAGGTCGCCGCGGAGCGTGCCGGTGTCGATGTCCGCGAGGGACACCGGCTTGTTGTGCCGCAGCGCCTTGGCGACCAGCTCCGGCTTGCTCCCCCACTGGCGGTAGAGGGTGGCCTTGCTGGACCGCGCGCGGGCCGCGACGGCGTCCATGGTGAGTGCGTCGTACCCGACCTCGCGGAGCAGGTCGAGCACGGCCGCGTACAGCTCGGCCTCGCGTTCGGGCGTGATCCTGCTGCGCCGCGTCGTCGCCGCTTCCGTCACGGTCTCCACCCCCTCCGGATGCCCCGGGCTCGTCGTACGAAACTGTTTCGTACACCGGGACTGTACGCCCCCGCCCTAACGAAACGAAACCGTTTCGTACGTGTGCTGTGTCACGCCCCGGATTCACCCCCGGCCCAAGTTGCCGCCGCCTGCCGGGCGGAAAAGCATGGTGGGGTGACCGACGCGCGCGACGACACCCAGGACGACCACTCCTACCTGCGTTTTCCGCACCTCAGCGGCGACCGCCTCTGTTTCGTCGCCGAGGACGACGTGTGGGTGGCCCCCCTCACCCCGGAGGGCTCCCCGGCCGGCCGGGCCTGGCGGCTCACCGTCGACCGGACCAAGGTGAGCCATCCGCGCTTCTCGCCCGACGGCCGCCACATCGCGTACACGACCTGGCGCAGCCTCGACCCGGAGATCCATCTCGCGCCGGTGGCCGGCGGGCCCGCGCGCCGGCTGACCTACTGGGGCAGCACCGACACACGGGTCTGCGGCTGGTCGCCCGACGGCGACATCCTCGCCGTCTCCTCGCACGGCCAGCCCTTCTCGCACCTCTGCTGGGCCTACAGCGTGCCCACCGACGGCTCACCCGGCGGCAAGCTGCCCTGGGGCCCGGTCTGGGACATCGCGATCACGGACTCGCTGGCCGACAGCGCGTGCGACCGCAAGACGCTGCTCCTGACGGGCAAGCCGCCGCACGAACCCGCCGCCTGGAAGCGGTACCGGGGCGGCGCGACGGGCCGCCTGTGGGTGCACGGCAAGCAGATCCTCGCCGACCTCGACGGGCATCTGGACTCCCCCATGTGCGTGTCGGGACGCATCGCCTTCCTCTCCGACCACGAGGGCGTCGGCAACCTCTACTCCTGTCTGCCCGACGGCTCCGATCTGCGGCGCCACACCGACCACGACACGTTCTACGCCCGGCACGCGGCGGCCGACGGCACCCGGATCGTCTACCAGTGCGCGGGGGAGATCTGGCTGGTCGACGACCTCTCGGCGGACTCCGTGCCGCGCCGGCTCGACGTGCGGCTCGGCGGGCCGCGGGCCGGGCGGCGCATCTACCAGGTGCCGGCCGCACAGCACCTCGACGCGCTCTGCGTGGACACGACGGGCCGGGCCAGCGCCGTCGTCGTGCGCGGCTCCCTCTACTGGCTCACCCACCGGGACGGCCCGGCCCGCACCATCACCGACACCCCGGGGGTACGGGTCCGGCTCCCCGAGATGCTCGGCACCAGCGGGCGGATCGCCTACATCACCGACGCGGAGGGCGAGGACGCCGTCGAGATCACCTACCTGCCGCGGGCCAGCGGCGACCGGGGGCCGCGCAGGCTCGCGAGCGGGCAGCTCGGCCGCGTGCAGGAGCTGGTGGCCGACCCGGACGGCAAGCGTCTCGCCGTCGCCTCCAACGACGGCCGGCTGCTCCTCATCACGGTGGGGGACGAGGCGGGGGACGAGCCGGGCGAGGAGACGGGCGCCGCTGCGGGCGAAGGCACGGGTGAGGGCACGGGCCGGGGCTCGGACGGGGGCGCGAGTGAGGCGGCGGGCGCCGACTGCGAAGTCACCGAGCTGATCCGCTCCGTCAACGGCCCGGTCCGCGACCTCGCCTTCTCCCCCGACGGCACCTGGCTGACCTGGTCGCATCCCGGCGTCGGCCGCTCCCTGCGCCAGATCAAGCTGGTCCGCATCGAGGGGCCCGGCGCCCGTACGGTCGTCGACGTCACCGACGGCCGCTTCGAGGACGAGAACCCCGTCTTCACCCGCGACGGCCGCTACCTCGCCTTCCTCTCCTGGCGCGGCTTCGACCCCGTCTACGACGTGCACACCGGCGACCTCTCCTTCCCGCTGGGCTGCCGCCCCTACCTCGTACCCCTGTCGTCGGCGACCCCGTCGCCCTTCGCGCTGCTGCCCGACGGACGTCCGGCCGCGGGCGGCCTCGACCCGGCCGACGGCGGCGGCGGGGGGTACGGCACCACGACGGTGGAGGTCGAGGGGCTCGCGTCGCGGGTCACGCCGTTCCCGGTCGCCGCGTCGAAGTACTCGGCGCTGCATCCCGTCAGCGGCGGCGGCCTGGTCTGGCTGCGCTGGCCGATCTCGGGCGCGCTCGGCGAGACCTTCGTCAACCCGGCCGACACCTCGGGCCGCCCCACCCTCGAACACTTCAACATCACCAAGGCGAAGAAGTCCGCGCTCGTCGACCATCTGGACTGGTTCGCGCTCAGCGGCGACGGCTCACGGCTCGTCGTCGTCGACGAGGGCGACCTGAGTGCCGTGCCGTCCACCGAGGCGGGCGACAGCGACACCACCGTCTGGATCGACCTGCGCCGCATCCTGCACGAGGTCGACCCGGCCGCCGAGTGGCGCCAGGCCTACGAGGAGGCGGGCCGGATCATCCGCGCCTACTTCTGGGACCCGGGGATGAGCGGCATCGACTGGGACGCGGTGCTCGCGCAGTACCGGCCGCTGGTCGAACGCGTCGCGTCCCCCGACGAGTTCGCCGATCTGCTGCGCGAGGTCCTCGGCGAGCTGGGCACCTCCCACGCGTACGTCTCCGCCGCGCGCCGCAACGAGGGGCCGCCGCACTACCAGCGCGCCATGGGCCTGCTCGGCGCCAACCTCGTGCGCCGGGAGGAGGGGTGGATGGTCAAGCGGATCCTGCCCGGTGACTCCTCCGACTCCAAGGCGCGCTCGCCGCTGGCCGGTGCGGGCATCCGCGAGGGCGCGATCCTCACGCACATCGACGGCCGTCCGGTCGACCCCGTGACCGGGCCCTTCCCGCTCCTCTCTGCGGCGGGCGGCACGACGGTCGAGCTGACCTTCCGGCCCGCCGAGGGCGAGGGCCGCCGCCCCCGCCGGGTCGCGATCGTCCCCCTCATCAACGAACGCCCCCTGCGCTATCAGGACTGGGTGGCCAAACGCCGTGAAGTGGTACGGGAGTTGAGCGGCGGCAAGTGCGGCTACCTGCACATCCCCGACATGGGTGGCTCGGGCTGGGCCCAGTTCAACCGGGACCTGCGCCTTGAGGTGGACCGCCCGGCGCTGATCGTCGACGTGCGCGGCAACGCGGGCGGCCACATCAGCGAACTCGTCGTCGAGAAGCTGACCCGGAAGATCATCGGCTGGGACCTGACGCGGAACGCCGAGCCGGTGTCGTACGCCTCGAACGCGCCCCGGGGCCCGGTGGTGGCCCTCGCCGACGAGGCGACGTCCTCCGACGGCGACATGATCACGGCCGCCTTCAAGCTGCTCGGACTCGGCCCGGTCGTCGGGCAGCGCACCTGGGGCGGGGTGGTCGGCATGACCGGGCGGCACCGGCTCGGCGACGGCACGGTGATCACGGTGCCGATGAACGCGGGCTGGTTCGACGCGTACGGGTGGGGTGTGGAGAACCACGGGGTCGCCCCGGACCTGGACGTCCTGCGGACGCCGCTCGACTGGGCGGAGGGGCGGCACGCCCAGCTGGACGACGCGGTCCGGCTGGCGCTCGACCTCCTGGAGCAACAGCCTGCGGCCGTGCCGCCGGACCACTCCGACGTGCCGGACCGCAGCAGGCCGGTGCTGCCGCCGCGGGCCTGAACGCGGCGACGGCTCCTGCTCCGCGCCTCCTCGTCCGGCACCTCAGGCCCTCACGCGCCACCTCGTCCGGCACCTCAGCCCTTCACGCGTCGCCGCTCCGCGGCGTTCTACCCACCCACCCGCCCCGTGGGCGACTCCGCCCGCGCCCTCTCGTCCGCCGAACCCCCCGCCCCCACAAGCCCCGTGGACACCGACCCCAGCCGCGGCTCGAACCGCCGCATCTCCCGCTGCCCCACCGCGCCGATGACCCCCGGCAGGTAGCCGCGGATGCCCTGCATGCCCCGCAGCCACCACTGCGCGTACACATGACTGGAGCGGCGCTCGATGCCCGCGACTATGCGGTCGACCGCCGGGCCCAGCGGGTACGTCTTGTTGGACGGCCACGGCAGCCGCGACCGCAGCTCCCGCATCACGTCGTCCTGGTCGGCGCCCCGCACCATGTCCGTGTCGGTCCAGGAGAGGTAGCCGACGCCGACCCTGACGCCCTTGTAGCCGACCTCGGCCCGCAGCGCGTGCGCGTACGCCTCGACGCCCGACTTCGACGCGCAGTACGCCGTCATCATCGGCGCCGGGGTGATCGCGGCGAGCGAGGCGATCTGCAGCAGATAGCCGCGGCTCTCCATCAGGACGGGCAGGAAGGCCCGGCCCGTCACCGCGCTGCCGATGAGGTTGACCTCGATGACGCGGCGCCACGCGTCGGGGTCGGACTCCAGGAAGGGCCCGCCGCTGGCCACGCCCGCGTTGGCGACGACGATGTCGACCTTGCCGAAGTGCTCCTTGACCTCCTGCGCGACCCGCGCCATCGCCTCGTGGTCGGTGACGTCCGCATGCCAGTGCGCGGACTCGGTGTGCAGCCGCTCCGCGACCAGCTTCAGCTCGTCCGGCTCCAGGCCGACGAGGGCGACCTTCGCGCCGCGCGCCGACAGTTTGCGGGCCAGCAGCTCACCGACCCCGCGCGCCGCGCCGGTGACGACCGCGACCTGCCCCTCCAGGCTGACCCTGCTCATGCGCCCTCCTTGACCTGTACGTACGTTGCGACGAGTTCGGTGATGCGCACGGTGACGGCGTCCGGCGCCTCGATGGGCGTCATGTGGCCGACTCCGGTCAGTTCGGTGAGGCCCAGGGAGTCCGGCAGCGCGGCCGCGATGCGCCGCGCGTGGACGATGGGGGTGAGGCGGTCGGCCGTACCGGCGAGGACGGCGGTGGGTACGTTCAACGCGCCGACCTCGACGTCCAGTTGAAGCGATTCCAGGACGTGCGACCAGCCGTGGCGCACGATCCTCGGACAGGCGTGCACGATCCGCGCGCACGCGTCGACCTTGTCGGGCGCCGAACCGGGGCCCATCGTCGCGTACTTGAGGACCCGCCTGGCCACCGGCGTGACGGGGCCGAGCGGCGCCCGTGAGCCGAGCACCGACCGGGTGATCCGGGTCCGCATCCGCCCGGCCCGCAGGAGCGGCACCACCGTGGCCTCCGCGACCAGGGCCGAGCTTCCCGTACTGCACAGCAGGACGGCGGCGGCGTGCTCCCGCACCCGGTCCCTGCCGCCCGCGGCCATGATCGTCATGCCGCCCATGGAGTGCCCCACGAGCACGGCCTTCTCGCCCGGCGCGAGCGTCGCCGCGAGGACCGCCTCCAGGTCGTCGGCGAGCGCCCGCGTGCTGTAGCCGTCGGCAGCCGACGGCGCCGCGCTGCGCCCGTGGCCGCGCTGGTCGTACGCGATGACCCGGTGGCCGGTGGCGAGGGCGCGGATCTGCGCGGCCCAGAAGGCGGTCGAGCAGGTCCATCCGTGGGCGAGCACCACGGCGGGCGCGTCCTTGGGACCGTGCACCTCGACGTGGACGTGCGCCCCGTCGGCGGAGACGGCGGTCAGTCGGCCTGCGGCGACGGGCGGCGCGTAGGCCCCGTTCCCCGCACGGTTCAGCCTGCTCATGCGCCCGCCTCGACCTTCTCGGTACCGGACGTCCCGCGCGCGGGGACGGCGGCAGGTGCCGCTTCCGGTGTCTTCGGAGGCCGCAGCACGTCGTACTCAGAGAGGTCGACCCGGCGGGTCGCCGCCCGGAACTCGGTGGTCGTGCCGGGCCACACGGTGGTGTTGACGCCGTTCTTGTCGAGGTACCAGCTGTTGCAGCCGCCGGTGTTCCACACCGTGCGCTTCATCCGCTCCTGCACCCGCACGTTCCAGGCGCGCACGGAATCCGGCCTGGCCGCGAGCGCGGCGGTGCCGCCGAGCACGTTCAACTGCCGCAGGTAGTCCGCCATGTAGTTCAGCTGGGACTCGATCATCAGGATCATGGAGGAGTTCCCGAGCCCGGTGTTCGGGCCGATGATCGTCATCCAGTTGGGGAACCCGGCGGCGGTCGCGCCGCGCAGCGCGTTCATGCCGTCCTTCCAGGTCTCCATGAGCGTGAGCCCCGCGTCCCCGACGACGCGGTCGGCGATCGGCATGTCCGTCACGTGGAATCCGGTGCCGAAGATGATCGCGTCGACCTCGGTCTCGGTGCCGTCGGCGGCGACGACTGTGCTGCCCCGGACCTCGGTGAGGCCGCTCGCGACGACGTCGACGTTGGGCTTGGCGAGCGCCGGGTAGTACGTGTTGGACAGCAGGATGCGCTTGCAGCCGATGCGGTACGTGGGCGTCAGCTTCTCCCGCAGCACCGGGTCCTTGATCGCCCGGTACATGTTCCGCTTGGCTATCTGCTCGACCATGCCGAGCTCGTTGGGCCGCTTGGTGAACGCCTGGACCTGCAACTCCCTTATGCCCCACAGGAGTCCGCGCCGGGCCTGGGTGGTGAACGGCAGCTGCTTGTGCAGCCAGCGCTCGACGCCGGTGATGGCCCGGTCGGCGCGCGGCATCACCCACGGGGGCGTGCGCTGGAAGAGGGTGAGCCTGCCGACCTTCTTCTGTATCTCGGGGACGATCTGGATGGCCGATGCGCCGGTGCCGATCATCGCGACGCGCTTGCCGCCGAGGTCGTAGTCGTGGTCCCAGCGCGCGGAGTGGAAGACCTTGCCGGGGAAGGTGTCGAGGCCGGGGATGTCCGGCGTCTTGGGGTCGGAGAGCGGCCCGGTGGCGGAGACGACGACGTCGGCGGTGAGGATGCCGTTGCTGGTCCGGATCTCCCAGCGCAGCCGCTCGGCGTCCCAGCTCATCAGCTTCACCTCGGTGTCGAGGCGGATGTGCGGGCGCAGCCGGAAGGTGTCGGCGACGTGCTCCAGGTACTCGCGTATGCGCTCCTGGCCGGAGAAGGTGCGCGGCCAGTCGGGGTTGGGCGCGAAGGAGAAGGAGTACAGGTGCGAGGGCACGTCGCAGGCGCAGCCCGGGTAGCTGTTGTCCCGCCAGGTGCCACCCACCGCGCCGGCCCGTTCCAGGACGACGAAGTCGGTGATGCCCTCGCGGCGCAGCCGCACGGCGGCCCCGAGACCGCCGAATCCGGATCCGATCACCGCCACCCGTACGTGCTCGTACTCGCGCCCCTGCTCGGGGCTCCGCTCGCGCTCGGCCATGCCGCCGCCTCCCGAAGTACACGACTCTGCCAGTAACCACTGGCGCAATTGGGAGCGTAAGCCAGACACGTACTCATGGGTAGGGGTACGGCGGGGAAAAGTTACCGCCGGTATCGCCGAGCGCCGCCCGGATAGGCTTCCCGCGTGGCAGACGACCGAGAAGGCGGACGGCAGGGCGGACGGCACGCCGGACGCGGGAGCGCACCGGACGGCGGCGTACGCGAGTACCGCATGGAGGAACTGGCCGAGGCGGCCGGCATCACCGTGCGTACCGTGCGCTTCTACCGCGAGCGCGGCCTGATCCCGCCGCCGCGCCGCGAGGGCCGCATCGCCTGGTACGACGAGCACCACCTGGCCAGACTGCGCACCATCGCCGCCCTCCTGGAGCGCGGCCACACCCTGAACGGCATCGCCGAACTCGCCGACGCCTTCGAGAAGGGCCGCGACGTCGGCGAACTCCTCGGCCTCGGGGAACCGACCGAGGAGCAGCCGGTCCGCCTCACCCCCGAGGAACTCGCCGACCACTTCGCGGGCGAGGTCACCCCCGAGAACCTCGTCGCCGCCCTGGACCTCGGCTACCTCGGCACGGACGGCGACGAACTCGTCCACATCAGCCGCCGCCTCCTCGACGCCTCATCCACCCTGGTGCGCAAGGGAGTTCCGCTCGCCGCGGTCCTGCAGGCGGGCCAGCGCGTACGCGAACACGCCGACGCGCTCGCGGAGTTGTTCATCACGGTCATGCGCGCCCACGTCCCGGACACCGCCGAGGTCGACATCGAGCAGCTGCGCCCGCTCGCCAAGAGCGTCGTGGAGGCGGAGCTCTCGATGGCACTGGACCGCCGACTCAAGGACGCGTAGAGCAGCTGCGGCTTTCAGCGGGGCAGCCACCAGCGGGCTTTGTAGATGCCGCCGTCAACGTACTTGTACACACTCTCCGGCAGGTGCACGCTGACCGTCGTCGTCCACCAGGTCTCGCCGAGCCCGCTCTCCGGCACGGTGGTCAGCACCTGCCCGGTGCGCGGATCGTTCCCGACGGTCTTCACCGCCTTCCGCGAGATCGTCCCGTGCCCGGCGAAGTCCCCCACGAACGCCCCGCTCACCGTCTCGTACTGGAAGACGGCGGCACTGGTCGTCACCCACAGCCGCCCCGGCCGCCCGGCGACCGGGAACAGGTCGTGCCCGCCGGGCGTCTTCCCCGGCGTGCCGACCGGCAGCCCCACCGCGGAGCGCCGCGCGAGCGTGGGCAGCGCGGCCGTGCCGCCCACCGCGTACGACACCAGCTCGTCGTCGCCGAGCGCCCACAGCACTTCGCGTACGCCGTCCCAGTGCAGCCCGTGCGCGCCCTTGAGCTCCGCCTCCGCGTACCGCTCGGCCCGCGGCCCCTGCGACGCCGCGTACAGCCGCACCCGCGCGCCCGTGCTGCAGGCGACGGCCACATTGCCGTCGGGCAGGAGCTCGGCGGTGTGCGGATTGAACAGATCGTCGCCGGGCCCGATCGCCGTGCCCCAGTACCGCCTGCCCGTCGGATACTCGACGACGGCCGCGAACCCGAACGACGCGGTGGTCAGGACGTACGTACGCTTCCGGTGCAGCCGCACCTTCGCCTCGCACGGGTAGCGCCAGCTCTCCCGCGGCAGGAGGTCGTCGTAGCGGGGGTCGCCGAGCGGCGAGAACTGCCAGCGCACGGCGGACGGGTCGACGGCCGGGTCCCAGACGCGGCGCCGCGGGTCGAGGACGAGGATCCGCTTGCTCGCCTGCTCGGTCAGGAGCACGGGCGGCGTGCCCGCCGGAACGTCACCGCCGTCCGCGCCGTACGCCCCGGTGGCGGGCAGCGCCACCGCGACACCCGCGCCCGCGGCGGCGACGAGCACCGCACGTCTCGAAGTACTGGCAGCCACGGCAGACATGAAGTCCCCCCGACACCTTGGGAGTTGGACATGGCGCGTCCGCAATCTGCCATGCCTTGCGGGCCCGGGACAGCCCTCCGCCGGACTTTATGACCGCGCGCGCCGCCGCCGCGGGTGCCGCGCGGGCGGGGGCTCGAAGACGGGTCCTACAGGTCGTAGACCACCGTCACGGGCGCATGGTCGCTCCAGCGTTCGCCGTGGCTCGCGGCCCGCTCCACGAACGCCTTCACCGCGCGCTCGGCGAGCCCCGCCGTCGCCACGTGGTAGTCGATGCGCCAGCCCGTGTCGTTGTCGAAGGCGCGGCCGCGGTACGACCACCAGGAGTAGGGGCCCTCGACGCCCGGGTGCTGCTGCCGCACGACGTCCTCGTACTCCTCGAAGACCTCGCTCAGCCAGGCGCGTTCCTCGGGCAGGAAGCCGGAGTTCTTCTTGTTGCCCTTCCAGTTCTTGAGGTCGGCCTCCTGGTGGGCGATGTTCCAGTCGCCGCAGACGACGACGTGCCGCCCCTCGGCGGCGGCCCGCGCCTTCAGCTCCCTCAGATGGACGAGGAACTCCCCCATGAACCGGACCTTCTCGTCCTGCCGCTCGGTGCCGACCTCGCCGGAGGGCAGATACAGGCTGGCCACGGTGACGCCCGGCAGGTCGGCCTCGACGTACCGGCCGCTGCCGTCGAACTCCTGCGACCCGAAGCCGACGCGCACCCGGTCCGGCTCACGGCGCGTGTACAGCGAGACGCCGGCGCGCCCCTTCGCGGCGGCCGGCGCGTGCACGACGTGCCAGCCCTCGGGCTCCCGCACCTCGTCCGGCAGCTGGTGCGCCTCGGCCCGCACCTCCTGGAGGCACACCACATCGGCCGAGGTCCCGCCGAGCCACTCCACGAAGCCCTTCTTGGCGGCGGCGCGCAGGCCGTTGACATTCACAGAGGTCACAGTGAGCATCCGGGCACGATACCGGCACACTGGACTGCGCAGCCCTCACCCGTTTCGCATAGAAGTACGATGGAGCGCATGACTATCCGAGCCCGCGAGGCCGCCGCCTCCGTACCCGCCCCCGCGACGGCCCGCGAGGCCACCACCCCCGTCGAGCTCCGCACCGTCACCTTCGCGCACCCCGACGCGATCCGCCTCAACGACCACGTCCAGCTGGAATATGCGGAGCGGTACGGGGACGAGGGCGACATCACACCCCTCGACCCCACCATGTTCGAACCCCCGCGCGGGCTCTACCTCATCGCGTACGACGAGCACGGCACCGCCCTGGCGACGGGCGGCTGGCGCGGCATGGACGAGAACGGGGAGGGCTACCGGGACGGCGACGCCGAGCTGAAGCGGATGTACGTCACCCCCGAGGCGCGCGGCCTCGGCCTCGCCCGGCGCATCCTCGCGGCGCTCGAGGAGGACGCGAGGGCGGCGGGCCGCGTCCGCATGGTCCTGGAAACGGGCACCAAGCAGCCGGAGGCGATAGCCCTCTACACCTCCAGCGGCTACACCCCCGCCCCCGCCAAGTTCGGCCTCTACCGCTTCGACGACCTCAGCCGCTGCTACGCGAAGGCGCTGTAGCGTCCCTTCCCGCCCCCAGGGCCGGCCCCCGCGCCGCCCCCCCCTCCCCGGCGGGACTACCCCCCGCGACTACCTCCCGCCCCGCCGCCGGAACCACCCCGCACAGCCGACCGCAGGTCGAACTCGGCCAGGGCCCCGCCGCCCGCCGGGTTGCTGAACCGCAGTCCGGCTCCAAGCACCTGCGACTGACCCTGCGCGATCGTCAGGCCGAGGCCGAGGCCCACCCCCTTCGTCCCGCACCCGCTGCGGAACCGCTGCGGGCCGCCGGAGAGCAGGGACTCCGGAAACCCGCCCCCGGAGTCCCGCACCCGCACCACCCCGCCGTCGACCTCGACCAGCACCGGCGCCGCTCCGTGCCGCAACGCGTTGCTGACGAGGTTGGCGATCACCCGCTCCACACGCCGGGGGTCCGTCACGACCTCCACATCGCGTACGACGTCCACCGTCACACCGGCCGCCCCCGCGGCCCCCGCCGCGACCGACCTGCGCACCAGCTCCCCCAGTTCGCACGGCTCGGCCACCGCCTGCTCCCCCACGCCGTCGAGCCGCGCCACCTCGATGACGTCGTCGACCAGCTCCCGCAGCCGCTGCGCGGACTCCCGTACCAGCTCGGAAGGGCGCCCCGGCGGCAGCAGCCCGGCCGCCGTCACCATGCCGGCCACCGGCGTCCGCAGCTCGTGCGCGATGTTCGCCGTGACCTCACGCTCGGCCTGCAGCCGGGCCGCGAGCGCGTCGGCCATGGTGTTCACCGCGGCCGCGAGCCGGGTGATCTCGTCCTTGCCACGCAGCGGGAGCCGCGCCGTCAGATCCCCCTCCGCGATGCGCTGCGCCGCCCCCGCCTTCACCCGCAGACGCCGCCCGAGCCGCGTCGCGACGAGCAGCCCCACCACACAGGCCAACGCCGTCCCGAACCCGCCGGAGATCCACAGCACCCGGTCCAGATCCCGTACGGTCTGCGTTTCCCTGTCGTACGGCCGCTTCAGCGCGACGACCTCCCCGCCGTACTTGCTGGCCGCCCAGAGCTGCGGCACCCGCCCGCTCCGGTCCAGGTAGACGCCCCACCGCCCGTTCGCCACGGCCCCGGCGAGCGGCCCCGGCAGATCGGCGGGGTCGATGAGGGTGCGGTCCCCGTCGATCCCGGCCGCGTGGTCCTGCACCGCGGTCCGCAGCCGGTCCCCGATCTGGCTGCGCGCACCCGCGTACTGCGTCTCGACGGCGCGATGGTGGACGAGGAGCCCCATCACGACGGAGACCAGCGCCGCGGTGCCCGCGATGGCGAAGCCGATCTTGGTGCGCAGTCCCATGCCGCTCCCCGCGCCTCAGAGGTCCGGGACCGGCAGGCGAATCCCCTGGAACTGCACGTTCACCGCGGTAGCGGGCAGCTCCTCCGGTGCCTTCGGCTCCACGGTGGCCCGCCGGTAGGACGCCACGCGGTCCTGCCGCTCCAGACCGCTGAGCAGCAGCGTCGCGTCGTACGGCTTCTTCGCGCACCCGGGCAGGCACCACGTGCCCCTGAGCTTCCCGGTGGCCCGCGCGGTCGGCCCGCCCCAGTCCCGCCAGCTCAACTCGGTGAGCGCCACCAGTTCGCTGAGCCGCACCACCGTCGGCTGCTGCAACGGCCGCCCCGTCACGTCCGCCATGTACACAGGTCCGGCCACCCTCGAAGGCCGCAGCGCGGCCCCCTCCACCCGCAGCCCCTGAGGCTCGGCGCACCCGCCCGCCAGCACGGCGGCGGCGAGTGTGATGCCGAGCACAGCGACACCCCGCAAAGACGACGACCGCGACAGCATGGATCAAATATATCTACAGCCCGACAATTCACGCGTGGGCCCCAACGCAAAGATCCCGCCCAGTTCGATGAACTGGACGGGATCTCATGTGCAGTGGACCTGTGGGGATTTGAACCCCAGACCCCCTCGATGCGAACGAGGTGCGCTACCAGACTGCGCCACAGGCCCTTGCAACGAGTGAAACTCTAGCACCCCCACCCGGGTGGTCGGAAATCCGGTCCTGGCTGGTCAGCCAGGGCGACCTCACGACGCTTCACTCGTTGGCCGCGCGCGGCCGGTCGCCGTCCTCGTACTGGTCGAAGAGCGGCGTGCGACCGCGCTCGCGAGCGCGCCGCGCGGACGCCGCCCGGCGCTTGTCGCTGCGGCCGCCATCGGCGTCGGCGCCCTCGGCGCCGTCGATGTCGCCCGGCGCCTCGCCGCCCCGCCCCGCGGCGGGACGCTCCCGCTCGGCCGCGCGCTCGGCGGACGGCTCCGCCGTGCTCGACCGCGCCGAGCTCCAGGCGTCGGGCGAGCCCAGGTCGACGCTGCCGGTGGCGCGCGGGGCGACCGGCGCGGTCACGTACGTCGGCAGCGGCACCGGGACCGGGTCCCAGCTGTCGCCGCGTCCCGGCCCGCGCTGCCGCTCGCGCTGCTGGTCGACCCACTCGGCGTGGTCGGTCTGCTCGACGAGAGCGCGGCGGTCCGCGGCGAGCGCGGACAGGCCCGTCTCCGTCCCGGCGGCCGGACCCTCCTGAGCCACCGCGTCGGCGGCCGGCTCCGCCCCCGTCGGCCTGCGGCGCGGCTGCCGCTCGCGCAGCCGCTGCGCCGCGACCTCGGCCCGGCGCCGGTCCATCGTGTAGGTGAAGCGGCGCCGCTCCTGGCCGCGCAGATAGACGATGTACGCGCTGAGCAGTACGGCGGGCCCGGCGGGCGCCCACAGGAAGGCGAGGCCGCCGACGCCGGCCACGATGGCGCCGACCGTGAAGGCGAGGAAGAGGAGCACTGTCGTACGGCGGCGCCGGGCGAGGACCTTCGTGCGCCGGGCACGCGCGGCGGCCTCCGCCGACGCGGCGCGCTGTGCGGGGGTCGCCGCCTTGCCCGGACTCTTGGCGGGGGCCTTGGCGGAGGTCTTGGACCGGGAGGCCGGGGCGGGTTCCTGCTCGCGTTCGGGCTCCGCCCGCTCTTCCCGGTACTCCGCCCGGTCCGACCGGTCCGTCCGGTGGCCCGCCGTATCGGACGGGGGCACGGCGAAGGACCGGACGTCCACCGAGCCGGTGATGACGTCCGGGGCGTCGCGCGACTCCCCCTCCTCGGGCGAGCGCGCCTGCAGGTCCTTGGCGTATCGGCGCTCCATGCCCGCCCGTCCGGACAGCAGCCGGATGGCGGTGCTGAAGCGTTCCGTCGGACGGGCTTCGTTCAGCTCGTCCTGCCTACGGAGCCACATCGGCACCAAGTAGGCGGCCCAGGCCCCGACGATGACTGCGTAGATGAGGCCGCTGCTGCTCACGCTCACACGGTAGAGGGGTTTCCGTGAGGCCATCTGCCAATTGGGCCGGTGTGTCGCACGATCTGGCTGATATCTCGAACTTTTTTTGCGACTGATGCGACCAACAGACCACCGTCAGTGTGAAATTAATGCCTGAGACAAGACTCATACGGGTCCTGGACAGCCGTTCACCGGTCAATTTCGAACACATATTTCATTTTCACGGGTCGTCAGCCGTTCTACGCCGTGTTCCGAGGTCGCGCCCGGTGCCAGCGGCGCAACAACCCTTCCGGTACCTCTTCGGCCGTCAGCGCGAAGACCAGATGATCGCGCCACGCTCCGTCGATGTGGAGATAACGGGGGCGCAGCCCCTCCTCGCGGAATCCGAGTTTCTCCACGACCCGTCGGCTCGGCGTGTTCTCGGGGCGAATGCAGACCTCGATACGGTGCAGTCCGACCGAGCGGAAGCAGTGGTCCACGGCGAGCGCGACGGCGGTCGGCATGACCCCGCGGCCCGCCACGGACTCGTCGACCCAGTAGCCGACATGGCCCGAGCACATCGAGCCCCAGGTGATCCCCGCGACGGTCAACTGCCCGACGAGGCGGCCCTGGTACTCGATGACGAAGGGCAGCATGCGGCCCGCGCCGGCCTCCGCGCGCAGATGGCGCACCATCTGACGGTAGGTGGGGCGGTGCACGACCGGGCCGCTGGGCGTGGGCGGCGGGATCGTGGCCTCCCAGGGGCGCAGCCAGTCGCGGTTGCGCCGGTTGACCTCGCGCCAGGCCCGCTGGTCACGCAGCTTTATGGGCCTCAGGACGACGTCACCGTCCCGCAGCTCGACGGGCCAGGAGGGGCTGTTCAGCTCGCACCCCCCGGTGGTCCTGGGTGGTCGCCGCCGCGCAGCTGGTCGACCGCGTGCTTCAGCAGCGGTTCCAGGACGGCGAGACCGTCGCGTACACCTCCGGTGGAGCCCGGCAGGTTCACGATGAGCGTCCTGCCCGCCACGCCCGCGAGGCCGCGCGACAGGACGGCGGTGGCCACCTTGTCCCTGCCGTACGCGCGGATCGCCTCCCCGATGCCCGGCACCTCGTGGTCGATGACCTGACGGGTGATGTCGGGGGTGCGGTCGGTGGGCGAGATGCCGGTGCCGCCGGTGGTGAGGATGACGTCGTACCCGGCGTCCACGCCCGCGCGCAGGGCCTGCCCGACCGGGTCGCCGTCGGGTACTACCCGCGGCCCGTCGACGGCGAAGCCGAGCGCGGCCAGGCCCTCGGCGAGGATCGGGCCGCCCCGGTCGGGGTAGACACCGGCGGCGGCACGGTTGGAGGCGGTGACGACGAGCGCGCGGTACGGCGCGCCGTCTCCGTTCGGTGCCGATGCGGATGCCTGTGCGGCTTCTGGTGCGGATGCCGATGCGGATGCCTGTGCGGCTTCCGGTGCGGATGCCTGTGCGGCTTCCGGTGCGGATGCCGATGCGGATGCCTGGGCGGCTTCCGGTGCGGAATCGTGCGCCACGCGTGCGTGCCCGTCGCCCGCGCTCACGCCCCGGCTCCTTCGCGGCTCCACGTCCCCGACTTGCCGCCGGTCTTCTCCTCGACGCGTACGTCGGTGATGACGGCGCCCTTGTCGACGGCCTTGACCATGTCGACGACCGTGAGGGCCGCGACGCTCACCGCGGTGAGGGCCTCCATCTCGACGCCCGTCCGGTCGGTCGTCTTCACCGTGGCGAGGATCTCGACGGCGTCGTCCGCCACGGAGAGGTCGAGCTTCACTCCGGAGACGGCCAGCGGGTGGCAGAGCGGGATGAGGTCGGGCGTGCGCTTGGCGCCCATGATGCCCGCGATCCGCGCGGTGGCCAGGGCGTCGCCCTTGGGTACGCCCTCGCCGCGCAGCAGTTCGATCACGCGCGGCGAGACCCGTACGCGGCCACTGGCGCGGGCGGTGCGTGCGGTCACGTCCTTGGCGGACACATCCACCATGCGGGCGGCGCCCGCCTCGTCGATGTGGGTCAGTCGCTGCTGCTCAGGGGCTCCGGGGGTGTCCCCCCGGGAAATCGCGGTCATGTGCTTGGCGCTCCCGGTCCGGGCCCCGCGCGGTGCGGCGCGCGGGCCTGTTGTGCGCGACACGGTACCGCGCGGGTGGCCCGCTCAGCCGAGCAGGACCACCTCGACGTCCGCGCCCGGCTCCACCGAGGAGGTGTCCTCGGGGATGACGATCAGCGCGTTCGCGTGCGCGAGGGCGGCGATCAGATGCGAACCGGAACCGCCGACGGGCATCACCCGGCCCGCCTCCTCGTCGTACTTCCCGCGCAGGAACTGACGGCGTCCCTCGGGCGAGTGCAGCGCCTTGTCCGACAGCAGCTGCGCGCGCGTGGTGGGCCGCTGCACCTCGGGCAGGCCCATGAGCGTGCGGATCGCGGGGCGCACGAAGAGCTCGAAGGAGACGTACGAGGAGACCGGGTTGCCCGGCAGCGCGAGCAGCGGGGTGTGGTCGGGGCCGATGGAGCCGAACCCCTGCGGCTTGCCCGGCTGCATGGCGAGCTTGCGGAACTCCACGCCGCTGCCCGCCCCGATGCCGTCCTCGGCGTCCGGGTCGCCGATCGAGGACAGGGCCTCCTTCACGACGTCGTACGCGCCGACGCTCACGCCGCCCGTGGTGACGATGAGGTCGGCGCGGATCAGCTGGTCCTCGATGGTGGAGCGCAGCGTCTCGGCGTCGTCGGCGACCGCGCCGACGCGGTAGGCGATGGCTCCGGCATCGCGGGCCGCGGCGGTGAGGGCGAAGCTGTTGGAGTCGTAGATCTGGCCCTCGGCCAACTGCTCGCCGGGCTGGATCAGTTCGCTGCCGGTGGACATGACGACCACGCGGGGGCGGGGGCGCACCTGCACCGTGGCGCGGCCGATGGCGGCGAGCAGGGCGATCTGCGGGGGGCCGAGGACGGTGCCCGCGGGCAGGGCGCGGTCGCCCGTCTGGACGTCGCTGCCCCGCGCGCGTACGTGCGCGCGTGCCTCGGCGGGGCGGTGCACGCGGACCTCGCCGGAGGCGCCCTCGGGGGCGGCGCTGTGGGCGCGCATTCCGGAGACGGGGCCCTCGCCCAGACCGCCGTCGGTCCACTCGACGGGGACGACGGCCTCGGCGCCGGGCGGCAGCGGGGCGCCGGTCATGATGCGGGCCGCCTGGCCCGCGCCGACGGTGGGCTGCTCGCCCGCGCCCGCGGCCACGTCGCCGATGACCGTGAGGACGGCGGGGAACTCCTCGCTCGCGCCCTCGACATCGGCGACCCGTACCGCGTAGCCGTCCATGGAGCTGTTGTCGAAGGGCGGCAGCGAGACGGGCACCGTGACGTCCTCGACCAGGACGCAGCCCTGGGCGTCGAGGAGTTGGAGCTCGATGGGTTCGAGCGGCCGGACGGTCTCGAGGATGTCGTCCAGATGCTCTTCCACCGACCAGTGGTGGTTCTGGCCGATGACCGGTGTCGTCGTGCTGCTGCTCAAAGTGCTACATCTCCTCGGTGACGTAACTGCGGAGCCAGGCCTGGAAGTCCGGGCCCAGATCTTCACGTTCGCACGCGAGTCTGACAATGGCACGCAGATAGTCGCCACGGTCGCCGGTGTCATAGCGGCGGCCCTTGAAGACCACGCCGTGCACCGGGCCGCCGATCTTCTCGTCGGCCGCGAGCTGCTGGAGGGCGTCGGTGAGCTGGATCTCGCCGCCGCGGCCCGGCTCGGTCTTGCGCAGGATGCCGAAGATGCTCGGGTCGAGGACGTAGCGGCCGATGATCGCGTAGTTCGACGGGGCGTCGGCCGCGTCGGGCTTCTCGACCAGGTCGGTGACCTTGACGACATCGCCGTCCTCGGTGGCGTCGACCGCCGCGCAGCCGTAGAGGTGGATCTGCTCGGGGGCCACCTCCATGAGGGCGATGACGCTGCCGCCGTGCCGCTCCCTGACCTCGACCATGCGGGCGAGGAGGGGGTCGCGCGGGTCGATGAGGTCGTCGCCGAGGAGTACGGCGAACGGTTCGTCGCCGACGTGCGGAGCGGCGCACAGGACGGCGTGACCGAGCCCCTTGGGGTCGCCCTGGCGTACGTAGTGCATCGTCGCGAGGTCGCTGGACTCCTGGACCTTGGCGAGACGGGCCTCGTCCCCCTTCTTCAGGAGGGCCGACTCCAGTTCGTAGTTGCGGTCGAAGTGGTCCTCGAGCGGGCGCTTGTTGCGACCGGTGATCATGAGGACATCGTCGAGGCCCGCGGACACGGCCTCCTCGACCACGTACTGGATGGCCGGCTTGTCGACGACCGGCAGCATCTCCTTAGGGGTCGCCTTGGTGGCCGGCAGGAACCGCGTACCGAGACCGGCTGCGGGGATGACCGCCTTGGTGATCCGGTGGTGGGGGGGTTGGGACTCAGTCATGGCGCCACCATATCCGGTGCGTATGCACGGAATCTGTGGGTCCGGATAATTCGGCGGCATATGCGCCACGAGGAAGGAAATGTGAGATCCCCATGAGCGGAACCAGCGGTACCGAGGCCGGTGGCCAGCCAACCAAGCGCAGGTTGCGGCGAGACTTCCTGGCGGTGAGAAGCGGGTTGACCGGGGATGACGCACGGAAGGCGGCCGCGGTTCTCGCCGACCGCGCGCTGGAACTCCCGGAACTCGCCGACGCGCACACCGTCGCGGCGTACGTCTCGGTGGGCAGCGAACCCGGCACCCGTGCCCTGCTCGACGCCCTCCACGCGCGCGGGACCCGTGTTCTGCTCCCGGCGCTGCTCGGGGACAACGACCTGGACTGGGGGGCGTACGACGGGGCGGGCTCGCTCGTCCGCGTGCAACACCAGGGGAAGATCGAGCTGTTGGAGCCCGCGGGCGCGCGGCTCGGGCCCGACGCCGTCCTGACGGCCGACGCCGTGCTGCTGCCGGGGCTCGCCGTCGACGCGCGCGGGATGCGGCTCGGGCGCGGCGGCGGGTCGTACGACCGGGTCCTGGCCCGCCTGGAGCGCGCGGACGCCCACCCCTCCCTCGTGGTGCTCCTGTACGACTCCGAGGTGGTCCCGTACCTGCCCGAGGAGGCGCACGACCAGCCGGTGCACGCCGTCGTGACGCCCTCGGGGGTACGCCGGTTCCGGTAGGGGCCCGCCAACCCGAAAGGGCCCTCCACGCGTGCGTGGAGGGCCCTTTCAGTGCGTGCCGTGTGCGGTCGTCAGGGGCGGAGCACCAGCTTGTCGCTCGTGCTGTCCTCGACCGCCTTCTCCGTGTAGGCCCACGGCAGGAGTTCGCCCTTGGCCCACTTGTCCGTCTGATCGGTGTAGTGGTCGTTGTACGCGTGCCCCGACGCGCCGGTGAGGTTGATCCACTTGGACTTGTCCATGTCCTTGAGGTTCACCACCATGCGCATCGACGGCACCCAGATCACGCCGTAGCCGCCCGCCGCGTTCCAGCCGGTCGCGTTGACCGCGGCCTCGCCGCCGCCGAGGTTCCACGGGCCGCGGTTGAGCACGAACTGCAGCCAGCCGGGTCCTTCGGTGCCCAGCGTCTGGTTCTTCAGCGTGAGCCGGTGCAGGCGGCCCCAGCTCCAGGTGTCGATGTCCTTGCCCAGCTTGGCCGTCAGGTCCCAGCGCGCGTCCTCAAGGGCCCGCTTGAACAGCTGGTCGCGGTTCTTCGTCTCCTTGTCGGTGCGGGTCGCCGGCGCCTTCCACCAGTCGTTGGTCTCGTCGTCGATGATCTTGCGGACCACTTCGTAGTAGCGGTCGCCGCCGTCCGGCTGGGCCGAGTCCGCGTCGCGCTCGCCGCACTCGCGCACCTTCTTGCCCTCGTCGGCGGGGCCGGTGTTGCCGGCCGGCTCGACGTTCAGGCACTGCCCCTTGACGCGCAGCTCCTTGGGGAGCTTGTTGCCGAAGGACAGCTTGAGGATGTTGCGCCAGACGGAGTTGAAGTACGCGGCGGCCGCCGAGTCGGCGTCCTGGGTGTAGTCCCAGCCCTCCAGGAGCTTCTGCGCCTCGCGGACGTACTTGTCCTTGATGTCGATCTTCAGCAGCTTGGGCACGAGCAGCTTGGCGATCTCGCTGCTGTTGTCCATCTGCATGAGGCGCATGTCCTCGGTGGAGATCTTGCCGCCGTTCTTGATCTTCGACTGGATGAGGTCGTCGATCCGCTGGCTGCGCGCTCCGTAGCCCCAGTCCGAGGTCAGCTTGTACGGGTACTTGTCGCTGATCACGGCCTGGTTGGCGGTGACGATGTAGCCCCGCTCCGGGTTGTACTCGTAAGGCAGCGCGCTCTGCGGGATGTAACCGGTCCAGCGGTAGTCCGGGTCCCAGCCCGGCGCCGGGAGCGAGCCGTCGCCCTTGCCGCGGGTGGGGATCCTGCCGGGCGCCTGGTAGCCGATGTTGCCCTTGGTGTCGGCGTAGATCAGGTTCTGGGAGGGCACCTCAAAAGAGGCGGCCGCCTTGCGGAACTGCTTGAAGTTCTCGGCCCGGTTGAGCTCGAAGACGGCGTCCATGGACTTGCCGGGGTCCAGGGCGGTCCAGCGCAGCGCCACTCCGTAGCCGTCGCCCCGGTCGGGGGCCGCGGTGTCGACGTGGGCCTTCTTGCCGACCTTGACCAGTTCGTCGTCGCGGTCGGAGATGAGCGGACCGTTGTCGGTCTCGCGGACCGTGATCTTCTTCGACTTGCCGCCCGCGACCTTGATGGTCTCCGCGCGCGTGGTGAAGGGCACCACCTTGTCGCCGGAGAGGTAGCCGTCGCCGGTGAACTTCTCCAGGTAGAGGTCCGTCACGTCGGCGCCGAGGTTCGTCATGCCCCAGGCGATGTCCTTGTTGTGGCCGATGACCACGCCCGGCATGCCGGAGAAGGTGTAGCCCGAGACGTCGTACCCGCACTTGTCGGAGACCGACCGGCAGTGCAGGCCCATCTGGTACCAGACGGAGGGCAGCTGCGGGGCCAGGTGCGGATCGTTGGCGAGGAGCGGCTTGCCGGTGATGGTGTGCTTGCCGGAGACGACCCAGGAGTTCGAGCCGATGCCGTTGCCGTTCGGGCCGAGGATGGACGGGACCTCGTCCAGGGCGTCGGAGAGGCCCGAGAGCTGCGAGGTCATGCCTTCGGTGCTCTGGGTGCCGCCTGCGATGCCGGATCCCGTGGTTCCGCCGGTGCCTCCGGTTCCGGACTGGGTGCCGGTGCCTGTGCCGGTACCCGTGCCGGTGCCAGTACCCGTGCCGGTGCCAGTGCCCGTTCCCGTACCGGTGCCAGTACCCATGCCAGTACCTGTTCCCGTACCGGTGCCAGTTCCGGCACCCGTGCCAGTTCCGGCACCCGTACCGCCGGCCGTGCCCTCGGGGTCGTACTTCTCGGTGGCGCTGTCGTAGGCGCCTTCCCGGACGATCGGCTTGTTCCGCTTGTACGGGTACTCGGGGTACAGGTCCTTGATCTGCGACGGGCCGAGGCGGCTCGTCATCAGGGAGCGGTCGATCTCGTCCTGCATGTTGCCGCGCAGGTCCCAGGCCATGGCCTTGAGCCAGGCCACGGAGTCGACGGGCGTCCACTGCTGCGGCTTGTAGTCGTTCTTGAAGCCGAGCGCGGCGTACTCGACGGAGATGTCCTCGCCGTCCTTGCCGTCGAGGTAGGCGTTGACTCCCTTGGCGTACGCCTGGAGGTACTTCTTCGTCCGCGGCGAGAGCTTGGTGTCGTACTCCTTCTCCGCCACCCGGTGCCAGCCGAGCGTGCGGAGGAATTCATCGGTCTTGACCTGGCTCTTGCCGAACATCTCGGAGAGCCGCCCGGAGGTCATATGACGGCGTACGTCCATCTCCCAGAAGCGGTCCTGCGCCTGGACGTAACCCTGCGCCATGAAGAGGTCGGCGTCGGAGTCGGCGTAGATCTGCGGGATTCCGTTTCCGTCGCGCTTCACGTCGACGTTGGCGGCCAGACCGTCGAGCTTGATCGATCCCTTGGTCTGCGGGAAGGAAGCGCGCACGGTGCTGACGCTCCAGTACGCGCCGAAGCCGATGCCTCCGACGATGGCCAGGACCAGGACGATCACGACGAGTCGGGCTCGGCGCCCCTTCTTCTTGCCGGACTTATGACCGGAAGAGGCGGTGGTGTTGGAGGGCATCGCTGTCCTTGCTGTCCTTACGCGAGCGGCAGGGCGGGCTGTGCTGTCGACTTGGGGCGGCTCTGGGAGCGCTGGAGCAACCATAGGCGCAGGGCGTCGCGGCTCCGGACGCGGAGTCAGGAACCCGGCCCCCATGAGATCGAATAGTCATTCGATGACATCAAGAAAGCGTTAACAATTAGGTAAGGTAACGAAGTACTCCTACGTAGTGCCCGGCTCCGCTACGTAGTGCTCGGCTCCACGGAGGAAGGAACGGCCCCTGACTGTCCACCACCTCAACCAGCTCCTGCTCGTCTGCTCGCTCGTTCTGCTCGTCGCGGTGGCGGCGGTCCGCATCTCGTCGCGCAGCGGGCTCCCCAGCCTGCTGCTGTACCTCGGCATCGGCATCGCCATGGGCCAGGACGGCATCGGCGACGTCCACTTCGACAACGCCGAACTGACCCAGGTCATCGGCTACGCCGCCCTGGTCGTGATCCTCGCCGAGGGCGGCCTCGGGACGAAGTGGAAAGAGATCAAACCCGCCTTGCCCGCGGCGGCCGTGCTCTCGACCGTCGGCGTCGCCGTCAGCGTCGGCGTCACGGCCGCCGGCGCCCACTACCTCGTCGGACTCGAATGGCGCCAAGCGCTGATCATCGGCGCGGTGGTCTCGTCCACGGACGCGGCCGCGGTCTTCTCGGTCCTGCGGAAGGTGCCGCTCCCCTCGCGCGTGACGGGCATGCTGGAGGCGGAGTCCGGGTTCAACGACGCCCCCGTCGTGATCCTCGTCGTGGCGTTCTCCACGGCGGGCCCGGTGGACGACTGGTACGTACTGATCGGCGAGATCGCCCTGGAGCTGGCGATCGGCGCCACGATCGGCCTCGCGGTCGGCTGGCTCGGCGCCTACGGCATGCGGCACGTGGCGCTGCCCGCCTCCGGCCTCTACCCCATCGCCGTCATGGCGATCGCGGTCACCGCCTACGCGGCGGGCGCCATGGCGCACGGCAGTGGCTTCCTCGCCGTCTACCTCGCCGCGATGGCCCTCGGCAACGCCAGGCTGCCCCACTGGCCCGCCACCCGCGGCTTCGCCGAAGGGCTCGGCTGGATCGCCCAGATCGGCATGTTCGTCCTGCTCGGCCTCCTGGTCACCCCGCACGACCTGCTCGACGACACCTGGCCCGCGATCCTCATCGGCCTGGTCCTGACCGTGGTGGCACGCCCACTGGAGGTCGTGATCAGCCTCCTGCCCTTCCGCCTGCCCTGGCAGGAGAAGGCGCTGCTGTCCTGGGCCGGGCTGCGCGGCGCCGTGCCCATCATCCTGGCGACGATCCCGATGGTGAGCGACGTCGAGGACAGCCAGCGGATCTTCAACATCGTCTTCGTGCTCGTCGTCGTCTACACCCTCATCCAAGGCCCCACGCTGCCCTGGCTGGCCAGGAAGCTGCGGCTCGGCGACTCCTCCGAGGCAGCCGACCTGGGCGTCGAGTCCGCGCCCCTGGAGCGGCTGCAAGGGCATCTCCTTTCGGTGGCCATCCCCCAGGGCTCCCGCATGCACGGCGTCGAGGTCGGTGAGCTGCGGCTGCCCCCGGGGTCGGCCGTCACGCTGGTGGTGCGCGACGGAGAATCGTTCGTGCCGCTGCCGACGACGGTGCTGCGGCGCGGCGACGAACTCCTCGTGGTGGCGACCGACCCGGTGCGGGACGCCGCGGAGAAGCGGCTGCGCGCGGTCGGCCGCGGCGGCAAGCTGGCCAGTTGGCTGGGAACCGACGGAGAAAAACACCAATCGTAGGTGGCGGGGGTCTCATCGGTCGCAATCACAGGGCCAAATGGGACCTCCCCCTGTACGATGAAGGCATCTGATCGACCAACTCTGCCTGAAGCAGAGCTGGCGCGACCGTATGGCGGCCGTGACGCCCCCGCAGTGGGCCCCGGCATCTACCGCAGTTCCGCGCAAGAGGACAGCTCTCGGCGCCGCCGCCCTAAAAGGGGGGCGCGCTACCAGGCGGCAGAAAGGCACGGGCCGTGGCATCCACGGTCACCGAATCCCGCCCCGGCTACGGACAGCTCCTTCGCACCCCGCGCGCCTGGACGTTCCTGCTGCCCGGCTTCGCGGCGCGCCAGCCGTTCGCGATGCTGACCATCTCCATCGTGCTGCTCGTGCAGCACACCACCGGCTCGTACGGTGCCGCGGGCGCCGTCTCGGCCGCCACGGGTGTCTCCATGGCGCTCTTCGCCCCCTTCAGCGGCAAGCTCGCCGACCGTTTCGGCCAGCGCGCCGTGCTGGTGCCGGGCATCCTGGTGCACTCCGCGTCCGTCGTCGCGCTGACGGTGCTCGCGCTCTCCGACGCCCCCCTGTGGGCACTTTTCGTCGCCGCCGTGCCCGCGGGCGCCTCGACCCCGCAGATCGGCCCCATGGTGCGGGCCCGCTGGGGCGTCAAGCTCCAGGACTCCCCGCTGGCCACCACCGCGGCCGCCTTCGAGTCGGTCACCGACGAGCTGACCTTCGTCCTCGGCCCGCTCGTCGCGACCGCGCTGTGCACCACCATCGACCCCTCCGCCGGCCTCCTGACGGAAGCCGGGCTCACGCTGGTCGGCGGCCTCCTCTTCGCCGCGCAGAAGAGCACTCAGCCCAAGCCCTCCTCCCACCACGAAGGGCACGCGCGCGTGGAGCACGTCTCCGCGCTGCGCATCCCCGGGGTGCGGGTTCTGATCGCGACGTTCCTCGGCATCGGCGCCGTCTTCGGCGGCATGCAGGTCTCGCTGGCCGCCTTCACCGAGTCGATCGGCGAGCCCGGCCTCAACGGCGTCCTGTACGGCACGTTCGCGGCGGGCAACATGCTCTCCGGTGTCGTCTGCGGCGCCATCGCCTGGAAGGTCTCCCCGCAGCGGCGCCTCCTCGTCGGGTACACGGCGCTGACCCTGATGGCCTCGGGCCTGTGGGCCGCGCACTCCGTGCTGCTGCTCGCCGGGCTCGGCCTGCTGGTCGGCGTCTGCATCGCGCCCGCGCTGATCACCGGCTACACCCTGGTCGACAAGCTGGTCGCGCCTACCGGCCGCACGGAGGCCTTCACCTGGCTGACCGGCGCGGTCGCGCTCGGCCAGGCGGCCGCCGTCACGGTCGCCGGGCAGCTGGAGGACCGCCTCTGGGACGGGGCCGGCTTCCTGGTCCCGCTGGGCGGCACGGCACTGGCCCTCATGGTCCTCGTGACGCTCCGGTCGCGGCTCGTTCCCAAGCCCTCCAGCCGCACGGTCGCGCGTGGCGTCGGTCACCGCGTGCCGGTGTCGGTGGACTGATCTCGCGGAATACGTCACTATGGACCGTCGTTAGCACTCATCGAGTGAGAGTGCCAGGAGGAAGCAAGTGCCGACGTACCAGTACCAGTGCACCGAGTGCGGCGAGGGCCTCGAGGCGGTGCAGAAGTTCACCGATGACGCCCTGACCGAGTGCCCCAACTGCAACGGACGCCTCAAGAAGGTGTTCTCGGCGGTTGGCATCGTCTTCAAGGGCTCCGGCTTCTACCGCAACGACAGCCGCGGCTCGTCGTCGAGCAGCACGCCGGCCAACGCGTCGTCGAAGTCCTCGACAGCGAGCTCGTCCTCGTCGGGCTCCTCGGACTCGAAGGCGGCCTCGTCCTCCTCGTCCTCGGACTCGAAGTCGTCCGGCTCCGCCTCGACGTCCACGTCGTCGAGCTCGGCCGCCTAAAGCTCTCCCGCACGTCCTCCGTGCGACCCCGCCGTCCTGGTGACGGCGGGGTCGTCGGCGTTCCCCGACCGGGCTACTGTGCGGGCCATGGTGAACACGGCGAACGCCGCGCGGGCCGAGATCGGCGTGATCGGCGGCTCCGGCTTCTACTCCTTCCTCGACGACGTGACCGAGATCCAGGTCGACACCCCCTACGGGGTGCCGAGCGACTCCCTCTTCGTCGGTGAGGTCGCGGGCCGAAGGGTCGCCTTCCTCCCCCGGCACGGCCGCGGCCACCACCTGCCGCCGCACCGCATCAACTACCGCGCCAACCTCTGGGCCCTGCGCTCGGTCGGCGTGCGCCAGGTGCTCGGCCCCTGCGCGGTCGGCGGACTGCGGCCCGAGTACGGGCCCGGGACCCTCCTCGTGCCCGACCAGCTCGTGGACCGCACGCAAAGCCGTGCCCAGACCTACTTCGACGGGGTGCCGCTGCCCGACGGCAGCGTGCCGAACGTCGTGCACGTGTCGCTCGCCGACCCCTACTGTCCCGCGGGCCGCGCCGCCGCGCTGAAGGCCGCCCGCGGCCGCGACTGGGCGGAGCCGGTGGACGGCGGGACGCTCGTCGTGATCGAGGGCCCGCGCTTCTCGACGCGGGCCGAGTCCCGCTGGTACGCGGCGCAGGGCTGGTCGGTGGTGGGCATGACCGGGCATCCGGAGGCGGCGCTCGCCCGGGAACTGGAGCTCTGCTATACGTCATTGGCGCTGGTCACGGACCTGGACGCGGGAGCGTCCACCGGCGAGGGCGTCTCGCACGACGAGGTCCTGCGGGTGTTCGCCGCCAATGTGGGCCGGCTGCGGGACGTGCTGTTCGACGCGGTGGCGGCGCTGCCGACGAGCGGGGAGCGCGAGGGCTGCCTGTGTGCGGGGGCGCTGGGCGGGATGGACCCGGGGATCCGGCTGCCGTAAGCGCGCCAGAGCCGCCGGATAGGCGGAACCTCCCCTTCGGGTGAGGGAGTTGTCCACAACCGGCGAGTAGTCCACGGGCCTCAGCGGGATTCGGCGCGGACTTGCATCGTGAGAACGCAAGCCGAATTCCTCGCACCGCAGGCGGTGGTCGTCATGACGCACATCTCGCACCTCCCTTCCCGGGCCCGGCCGGCAGACGGCTGCCCGGTCCCCCACTTCCCGCCCGTGCGAGTGCGCGGCGGGCATCCGCGGCTGCGCCTGCTGCTGCGGCACAGACGGCGGGCGATGGCCGTGGGACTCGCGATGACCGCGGCGGCCCTCGCGGTCACGGCGCCGCGGGCTCCCGCGCCTGCCCCGCAGGAGGCGGCGGCCACGGCGGACCCGGTACGGGAGCGGCGGGCCCCCGGGACCTCGGCCGAGCAGACGACGGTGACGGCGCCGGTGCGGATCGCGGACGCGGACGCGGTGCGCCTGCTGCGCCCCGGCGACCGGGTCGACGTGATCGCCGCCGGTGGCTCGCCCGGCGAGAGCACCGAGCCGCGGGTGGTGGCGTCGGGGGCGCGGGTGTCCGACGTGCCCGAGCCGGGGGACGGTCCCGCGGAGAGCGGCGCCCTGGTGGTCTTGTCCGTACCGAGGGAGACGGCGGCACGGCTCGCCGGGGCCGCGGCGAACGCGCGTCTGGCGGTGACCCTGCGATGAGCCGGACCATTCACGATCGCACTGACAGCCTGTCAAGTAGCTCGTTGGTGTGCGCGCATTGGACAGGTGCGCCATGGTCTGACGTAGGTTGCGAAGTCGTTTGTTCCGCAACCCGCACATGCAACGAAAGGCCTCGTGGTGAGCGAGAAGAAGGAACCGGGCGTCTGGGAGGGCTTCAAGGCCTTCCTGATGCGCGGCAATGTCGTCGACCTGGCGGTCGCGGTGGTCATCGGCGCCGCGTTCACGAACATCGTGAACTCCGTGGTCAAGGGCGTCATCAACCCGCTCGTCGGCGCCTTCGGGACGAAGGATCTCGACCACTACAGCTCGTGCCTGAAGTCTCCCTGCCACGTGAACAAGGCGGGCGAGGTCACCGACGGCATCCCGATCATGTGGGGATCCGTGCTCAGCTCGGTCCTCCAGTTCGTGATCACCGCGGCCGTCGTGTACTTCCTGATGGTGCTGCCCATGGCCAAGTACCTGGCGCGGGTGGCGGCCCGGCGGGCCGAGAAGGAGGGCACGAAGGAGGTCATGGAGATCACCGAGCTGGAGGTGCTCAAGGAGATCCGCGACAGCTTGGTGGCGCAGCGCGGGCCGGGGCCCCGCAAGGAGTAGCCCGACGCGTAGCCCGAGCGGCAGCGGGGGGCGTGACGCGGGCCGCAGCGCGGGCTCAGATGTGGTGGGGCGGCTTCTCGTCGAGGAAGCGTGCGAGGTCGGCGGCGCTGTCGCTGCCCGCCTCGGTCCGCTCGCCCCACCCCCGGTCCGTATCGTCCGAAGACTGCTGCGACAGCGGATCGTCGAAGACCAGGGCGTTCCCCGGCCGCTTCTTCGGGTCCTTCCGGGCCTTCGGAGCCGTCGGGCCCTCCGGAGCCTTCGGCTCGTCCGGATCTCGCGGTTCGGGGGCGGGGGCGGTGCTCATGCCTCCAGGGTACGCCGGGCCCCCCGACGGCTTCCGCGAGCAGTTCCCCTCAGACTGTCTTGAGGCCCTGAGCTGCGAAGATCTCCTTCGCCGCGGTCACCTGCGCCGGGGTGGGCGAGGGGGCGTCGCGCAGGGCGAAATCCTTGCCGAGCGCGTCCCACTTCGCCTCACCCAGCTTGTGGAAGGGCAGCACGTCGACGCGGGACACGTTGCCGAGCGAGGCGGCGAAGCGGGCGACGCCCTCGATGTTCGCCGGATCGTCGGTCAGTCCGGGGACGAGGACGAAGCGGATCCAGGTCTCCTGACCGAGTCCGGCCAGACGGTGGGCGAAGTCGAGGGTGGGCCGCAGCGGACGGCCGGTGATCCGCTGGTAGGTGCCGGGGTCCCAGGACTTGATGTCGAGCAGGACCAGGTCGGCATCGCGCAGCAGGGCGTCGGTGGCGCGAGCACCGAGGAAGCCGGACGTGTCGAGCGCGGTGTGCAGGCCCAGTTCGTGCTTGAAGCGGTGCAGGAGTTCGCCGGTGAAGACGGGCTGCAGGAGGGGCTCTCCGCCGCTGACGGTGGCCCCGCCCCCGGCGACCGAGATGAACCGGGTGAACTTGGCGGCCTCGGCGATCACGTCGTCGGCCGTGGTCCGCTTGCCCGCGCGCATCCGCCACGTGTCGGGGTTGTGGCAGTACAGGCAGGTCAGCGGGCATCCGGCGAGGAACGTGACGAAGCGCGACCCCGGCCCGTCCACACCGGTGGACAGGTCCCAGGAGTGGACCGAGCCGGTGACGGGGCGGTGCGTGGCGACCGCCGCGGGGGTGAGGACAGCCATGACGGAACTCCCGGGCTACTGGCAGTACGTGGTGTGCGCGGCGCCCGGGGCCGGGGTGAGGGCCCGGCCCCGGGGCCGCGGTTCAGGGGCGGCTCCCCGGAGGGAACCGGTGGCTCAGAGCGAGCCGTGGAAGGTGCGGTTGATGACGTCCAGCTGCTGGTCGCGGGTGAGCCGGATGAAGTTGACCGCGTATCCGGACACCCGGATCGTGAGCTGCGGATAGTTCTCCGGGTGCTCCATGGCGTCCTCCAGCGTCGCCTTGTCGAGCACGTTGACGTTCATGTGGAAGCCGTCGCTCGCCATGAAGCCGTCCAGGACGCCGGCGAGGTTCGCGATCCGCTCCTCGGGGGTGCGGCCGAGGGCGTCGGGGGTGATGGTGTTGGTCAGCGAGATGCCGTCCTCGGCGTCGTCGTAGTCGAGCTTGGCGACCGACATCGCGGAGGCGATGTAGCCGTGCTCGTCGCGGCCGTTCATCGGGTTGGCCCCGGGGGCGAAGGGCTCGCCCGCGCGGCGGCCGTCGGGGGTGTTGCCGGTCTTCTTGCCGTAGACGACGTTCGAGGTGATGGTCAGCACCGACTGGGTGTGCACCGCGCCGCGGTAGGTGGGGTGCTCGCGGACCTTCGCCATGAAGTCGTGCACGATGCGCCGGGCGATGTCGTCCGCGCGGTCGTCGTTGTTGCCGTAGGCGGGGTAGTCGCCCTCGATCTCGTAGTCGACGGCGAGGCCGCTGTCGTCGCGGATCACCTTGACCCTCGCGTGCTTGATCGCCGAGAGCGAGTCGGCGGCGACCGAGAGGCCCGCGATGCCGCACGCCATGGTGCGCAGGACCTCCTGGTCGTGCAGCGCCATCTCGATGCGTTCGTAGGCGTACTTGTCGTGCATGTAGTGGATGACGTTGAGCGCGTGGACGTACGTCTTGGCCAGCCAGTCGAGCATCGCGTCGTACCGGCGCACGACGGTCGCGTAGTCCAGGTACTCGCCCTCGACGGGGGTGAAGCCCTCGACGACGGTCTTGCCCGTCCTCTCGTCGCGTCCTCCGTTGATCGCGTAGAGGAGCGCCTTGGCGACGTTCACGCGGGCGCCGAAGAACTGCATCTGTTTGCCGACGGCCATGGCCGAGACGCAGCAGGCGATCGCGGTGTCGTCGCCGTACTTGGGACGCATCAGCTCGTCGGACTCGAACTGGATGGCCGAGGTGTCGATGGCGACCCTGGCGGCGAACTCCTTGAAACCCTGGGGCAGTCGCCGCGACCAGAAGACCGTGAGGTTCGGCTCGGGGGCCGGGCCGAGATTGTAGAGGGTCTGCAGGGCGCGGAAGGTGGTGCGCGAGACCAGCGGGCGGCCGTCCTCGCCGATGCCGGCCATCGACCAGGTGACCCAGGTCGGGTCGCCGGAGTAGAGCTCGTTGTACTCGGGGGTGCGCAGGAAGCGGACGATGCGGAGCTTGATGACGAAGTCGTCGATGAACTCCTGGGCGTCGGTCTCGGTGATGCGGCCCGCGTCGATGTCGCGCTGCAGGTAGATGTCGAGGAAATTGTCGATGCGGCCGATCGACATGGCCGCGCCGTTCTGCTCCTTCACGGCGGCGAGGTAGGCGAAGTAGAGCCACTGGATGGCCTCGCGGCCGGTGGTGGCGGGCCGGGAGATGTCGTAGCCGTACGACATCGCCATGGCCTTCAGTTCCTTGAGTGCCTTGATCTGCTCGGAGATCTCCTCGCGGCCGCGGATGACGTCCTCGGTCGCCCACCGTTCGCCGAGGGCGGCCTTGTCGGCCTCCTTCGCCGCGATCAGGCGGTCCACACCGTAGAGGGCGACGCGGCGGTAGTCGCCGATGATGCGGCCGCGGCCGTAGGCGTCGGGGAGGCCGGTGATGATGCCCGAGGAGCGGCAGGCGCGGATCTCGGGCGTGTAGGCGTCAAAGACGCCTTCGTTGTGGGTCTTGCGCAGGTGCGTGTAGACGTCCCTGACCTCGGGGTCGGCCGCGTAGCCGTAGGCGTTGAGGGCGCCTTCGACCATCCGCCAGCCGCCGTTGGGCATGATGGCGCGCTTGAGCGGGGCGTCGGTCTGCAGGCCGACGATCAGGTCCTTGTGGTCGGCGGCGGTGCCGTCGACGTAGCCGGGCTTGAAGGCGTCGATGCGCGAAGGGGTCTTCACGTCCACGTCGTGGATGCCGCGCTCGATCTCCTCGGGGAACATCGAGAGGAGCTTCTGCCAGACCTGGGTGGTGCGTTCGGTGGCGCCGGCCAGGAAGGAGCCGTCTCCTTCGTACGGGGTGTAGTTCCGCTGCACGAAGTCACGGACGTCGATGGCGTCCCGCCACAGGCCGCCCTTGAAGCCGTCCCAGGCCTCGCCGTTCACTGTCGTTTCCGCGGGAATGGCCGTCATGAGCCGCACCTTCCGTGTCGCTTCTTCGCTCTGCCTCCATTGCACTCCTCTTTGATCGATCAGAGAGGCGGCAATGGTCCTGGTTCAGAGGCCGGAGGTCCCGTCGCACCGCGAGGAAATAGGCGGGAAGCCACTCTGACCTGCGCATTCCTTCGGGACTTTGGACCCATGTCCGCTTGTGAATGCATTCACAAGAAAGCCGGGACGGCACCCGGTTCAGCTGGGCGACTCCGCGTTCTTGCGGGCGTAGAACCACCAGGCGACCGCGATGCAGCTGGCGTAGAAGGCCACGAAACCCCACATGGCCCCGGTGACCGGGAAGTTGGCGAACATCGCAGGGATGAAGAAGAAGCCGTACGCCGCGATGGCGGAGGTGAAGCCGGTGACGGCGCCCGCCTCCATCTCCGACTGCTTCAGCGCCTTCGCGTACGCGGGCGTGCCCTCGGTCAGGCCCTTCAGGTGCTGGTTGCGGAAGATCACGGGGATCTGGCGGAACGTGGAGCCGTTGCCGATGCCCGAGAAGAAGAACGCGCAGAGGAAGCAGGCGAAGAAGCCCCAGAAGTTGCCGTCGTCGCCGCCGGAGGGCAGGAAGTTGATGACGCCGATGATCGAGAGCGCCATGCCGACGAACGAGATGATGGTGACCCTCGCACCGCCGATCTTGTCGGCGATCCAGCCGCCGGCCCAGCGGGCGAGCGCGCCCACGGTCGGGCCCATCCAGGCGTAGGTGGCCGCGGAGTAGGCCGCGTCGATCGGGGTGAAGGTGGTCTTGATGAGCATGGGCAGGGCGGCGGCGAAGCCGATGAAGGAGCCGAACGTGCCGACGTAGAGCCAGGTCATCAGCCAGTTGTGCTTGCGCTTGAAAATGATCTTCTGCTGGCTGAACGGGGTGGAGGCGACCTTGAGGTCGTTCTGGCCGAACCACGCGACGGCGGCCAGGATCACCAGGACCGGCACCCACAGGAACGCCGCGTTCTGCAGCCAGACCGCCGAGCCGTCCGCCCTGTGCTGGGCCGAGCCGACCGCGATGACCGAGCTGGTGATGACGATCGGGGTGAGCAGCTGGACGACGGAGACACCGAGGTTGCCGAGGCCGCCGTTGATGCCGGTGGCGTTGCCCTTGTCCTTCTTGGGGAAGAAGAAGCCGATGTTGGCGAGGGACGAGGCGAAGTTGGCGCCGCCGATGCCGCAGAGGGCCGCGATGGCGATCATCACGCCGTACGAGGTGCCGGGGTTCTGGACGGCGACGCCGAGCCAGATCAGCGGGACGACCAGGACGACGGTGGAGAGCGCGGTGAAGCGGCGCTGGCCGATCATCGGGCCGAGGAAGGTGTAGAGGATCCGGGCCGTGCCGCCCGTCAGACCCGGGACCGCCGTCAGCCAGAACAGCTGCGAGGTGGAGAAGCCGAACCCGACGTCCTTCAGGTTGGTCGCGGTGACCGACCACACCTGCCAGACGACGAAGGCGACCAGGAGGGCGGGGACCGCGATCCACAGGTTGCGGGCGGCGACCTTGCGGCCGGTGGACTTCCAGAAGAGCTCGTTCTCCGGCTCCCAGTCGGTGATGGTGCGGCCGGGTCGGTACTGCGCGGGGTCATACGTCGTGCCCGCGCTCGGGTTCGCGCTCGGGCTCGGGCTCACGCTCGCGCTCGCGCTCGGGGGAGCGGTGGGTGCTGGTCGAACGGCAGGCGGTGTCATGTTGGTTCCCGGTTCGCTCAGGGTCCCGACCTTGTTACGGGGCCTGACATATCCACGGTCCGTCGCGCGGGCGCGCGCGGGCAGAGGCGTAGGACACGGGGTGGCCGGGCCAAAGAGGAGGGAGCTGACGGGACTTCGGGCCTCGGGCGGGCAGGTACCTCCCGATGCCGTGCGGGGCACGGCACCCCGGCACCCCGGCACCCCGACACCCCGCACGGCCACGCTCGTGGTACGCCTTCCCCATGACCTCTGATGCCTCGAACGTGCCCGGGTCCCTGACCGATGTCGCCGGGCTCCGTGTCGGTCACGCGACGCGGACCGGGGGCGGCCGGCTCACCGGCACCACCGTGGTGCTCGCCCCCGAGGGCGGCGCCGTCGCAGCCGTCGACGTACGCGGTGGCGGCCCCGGCACCCGTGAGACGGACGCCCTCGACCCGCGCAATCTGGTGCAGCGGGTCGAGGCCGTCGTCCTCACCGGCGGCAGTGCGTACGGGCTGGACGCGGCGTCCGGGGTGGTGGCGTGGCTGGAGGAGCGGGGCCGGGGGGTGCAGGTCGGGCCCGACCCCTCCCACGTCGTCCCCGTCGTCCCGGCCGCCTGCGTCTTCGACCTGGGCCGGGGTGGCGACTTCAAGGCCAGGCCCGACGCGGCGACCGGCCGGGCGGCCGTCGAGGCGGCCGCCCGCACCGGACTGTTCGCCGCCGTCGAGGAGGGCGGCGTAGGCGCGGGCACCGGCGCGGTGGTCGGCAGCTTCAAGGGCGGCATCGGCAGCGCGAGCGTCCGCCTCGGCTCGGGGATCACGGTCGCCGCGCTGGTCGTGGCGAACGCCGCGGGCTCGGCGGTCGACCCGGAGACGGGCGCGTTGTACGGGCAGTACTTCGCGGGGCGGCGGGTGAGTTGCCCGTCGCCCGAGGTCCACGAGGAGGCGAAGCGGCGTCTCGCCGAGGCCGCCGCGGAGAACGGGCCGCCACCGCTGAACACGACCCTGGCCGTGGTCGCGACCGACGCCGAACTCACCAAGGCGCAGGCGCAGAAGCTGGCCGGCACGTCGCACGACGGCATGGCGCGCGCGGTGCGGCCCGTGCACCTCCTCAACGACGGCGACACGGTCTTCGCCCTCGCCACCGGCGCCCACGCCCTGGCCGCCGAAAGACCGCTCGCCCTCAACGAGGTCCTCGCCGCGGGCGCGGACGTCGTGACGGAGGCGATCGTGCGGGCGATGCTGGCGGCGGAGTCCGTGAGGACGCCGGGCGGCACGTTCCCCGCGTACCCCGACCTCTACGGGGGGCGGTGACAGATGGGCAGATGGACAGATGGACAGATGGACAGATGGCGGGAGGGCAGCCCAAATAGGGTCAAATACCAACCACACCCCGCCCGTTGAAGCACTGAATGTGCCCACACTCACACCACCCGGCGGGAACCTTCAGACGCACACGGCCGCTCTTTACTCGTACTGGATCAGAACACCTACTTGGAGCAGCCCGTGACAAGGTCGGTCATAGTCAACCCCCGGCGCCGTGCCCTGCTGGCCGCCACCGCGCTCGCTGCCGTGGGCGCGCTGACCCTGTCGGCCTGTGGAGGTGACGCGGACGCCAAGGACGACAAGAACAGCAGCGCGGCCGCCAAGGGTGCGGACATCACCATCTCGTCCAAGGACGGTGCCACCGACGCCTCGATCAACGCCACCGGTGTCAGGGTCAAGAACGGCAAGCTGACCAGCGTGAAGATGACGTCGGTGACGTCAGGCACGGCGGTCGAGGGCACCATCTCCGGCGACGGCACCAGCTGGAAGCCCAAGTCCCAGCTGGAGCGCGGCACGAAGTACAAGGTGACCGCCAACGCCAAGGACGCCAAGGGCAACGCGGCGACCGAGAACGCGACGTTCACGACGGTCTCCTCGGCCAACAGCTTCATCGGCACCTACACGCCGGACGGCGGCGCCACGGTCGGCGTCGGCATGCCGGTCTCCTTCAACTTCGACAAGGCGATCACGGAGAAGAAGGACGTCCAGTCGCACATCACGGTGACGTCAAGCAGTGGCCAGGAGGTCGTCGGCCACTGGTTCGGCAACCAGCGCCTGGACTTCCGGCCCGAGGACTACTGGAAGGCCGGGTCCAAGGTCACGATGAAGATCAACCTGGACGGCGTGAAGGGCGCGAACGGCGTCACCGGCGTGCAGAACAAGACGGTCACCTTCACCGTCGGCCGCGCCCAGGTCTCCACGGTCGACGTGCAGGCCAAGAAGATGACGGTCGAGCGCGACGGCAAGGTCATCAAGTCCGTCCCGATCTCGGCGGGCAGCCCGTCGAACCCGACGTACAACGGCAAGATGGTCATCTCGGAGAAGTTCACGCAGACCCGGATGAACGGCGACACGGTCGGCTTCGGCGGGGAGTACGACATCAAGGACGTGCCGCACGCCATGCGCCTGTCCTCGTCGGGCACCTTCATCCACGGCAACTACTGGGGTTCGCCCTCGATCTTCGGCAGCGCCAACACCAGCCACGGCTGCGTCGGCCTCCAGGACGCGCGCGGTGCGGGTGACCCCGGCACCCAGGGCGCCTGGTTCTTCAACAACTCGCTGATCGGCGACGTCGTGACGGTCAAGGGCTCCCCCGACAAGACCATCGCCCCGGACAACGGCCTCAATGGCTGGAACATGTCGTGGAGCGAGTGGAAGGCCGGCAGCGCGAGCTGACCGCGCGCCGCTTTCCGAGCTCACTCCCGGCCCACTCCCGGCCCGGCCCTGAAGCCCAACTGCGCGAGCCGCGCGGGAACTTCCCGTGCGGCTCGCGCGTTTTCCCGTTCCCGGACATGATGTCGGACCCAGGGGCTACGGTATGCACTCACCAGGTGACATGTAGCAACGCCGGGAGAAGAACCTTGAGCGTTCCGTACGACACCGCGTACGAGCCACCCGAGTCGCCCGAACCGCACTCCCCGGAGGAGTACCTCGAGCGACTTCTCGGCCGCGCCCTGAACTCCTTCGACCTGCCGGACGAGGTGCTGGCCCGTCTCGACTCGGCCGTCGCCCACGACAGTTCGCTGCACTCGGCCCACCACAGCTCGGGCCTGCACCGCGAGACGTACAGACACACCTGGCTGCTCGCGGACGCGTCCGTGCTTACGCTCTGGGAGCTCGTCCACAACACCGCGCCGGGCAGCGCCCCGACGCACGAGATCTACGCCGACGAGGAGGAGGCGGGCGTCGCCACCTCGCGGCTGCCGCTGCCGCCCGACCCGCCCGCCTGCGGCCGGCCCGTCGTGCTCCAGCTCCCCGCCGACTCGGGCCCCCGCCACGCGTACGTCCCCGACGGCTCCGCGGACCACGCGCGCCGCCTCCTGCGCCGCGCGGAGAACCCGGACGGCGACCGGCCGGGCAAGGATGTCGTGCGCGAGCTGCGCGCGGCGTTCGCGCACCAGATCACCCAGGCGTTCGGCCGCCCCTGCCTGACCGGCGAGATGCGCATGTCCTTCTCGCTCTACGAGCACGCGTTCCTGCTCTTCGACGGCGGCGAGAGAAGCCTGTGGGAGGTGGAGCACACGCTCACGCCCGACGGGCGGCACATGTGCGAGGTGTACGCGACCGAGGAGGCGGCCCGCGCCGCGATGGAGCGCAGGGCCCAGGAATGGACGCGGACCCGAGGCGGCCAGGGCGCCCGGAGCAGGCGAGGCGGCCAGGGCACCCGGGCGCAGGGCTGAGCGGTGAGGGTCCGAAAGACGCAGGACGCGCAGGACGCGTAGGCCCGGAGCCTCCGCGTCAGGAGCGTTCGCGTCAGGAGCGTCCGTCGCCGAACTGCCGTACGAGACCGGCGAAGGCGGCCCGCTCGTCGGCGGTGAGTTCCACGGTCTCCGCCCGCGGCGGACCCTGCTGGGTCGGCAGCGCGCGCAGCGGCTGCGTCCGGCGCCACCCCTCGGCGCCGGAGCGGTCCCTGCGCATCACCCGCACCAGGCCGACGGCCCAGACGACGGTCGCCACGGCGAGCGCGGCCACGCCTATCTGCTGAACGATCGAGACATCCTGGAACATGCGGCCCAGTAGACAACAAGGGCGGGGCCTTTCGACAGGGGAGATCAGGACTTAGGTCCCGAAGTGACGCATGTCGCACACTGCGGGACCTGGACCCATTTGCCCCCGTGCGGACCGGTCCGGCCCGCGCGCTCAGACGGTCGCCGACGCCCGCGTCCCCTTGGACGCGTCCGCCGCCGACGCACCGGCGGACGTCTCCTCGTCCGTACCGGCCGCCCCGGCGGGCCCCGTCCTCCTCGCGCCCTTGAGCAGGACGACCACGGCCGTCGAGACGCAGACGCCGGCCGCGATCGCGACCAGGTAGAGCAGCGGCCGGCCGATCAGCGGGACCACGAACACACCGCCGTGCGGGGCGCGCAGCGTGCAGTCGAACGCCATCGACAGGGCGCCGGTGACCGCGCCGCCCGCCATGGACGCGGGGATGACGCGCAGCGGGTCGGCGGCCGCGAACGGGATCGCGCCCTCCGTGATGAAGGAGGCGCCGAGGAACCAGGCCGCCTTGCCGTTCTCCCGCTCGGCCTTGGTGAAGAGGCGTCCGCGGACCGTCGTGGCGAGCGCCATGGCGAGTGGCGGGACCATGCCTGCCGCCATCGTCGCGGCCATCACCTTGAGGCCTCCGTCGGTCGGATGGGTGAGGCCGCCGATCGCGAAGGCGTAGGCCACCTTGTTGAGCGGGCCGCCGAGGTCGAAGCACATCATCAGGCCGAGGATCACGCCGAGGATGATCGCGTTGGCGCCGGAGAGGCCCTCCAGCCAGTCGGTCAGCGCGCTCTGCAGGGAGGCGATGGGCTTGCCTACGACGAGGAACATCAGGAAGCCGACCACCGCCGATGAGATCAGCGGAATCACCACCACCGGCATGATGCCGCGCAGCACGGCCGGGATGCGGACCCGCTGGATGCCCATGACGACGGCGCCCGCGAGCAGACCGGCGGCGAGACCGCCGAGGAAGCCCGCGTTGATGGTGACGGCGACCGAGCCGCCGACGAAGCCGGGGACCAGGCCGGGCCGGTCGGCCATTCCGTACGCGATGTAGCCCGCGAGGACCGGGACCAGGAAGGCGAAGGCGAGGCCGCCGATCTGGAAGAGCAGGGCGGCCCAACTGGTGTGGTCCGTCCAGATGAAGTGCTCGGCGACCGACGGCGCCTTGTCGATCTTCCAGCCGCCGATGGCGAAGCCGAGGGCGATGAGCAGGCCGCCCGCCGCGACGAAGGGAACCATGTAACTGACGCCCGACATCAGCCACTTGCGCAGCTTGGTGCCGTAGCCGTCGCCGCTGTCCCCGGCGCTTTCGACCGGGGTCGGCCCCGCGGGGGCGGTCGTCTCGCCGCGCGCGGCCTTCTCCCGTACCTCCGCGATGAGTTCGGCGGGCCGGTTGATCCCCGCCTTGACGCCCACGTCGACGGTGGGCTTGCCCGCGAAGCGGGACTTGTCGCGTACGGGGACGTCGTGGGCGAAGATCACCGCGTCCGCGGCGGCCAGGACGGCCGGGTCGAGGCGAGTGAAGCCGGCGGAGCCCTGCGTCTCCACGGTCAGCTCCACGCCTGCCTCGCGGGCCGCGTTCTCCAGGGACTCGGCGGCCATGTAGGTGTGGGCGATGCCTGTGGGGCAGGAGGTGACGGCGACGATACGGAACGGTTCGGCGGCGCCGGAAGCCGTGCCCCCGCCGTCCTGCCCGCCGCCGGAAGCTTCGGCCGCCCCTTCGGCCTCCCCTTCGTCCCCTCCTTCCTCGCCCCTGATCAGGGCTGCCGCCTCCGCCGCCGTCGAGGCGGACCGCAGCGCGCCCGTGAACTCCGCGTCCATCAACTGCCGTGCCAGCGACGACAGGATCGTCAGGTGGGCGTCGTCCGCGCCCGCCGGGGCCGCGATCAGGAAGATCAGGTCCGCGGGGCCGTCCGGCGCGCCGAAGTCGATGCCGCGTGCCGACCGGCCGAAGGCGAGGGTCGGCTCGGTGACGTGCGCGCTGCGGCAGTGCGGAATGCCGATGCCGCCGTCCAGGCCGGTCGGCATCTGCGCCTCGCGGGCCGCCACATCGGCGAGGAACCCTTCCAGGTCGCTCACGCGCCCGAGCGCCACCATGCGCTCGGCGAGGGAACGGGCCGCGGCTTCCTTGGTTTCGGCGGACAGGTCGATTTCGAGGTCGACCAGGTCCGCGGTGATCATCTCGGTCATCGCGGGCTCCTTCGTACGCGTATCGCCCGGTGGGCGGGGGCGGGGGCTTGGGTGGCGGCGGGAGCTGGGGTGGCGGCGGATTTCATGCGGCGGGCTCCGTCAGTACGCGGTCCAGCGGGACCTCGTCCGTCACGGTGACCGCGTCCGGCGCGAGGTCCGCGGGGGCCGGCATCACGCTGCCCGGCAGCTGGACGGCGGCGGCGCCGTGCGCGACGGCCGAGGCGAGCGCGCGGGGCCCCGCGCCGCCGGCGATCAGGAACCCGGCGAGGGAGGAGTCACCGGCGCCGACGTTGCTGCGCACGGCGTCGACGGGGGCGCTCGCGAAGTACGTGCCCGACGCGTCGACCAGGAGCTGGCCGTCGGCGCCGAGGCTCGCGAGGACGGCCCGGGCGCCCGACGCCCGCAGCTCCCGCGCGGCCTCGACCGCGTCGCCGACCGTGGTGAGGGGACGGCCCACGGCCTCGGCGAGCTCCTCGGCGTTGGGCTTGACGACGTCGGGGCGTTCGGCGAGCGCGGCGAGCAGCGCGGGGCCCGAGGTGTCCAGGGCGATCCGGGCCCCGGCCGCGTGCGCGCGGGCCACCAGCTCGGCGTACCACGACGGCTTCAGGCCGCGCGGCAGGCTGCCGCAGCAGGCGATCCAGTCGGCGCCGGCCGACCGTTCGCCTACGGTGGCGAGCAGCTTCTCCCGTTCCTGGTCCGACAGTTCGGGGCCGGGGGCGTTGATTTTCGTGAGCGTGCCGTCCGGCTCGGCGACCGCGATGTTGGAGCGGGTCTGTCCGGCCACCGGCACCGGGGCGGCCTCGATGCCCTGCTCGTCGAGGAGTCGGGCGACGAGGGCGCCGGGCGCGCCGCCCAGCGGCAGTACGGCGACCGTCCGCACGCCCGCCGCCGCGACGGCCCGAGAGACGTTGACGCCCTTGCCGCCCGGGTCCATCCGGTCGCCGGTGGCGCGGACGACCTCGCCGCGGTCGAGCGAGGGCACCTCGTAGGTGCGGTCGAGGGAGGGGTTGGGGGTGACGGTGAGGATCATGCGCGTACCGCTGCTTTCGTGCTGATGTGCGTACCGGCCGCTTCTGCGCCTTCGGGCGTGCCGGATGCGTCCGTACTCACGCGTGGACCGGCTGCGTCCGTACTCACGCGCGTACCGGCTGCTTGCCTGCTCACGCGCGTACTACTTCCGTGCCCGCGGCCTCGATGGTGGCCGCGACCGCGGGGTCGAGGCCCGTGTCGGTGATCAGTACGTCCACGTCGGTGAGGTCGCCGAAGCGGGCGAAGTGCTCCTGGCCGTGTTTGGCGGAGTCCGCGAGCAGCACGACACGGCGGGCCGCGGCGACGGCCGCGCGCTTCACGGCGGCCTCGGCGAGATCGGGGGTGGTGAGGCCACTCTCCGCGGAGAACCCGTTGGCGGCGAGGAAGACGACGTCGGCGCGGATCTCGCCGTACGCCCGCAGGGCCCAGGCGTCCACGGCCGCGCGCGTACGCTGCCTGACCCGGCCGCCGATGAGGTGGAGCTGGATGCCGGGGTGGTCGGCGAGACGCGCGGCGGTGGGCAGTCCGTGCGTGACGACGGTGAGCGTCGACTCCAGTGGGAGCGCCGCCGCGAGCCGCGCCACGGTCGATCCGGCGTCGAGGATGACGCTGCCCTCCGCGGGCAGTTCGGCGAGGGCGGCGCGGGCGATGCGGTCCTTCTCGTCGGCGGCGGTGCCCTCGCGCTCGGTGAGGTCCGGCTCGAAGTCGAGCCGCCCGGCCGGTATGGCACCGCCGTGCACGCGGCGCACGAGGCCTGCGCGGTCGAGCGCCTTCAGGTCGCGCCGAATGGTCTCCGCGGTGACCTGGAGCTCCTCGGCCAGCGAGAGGACGTCGACCCGCCCGCCGTCCCGCGCGAGCCGCAGGATCTCCTGCTGCCGCTCCGGTGCGTACATGTCCGTTTGCCTCCGCCGAATGCCCGAGCTTGTGGTTTCACTCGCAGAGTACGGTCGAGTTTCGGGAAAGTAAACAGGTTCGGGCACGCCTCAGACACAAACGGACTTTGGGCCTTGTGGGCCGGAGGCTCATTGCCCCCTGCCCCTACGGGCACCTACGCCACCCGCGCCACCTACGGCCAGGTAAACCCCTCCAACGCCCCCAGGCAGCGCCCCGCCAGCCCATCCGGCCCCTCGCCCCCGTCAGACCCCAACGCCCACGTCTCCACCGCCACCCGTACCGCCGTGCTCGCGATGCCCGCCGCCAGGCGCAGCTCCAGCGACGGCTCGGCGGTCCGCTCCTCGCCACCCGACCGTTCCGCGAGGACCGCCAGCAGCGTCTGCTCCGACGCGTGGCACGCGTCCGCCCACACCGCACGCAGCGCCGCGCTCTCCACCGACATGCGCAGCAACGACCGCACCCAGTCCAGGGACTCGACCGCCCCGGCCGTCCCGGCCCCGAGCGCCTCCCGCACCGCGTGCCGCAGCGCGTCCGGAACGGACAGCTCCGCCGGCGCACCGCGCACTGCCTCGGCCCACTGCTGCGCGCCCACCGCGAAGAGCGGCGCGACGGACTCCTCCTTGGTCGGGAAGTAGCGGTAGAACGTGCGCGGCGCGACGCCCGCCGCCCGCGCGATGTCCTCGGCGCGGGTGGCCCGCAGCCCGTCCGCGACGAAGAGCGCCGCCGCGGTGCGGGCGATGTCCAGGCGGGTCTCGTTCTTGCGTCGCTCCGTGAGCGAAACGGGAGGCATGTCAGGCATGCCAGGCAGGTTATGCCAGTCTCCTGACACGACTCATCGGCACGCACTGCCCGTATGGCAGAATCTGCCACCGTCAGATGCGTGCCAGACGCGCGGGCGGACGCGTGCCAGACGCGCAGGCAGACGCGTGCCAGACGCGTGCCAGACGCGCGGGCAGATGGCGTCCGGTGCGCGGGCTGTGCGCATCCGCCGTCGCCGGATGCGCGGGAACAAACAAGGGGTGGCAATCAGCGGTGCGTCGTCGGCAGTTCCTTCTCCATACGGCCGGTCTCGCCGGCGCCACCGCGCTCGGCGCCGGCGGCCTCAGCGCCTGTTCCGCGGAGACCGACGCCCCGCTCAAGCTCCTCGTGGCCAGCTACGACAAGAGCGTGGGCTCCTCGATCGGTGACCAGTGGGGCAGCCTCATCGCCGGCTTCAAGAAGGCCCACCCGGACATCGAAGTCGACCTCGAACGCGTCCCGTTCGCCAAACTCGACGAGACCCTGGCCCGGCGTGTGAAGGACGGCGAGGCCCCCGACATCGCCCAGTCCAACTTCTTCGCGCCCTACGCCGAGGACGGCAAGCTCTACGGCGCGTCCGACCTCTTCGACGTGCGTACCGAGGGCGATTTCATCCGCTCCTACGCGGAGGCGGGCATGGTCGACCGCGTCCAGTACGGGCTGCCCTTCCTGGCCAGCACCCCGCGACTCTTCTACAACAAGGCCCTGTTCAAGCAGGCCCGCGTCGAGGCGCCCCGGTCCTGGGCCGAACTGCGCTCCGCGGCCCAGGCGTTGAAGGGGATCGGCGTGCCCACCCCGTACGGGCTGCAACTCGGTCCGGAGGCCGCCGAGGACGAGGCACTCGCCTGGCTGCTCGCGGACGGCGGAGGCTACGCGGGCCTCGCGGGCTACGACTTCGCAGGCGCCGGCAACATCGCCACCCTGACCTGGCTGCGCGACAACCTCGTGCGGCCGGGCCTCGCGGGCCCCGACCCGAAGTCGCTGACGAGGACGGACGCGTACGCCCAGTTCCTGCGCGGGAAGATCGGCATGATGATCGCGCACCCGGTCCTGATGGGCGCCGCCGACCGGGCCAAGTTCCCTTACGCGCACGCCCCGTTCCCCAAGAAGCTCGGCGGCGCCGCGCCGCCCGTGGGGCTCAATGACTGGCTGATGGCGTTCAGGCGGAACGGGCGGCGCGAGCAGTGCGGCGCGTTCCTGAGCCATCTGTACGGCCGCAAGTCGGCCCTGGCGTACGGCGGGAGCCAGTCGGCGCTGCCGGTGACGAGCTCGGCGTCGGACGCGCTGCGCGAGGACCCGAAGCAGCGTCCGATGTGGGACTTCATCGACCAGATGCCGCGGGCCCAGTTCCAGCCGACGCACCTCGGCTCGTGGCCCGAGGTCAGGAGCGTGGTGCGCCGCCACATCGGCGAGGCGGTGGCCAAGGGCGGCAACCCGAGGGAGGTCCTGGAGTCGCTGGACACGGCGGCGACCCGGGCGGAGCTCTGAGAGTCTGACGCTCCGCCCGGGCCGGGCAGTCGTACGCGGTGCACACAGGGCAGTCGTACGCGGTGCACACCGGCCAGTCGTACGCGGTGCACACAGGGCGCGGTGGCCCGCTCAGCGAACCAACGCGGTCTCGGGCTCCGGCTCACCCTCGGACTCGGACTCGGGCGCGGCCTCGGCCGCGGGACCCGGCACCGTCTCATCCGCACCGCCGCCCTCGACATGCTGCCGCGGCTTCGCCGGGAGCGCGAACATCAGCAGGAAGATGACCAGGAGGACGCCGGCCACCCACCACAGCGCGTTCTCGAACCCGTCCGCGAACTCCGCGGGGATGCGGTTCGGCGCGACCCGGTCGTCGATCACTCCGAAGAACGCCACCGACACCAGGCCGAGGCCGAGCGCGTTGCCCATCTGCTGCACGGTGTTGATGAGGCCGGAGGCCGAACCGGCGTGCTCCTGCGGGACGTCCGAGAGGACCGCGTCGGTGATCGGGGCCACGATCAGGCCCATGCCGACGCCCATCACGACGAGCGGGAGCGCCATCTGCCAGGGCGCGATGTCCGCGCCGTACCGGTCGGCCTCCCAGATGTAGATCAGCACACCGGCGGCCATCGTCAGGGCGCCGGTCTGCAGCACCTTGCGGCCGAACCGGGGCACGAGCTGCTGCACGGAGACGCCGGCCGCCGCGGAGACCGCGATGGAGAACGGCACTCCGGTGAGCCCGGCGCGCAGCGGGGTCCAGCCGAGGCCGATCTGCATGTAGAGGGTCCAGACGAGGAAGAAGATGCCGAGGGCGACACCGAACACGGTCTGCACCGCGATGCCCGCGGCGAAGCTCTTGACCTTGAACAGCGAGAGTTCCACGAGCGGCGAACCGTCCTTCGCGGCCTTCCACTTCTCGTACGCGACGAGCGCGCCGAAGACGACGAAGGCGCCGCCCATCATGACGTAACCCCAGACCGGCCAGTCCAGCTCACGTCCGCGGGTGAGCGGGTAGAGCAGCATGAGCAGGCCGAGCGTGACCAGGACGACGCCGACGAGGTCGAGCTTGAGGGCCCTCGGCGCCTTCGACTCGGTGATGAACTTGCGGCCGAGCAGCAGGCCCGCGATGCCCACCGGCAGGTTGATGAGGAAGATCGGCCGCCACTGCAGGCCGAAGAGGTTCCACTCGGTGAGCAGCGCGCCGAGCAGCGGTCCGGAGACCGCGCCCAGGCCGACGACCATGCCGAAGAGGCCGAAGACCTTGCCGCGCTCGTGGGCGGGGAAGGTGGCGTGCACGATCGACAGCACCTGCGGCACCATCAGCGCGGCCATGCCGCCCTGCAGGATGCGCGACGCGACCAGCATCTCCGGGTTCGCCGCGAAGCCGCAGAGCGCGGAGGCGACGGTGAACCCGGTGATCCCTATGAGGAAGAGCCGCTTGCGTCCATGGATGTCGCCGAGGCGTCCACCGGTGATGAGGCCGGCGGCGAAGGCGAGCGCGTACCCCGCGGTGATCCACTGGATCTGGCTGAGGGAGGCGCCCTCGTTCCGCTGGATGGACGGGATCGCGATGTTGACGATGGTCACGTCGACGAGATCCATGAAGGCGGCGGTCATCACGATGGCCAGGGCGAACCAGCGCCGCCGGTCGCCGGCGGCCACCGGCGTCCCGGGTGCGGAAGTGGTGCTCGGTGAAGTCATGCCGTTCAGGCTAGAGGCCATATAGGACAGCTCATGACCTAGTTGTCCGGCATCCTGGGCTTCATGACGACGACGGACGGTACGGCGGCCGGTACGGACACCCCGGCCCGGCTCTTCCAGCTCCTCTCGCTCCTGCAGACCCCCCGCGAGTGGCCCGGCGCCGAGCTCTCCGAGCGGCTCGGTGTCAGCAGGCGCACGGTGCGGCGCGACATCGACCGGCTGCGGGACCTCGGCTATCCGGTGCGGGCCAGCCAGGGCGCGGCGGGCGGCTACCGTCTCGTCGCGGGCAAGGCGATGCCGCCGCTCGTCCTGGACGACGAGGAGGCGGTGGCCATCGCGGTCGGCCTGCGGGCCGGGGCGGGGCACGCGGTGGAGGGCGTGGAGGAGGCGTCGGTACGGGCGCTCGCCAAGCTGGAGCAGGTGCTTCCCGCCCGACTGCGCCACCGGGTCTCCGCGTTGCAGATCGCGACGACGCCGCTGACCAGCGGGGACGGTGCGAGTATCGCGCCGGAGACGCTGACGGTGATGGCGTCGGCGGCGGCCGGCCAGGAACGTCTGCGGTTCGGCTACCGGGCGGGTGACGGCACGCAGTCGCGCCGCCTCACCGAGCCGTACCGGCTGGTCTCGACGGGGCGGCGCTGGTACCTCGTGGCGTTCGACATCGACCGCGAGGACTGGCGGACCTTCCGGGTGGACCGGGTGAGCGAGCCGTTCGCGACGGGCGCGCGGTTCGTGCCGCGTGAGCTGCCCAAGGGGGACGCGGCGGAGTTCATCCGCGACTCCATGTGGCGCGGCCGCCAGGCCTACGACCTGGACGTGACGTTCGCCGCCCCCGCGGCGTTCGTGGCCGCCCGCCTGACATCGGCGCTCGGCCCGGTGGAACCCCTGGACGAGCACAGCTGCCGCCTGCGGGCGACGGTCTCGGGCACCGTCGAGTGGCTGGCGATCCGCCTCGCGGTGATGGACTGCGACTTCGCGGTCCACGCCCCGCGGGAGCTGGTCACGTACGTGGCCGACTTGGCGTCACGGCTGGGGAGGGCGACGGGATGAGCCGATGAGCCCCCACCCGCCCAGCCGGCCGCCCTAGGCCACCGCGTCGAACCCGGTGTCCCTGGCCAGCTTCTTCAGCTCAAGAAGCGCGTGCTTCTCGATCTGCCGGATCCGCTCACGCGTCAGCCCGTGCTCCTTGCCGACCTCCGTCAGCGTCCGCTCGCGGCCGTCCTCGATGCCGTACCGCATCTTGATGATGGACGCCGTGCGCTGGTCGAGGCGGCCTATCAGGTCGTCGAGCTCCTCCCTGCGCAGCAGGGAGAGGACGGACTGCTCGGGCGAGACGGCGGAGGTGTCCTCCAGGAGGTCGCCGAACTGGGTGTCGCCCTCGTCGTCCACGCCCATGTTCAGCGAGACGGGGTCGCGTGCCCAGTCCAGGACGTCGATGACGCGCTCCGGCGTCGAGGACAGCTCCTTGGCGATCTCCGCGGGCTCCGGCTCCCGGCCGTTCTCCCTGTTGAACTCGCGCTGCACACGGCGGATCCGGCCCAGCTCCTCGACCAGGTGGACGGGGAGGCGGATGGTGCGGGACTGGTCGGCTATGGAGCGGGTGATGGCCTGGCGGATCCACCACGTGGCGTACGTGGAGAACTTGAAACCCTTGGCGTAGTCGAACTTCTCGACGGCGCGGACCAGACCCGCGTTCCCCTCCTGGATCAGGTCGAGCAGGGGCAGGCCGCTGCGCGGATAGCGGCGGGCTACCGCGACGACCAGGCGGAGGTTCGAGCGGATGAAGACGTCCTTGGCCCGCTCACCGTCGGCGACGAGGGCTTCGAGCTCCTCGCGGTCCGCGGTGACCCGGCTGTCCTCGACCTCGCCGTCCAGAATCTTCCGGGCATACACCCCCGCCTCGATGACCTGGGAGAGTTCCACTTCCTTGGCGGCATCGAGCAGCGGCGTACGCGCGATCTCGTCGAGGTACATGCCGACCAGGTCGCGGTCGGCGATCTCCCCGCCTACGGCGCGAACACTGCGTGCCGCGTCGGTCTCGCCGGAGGCGGACTTGCGACGGGCGACGGCACGGGTTGCCATGCGTGCTCCCTTGCGATGTGGTGGTCCTGGTCGGCCCTGGTGGGGCCTCTGTGGTGGATGGCACACCCTCGGGTGCCCTGCATCCGTTGGAAACAACGACTGGAATCCGGACAGAATTCCCAAGCCGCACATCTTTTTTCCTGACGGTGCAGTACCCTGTGCCGCTACACACGGAGGTCGGGTGCTGTCAGAGGGTGCGGAGACGCAGGTCAGGCCGGGGGCCGAGGCCGACCTGGAAGCCCTCACGGACCTCTACAACCACTACGTCCGTGAGACGGCGGTCACCTTCGACACCGTCGCCCTCCGTCCGGAAGAGCGCCGCCCTTGGCTGCTCTCCCACCCCAAAGACGGCCCGCACCGTCTCTTGGTTGCTCAGGAGCGGGATTCCGGCCTCCGCCCCTCTCGGGTGCTCGGATACGCGACGAGTAGTCCTTTCCGTCCGAAGCCCGCGTACTCGACCTCCGTGGAGGTCAGCGTGTACTGCGCCCCCGAGGCCGTGGGCCGGGGCATCGGCACGCTCCTCTACCGGGCCCTCTTCGACGCCCTGCGCGGCGAGGACCTGCACCGCGCCTACGCGGGCGTGGCCCTCCCGAACGAGGCGTCGGTCCGTCTCCACGAGCGCTTCGGGTTCCGTCACGTGGGGACGTACGAAGAAGCGGGCAGGAAGTTCGGGCGGTACTGGGACGTCGCCTGGTACGAGCTGCCGCTCACCCCCCGAGCCTGAATGGCACCCGGCCCCGGACCACGCACGCGACCCTGCCCCAGGCCGCGCGCACGCAACCCCGTCCTAGGCCCCACGCACGACCCCGGCCTAGGCCCGCAGACCGTTCCCCGCCCCGGCCCCGCCGCCTACCGTCCCCACATGACCGGCACAGATTCCGACACCCGCACCGACCCCGGCCCCGACCCCGACACCACGGGTGTCCTCGCCGAAGCCCTGCAGCGGCTGCACACCACCGGACCCGAGCGCCTGGGGCGGCTCTCCAACCACGCGCCGATGGCCGTCGAGGCGCTCGCCGCGCGCGGGCAGTCCGGATCCATCCATCGTTGGCTTGATCTTTACGGTCCGCGCCTGGAGGAGTTTCCGGCGTCCGTCGAACCGGTCACCGACGCCGACTGGCCCGCCGCACTCGGCGATCCGCGCCGGGCGGCCGACTGGATCACGTACTTCGGCCGGGAGATCGAGGCGCGGCCCTGGCGCGACGTGCTCGCCACCTGGTGGCCGCGCCTGCTCCCCGGCCTGTACGGCGCGGCCACGCACCCGGTGATCCGGGTGGGCCACGCCGTGCGCACCCTGGAGCGGGGCGGCGCCGACGAGCCGCGCCTGGCGGAGCTCGCGCACGGCCTCGGCTACTGGGCGGCCCGGCACACCCCCGCCACCGGCATCGCCCCGCTGCCCGGCGCCATGAGCGCGGCCGACGCCCTGGAGGCGACGCCGCCCATCGACGAGCGGGCGGAGGGCGGCTTCGGCGAGCGGCTCGGGCGGGTCGGGGCGCTGCCGAGGTGGAGCGCCGCGGTGACCGATCCCGACGAGGCGCGGCGCCGGCTCACCGAGCTGGTACGGGCGGCCACCCACCGGTACGCCACGCACGGCCACGGCGAGCCGACGATGCTGGTGCACGCGGCGACCGCGCCCAACGCCGTGCTGCGCGCCCTGCCCGCGCTCCCCCGCACCCTGTGGGCGACGAGCCTGCACGCCGCGTGGACGGCGTCGGCCGCGGTCACCGCCATGTACGCGCCGGACGCCCCCATCGCGTACACCTCACCCGGCACGTACACCGCCGAGGAGGTCTTCGAGCGGGCCCTGGCGCACGGCGACGAGCACGTGATCAAGCTGGCCGACACCGCCCTGGACGTGGGCGACGAGCAGGCGCTGGCGGCGGCGCTGCGCGCCGTGGACCTGAGCGAACCGCTCACCGCCTGAGCCGGAACGACCGCCGAGCCACCCCGCCACCCCACCTCACCCCGCCGCCCCACCCCACCTCACCCGAACTGCACCGACCTCTTCGCCAGCCCCATCCAGAACCCGTCGATCACACTGCGCTGCTCGCCGATGTCCCCCGTGGCGTCGGCCGCGCCGAGCGTCACGAAGAGCGGGGCGAAGTGCTCCGTGCGCGGGTGGGCGAGCTGCCCGGCCGGGGACTTGTGCCCGAAGTCGAGCAGCGCGTCCACGTCGCCCGCCGTCAGGGCCGCTTCGCCCCAGGCGTCGAACTCCGCCGACCAGGACGGGACGCCGCCGTGGCGCAGCGCGGCCAGATTGTGCGTGAAGAAGCCGCTGCCGATGACGAGCACGCCCTCGTCGCGCAGCGGGGCGAGCCTGCGGCCGATGTCCATGAGGCGGCGCGGGTCGAGGGTCGGCAGGGAGATCTGGAGCACGGGGATGTCCGCGTCCGGATACATCTCCACCAGCGGGACGTACGCGCCGTGGTCGAGCCCGCGGTCCGGCACGTCCTGCACGGGTATGCCGGGCGCGCGCAGCAGCTTGCGTACGGAGTCGGCCAGCCGGGGCGCGCCGGGCGCGGCGTAGGTCACCTCGTAGTAGTGCTGGGGGAAGCCCCAGAAGTCGTACACGAGGGGGAGCGTCTCGGTGGCGGAGAGGGCCAGCGGGGCCTCTTCCCAGTGGGCGGAGACCATGAGGATCGCGGTGGGCCTGGGCAGCCCGGCGGACCAGGCGGCCAGTTCGCCGGGCCAGACCGGGTCGTCGGCGAGTGGCGGGGCGCCGTGGCTGAGGTACAGGGCGGGCATGCGGGACATCGCGCACCTCCGGGTCCGGGCGGTCGGCGGTCCAGCACCCTTTCGCCCATTACTTGAACTCTCAAGCTTTACATCCCTACCCTACGCGTGGTTTGTTCAAGTTTCAAGAAGGGGCCTCGTACAGTGGGGTACATGGATACGGCAGCGACCCCCTCCCCGGCCGACGAGCCGCGCTGGCTGGACGGCGATGAGCAGCGCGTCTGGCGGGCCTACCTCCACGCCACCACTCTCCTCGACGACCACCTCGACCGTCAGCTGCAGCGTGACGCGGGCATGCCGCACATGTACTACGGCATATTGGTCCAGCTCTCCGACGCCCCACGGCGGCGGCTGCGGATGACCGAACTGGCCAGGACCATGAAGATCACCCGGTCCCGTCTCTCGCACGCGGTCGCCCGGCTGGAGAAGAGCGGCTGGGTGCGCCGCGAGGACTGCCCCTCCGACAAGCGCGGCCAGCTGGCGATCCTCACCGACGAGGGGTTCGAGGTGCTGCGCAGGACCGCCCCCGGCCATGTCTCCGCCGTCCGCAAGGCCCTCTTCGACCGGCTCACCCCGGAACAGCAGAAGTCCCTCGGCGAGATCATGACGATCGTCGCCGAGGGACTCCAGCCGACGGAGGCCGGGGCAGACCTCCCCTGGCTCCGCTAGGGCCTGTCTTTCGGATCTGCCCGGATCAGGCCGGCCCGGATCAGTGGGCCATCACCGGAATCCTGACCTCGTCCTCGACACCGTCCGACGAGTCGGCCGGAGCCGACGTGCCGCCCTGATGGCCGGTGTTGACGAAGGTCGCCGCGATCAGCGACGCGGCGGCCAGGATGCCGACCGCCCACCAGATGGCGCTGGTGTACCCCTCGACCATGGCCTGGGCCTGGAGCAGCTTCGGGTTGGTCGCGCCGGCCGCGTGGTCCGTGAGGTACGCGGTGGTCGCCGAGGCGGCGATGGTGTTGAGCAGGGCCGTGCCGATGGCGCCGCCGACCTGCTGCGAGGTGTTGACCATCGCGGAGGCGACACCGGCGTCACGGGCCTCGACGCCGTGCGTGGCCAGGGACATGGCGGGCATGAACGCCGTACCCATGCCGAGGCCCAGCATCAGCTGCGCGGGCAGGATCAGACCGGCGTACGAGGTGCCGATCTCCAGCTGCGTCAGGAGCAGCATGCCGAGGGCGGCGAGCAGGAAGCCCGGGGCCATGAGCAGCCGCGGCGGTACGCGGGTCATCAGCCGGGCGCCGATCTGCGTGGAGCCCGTGATCATGCCGACGATCATCGGCAGGAAGGCGAAGCCGGTCTTGACCGGCGAGTACCCCTTCACGATCTGGAGGTAGTACGTGAGGAACAGGAACAGGCCGAACATCGCGATGATCGCGAGGCCGAGCGACAGGTAGACGCCGCCGCGGTTGCGCTCGGTCAGGACGCGCAGCGGCAGCAGCGGCGACTTGACCTTGGCCTCGGTGAGGACGAACGCGGCGAGCAGCACGACGGACGCGACGAACATGGCGATGGTCACGGAGTCGGACCAGCCCTCGGACTCGGCGCGGGTGAAGCCGTAGACCAGCGCGACCAGGCCGAGGGTGGAGAGGACCACGCCGGGGATGTCGAGCGGGGAACGGTTGCGGCCACCGGCCGGCTCACGGATGACGAAGTACGCGCCGAGCGCGGCGACGACCGCGAACGGGATGTTCACGAAGAAGGTCCAGCGCCAGTTCAGATACTCGGTGAGGAAGCCGCCGAGGATCAGGCCGACGGCGCCGCCGCCACCGGCGATCGCGCCGTAGATGCCGAAGGCCTTGGCGCGCTCCTTGGCGTCGGTGAACATCACCGCGAGCAGGGAGAGGGCGGCGGGCGCGAGCAGCGCGCCGAAGACGCCCTGCAGGGCGCGGGCGCCCAGCATCATGGCCTCGCTGGTCGCGGCGCCGCCGAGCGCGGAGGCCGCGGCGAAGCCGACCAGGCCGGTCACGAAGGTGCGCTTGCGGCCCCACAGGTCGGAGATGCGGCCACCGAAGAGCAGCAGGCCGCCGAAGGCGAGCGCGTAGGCCGTGATGACCCACTGGCGGTTGCCGTCGGATATGCCGAGGTCCTGCTGGGCGGAGGGCAGCGCGATGTTCACGATGGTCGCGTCGAGCACGACCATCAGCTGCGCGAGAGCGATGAAGACGAGCGCTCTCCAGCGGTTGTTGTCGGGCCCCGAGTCGGGCTTGAGAGCTGTTTCAGACATGGGAGTAGCCACCTAGCGGTACGAAATGTGCGAAGCGTGAGGTCAGCAGCAGCAGTAGGTCAGAAATCAGTCATTGGTCGAGTCATTGGTCGAGCAGTGGTCCTGTCGAAGGTCGCCCAGCGTGGCCGCTTCCCCCGGCAGCTCGGACCGGGCGGGCGCCATCAGGCCGTCAAGGAACAGCTGCAGATGGCGGTGGATGAAGCCGTCCATGCTCGGGCAGGCCGTGCCCGGCAGCGGCCGGGTGAGCTGGGAGAGGGCGACCATCAGGTCCCCGACGGCGATGTCGGTGCGCAGTTGCCCGGCCGCGCGGGCCCGCTCCATGAGGCCTTCGATGGACAGCTCCAACTGCTCGCGGGCGTCGAGCAGTTCGGGGTGGAAGGGGTCGAAGTCGGGGGACAGCATCGGGCACATGGCGCCGATCCGCTCCTCGGCCGCGGCGTGCACGAAGGTACGCAGCGCCCCGAACGCGGCTGCGCCGTCGGCGTCCGCCGTGGCGATGCCCTGTTCGGCGAGGGCCGTGACGCGCTCCATCACCGTACGGACGACCTGGCGGACCAGTTCGCCGCGGTCGGCGAAGTGGCGGTAGACCGTGGCGTTGCCGACGCCGGCCCGGCGCGCGACCTCGTCGAGGGGTACGTCCGCTCCGTACTCCACGAACATCTCGCGTGCGGCGGCGACGATCCGCTCCCGGTTGCGCAGGGCGTCGGCCCGCGGGCGGGCGACTCGGCGCTGCGGGGCGGTGGCGGTGTCCACGGCTGCTCCTTCAATGGTCGGGCTCCGGCGATGCGGGGAGAGATTCCCCGTTTCGCACGTACGCAGGTCTAAACGGGGAGAGAGTCCCCGGATATTTCCCACGCGGCCCACATTCCCATGTGACCTGAGTCACACATCACCTCGCTCGGAAAAACCCACGATCGGGCCACTCAGCGAGCGCCCGCGCACCCCCCGGCACAGGGTGATCGGACAGGGTGCAGCCGGGACCGGTGGCTGCCGCGGAGCGGAAGGCCATGCATGCAGCAGCCGACCCGGAGGCAGATACGCTCCGCTCGCCGCAGCGCCGCCCTCGCCTCCGTGGCGGCCCTCACCCTCGCGATCACCACGTCGGCGAGCACCGGACGCCTCATGGCGGACTCGCGCAGCACCTCCGGCCCGGCCGCCCTGGCCCGCAGCGCCGCCCTCAGCCCCTGCATGATCAGCGGGACGATGGGCGTGCAGATGACGGAGGGCATACCGACACCGGCCGGGTACGCGCGCTCCACCGGCACCGTCCGCGCCCTGAACCTCCTGATCGACTTCTCCGACGCGCCCGGCCAGGGCAGTGCGCAGGAGCGCCTGGCGGAGTTCTTCCCGCAGACCTCCGAGTGGTTCAGGACGAGCTCGTACGGACGCCTCGACTACCGGCCCGAAACCCCGCTGCCGAACTGGCTGCGGATGCCCAAGAGCTTCGCCGAGTACGGCATACAGCGCGGCGCCCCCTTCGATCCCGGCTACCGCACGCTCGTCCAGGACATCGTGGCTGTCGCCGACCCGGAGGTGGACTTCCGCTCGTACGACGTCGTGAACGTCCTGATCACCCCGAACGCGGGCCCCTCCGCCCTCGACACCGTCCTGTCGGTGACCTTCGCGGGAAACCACGAGGCGCCGGTCGCGGACGGCGTCCCGGTCTCCAACGCGTCGTTCGTCTACAGCCGCCAGGACGACGGCTCCGGCAGCTACCGCGAAACGGGCTACCGCGTACTGCCGCACGAGAACGGCCACGTCTTCGGCCTGCCCGACCTCTACACGCAGGAGGGCGGCGGCGCGGCGGGCCACTGGGACATCATGAGCGAGGACTGGGGCGCCAACAACGACCTGCTGGCCTGGCACAAGTGGAAGCTGGGTTGGCTCGACGACGACCAGGTGGGCTGCGCCGCGAAGCCCGGCACGAGCGAGCACGTCCTGTCGCCACTGGCCGAGAAGGGCGGCACGAAGCTGGCCTTCGTCCCGCTGAACGAGAAGTCGGGGTACGCGATCGAGGCCCGCACCCAGGGCGGCAACGACGAGGTGGTCTGCAAGCCGGGCGTCCTGGTCTACCGCGTGGACGCGGAGATCGACACGGGCCACGGCCCGATCACCGTCTCCGACGCGACACCCGAGAGCGGCGGCTGCACGCGCCGCCCCAACGTCCACGCCGAGCTGTCCGACGCGACGTACGGCGTCGGCGAGACCTTCACGGACCGCAAGACGGGAGTGCGGGTGACGGTGGCGGGGATTGACGACGACGGCAAATACCGCGTGGCCGTCACGCGTCCGTAGCACTCGCGGCGCCCGTACGGGGTTGCGTCGCACCCGGGACGGTCTGGCGCACCTGGCGCAGGAACGCGGCGTTGTCCGGCGTCTTCCTGAGCTGTTCGAGCAGCGCCTCAAGGGCGCCCTGCCCGTCCCGGTCCCGCAGCACCCGCCGCAACCCGCGTACGGCCATCAACTCACCCTCCGACAACAGCAGTTCCTCGCGCCGGGTGCCGGACGGGGTGACGTCGACGGCAGGGTAGACGCGCCGCGCCGCGATGGAGCGGTCGAGCCGCAGCTCCATGTTCCCGGTGCTCTTCAGCTCCTCGAAGTAGTAGTCGTCGGCGCGCGACCCGGTCTCGACGAGCGCGGTGGCGAGCATCGTCAGGGAACCGCCCTCCTCGGCGAGGCGCGCCGCCCCGAAGAGCCGCTTCGGCCCCTGCACGGCGGCGGCGTCGACACCACCGCTGAGGGTGCGGCCCCCGCTGGAGGCCGCGTTGTTGTACGCGCGGCACAGCCGCGTCAGCGAATCGAAGAGCATGACGACGTCACGCCCGTCCTCGACCATGCGCTTGGCCCGCTCGACGGCGAGTTCGGCGAGGGTGATGTGCTCCTTGGCGGGCCGGTCGAAGGTCGAGGCGAGCACCTCGCCGCGGACCGAACGCCGCATGTCGGTGACCTCCTCGGGCCGTTCGTCGAGGAGGACGACCATGAGGTGGCACTCGGGGTGGTTCCGGGCGACGGCCGCGGCGATCTGCTGGAGCAGCACGGTCTTGCCGGTGTGCGGCGGGGCGACGATGAGCCCGCGCTGCCCCTTGCCGACGGGTGCGACGAGATCGAGGAGCCGGCCGGCGAGCGGCCCGCCGGCGGTCTCCAGGCGGATCCGCTCGCGGGGGTGCAGCGGGGTGAGGTCCCCGAAGCGCGGCCGGGCACGCAGGGTGCCGATCGGCCGCCCGTTGACCCGTTCGGCCCCGGCGAGCACGCGGGGCCGCCCGCAGACACCTTCGACGAAGTCGCCGTTGCGCAGCCCGAGTTGACGGATGACGGCGGCAGAGACCTGCACGTCACCGGGCTCGGGCAGGCAAGCGGGACCACGGAGGAACCCGCGACCGTCACGCCCGATATCAAGAACCCCCTTACAAGCAACAGCAGTTGTGGACTCGACTCCCGAAGAGGCGGTACGGACGACGGGCGAGGGCTGAATGGCCGTGGTGACAGTCATGACGAGGGTCCTTTCGCGACATGCGCGGGAGAAGGCCCGGCGGGACGGCGATGGACACGCCCCGTACGACGGGCGGAAAGAGAACTGCGGCGAGCAGTGAATGAAGAAGGCCGAAACGGCCTGACAGCCCCCGGGAGGCCCCGAGAACTACGAGATCCCGAAAACCGGGAGAGGGATGACGGTACGGGCACCCAGGACGGGGCGTTCACACGTACCACTCGGAAGGTAACACATGCCACGCGGCGGCACACCCCCCAACCTCCAGCCTCCTCACGAACGAGGCCGTACGTTAGGTTAGCCTTACCTAAACAGCGGGGAGGTGGCTCACACCATGCCAGAGGACATACCGAACGAGTCGCATGCCGATGGCGAGTTCGCCGGGCGTACGGCTCTGGTGACCGGCGCGGGCCAGGGCATCGGTGCCGCGGTCGCCGCCACGCTCGCCGCCCGGGGCGCGCACGTAGTCGCCACCGACCGCGACGCGCACGGCATCGACGAACTGGCCGCCGAGTCGAGGACGGCCTCCGGCACGATCACCCCCCGCGTCATGGACGTCACCGACGCGGCCGCGGTGAACACCGTCGTCGCCGACACCATCCGCGACCACGGCGCCCTCGACCTCCTCGTGAACGTGGCGGGCATCCTCCGCAGCTCCGCCGTCGCCGACCTGACCGACGCGGACTGGGCCGACACCTTCGCCGTGAACACCACCGGCGTCCTCCACACCTCGCGCGCCGCCGCCTCCCACATGACGGCGCGCGGCTCCGGCTGCATCATCACCGTCGGCTCCAACGCCGCCGGAATCCCCCGCACCGGCATGGCCGCGTACGCCGCGTCCAAGGCGGCGGCAGCGGCCTTCACCAAGTGCCTGGGCCTGGAGGTCGCCCGCAGCGGCGTGCGCTGCAACGTCGTGGCACCCGGCACCACGGACACGGCGATGCAACGCGCGCTCTGGCCCGACGACTCGGCACCCGAGCCCCCACCCACCGTCCTCGACGGCGACCTGCGGACGTACCGCACGGGCATCCCCCTGGGCCGCATGGCCGCCCCGCAGGACATCGCCGACGCGGTGCTGTTCCTGGCGTCGGACCGCGCCAGGCACATCACGCTGCAGGAGCTGTACGTCGACGGCGGCGCAACACTGCGCTGACACGCCACCGGCCCGCAGGCGGGGGAAGCGCGCGCGAGGGGCCGTGGGGGGTATGTGCGAACGGAGCACCGAGCCCACTGTGCCGCCTTTGTCCGTACGACGTGGCGCAGGGATGGCGAGTACGCACATACCCACCGCGGCCCCGCCCCACGACACCCCGGCCCAAGAGCGCCGCACCCGCCGGCGCCCCCGCGCCCCCACCCACCGTTCACGCGCCCCACCCGCACCCCGCGCCCGCACCCACACCTGCCCGCCCAGGCCACACCCGCACCCACACCCACACCTGCCCGCCCAGGCCACACCCGCACCCGCACCCGCACCCCCACCCTCCCACCCAAACCCCACCTGAGAATTGGAGCCCCCGTGTCGACGGCACCCGAGGTAGCCACTCACGTCACGACGGCCGAGCAGGCCCACCCCGCCGTAGGAGCCGCCACCGCGCTCCTCGCCGCCTACACCCCCGGGGCCCGCTTCCTGGCCACCCCGACCCGCACCCTGCTCACCACCACCCCGCACGCCGAAGTACCGCACGACGAGAGACCGTTGCCGACACGCGTAGCCGCCACCCTGGCCGACGCGAGCCGCGCCGGAATCAACGAGCCGCACGTCGTCGGCGCGGTCCCCTTCGACCCCACGGCGCCCGCCGCACTCACCGTCCCCGAAACCCTGCGCACCGCGCCCCCACTCGCCGCGGACCCCCTGATCGCGCTGCCCACCGAGACCCCGGACCCCGCAGACTGGCAGCTCCGCCCGGTGCCCTCGCCCGAGGAGTACGGCGCGGGCGTGGCCGCCGCCGTGGAGCGCATGTGGCGCGGCGACTTCAGCAAGGTCGTCCTGGCCCGCACCATCGAACTCACCGCGCCCACGAAGCTGGACCTCCCCGCGATGCTCCAGCGCCTGGCCCGCCGCGACCCCGGCGGCTACACCTTCGCCCTGCCGACGGCGCCGGGCCGCACCCTCATCGGCGCCAGCCCCGAACTGCTCGTCTCGCGCCGGGGCCGGCAGGTCGTCGCGAACCCCCTCGCCGGTTCGACGCCGCGCAGCGACGACCTCGGCGAGGACGTGCGCCGCGCCGCCGCGCTCCTGGAGTCGGCCAAGGACCTGCACGAACACTCCGTGGTGGTGGACGGCGTCCACCAGGCACTCGCCGCCTTCTGCACGGACCTGACCGTCCCGCCCCGCCCCACCCTCGTCCGCACGGCGACAATGTGGCACCTGTCCACCACGGTGACCGGCACGCTCACCACCCCCGACGCCTCCGCGCTCGAACTGGCCTGCGCGCTGCACCCCACCCCCGCGGTCTGCGGCACGCCGACGGCGACCGCGCGCGAGGTGATCCGCGAGACGGAACCGTTCGACCGCGGCTTCTTCACGGGCGTGGTCGGCTGGGGCGACGCGAACGGCGACGGCGAGTGGGTCGTGACGATCCGCTGCGCCGAGGCCGAGGAGCGAAGCCTGCGGCTGTACGCGGGGGCGGGCGTGGTCGCGGCGTCGGACCCGGCGGCGGAGACGGCGGAGACCGGCGCGAAGTTCCGTACGTTCCTGAACGCGGTGGGGGTAGAGCTGTGAGCACTCCAAGGATCCCAGAAACCCCCACCTGGCCGAAGGAGTTCGCCGACCGCTACCGAGCGGCGGGCTGGTGGCGGGGTGAGACCTTCGGGCAGATGCTGCGCGAGCGCGCGGCCGAGCACCCGGAGCGGGTCGCGATCGTGGACCCCGGCGGACCGACGCCGCGCCGCTGGACGTACGGCGAACTGGACCGCCGAGCCGACCAGTTGGCGGCGGGACTGCTCGCTCGGGGCATCGGCAAGGGCGACAAGGTGGTCGTCCAACTGCCCAACATCGCCGAGTTCTTCGAGACAGTCTTCGCCCTGTTCCGCATCGGCGCGCTCCCGGTCTTCGCGCTGCCCGCGCACCGAGAGACGGAGATCCGCTACTTCTGCGAGTTCACCGAGGCGGTGGCGTACGTCATCCCGCAGGAGCTCGGCGGCTTCGACTACCGCGGCCTGGCGGCGAAGCTGATAGACGAACTCCCCACGCTGAAGCACGTGTTCGTGGCGGAAGGCGACGCGGGCCCCTTCGCACCCCTGCCCCGAACAGCCACGGAGCCGACCACGACCCCGGCCCCGACCCCACCCTCCCCACCCTCCCCACCCGTCCCATCCGACCTGGCGTTCCTCCAGCTCTCCGGCGGCAGCACCGGCGTCCCGAAGCTGATCCCGCGCACCCACGACGACTACATCTACTCACTGCGCGGCTCGAACGAACTCTGCGCGGTCGACGAGAACAGCGTCTACCTCGTGGCCCTCCCCGCGGCCCACAACTTCCCGCTCTCCTCACCAGGTTCGCTCGGCGCGCTGTACGCGGGCGCCCGCGTCGTGCTCTGCCCGCAGCCAAGCCCAGAGGTGGCCTTCCCCCTCATCGAGGCCGAGGGAGTCACCATCACGGGCCTCGTCCCGCCGCTGGCCCTGCTCTGGACGGAGGCGGCGCCGGCCACGGCGTACGACCTGAGCAGCCTGGAGGTGCTCCTGGTCGGCGGCGCGAAGTTCAGCGAGGAGGCGGCGCGCCGGGTGAAGCCGGCGCTCGGCTGCACGCTGCAGCAGGTCTTCGGCATGGCGGAGGGCCTGGTCAACTACACGCGCCTGGACGACTCCCCGGAGACGATCGTCACGACGCAGGGCCGTCCCATCTCCCCGGACGACGAGATCCGCGTCGTCGACGACGAGGACAACGACCTGCCGACGGGCGAGACGGGCCACCTCCTCACCCGTGGCCCGTACACGATCCGCGGCTACTGGAAGGCTCCGGAGCACAATGCCCGTTCCTTCACGGCGGACGGCTTCTACCGCACGGGCGATGTCGTACGCCTCACGGCGACCGGCCACATCGTCGTCGAGGGCCGGGCGAAGGACCAGATCAACCGGGGCGGCGAGAAGATCGCGGCCGAGGAGGTGGAGAACCACATCCTCGCGCACCCGTCCGTGCACGACGCGAACGTGGTCGCCGAGCCGGACGCGTATCTGGGCGAGCGGACCTGCGCGTACGTGATCCTGCGCGCGGACGCGGAGCCGCTGCGACCGGCCGCCGTGCGGAAGTTCGTACGCGAGAGGGGCCTTGCCGCGTACAAGGTGCCGGACCGCGTCGAGTTCGTGGAGGCCTTCCCGCAGACGGGCGTAGGCAAGATCTCCAAGAAGGCCCTGAGGGCCGCGTCATCCCAGACGCAGGCCTCCCCTGCATCCCCCACCTCCCCCACCTCCCCCACCTCCCCCACCTCGTAAATCCCCCTCACCCGAACGGAACGCCCGCCACCATGGCTCTCCCCGCCATCACCCCCTACCCCATGCCGTCACCCGACGAGCTGCCGGCGAACCGCGTGGATTGGAAGGCAGACCCGTCCCGCGCCGTACTCCTCGTGCACGACCTGCAGAACTACTTCCTCTCGGCGTACGACCGAACGGCGCCACCGGTACCAGAACTCCTCTCGCATGTACGGGAGTTGAAGCAAACGGCGACCCGCCTCGGCGTCCCGGTCCTGCACACCGCGCAGCCCGGCGGCCAGAGCCCCGCCGAGCGCGGGCTCCAACAGGACTTCTGGGGCCCGGGGCTGCCCGACGACGCGCACGCGGCGGCGATCGCGAAGGAGATCGGCCCGGCGCCCGCGGAGACGGTCCTCACCAAGTGGAAGTACAGCGGTTTCGTCCGCACGGACCTCCTGGAGCGGATGCGCGAACAGGGCCGCGACCAGCTGATCATCATCGGGATCTACGCCCACATCGGCGTACTGATGACGGCCTGCGACGCGTGGATGCGGGACATCCAGGCGTTCCTGGTGGCCGACGCGGTGGCGGACTTCTCCGCGGACGACCACGCGATGGCGCTGCGCTGGGCGGCGGGCAAGTGCGCGATGGTGACGACGACGGAGGCGGTGTTCACAGGGGAGGCGTAGGCGGTGTTCGCAGGGGAGGCGTAGGCGGTGTTCGCACAGGAGGCGTAGGCGCCGCCTCAGCCGCTTTCGCGGCGCCCCACCCAGCCGCTTTCGCGGCGGCGCGTGTCACCGCACACAATCGCCGAAGACGCGCTCGGCGTCGGCACCGTCGAGCGCTTCGGTCAGCGCGTTGAGCCGGGAGCGCAGATCCCGCACTTCCGCCAGGGACATGCCGCTGGACTCGGCGATGGCCCGGGGCACGGCCCGCGCCTTCTCGCGCAGCGCGAGCCCCTGCCCGGTGGGCCGCACGGTCACGGACCGCTCGTCCTCCACGCTCCGCCGCCGCTCCACATGACCGGCCGCCTCCAGCCGCTTGAGCAGCGGCGACAACGTGCCGGAGTCGAGCCGCAGCCGCTCCCCGATCTTCTTGACGGGCAGCTCGCCGTGCTCCCAGAGCACCAGCATCACGAGGTACTGGGGATAGGTGAGCCCGAGCCCCTTGAGCGCGGTGCGGTAGACGCCGTTGAAGGCCCGCGCGGCGGCGTGCAGCGAAAAACAGATCTGCTCGTCGAGCCGGAGAAGGTCCTCGTCGCGTACGTCATCCATACACAAAGGCTACAACAGCACCCCATTGAGTCGTGCACAACTAAGTTGCACGCAACTCAATAGGGTGCTCTACTGATGACCGCACCCGAACCCCGCCGGGGACGCGAACCACTCGCGAGCTCCTCGCGAACCACTCGCGAACCACTCGAAGAGGATGGAATGGCCACCATGGAAGCAGCCCTGTACACCGCAGTAGCCACCGCCAACGGCCGCGAGGGCCGCGCCGTCAGCTCGGACGGCCAGATCGACCTGCAGCTCGGCTTCCCCGTGGCCCTGGGCGGCGACGGCCGGGGCACCAACCCGGAGCAGCTCTTCGCCGCCGGTTACGCGGCCTGCTTCGCGAGCGCGATGGGCAACATCGCCCGCCAGGAGAAGATCGACGTCACGGATGTCTCGGTGACGGCCGAGGTAAGCATCGGCAAGGACACGGACGGCGGCTTCGGCCTGGCCGTGGTGATGCGGGCCGAGCTCCCGGAGCACCTGCAGGGCGCCGCGGGCGAGGACCTCCTGAAGAAGACGCACGCCTTCTGCCCCTACTCGAAGGCGACGCGCGGCAACATCCCGGTGGAGCTGGTCATCGAGTAGCGACCAGGGCGGGCCGCGGGCCGAACGGGACTCGGGTCAGAGCCAGGGCCAGGGCCAGGGTCAGGAAGCTTCACTCAGAGCCGGCCGAACACCGAGGCCCGGACGGATCCCCTCGGAACCCGAGCCCGAGCCCGCACCCGCACCCCCGGTCACAGTCGCGGTCACAGCCGCACCGGCACCCGGATCCACCCGCCACACCCGGGCGAGCTCGGCGAGCGGAACGCCGAGCACCTCACTGAGACGCACGATGGTGCCGAAGGCCGGCGTGGGCAGCCGCCCGGTCTCGATCTTGCGGAGGGTCTCCGGCGAGATCTCGGCCGCGAGGGCCACGTCGACGGGGCTGCGCCCGGCCCGGGCGACGCGCAGTGCGGCCCCGAGGCGTCGTCCGGCCTCGATCTGTTCGGGGGCGAGCGGATGGCGAACCATGCGGACATGGTAGGCACGCGCCGATCCCCTCAACAACCGCCACGAACCCCCACCCCTTCCTACCGCCCCCCCTGGTATAAATATACCGACCACCAAGGTCAAGGTTGAGGCTGTCGGGGCTCCGGGGAAGAAGAGGACAACAGTGATCGAGCACAAGTCGCCCAAGGACATCGAGCGGATGCATGTGACCGGCCGGTTCGTCGGCGAGGTACTGGAGGAGCTCGGCGACCTCGCGGCGGTGGGCGTCGACCTGATGGACCTGGAGCACCACGCCCGCCGCCGGATCAAGGAGCGCGGCGCGGTCTCCTGCTACTGGGACTACGCGCCCTCGTTCGGCGAGGGCCCCTTCCGCAACGTGGTGTGCCTCTCGGTGAACGACGCGGTGCTGCACGGCCTGCCGCACCGGTACAAGCTGCGCGACGGCGATGTGCTGACCATGGACATGGCCGTGATGATCGACGGCTGGGCGGCGGACTCGGCCCACACCGTGATCGTCGGCACCCCCGACGAGAAGGACGTACGGCTGATCGAGGCCACGGAGGTCGCGCTGGATGCCGCGATCAAGGTGGCCCTGCCAGGCAACCGACTCGGCGACATCTCGGCGGCGATCGGCGCGGTGGCCAAGGAGTACGGCTACCCGGTCAACCTGGAGTTCGGCGGCCACGGCATCGGCCGCACGATGCACGAGGACCTGCACATCCCCAACGACGGCCGCCCGGGCCGCGGTTGGAAGCTCCGCCCCGGCCTGACGATCGCCATCGAGCCGTGGTTCGCCCGCGGCACGAACAAAATCGTCTTCGACAAGGACGGCTGGACGATCCGCTCGGCGGACGGCTCCCGCACGGCCCACTCCGAACACACGGTGGCGATCACGGACGAGGCCCCCCTGGTCCTGACGCACCGCCCCCGCCAGCTGGCGGCCATGACGGCGGAACCGACCCCGACGGAATCCACGAACTGACACTCGCGGCACCACCCCGCCGCAGAGGAACCGAGGGAAACCGCGGGAGCACCCCCTCCCCTCCCAGGAGCCCCCGCCCCCCAAATCTCCACCCGCTACACTGTCGGCGGTGGCACGGACAGACCCGCTCCACCACGGAACTGCCGGAGGCACGCAACACGCATCCGACGGATCCCCGCCTTCGTAGCTCAGGGGATAGAGCACCGCTCTCCTAAAGCGGGTGTCGCAGGTTCGAATCCTGCCGGGGGCACACTTAAGTAGCAGGTCAGATGCCCTGTTGCCCACTGGGCGACAGGGCATCTGACGTCCGGCACGAGTGGCCAAGCGGCGTCACGACAACCTGGTCGACCGCCTGGAGACTCTGATGAAGGCTTCGCTGAAGCCTGGTCACCAGGGCCGCCACGGCTACCAGGGACAGCTGATCCTGGGCAGTGACGATCTCGAAGGGATGGCCACCTCAAGGACGTACGACGTGCCGCGCGCGAGGCGGGCCGTCGCCTCGACCGACAGTCGAAGACCCAGCTCGTGGACACCGCCTGCGTGAGCGGCTCCCCACCAGGACGTGGCGGACCGCTCCAAGGAGGTGGCGGACCCGGCCGAATCGTGGCACCGTACCGAAACCGCCCTGCGCACGGCCCGCACCGCCCTCGACTCGGACGACGATGCCAGCGCCCAGGGACAACTGGACGCCTTCGCCGACACCCTGCACAACCTGGCCCGCAAGACACCCGACCCACACCGGGCCGAGCTGCAAGCAACTGCAGGGGGTCAACCGGACACGCCGCTCGGCGATCCGCGCCGACCGTGAGGCCGCCACCGAACTCCGCCAAGCCGCCCGGAGACTCGCCCACGCCGCCAACATTCCCGGCGGACTCGCCGTCACCTTCACCGCCCTGCACCTGGCCAGCGCCGCCGCCAATCCTCAACTGGCGAATATCCGCCCAGCCGAACAGGCGCACACAGGCAGCGCTGACCAGCAGCACCCGCCACACGACGCCGACCGCCTGGGCACCTCAGCCCACAACAGCATCAGCGAACTAACAGCCTGCGGATCGCCGCCGACGCCGATAGCGGTCACGAGCCTGCTGCTTCAGCTCTGCCTGGCCGAGGCGAGCGCTGTCACGAGCTGGCCCGAATCTCCGGTGTAGACGATCACCTCTTCGTCCTCGGCCGGGGCGTCAAAGCGGGCGAAGAAGTCGTCGAGGGCTTCAGAGGTGACGGTGAGGGCGTTGGCGTCCGCACGCTGGTTGCGCTCAGTCAGGCGTCGCAGCAGCTCGTCGCGGTCGGCGGGGAGGTAGACGACCACAGGATGGCCGCCCGCTTCTCGGGCGGCCTGTCGCCAAGCATCGCGCTCGTGGCGGCGCCACAGCCCGTGGTCCAGGACGACGTCGTTCCCGGCCTCGATCTCCTTGCTGAACCGCTGCCGGATCGACTCGACGACGGGCCGTTCGCGCTCGAAGTAGGTGTGTTCGGGGTAGTCCACGCCGTAGCGGCCGTGGAGGCGGTGGACCTCCTCGTCGACGGACAGCCGGGCGAAGCCTTGGCCAGCCAGGGCCCGGGCTACGGTGGTCTTGCCGGAGCCGGTCAGACCGGCCAGGAGAACGGCGAGGGGCACGTGGTCATCCCTTCCGCGACGAGCGTGCGCGAGCGCGGTCATTGTCTCCGATCCTGGCCGCTCTGCATGTGCGGGCGCCATGTGGTGAAGACGCCACGCGCCTCGGCGGGCCAGCCGAGGGGCATCCGGTCCAGGCTCACCCGGCGGAAGGCGAACCGCGGGTCGCTGATGTTGATCGCGCCGCCGTGCTGGCCGACGTGCGTCAGGAGGCGACTGGCCTCCTCACGTACAGCCGTGGTCTGTTCCTGCCAGGTGCCGGCGGAGAAGTGCTGGATGCGGCGGCGGAGGTCATCGAGGACGCCCGAGCGCCACTTGAAGTGGTGCACCGCGCAGAGACGGTCCGCATCTGGCTTGTGGCCGGGCGCCCGGTGATTGCCGGAGGCCACGGCGACGTCGTGGCGAGCGAGGACGATCTTCCGGGGGTCGCCGTGCAGGAGCCGGTGGGTGAGGTAGCCGCCGAGGGGATAGGCCTGGTCCAGTCCGCCTTGGGGCTGCCAGCCGGTCAGATGTCCGCTCGCGGTGACGCGGTCGAGCATCAGCCCACCGACCACTCGGTGCCCGGACTTGTCGGCCTGGGCGACCACTTCCTCCAGCGGGGCGGGGTACTTCTGGAACTCGTCGGCGTCCGCGAGCAGGTGCCAGCCGGGCCCGGCCCGGTGCCGCAGGGCGTCTCTGAGCTGGGTGTTGGTGTGCTCGTGCCAGGGGCCGGTGCTGGTGCCGGTGGGGGTGATGCCCAGCTCACGGCTGGCGGCCTGGAGTTCGTGCCTCTGTTGGTCGGGGACGTGTTCGGGGAAGTGGAAAGCGATCAGGAATCGCTCAATGCCCAGCCGTCGGTAGTGGCGGACCCAGGCGTCCAGCAGCGGAGGTTCAACTGGCCCGATGACCGCGATCAGGGCTGGGGGTGTGCTCAGCATCGTGGCTCCTTCGTACACAGGCAGGCGAAGGTGCGGGTGAGGAAGTCGGCCTGCTCGGCGGCCGATGGCATCCCCAGCAGGCCGGGTGCCTCCGGTCCGGGATGCTCGGGCGGCTGTCGGACCACGGTGTGCAGGACGTCGGCGAGGCCGTCCGGGTCGCCGACGGGGAAGGTCAGTGCCCAGGGCAGGCCGCGCAGGCGGGTGGTCAGCTCGGGATCGTGGTCAGAGACGACGAGGGGAACGCCGAGGCGGACGGCGTCCATCACGAGCCCGGATTCCTTGCCCACACCGGGATGCCGGGCCACCAAGGCGGCATCTGAGGCGCCGTACACCAGCCGCAGCACGCTCTCCGCGACGGAGCCGGGCACCGTGTGCAGTTGGAGATCGGGCAGGGATCGCCACCGCTCCAGCACGGCATCGTCGAGCGGGGCGCCCGTGACCACGAGATGCAGCGGCTCCTTCAGCCGGGACAGGGCGGCGTCGATCGTGGCGATGTCCTTGTACGGCCACCAGCCGCCCACCAGGCACACCACGGCTTCGGCTGACGGGATGCCGAATGCGGCCCGACCGCCATCGCGCTCGGCGTCGGTGAGGCGGCGACCGTCGTCGACCGCGAAGGCCCGCACCACCGCAGGCAGGTCGGGGAAGGCGGTGGCGAACTGATCGCCCACGGCCTGGCTCGGATAGAGGGCGATCACCCGCCTCTCGCCACGGCGGGCGAGCCGGCCGAGCAGCCGCACCGTGGCGTCTTCGGTGGTGACTGCTTCGTGTACGAAACGCAGGTGCGGCTGGCCACTGAGGAGAGCGGCGGCTCCGTGCAGGGCCTCGCTCGCGGTCAGGATCACCACCGCCTCGGCGGCGGGCTCCAGACGGCGGGCGGACCGCAGCGCGGCTGCCTCGGCTAGACAACGGGCGATGAGGGTGGCCTGGTGCGGTAGGCGCCGCACGCGGCGGGGCCAGCGGCGCGAACGGAACAGACGCCGCCCGGCCGTAGACAGCCGGGCGGCCAGCCAGGAGGCGACCAGCAAGACGCCCGCCTGACGCCCGGCCGGTGCGGTAACCAACCGGGCACCGGCTTCGTGCAGGGCCGTGATCGCCTCGCTGGTGATCCCGCGCAGGGCGATGACCAGGCTGCTGGGCCGAGCCTGGGCCAGGGCCACCAGCGTGCGCTGGTGGTGCCCGCCCAAGCGGTGCGCGTACGGCTCGATGAGCACGAGCGGGCAGCCGGTCATCCGGACACCGCCTGGTCTCCGTGGGCGGCGGTGAACCTCTCCCGCAGCCATGTGGGGTCATTGAGATGGTCGAACCGCTTCGCATCGCGGGCGGCCTCGCGGGCGAAGGCGACGCCCTCACGGGCTCCGGCGGCGGCGTAGGCGGCGAACTCACCGCTGTGGCTCATCGTCCACGCCTCCACCCGCTGGCGAGCGTCGTCGTCGGCCATGCCGTACTCACTGCCGCGGCCGAGCATCGCGCACTCGCGGAAACCCGCCTTCCAGGCGTGAAAGGGGCTCTGGTTGAACCGCGTGATCCCGGCGGCCTCCGCAGCGAACTCGATGCGTCCGGGGAGGGCGGCGAGCACGTCCACGGCCTCCCCCATCTCACGCAGGGCACTGCGGCGGATCAACTTCAGCCCGCCATAGCCGTAGGAGAGGCCGTTGACCGGGTTGACCGCACGCCACACCCGCATGGACACGCCCTCGTCCAGCGGTTCCACGAACGCGGGGTCGAAGTCGGTGTCGATGGCGAAGTCGCCGTCGGCGAGGAAGAACTGCTCGCGGTCGACGACCTCAGCGCACAGCCGGTAGGCCCGGCGCATCCCGTGCACCCCGTGCAGGCGCTTGACCGTGCCGCCGAGGGTCCGCTGCAGGCGGGCCTGGAGGGAGTTGGCCATCGGCTCGTCGTAGGAGAGGAACACCGCGTCGAACTTGGTCACGAGATCGCCTCCAGGTATCGGGCAGCGACCAGGGTGGGGGCGAAGTCGGTGGTGCTGGCGTGGGCGCGCTTGGCGTGCAGAGCGTGGAACTCGTCGTCCGTGGCGAGCCGTTCGGCCAAGGCGACGGCCTCGGCCGAGGTGGTGAAGCACAGCTCGCGGTCGATGTGCTTGGCGAGCCAGCCCAGCTTGGGCGAGATGACCGGCAGGCCCATGCCCTGGCAGTCGATCACACTCATCGACCAGGGGCAGCCGGGCCGGAACGGGGCGATGCCGAAGCGGGCGCCAGCCAGCAGGTTCTTGTAGCGCACGCGGTCTCCGCGGTCGGAGACGACCTGAACATGTGGCAGGGCAGCGAGCCGGTCGCGCATCTTCTCGGGGCTGTCGTCCAGTCCCTGCCGTTCGGCCCGGCGCTGGCCGAACAGCTCCATGACTCGCAGCCGCACCGTGCCGGAGGCTCCCAGTTCGCGGGCCAGGTCCACGAACTGGCCGGTGCCGTAGTGCGCATACAGCCGGTGGTTGTAGACGCCGATCGCCCCGCCCGTGCCGGAGGTCGGCCGGGAGACGACCGGGGCTCGGACCAGGCGCTCATCGCGCGGAGCGGGCACCACCCTCACCTTCTCTCCAAGGTCCACGGTCATGCGGGCGGCTGCGGCCGTGATCCAGGAGGCGGCCGTGGAGGAGTGCGCCATCACCCGGTCGCAGGCGGCCAGGCCGGCGGCGAACGCCAGCAGCACCGGTCGACCGAGCCCCACGTCGTTCAAGGACGGGTCGAGCAGGAGCTGGCCGCCGTCGGCGAAGGAGAACGGCAGGTAGTGGCAGTACCCGGCCAGCAGCGCATCCGACCCGGCCTCCAGCAGAGCCGCACGGATCGCAGGAGCCTCCTCGACCTGGTTGGCCACCACCACATCCGGCCGCTCGGTCCGGAGCAAGGCCACCAACTCGTCGACGTCCGCAGAGAACCGGGCCCGGTACTTCGTCCCCGGCACCTTCGTCCGGCGGAAGCCGCAGCGGGCATCCCCGGCCGCCGCCGGGGCCGCGATGGTCACCTCCGCCCCGGCATCCGCCAGGGCCGGGGCCAGCAAGTCCGCGAAGATCCACCCCGAATCCGACGACAGCCGGTCGGGGTTGGAGATGTTCAGCAGGTACAGCACGCGCATCGCGCTTCGCCTCCCTCGTCTGCCCGGAGGGTCGATCCGGGCCGTTGAGGGAAGGAAAACGGCGACGCGGACCGTGACGGGATGGTGAACTTGGATCACTCACGGTTCATTCATGCTCACCAACAAGTGACGCGGGGCGGGGCTTCGATGGACGCGCACAGCGAGGAGATCACCGTCGAGCAGGCAGCCGAGGACTACGCGGCCGAGGTGGCCCGCTGGCGGGAAGTACGCGGCATGTCCAAGCGGGCGTTAGCCCTGGCCATGGGCTTCGACCCGTCCTACGTCAGCCATGTGGAGTCAGGCCGCCACAAGCCCAGCGAGGAGTTCTCACGGCTCGCCGACGAGGCGCTGAACGCAGGGAAGGCAATCTGGCGGCGATGGTGCGACTACGAGCAGGCCAAGGCCCGTACCCGGCGGCCAGTAGCGTCGGCGCCCGCCCAGCGCCGCCCCGAGCAGCCGTACGCGACCGGCTCCGCCCTCGTTGTCGAGCACGACGCAGCATGGCTCCAGTACGACGGCAGCAACTACCGGCTCACCATGCGCCGGCGCCTGCGGAACACCGGCGACGAGCCGATCACCCGCTACCTGATCCGGATCTCCGTCGACCGCTACCCCGGCGACCCCGAGCGATCCAACATCCATTACAGAGCACACCCGTTGGCCTGGAACGAACTCGAGCTGACGGCCACCTGCCGGGGTGAGACGATGCGCTGGGAGGCCAAGCACGACCGCGACGCCTTCAAAGAGGTCTGGCTGCTGTTCGACAACGAACACGGCCGCTTCCCGCTCTACCCCGGCGAGTCCGTGTGGATCGAGTACGCCTACACCGTCGGTGACGACAAATGGGGCCACTGGTTCCAGCGAGCCGTACGCCTGCCCACCGAGCGCCTTGAAGTCCAGCTCGTCTTCCCCGCCGCTCTCGATCCCGTCGTGTGGGGCACCGAGACCTCCATGACCGCCGAAGCCTCCCCGCTCCGAACCCCTCCCGTCCGCAGCGACAAAGGCGAGCTACGGCAATTCACATGGATCACGACCACACCCGCCCTGCACGCTCGGTACCGTCTTGAGTGGCGGTTCCGGGCCCGGCCCGAACACGACACAGATCAAGAGGAGTTCAGGTGATTGACGTGCGGCCCAGCCAACGAATGCGCGACCTCGGAGTCGTCCAGCACGGCGCCGGCATCCTCACCGAACCGGCCCGCCCCTTCGACCTGCCCGCCGAACGCGACGAAACCGAACGCGTCGTGGACGAGCTGTTCGCCGCCATGGAGCGGATCGGCCAGGTCCACCCCTTTGCCAAGGGCATGGGCATCGCCGCCCCACAGATCGGCATCGGCCGCACCGCGGCCGTCGTCCAGCCGTCCGGCGACGCCCCCGCCGTCATCCTGCTCAACCCACGGATCACCGACCGCTCCGGCGAAATGGACGAGCAGTACGAAGGCTGCCTCAGCTTCTTCGACGTACGCGGCCTCGTGCCCCGCCCCCTGAAGATCACGGTGGAGACCACAGCCCTGACGGGTGAGGCCGTGACCACCGTCTATGAACACGGCATCGCCCGCCTCATCCACCACGAGATCGACCACCTCGACGGTCTCCTCTACACCGCCCGCATGCGAACCGGGGTCGAGCCGATCCCCGTGGAGGAGTACCGCCAGACTGGCCGGGCCTGGGTGTACGACCGCGCATGACCAGCCGCCACGACAGCGGAGCACTGGCCTGGCCGATCATGGCGATCGCTGAGCCGAATCCGGTACCTCCACTGCTCCGCAGAAAGCACAGTGACGTAGTAGATATATCTGCCCTGACTCGCATGCGCCTACCCACGACCCTCGTTGAGACCCTCTCTGCCAGAGGACGGTCGTAGCCTCAGGGCCGTGGTCGTCAACAAAGAAGAACGTGATCCTGTTCAAGTAGTCGGGCAGCCACCGGCACCCACCGTGTTGTCCACCCACCTCCCGACCCTCAATCCGACTGGGCTGGAACTGACGAGAATCATCCTGGCCAAACGGGATCCCGGCTCTGCCTTTGACACAGTGATGGCGCGAGGAGCGGCTAAGGAGATGGGCGCGTGAAGCACTGGCTGATGTTGGCCGAGAGCAGGTCATGGGCGTACGAGCGAGAGTCAGAGGACTGGGACCCGCACCTCTCTGCCATCACTGATCTTGATGCTGCGGTGGGCGACGCTGTCCTGCTATGGCGCGGCGGGCGGGGTGGCGGCGTTGTCGCAATGGGATCGGTCATCAGCACGACTGCAGTGCATGCCAGTCCGTTTCTCCGTTTGAGGCTGGAATTGCAAGAGGACGGTGATGAACTCCCGGCCCTCCCGTGCCATCAGGTGACCTAAGCAGAAGGCCGCGTCGCCGGCGAGTTCGGTTTCGAGCGCGTCACGCAGAAGATTCTCGGCCTCCGCCTCCCTGCCCTGCTGCCCCATAAGGAGATCGCCGAGAAAGAATGAAGCCCCAGCCTCACCAGAGGCCAGGCCGAACGGCGTGGCGTACAGCAGGAGGTCGCCGTCCATCGTCTCGGCGGCGCCCTTGGCCATCCTGAGCAGGCTCAGCACCTGCTCGTGCTTCTTCTGCCGCACGGCGGCGGTGGCCGCTCGGAGGAGCAGGATGCCCCAGAGGGCCAAGTCCGCCTGGCTGCTGCGGAATCCCGGTTCGATGGCTTCGGCCTGGGGCACCGCGACGCGCTCGGCATCGGCGAGGCGGCCCTGTTTGGTGAGGACGTACGAGAGTGTGGAGGCGGCCATGGTCTCCAGGCCGAGGTCGTCACAACCCTTGACGGCGAGCATCGACCGTTCCACCGCGGTGAACGCGGCGTCTTCCTTGCCGCGGCCTTGTCGCTGCCTGTGGAGGCGTGGACGACGGCGCGAGCGTCGCGGATGAGTGGCGGCAGCAGTACGCCGATCTCGGCCATGCGCCCTTCTCGACGGATGGCTTCCGTGGACCGGAGCGACGCCTGGAGTTGCTGGATGCTGGGCGGATCCTCGGGGTCGCTCTCACCGCCGAGCAGGTCGGCCACGGGGGAGATGGCCTGACGAAGAGCGAGGACGGAAGGGGAATCCTCTTCCGCCATGCCGTGCGTCTCGAACGTGGTGGGCTGCCCGACCAGGTAGCTGGGCTCAGTATCGAGCGCGCGGGCCAGCGAGTTGATGGTGGTGAGCCGGGCCGTCTTCCTGCGCCCTTGCCGGCTCCGAGCCGGGGGCTCGTGCGGGCCTGCAGACCTTGGCTCGCCCTGTGGTCCGGCAGCATCGTCCCCCTCTGACGCGCACAAGAATTCGCGGCCCAGCGGGGGGGTGGAATGGCACAAGGGAATCCCTATCGCCATATCGGAAATTCTCAATCGGCCTTAGCGCAGCCCCTGAGTAAAGTCCGACTGAAACGATCTGCCGCCAGAAGCGCCCTACTAACATCGACGAGGACATCGTCAACCTCATTGTCAACTCAACAGGGCTTCCCGCACTGGCAGAGGCGTGCCGGTAAATCGACGAGAGGAAGTGGGCGCCGTGAAGGACGAGGAAGAGAAGCCAGTCGCCGACTCGGATGACGAGCTCGGGGCCCTAGGAGGAGGTTTTCTCTATACGGCCATGTTCCTTCTGGTGGCCTACATACCCGCCACTCTCGTCGGTGAACTCATCGGCAACCGCGGCCTGCCCACTTCCCCTTGGCTGATTGCCCCGGCCGTGGCGCTGGTGATTGCCGTCATGATGCGGTTCGAGCCGTACCTCGAAGGGCTTTCATGGTGGTCTCGGGTCGAATACGGGTGGGGGGCCCTCCTACTCGGCCAAAGTTTCGTACTTCCCATCGTTCTCGCTGTGGTGTGGCCGAAGTCCGTCTGGTCCTGGCTGCCGCCAGCGGTCCCCACGATCTTGTCCCTCGTCCCGATCTCGTGCGCCATCTGGTGCGTCAAACGTTGGCATCGGCATCTCTGGAAAAGGCAGCGGCCGCAGGTGGGGCCCCCGTACCGACCTGTTCCTCGGATCGGCGGTCAGGCTTCTGAGGAACCCTGACCGCAGTCGGTCTCGTGCCCCGGCTCATCCCGGGCCGGACGAGGGACCGGCGTGACGGCCGTTCGGATGATTATGATGATTAATGTGATTGCGCGGCACCCTGTACCGGGGAAGCCCGTGGTGTCCCCTTCTCACCTCTCAGAGAGGCACCACATGCGTATCCGAACTGTTTTCGCCGCTGCTGCTATTGCCGCCCTCACCATCCTGGGTAGCGCGGGAGCCGCCTCGGCGAACGACGACGACTACGACGGCCACGGCGGCGATGTGAACACCCACGTGGCCCAGAATGCCGTGACTGGCTTCGGTGACCTGGTGATGGACTAAGGCTGAGGAATTTCAGCACCGCGGCGTCGGCGGCAGGTTCATTTAGGTTTCGGTGACCGGTGGCTGACGTGGCAACGGCGTGAGCCCCCTCTCGCCCGTCGGGGAGAGCAGGGGGCTCACGCATGCGCGCGCCCGGGTCGGGAAGCGGGTCGCCGTTTCACCCGCCGGGCGGTCAGGACGGGCAGTCAGGACGGGCAGTCAGGACGGGCAGTCAGGCGCGGACGCGGACGCCGTGGCGCGTGCGCATGCGGTGGAGTTCCCACAGGGCCACCGCCGTGACCGAGACCGGGCCGCCGAGTACCGCGCACCACTGCGCCAGTGGCGGGCCGTGCGGCAGGCCGCCCTCGATCGCGACGCTGCTGAGCGTCAGTTCCCAGACGAGTACGACGGTGAGCGCGGCCGGCAGTGCGGCGTGCACGTTCGACGTGTTGAAGGCGTAGCGCGCCGCGTAGGCCGAGGAGAAGAGCAGGAACGGCAGCAGCCAGATCAGGCCGATGAGGAGGGCGAGGGCCACCAGGCCGTTCAGCAGCGTGCCGTAGTTCTGTTTCAGCAGGAGCGTGCTGCCCACGAGGACGAGGCCCACGCCCACCAGGATGCCGACGTACCAGCCCACGGCCTTGAGCGGCGCGCGCAGGCGGGAGCGCAGGGCGCGGCGGTGTTCGGCGGGGGCGTAGCGGATGAAGCCGAGGACGACGAGCGGGCCCGTCAGGATCAGCAGCAGGGGCGCGAGGATCAGCTTCACGACGCCGTCGTTGGCGACACCGCTCCAGCCCCCGTCCGACCCGTAGGTGTAGATCAGGTAGAAGGTCGCGATGGCGCCCGCGATCGCCCGCCACAGTTGTACCTGGGACACGAGCCGGTCCGCGACGTGGCCCGCGCCCGGCTGGTTGAAGATCGCCTCGGCGCGGCGGCGGGCGGAACGGATCACCGGGATGATCGGTGAGACGAAGAGGAACGCGCAGCCCGAGCGTCGCCGCCTGACCGGTTGGGGCGGGTACGGGTGGGGAGGGTGGGGAGGGTAGGGCTGGTGCGGGAACCCGTGGGGGCTCGGGTTCGGCGGTGGGGGGATGTACGGGTTCGGGGCGCCGCCTCCCTGCGGTGGTGTGTTCCTCGGTCCCCAGCCCTGGTGTCCCCCGTGTGCCACTGTTCTTCCTCGCCTTCCCGCGACGCCGACGCTTGTGAGCGCGCGCAGTTTACTGGCCTGAATCCGACGCAGGCCGCCCGTACGGAGTGACGGCGAGGAACCCCTCGTACGCGGGCGGGAGTTGGTGCCATGTGCGCCCTGGACGTCTCGTGTGCAGGGGGCGTCTGTGGGGCGGGGGCGTCTGTGAGGAGGGGTGGGCATGCGGATTCCTGGGCCTGAGCCGCGGGACGACGAGGGAGTGGGGGCCATCGGGGAAGCCGGTGGGCTGCATCTGTATCAGCTGCGGCTCCATGCCGAGTACGGGCCCGTCGTACGGTTCCAGTTGCCGGGAGTCGGGGACGCCGTGTCCATTTCCGACCCCGTACTGCTGGAGGCCACCGCGCGGCTCGACGAGCGGCCCGCGCCGTTGTTCGAGTTTCTGGCGCCCCTGTGCGAGGCCGGGAACCTGCAGGTCATCGGAGCCGAGGAGCACGGGCCCTGGCGGCGCGTGCTGTTGGAGGTGTTCGCCGGGCGGCCCTCGCACGAGCGGCACTTCGGGGAGTTCGTCTCGCTGGTGGAGGGGCTCGCGGACCGTTGGGGAGAGGTGGGTGGGGAGGGCGGAGAGGGTGGCCGGGGTGACCTGCGCGGCGGTGGGCCGGGGATCGCGCTGCAGAAGGATCTGACCTCGCTGTCGCTGCGCATGATCTGCGCGTACGCGCTCGGCGGCGACCGTCGCGGTGACGTCGATCCCGACGGGGTCGTGGACGCGTTCGAGGTGGTGCTCACGGAGTACCTGGGGCAGCTCTATCAGGTGCCGGAGACCGATCCCGGCGCCCGGGAACGCCGTACGCGACGGGTCGAGGACGCGCTCCGGTACCTGCGAGGCACCGTCGACCGCGTCCTCGCCGCGCACCGGGGCGAAGGACGGAACGACAAGAGCGACGAGGGCCACGAGAGTCACAAGAGCCACGAGGACCACGAGGACCACGAGGGCGCCAAGAGCGGCAAGAGCGATCTCATCGGCGCTCTCGTCGACGCCGGCACCGACCCCGCCCGCATCCGCGACACCGTCATGATGACCATGCTGGCCGCGCACCACACCACCGGCGTCGCCGTCTCCTGGACCCTGCATCTGCTCGGACGCCACCCCGACGTCGCCGAACGCGTCGCCGAGGAACTGGACCGGGTCCTCGGCGACCGTACGGCGCCCGACTACGCCGACCTGCGACGGCTCACCTACCTCGACATGGTCCTGAAGGAGTCGATGCGGCTCTTTCCGCCGGGGCCCTACGGGGCGCGCGAGACGAGCGGGCCACTCGTCGTCGGGGAGTACGAGATTCCGGCCGGGGCCACCGTCTTCTATCCCTTCTGGGCCGTCCACATGAACCCCGACCACTGGCCCGAGCCCGGCAGGTTCGTGCCGGAGCGGTTCACTCCGGAGGCCGTGGCCGAGCGGCCGCGGCTCGCCTACATTCCCTTCGGGTTCGGGCCGCGCAGCTGCGAGGGCGCCCAGCTCGCCATGGTCGAGGCCGGACTCGCCCTGGCCGTCCTGCTGAAGCGGTTCCGCTTCCGGCCCGTCGCGGGGCACGAGGTGAGGCCCGTGGAACGGTTCGTGCTCTGGGCCGATGACGACATCCGCATGGTCGTGACCCCGCGGGCCCCCGAGCAGCCCAGCGCCCCCGCCCCCGGCCCCGGCACCGGCACCGGCACCGGCACCGGCACCGGCGAGTGACTTTCAGCCGATCTTCTCGCCGTACACGTGGTCGACCGTCATCGTCATCAGCACCCGACGGTCGGCCACCATCACCGCCCTGTACTCGTCCCAGTCGGGATGCTCCCCGGACGCCGCCCGGTAGTAGCGCACCAGCGCCTCGACCTCGGGTCCTTCGGGGTCGGTGCCCGGACCCGTAAGGGTGGCCGTGCCCTCGGCGGTGGCCCAGGAGCGGCCGTCGGGGCTCGTGACCTCCAGCGTGGCCCGCGGGTCCCGGCGCAGGTTCGCCGTCTTGGCCCGGCCCTCCGTCATGGATACGTGGAGCAGCCCGGCCTCCCGGTCGTAGAACGGCATGACGGGCGAGAGCTGCGGGCGCCCGTCCGCCTTGATCGTGGCGAGCACGCCGAGTCGGCTCTCCGCGAGCAGCGCGTACGGGTCGAAGGAGCGCGGCGGGGTGGCCGAGGTGTCGGTCTTGGGTGAGCTCATGGCGGACCTCCGGTGCGTTGCGGCCCGGGGCCGATGCGGTTCCGGGCCGGTGGCGGTACGAGGGGTACATCATCAGCAATACCGTGCGGGCCCACGCAATTCCCACGACACCGACCGGTCACCGCTCCCGGCCACTTAAGCCCGCGACGCGAGACGCACCGCCCAGGCGCAAGTCGGCGCGCCGATCGGCCCGTTGATGTCCTCGCGCTATCACGAAATGGCATCGGCTCAAACGCGCCCGCCTTCCCGATACTCGTCCCGACCGGGGGCCGCACCCGCAGGCCCCCTGTCCCGGGACCCCGGACACCCCCGCGTACCGGTCGTTCCGGCCATCCACGGCCCACCCAGGCCACTCGGAAGGACACACCCCCATGAACAGATCCAGGACCGCTCTCGTCGCGGCGCTCGGCGCCTCCGCGCTCATGGCCTCGCTCGCGGCCGCGCCCACCGCGTTCGCGGCGCCCGCGCCGGCGCCGGAGTCCGTGCAGCCGGCGGCGGCGTCGGGCACGGCCTCGTACAGCACGTCCGCGTACACCGGTGGCGGTCAGAACGAGGCCGCCAACCGGCAGTTCTTCGAGGCCGTCATGAAGTCCGCGCTGAAGAAGCAGGCGGCGAAGCCCGGCATCCAGGCCGTCACCGTCACCTACAGCACGAGCAGGGCGCCCAGCTTCCGCAGCCAGATAGCGCAGAGCACGCAGATCTGGAACTCCTCCGTCAGCAACGTGAAGCTCCAGGAGGGCACGCGGGGCGACTTCGAGTACCGCGAGGGCAACGACTCCCGGGGCTCGTACGCCTCCACCGACGGGCACGGCCACGGCTACATCTTCCTGGACTACCGGCAGAACCAGCAGTACAACTCCACGCGTGTAACGGCACACGAGACCGGTCACGTGCTCGGTCTGCCCGACCACTACTCGGGGCCCTGCAGCGAGCTGATGTCGGGCGGCGGCCCCGGCACGTCCTGCACCAACCCCTACCCCAACGCCCAGGAGCGGCAGCGGGTCAACAGCCTCTGGGCGCGCGGTGTGGCCGTCCTCAAGGACGAGGGCGCGCTGACGAAGGTCCGCTGACCCCGGGCCGCTGACCCCGAAGGGACCATTGACCCCGAAGGGGCCACTGACCCCGTTCGGCCCGGGGGCGTCCTGTCCTCCCCCAGCGGGCTGTTACGTACCGCAAACAGCCTCCGGGCCAACCCGGCCGCGTGCGGCGCACTCTCCCCCGGCATGGGGACACATGCTCACGGGAAGAAGTCGCGCCGCCGCGGCCGGAAACGGCTCGTGGACTATCCGCGGACCGGCAGGAGCGGCGTCCGGCGATGGCTTCCCTCATGGCGTCAACTGGTGGGAACGGCGGGGCTCTTCGTGCTCTGCGTCGCCGTTCTCTTCATCTGCGTGTACGTCAGCGTCGACATCCCGGACGAGAACGAGGCGGCCCGCCGCGAGGCCAACGTCTACTACTGGTCCGACGGCACCCAGATGGTCAGCACCGGCGAGGTCAACCGGCAGAACGTGGAGCTCGACCAGATCGCCCCGTCCGCCGTGCACGCGGTGATCGCGGCCGAGAACGAGACCTTCTACGAGGACTCCGGGGTCTCCCCCAAGGGCCTGGCCCGCGCCGCCGTCAGCATGGCCCGCGGGCAGGAGACGCAGGGCGGGTCCACCATCACCCAGCAGTACGTGAAGAACACCTACCTCTCGCAGGACCAGACCGTCACGCGGAAGGTCAAGGAGTTCGTCATCGCGCTGAAGCTCGACCGCAAGAAGAGCAAGGACGAGATCCTCAAGGGCTACCTCAACACCAGCTGGTTCGGGCGCGGCGCCAACGGCATCGAGGCCGCCGCCCACGCCTACTACGGCATCCCCGCCAAGCAGCTGAACCCGAGCCAGGGCGCGCTGCTCGCCGCCCTCCTGAAGGGCGCCGAGCTGTACGACCCGGCGGTCAGCGCGGCCAACCACGAGCGGGCCCGCGAGCGCTGGGCGTGGATCCTGGACCGGCAGGTCGGCGTCGGCCTGATGACGAAGTCGGAGCGGGCCAAGTACCGGACCTTCCCCGAACCCCGCAAGCGCTCCCGCTCCACCAGCCTCGGCGGCCAGACCGGCTATCTCGTCGACGTCGCCAACCGGTACGTCAAGCAGAGCACCGGCCTCACCGACGAGGAACTGGCCCGCGGCGGCTACGAGATCCACACCACCTTCGACCGCGGCAAGGTGCGCGGCCTGGAACGCGCCGTGCGCCGGGTCCTCGCCCGCGACACCGATCCGAAGAAGCGCGCGGCCGACCGGTTCCTCCAGGTCGGCGCCGCCTCCGTCCGGCCGTCCGACGGGGCGGTCCTCGCGCTGTACGGCGGGCCCGACGCCACCGAGCACTTCACCAACAACGCCGACACCTCCGGCGTCCCCGCCGGTTCCGCCTTCAAGCCGTTCGTGCTGGCCGCCGCGCTGCAGAACGGGCTGTCCGTGCGCGAGCAGCCGGTCGTCGAGGCCCGCCTCGCGGACCACGCCCCCGGCGTGCCGCGGGGCACCCTGGCCGACAGCCGGTACGCCGCCGACGGCACCCTGCGGCTGTCCGGGGGCGCCGCCGACCCCGATCACCCCACGCTCCGCCAGGCCCTGGTGGGCGGCGGCAACGCCACGTACGTACGTCTCGGCACGGACGTCGGCCGGGACAAGGTCCGCCGCACCGCCGTCGCCGCCGGGCTGCTGCGCCAGAGCATGGGCCGCCTGGAGCCCGCCTTCTCCGTCGGCACGTCGACGCCCAGCGCGATCCGGATGGCCACCGCGTACGGGACCTTCGCGAGCGCGGGGGTCCGGCACGACCCGTACTCGGTGACCGAGGTCCTGAAAGACGGCGAGAGCCTGCCCGGTCTGGCGCCGCCCCCGGCCCAGCGCGCGCTCGACCAGGACGTGGCCCGCCAGGTCGGCGACGCCCTGCGCGCGGTCGGCCGGGACGTGGGGGCGGATGTCCCCGCGGGGCGCACCGGCGACCAGGACCGCCTGAAGTCGGCCTGGTTCGCCGCCTACACGAAGGACATGTCGACGGCGGTGACGCTCTTCAGGCTGCGCCCCGACGAGCCGCAGCTGCTGCCGATGTCGGGCGTGGCCGGGAAGAAGTCCGGGCGCGGGAACGTGCTGCCGCCGCGGATCTGGCAGGAGTACGTGGGCGGGGCGCACGGAGCCGGGAAGGGGCGTTGACCTTGCCCCTGGGGCAGACTCCATCGTCTGCGTCACCGGGCCGGACGGCCCGGTGACGGAGGATGACCCCGTGAACGTGGAACCACGACGGCCGGCGCCGACGCCGGCGCCGTACCGGACGCCGGAGCAGCCGGAACAGTCGGAGCAGCCGGACGGCGAACTGCTGTCCATCGGCGAGTTCGCCGCCCGCGCGCGGCTCTCGCCGAAGGCGCTGCGGCTGTACGACCGGCTCGGACTGCTGGCGCCCGCCCACGTCGACGAGGTCAGCGGCTACCGCTACTACCGCCCCCACCAGATCGAGCGCGCCCGCACGGTCGCGCTCCTGCGCCGCCTCGACATGCCGCTCGCGGCGATCGCCGAGGTCGTGGAGTTGGACGGGGAACGGGCGGCGCGCTCGCTCGACGGCTACTGGGCCGGGGTCGAGGAACGCTTCGCGGAGCAGCGGACGCTCGCGCGCTACCTCCGTGGACGACTGTCGGGAAGGAACACCGAGTTGTACGCGACGTTCGAGATTCAGACCGTGGACGTGCCGGAGCGGTACGTCATCAGTGAGAGCAGGCATGTACGCGCCCAGGAGCTGTCGTCCTGGATCGCCGCGTCCGCCGAACGCCTGGAGCGGGCGGCCGAGGAGTGCGGGGGCATCGCCGCGCCGCACTTCGTCGTCTACCACGCGGAGGTGACCGAGGAGAGCGACGGGCCCGCCGAGTCGTGCGTGCCGGTCGTGGACGTGTCGGCCGCGCGGGCGTGGGCGGCGAAGCAGGGCCGGGGCGCGGAGGTCACGGTCCGCGTGGAGCCCGCGCACCGGCTCGCCTACACCAGGATCACCAAGGCGCAGGTCTCCTACCCGCAGATCATCGCGGCGTTCGACGCCGTGGAGGCCTGGGCCGCCGAGCAGGGGCTCACCCTGACGGGGCCGTGCCGCGAGGTGTACTTCGCGGACTGGGCGGTGACGGGGCCCGAGGACGACGTGTGCGATGTGGCGTTCCCGGTGTCGGGCGCGTAACTGTTCGGTTCGAGCCCCCGGCGTGCGCCGTGCGCGCTTCCGCGCGCCGGGGGCCGTTCGTCACCTCCCCACGCAGCCCAGGAGCCTTCGGCCTCTCCCGCACCTATCCTGAGGAAGCATGGAGGGGGCTGCGGCAGCTGCGGACGGGGGCGTCAACTCTCCGATGGATCATTCGAGTTGGCGCGTCCGGCTGCGGCGGTGGGCGGCGTCGGGGAGCGGCGACGTGCTCGGCGCCGGGGTGCTGTTCGGCGCCGACCGCGTGCTCACCTGCGCCCACGTCATCCGTGACCCGGCGACGGGGCTGCGGCCCGACCGCGTCCAGGTCGAGTTTCCGCTCCTGCAAGGCCTCGAGCGCACCCCGCACCGCACCGCGACCGTCGAGGCCGGGCACTGGGTGCCCGCCTTCGGCAAGGCGCAGGGCGATCTCGCGGTGCTCGTCCTGGACGGCCCCGCGCCCCTGCCATCGCCGGTCACCCTGCACCGCACGCTCGACTACCGGGGCGCCACGGTCCTCATAGACGGCTTCCCCGAGTACCAGTCGGGCGGCCAGTGGCTCACCGGGGTCTGCCGGGGGCCCGGCGGGGAGGGTGACGAGCGGGTGCAGATCGACCTGACCGGGGCGGGCGCAGAGGCGGGGCCCGCGCGGCGGCTGCGGGGCGGGTTCAGCGGTGCGGGCGTGCGCGAGGAGGGCACGGACCGGATCCTCGGCATCCTGGCGCAGGCCGACGAGCGGGGCGAGCACGGCTACATGATCCCGGCGGCCACCGTCGCCAAGTACTTCCGGCGCTTCGCCGAGCGGTACGTGCGGGGGCCGCACGCCATCCCCGGCCACCGCGTCGTCTCCGCGGACGCGGCCCGCACGGCCCGCCCGCACGGTCTGCAGCGCACCGTCACCCGCTGGCTGAACGGCGCGCAGGACGCGTGGGACACCGAGGTCCTCTTCATCGCCGAGGACGACGAACGCGCCCGGCAGGCCCTGTACGTCGTCCTGAACATGGCCGACCGGGAGCAGTCTCCCCAACTTGCCGTGCAGCCCATGGAGTTGGCGTCCGGAGGCGACTCCCTGCTGTCCCGCGCGGGCATCGCGCCGCAGGTCGGCAGCATCGGCCTCGTCATCGACCTGGAGGGCGCCGCGCTCGACGACCCCGGCCGGCCGGAGCTGCGCGAGGCCCTCGCCGTACTGCGCCACGAACTGCGGCACGCGCCGCGCGGCGGCGCCGTCCCGCGGCGGCGTCCCGCCGTCGCCGTGCTCCACGCCGACCGGTCCGTCACCGAACCGGCCGCAGCCGTCCGCCTCCTCGGTGAACTGGCCGACGCCGGGACGCGGTTGCTGCTCGTGGTGGAGTCGAGCACCCACGGCTTCACCTACGCTCTCGCGGAGCGGCTGCTGCCCGCCGAGCGCGCCGCGCAGTGGCTCCAGCGGATCGGTGCCCGCGTCGACGCCCTCGCCGCCACCGAGCGCAACGCCCGCCGGCTCTTCCACCGCGTGGAGCCGCACGTCGTCGACCCGCCGGTCGCCACCGGGTACGCGGCGCGGGCCGCCCTGTGGACGGTGCAGCTCAGCAACGAACTGCGGCCGATGACGGGGCGGGGCGGACCGCGCTTCCTGGAGAAGCTCTCGTACGCCGAACAGGCCGTGGACACCTACCTGTTGCGTGCCGAGCGCGCGGAGAGCGAGCTGCGCGGCGTGCTCGACGAGCATCTGCGGCTGCGCGGGCTGCTCAGGGACCATCTGGCCCGGCTCGCCCGGCGCGGCCTCGCCGAGCACCCTGACGCGGTCGGCCCCTACCGCGAGGCCCAGCGGCTCCTGATGGCCGGGCCCTGCCCGCTGGCCGACGCCGAGCGGGCGGTCGCGGCGTTCACGCGGGTGGTGCGGCGCCTGGCGGACGCGGGCGCGGTCGCGGGCAAGGACGGTGACGTGTGAGCGCCGTCAAGTCCTGCCCGCACCCGGGCTGTACGGGAACCCTCACGCCCACCGGCTACTGCCTGGCCAGCGGCGAGCGCGTCGACCCGCACACCGGGCTGCACTCCGACGCGGCGGTCCGCCCGGCGAGCGACACGGGCCCGGGGTCGAGACCGGGGGCGGGATCGGGGTCGGAGTCGGGGGTGGGGTCGGGGTCGGGCTCGGAGTCGGGCGCGGCGACCGGTTTCGACTCCGCCACCCGCTCCGCCCCCCGCTCCGGCTCCGGCTCCGGCTCCCAGGAGCGGGAGTCCTCCCAGCACTGGATCGTCGAACCGGGCTACACCACCGGGCCACCCCCGCGCCCCGCCCGTATCGACCTGCCGCCCGAGCACCCCGACCCCACCGTCCTGCCCGAGATCACCCTCCTGGACCGTGCGGACAGCGGCGGTCCTGGGCCGGACGCCCCGAGCGCGCTGCCGCTGCCGCCCGGCACCCTGCTCGCGGGCCAGTACCGCCTGGTGCGGCCCCTCGGATACGGCGGGATGGGCGAGGTCTGCCTCGCCCACGACACCAAGGTCGACGACCGCGCGGTCGCCGTGAAGATGCTGCACGCCGAGCTCGCCGCCGACTCGTACAGCCTCCTTGAGGGCGAGCGGAAAGAGCTGGTGGAGCTGAACCACGACGGGTTCATCCGGGTCTTCAACTACGGGCACCACACCGGCGTCGGGGACTTCCTCGTCCTCCAGTACGTCGACGGGCTCAACCTCGAAGAGGTGCGGGCCCGCGCGCACGAGCACCCCGAGGAGTTCGGCGGGCGACGCTTCCTGGAGTTCGTCCTCGCGTACGGCGTGCGCATCCTCGCCGCCCTCGCGTATCTGCACGCCCCCGAACGCGGCAAGGTGTACGGCGACCTGAAGCCGCCGAACGTCATGCACGACGGCTCCACCACCAAACTCGTCGACGTCGGCAGCGTGCGCCGTGCGGGCGTGCCCGGCCTCACCACCGGGCTCTACCGCGCGCCCAGCGTCGGCGAGCACGGCGAGTCCGCGCCGCAGGACGACCTGTTCAGCCTCGGCGAGACGCTGCGCACCCTGTGCGGCATCGGCGCCACCCGCCACGACCTCGCGGACCTGTCCGCGCTCGACCCGCTGAACGACGCCGTCGCGGACCACCGCGGGCTCGGCCTGGTCTCCCTCGCCAGGGTCCTGCGCCGCGCCACCCGCACCGCTCGCGCGGGGCGGTTCGCCACGGCCAGGGAGATGGACGAGCAACTCCGCGGCGTCTTCCGGGAGCTGCGGTCGCTGCGGACGGGGGCGGAGACCTTCGAGCCCTCGCCGCTGTTCCTGCAGTCCGCGTACGCCTTGGACGGCGGTCTCGGCGCCGCCCCCGAGGTGTCGCGCTGGGCGGCCCCGCCGTCGGCGCCCCGTCACCTCGCGCCCGACCCGCCCGAGGTGGCCCGGCGCCTTCCGGTGCCGCGCCCCGACCCGGACGACGACCACCACGGCGAGCTCAGCCGGCTCAGCGACGACGACCCCGAGGCGCTGCTCCAGCACACCGCCGACTGGCGTGACTCCCCCGAGGTGCATCTGCTGCGGTGCAGGCTGCGGCTGCGGGCGGCGCCGCGCACGGACGGCGGGCCGCTCACCGAGGCCGAGACGGCGCTCGCCCTGGCCGAGGACGCCATAGGCCCCGCCCGCGCCCCCTACGACTGGCGGCTCGACTGGCACCGGGGACTGCTCGCGCTCGCCCGCTCCCGGGTGGCGCAGGCCCGCGGCCACTTCGACCGGGTCTACGGCGCGATCCCCGGCGAGTACGCGCCCAAGCTGGCCCTCGGCTACTGCGCCGAGCGCCTGGACCGCAGACACGAGGCGCTGACGTTCTACGAGGCGGTGCGGCTGCGCAACCCCTCGCTCGGCAGCGCCGCGTTCGGCGCCGTCCGGGCCAGGATCGCACTCGGCGGCCCCGACGCCCTGACGGCCGCCATCGCCGCGCTCGACGCGGTGCCCCAGCACTCCCGGCACCGCACCGCCGCCCGCACCGCCGCCGTGCGCATCCTCGTCGACCACGCCGGGGACGCGGCCGGTCTGGGCGCGGCGGTGCGCGCGCTGGCCCAGCTCTTCTCCGCGCACGGCCTGACCGATGAACAGTCCCGCGTACGGATGAAGGCGGAGGTGTGGGGCGCGGCCCACCGGCTGCTCCACGCGGGCGAGGGCGTAAGGGGTGGCCTGACCGCCGCCGAGCTGCGCGCCGTCGCCGCGCACGCCGACCCGCTGCTCCAGTTCCCGGCGGACGAACGGGCGTTGCGAACCGACCTCGCCCGCTTCTACCGGGGCCTCGCCCACCAGGCCGCGCCCTCGGCCCCGGGCGGCGACGACCACGACGGCACCGGAACGCCCCTCGCCGAACTCCTTCTCGACCGCGCCTACGCGGTACGTCCCTTCGGATTCCGGCACTCCCGCTTCGGCAAGGACACCCCATGGCTGGGCATGAAGATCAGGAACCGGCCGCCTCGGTCGCCCTCGAGGTGAGCCAGGTCGTCGAGCTGCCCCGCCCCCGCTCGCCGGGCGCCGCGGAGGCGGCACGGATGTACGCCGTCCTCACGGTGACGGTACGCAGACCGGGCGCCGCGCCCGTGCCGCCCACCGCCACCGTGCGGGACCCGGCGGCCGAAACGGCCGATGTGGCCTACCCGGCCGGCGCGGCCGGTGCGGCCAGGCCCCGGCTCGCCGAGGTCCTGCTCATCGACCACTCCTCGTCGATGGTGATGCCCCCGAGCCGGCTCGCCGCCGCCCGCGCCGCCGCTGTCAGCGCGCTGGCCCGCATCCCGGACGGCTCGCTGTTCGCCCTGGTGGCGGGGGGCGACAGGACCGCCATGATCTACCCGAGGCGGTCCGGACTCGCCGTCGCGCACACCGAGTCGCGGGCCGCCGCGGAGGCCGCCCTGCACGACTGCACCCCGGGCGGCGGCACCGCGATGGGCACCTGGCTCGAGCGCGCCAGGCACCTCTTCCGGGACCTGCCCGCCGCCGGCGTCGGCGGCTACGTACGCCACGCGCTGCTGCTCACCGACGGGAAGAACGAGCCCGGTTACGAGACGCGCGCGGAGCTGCGGGAGCGCGTCGAGCGGTGCGCGCGGGCCTTCACCTGCGACGTCGTCGGCATCGGCGACGCCTGGGAGACGGAGGAACTGCTCCTGATCGCGGGTGCGTTGAGCGGGCGCACCCGGGCCGTCGCGGATCTGACACGGCTGCCCGGCGAGGTGGCCGCGCTCACCGGGCGGGCCGCCGAGCGCGACGTCACCGGCCTGCGGCTGCGCCTCTACCACCGCGCCGGGGTGCGCCCGCACTCCTTCGAGCAGGTCCATCCGACGCGGGCCGCGCTCGACCCCGCCCACGTCGACCTGTCCGGCGTGGAGAAGGGCGCGGGCGGCCCCGTCGAGGAGTACGCCCTCGGCCCGTACGGCGAGGAGACCCGCGCGTACCTGCTCTGCGTCGGCGCGCCCTACGACCCCGCCCAGCTCGGCAAGGAGCTCCTGCTCACCGAGGTCGAGCTCGACACCGAAGGCGCCGCGGCGCTCGAACTCCCCGACCCGCAGCCGGTATTGATGCGCTGGACCGACGACGCCGACCTCTACAGCCGCCTCGACCCCCAGGTCGCCCACTACCGCCACGAGGAGGAGCTGCACCGTACCTTCGAAGAGGCCTGCGCCGAGCTGAAGCACGGCAGGCGCGCGGTGGCCGAGACGCTGTTCGGCACGGCCTGGCGGCTCGCCGTCGAGGCGGGCGACACCGCCATGCAGGAGCATCTGCGGCGCCTCGTCCGCGTCCGCGATTCGGCGCCCGGCGCGGTCCGGCTCCGGGAGCGGATCGCCAAGTTCGACGTGGAGGCGGCCCGCATCCAGTCGAGCACGACCGTCCTCCCCGGCGCCTTCCGGCCCGCGTCCCCCCACGTCCCCCGGCCCGCCTCCCCGCCCTCCGGCGGCGCCCCGTGACGGCCCGCCGGCGCACCGCCCGGCTGTTCGCCGTACGCGTGCTGCGCTCCCTGCTCCGGTACGCGTGGCCCGCGCCGCTCACCGAGGCGCCGCGCAACAGCGCCTATCTACGCGAGCGGCTCGTCGCGCTGCCACTGCTCACCGTCGTCGCGGCCGCCGCGTTCGGCTGGGCGTACGCCGACGTCCGCGGGGACTCGACCGCCCTGCGGGACAGCTTCACTCCCGCGCTCGTCGGTCTCGCCGAGGCCGAGACGTCGCTGCGCATCGCCGACCGCGAGGCCGGTCACAGCCTGGCCGCCGGGGAGTCGGTGCGGCTCAGCGGGTTGAGCAAGCGGTACAGCACCCGCACGACGCGGGCCGTGCAGCGCCTCAACCAGGTGGCCCGCAGCGGCGCCCTGACCACCGCCGAACGCCAGGAGCTCGACGTGGTCTCCGGGCTCGTCGTCGACTACGGCACCTGGATCGCCTTCGCCCAGAACAACGTCGCCGACCCCGCGCTGCGCGCCGCCGGACTCTCGTACGCCCGCAGCATGCTCTGCTCGACCCCGGCCACCGCCAAGGCGACCGGCACCGGCGACGGCTACCCGCCGTGCCGCCCCGACTCCGGCTCCGACGCGACCGCCGTCGTCGACCGCATCACCACCCTGGAGACCCACCTGCGCGCCAGACTCGCCGACCGCGCGGCCCTCGGCGGCCGGGTGATCGCCGCGGCCGTCGTCGCCGGACTCGCCCTCGCCCTCCTCGCGTCCGGCCTGTGGCGCACCCAGCTCTTCCTCCGCCACCGCCTGCGCCTGTACGTCAGCGTCCCGCTCCTGGTCGCCGCGGTGCCGCTGCTCGCCGTGCCGTTCCTGACCGCCGATGCCGTGCTCGCCCACCGGGCGCAGCAGCGGGTGGTGTCCACCACGGGCGACCTGGCCCGCCGGACGTCCCCGGTCATCGAGTCGAGAACCGACGACAAGCCCTTCGGCCCCCGGGACCCGCTGCTCATCGCATCCCTCGACGCCCGCGCCCGCCACGACCTGGCCGCGGGACGCCTCTGGTCGCTGGGCGGGACCGCGCCGTGGGTGACGCCCGTCGGCCTGCTGAGCGCCGTCCTGACGGGCGGCACGCTCTACGCCTACCGCCGCGAGTACGTCCTCATCTCCCGCCCGGGAGCCGCCGCGTGATCCGGCCGGGTGCCGTCCTGCGCGCCCTCCTCGCGGCCTGCCTGCTGGCCGTCACCGCCGGTGCCTGCGGGGGCGGGCGGTCCGAGACGCTCGTGGTGCTCGGGCCCTGGACGGGCCCCGAGGGCAAGGCCTTCGAGGAGATGCTGCACCGCCTCGACGACGGCACCGGCAAGACGTACACGTACCAGGGCACGCGTTCCCTGCGGGAGACGCTCGTCGCGCAGCTTGAGGCGGGCGACCCGCCGGACGTGGCGATCCTCAACAGCCTCGGCGAACTGACCGAGTACGCCCGCGCGGGACGCCTCACCCCGCTCGGCCGCGCCGCCACCGCCCGCGCCTACCCGCCCTGGACCCTGCCGCTCAACGTGAACGGCATGCGCCGCACCTACTGGGTGCCGCTGAAGGTCGACCTCAAGAGCCTGGTGTGGAGCAAGGAGGGGCAGTCGGCCAGGACGCCCGAATGGTGCGTGGGCCTCGCCTCGCAGGCCACCTCCGGCTGGCCCGGCACCGACTGGGTGGAGGACATACTGCTCCACCAGGCGGGGCCCGCCGCGTACACGGAGTGGGCCACCGGGCGCCTCAGCTGGCACGACCCGCGGGTCCGCAGGGCGTGGACGACCTGGGCCGGGCTCCTCGGCCACCGCTCCAAGGCCGCCATCGACCAGTCGCTGACCACGTCGTACGTGGGGACGGCCGACCCGAGGCGCGGCGGCGCCCCGCGCGGCCTGCTCGACTCCCTCTCGCCCCGCTGCACGCACGAGCACCAGAGCGCCTTCATCCGGTACGTGTACGCGGGCGACCGGGTCCGCGTCGACCCGGCGGCGGGCTTCCTCGGCGGCCGTTCCGCGTACGACGGGGTCTATGAGGTGGCGGGCGACATGGCCGCGGTCTTCACCCGCGACCCGGCGGCGCGCGCCCTCGTCGACCGGCTCTCGGGCAGGCGCGCCCGGGACCTCTGGCGGGGCGGGGCGAAGGCGGAACTGCGGCCGCTCTTCCCCGACGCGACCGACCCCCAGCCCACCGACCCGACGGGGCGGCGCATCGCGGGGATCCTCACCGCCAAGGCGCGGACGCTGTGCTTCGACGCCTCGGACGTGATGCCGCCGGGCCTGCGCGACGCGTTCCACCGGGCCGTCCTGCAGTACTTCAGGAACCCGTCCGGCGGGCGGCTCGACGCACTCCTCGACCAGCTCGACACCGTGCGCGCCGGGGCCGCCGCGGAAGCGGGCCCCGGGCACCTGCCCACGTCAGGGATCTGCGCGCCACCGGGCGGCTGAGAGCCGGTGTCCGGCCCGGGTACGGCTGACCGCGTCAGCGGCGCATCTCCTCCGGGCAGGGCGTGCCGCGGGGCAGCTGGTAGGGCGAGCCGAGCCGGTAGGTGCCGGCCTTCGGGGCGATCAGCTCGACCCACTCGTCGCCGTTGTGGTCCTCCGGGGCCTCCAGGAGGCAGCCGTTGACGTTGGAGTACTCCTTGGGCCGCCGCTCGTCGTGCTCGCGCCGCCGCTTCGACTCGTCGGTCTCCTTCGGCTGCGCCACACCCTTGCCCTTGGCGTCGACGACGCTCAGCCACGGCGAGTACGGGATGCGGATCGTGACGCGGCCCGGCTTCTGCACGCGCAGGGTCATCTCGGTCTGCTCGGCGCGCTCCACGACGGCGTTCGGCCCGGCGAGCGGCGTCGGGTCGGTGACCTCGTACAGCTTCCAGTTGGTGTCGACCCACACCTGCCGCAGATACGGCAGGCCGTCCGAGATGAGCTGCGTCTCGCGCTTGCCGCCGTCGCCGTCGGGCTCGCCCTTGGGGACCGCGACGTAATGCACGGACCAGCGCTGGAGCCACTCGTGGTAGTTCGCGGAGTTGAGGGTGTCGTCGTAGAAGAGGGGGTTGCGCTCCATGTCGGCCTGCCGGTTCCAGCCGCGGGCGAGCTGTACGTAGGTGGGGAGCGCGGACGCCTCGCGGTGGCTGCGGGCCGGCACCACCTCGACGCGGCCCTTCGCGGCGCCCCGCTCCTTCAGCTCGTGCACCAACGGCGCGACCTCACGCGTCCAGGAGGCGTCCGACCGCGTGTGCACGATGTCGTCGACGGCCTTGAACCCGACCCATCCGGTGAAGCCTGCGACCGCGACGACGATCACGTACCACTTGCGGGACTTCGGCACGGCGTACGGCAGCGCGGCGAGCAGCGCGACGGCCGCGAACGACATCGCGAGGCGCGAGATGTTGGAGCCGATCTGCGAGTTGATCAGCCATACGCCGAGCACGAACGCCGCGTACACGGCCGTCGTGATCCGCACGGTCTTCCACTGCTTCGGCACCGCGTAGTAGACGAGGGCGGCGAAGAGCAGCGGCAGCGACGCCGAGCCGAACGACATCGGCTGGGTGCCGGAGAACGGGAAGAGCCACGCGGACAGGCCCACGACGGCGGCGGGCGCGAGTCCCAGCGCGTACGCGCCCGGGTAGCGCTTGCTGAGGAACAACGCGACGGCGACGAACCCGACGAAGAGCCCGGCCACCGGGCTGCCCATCGTCGCGAGCGCCGCGAACGGCGCGGCGACCAGCGCCTTCGCCCACCGCTTGTAGCGCCAGCGGTGCGGCCAGCAGAAGACGGCGGCGACCGCCATGAGCGCGAACATCTGGCCGAGGCCGTACGTCACACGCCCCGACACCGCGTTGCACAGCAGTGCGAAGACACCCGCGACGGTGGGCCAGAGCAGCCCCTTCACCGCCCGGCTGCGCATCAGGATCATGGTGAGCAGCGCGGCGGAGACGGTCCCGGCGATCATCATCGTGGTGCGCACGCCGAGCACCGACATGAGGTACGGCGAGATCACGCTGTACGACACCGGGTGCATGCCGCCGTACCAGCCGAGGTTGTACGCGGACGCGGGGTGCCGTCCGACGAACTCGGCCCAGGCGTCCTGCGCCGCGAGGTCACCGCCGCTGTTGGCGAAGACGAAGAACCAGACGACGTGCAGCACGGCGGCGACCGCCGTCGTGATCGTCACCGGGTGGCGGAAGAAGCGCTGCTGCCGTGAGAGGGCGGGGCCCTCGTCGGGGGCGCGGCGCTGGCCCGGCAGCTGTATTCGCGCACCGGTGAGGCGGCCGCTGCCCGTGTCGGGCGCGGCGTCGTCTTCGGTGCGCGTCGGCTCCGCTGTGGCCACTGGAGGATCTCCCCGTGTCGTCCGTGTTTTCGGAGTACCCCGGGCCCGTGCCGACGAGAGTTCGTCCCGGAACACTCGTCCTCCGCCCCGGCGTACTACTCCCCGAGTCTGTGACGCTAGCACGCAGCGACGGGAGGAGGCCCGGGGTGGGGCCTCCTCCCGTGGAGGTGCGGCGGCTTCCCGCCCCGGCTCAGCCGACCCGGGTCAGCTTGGCGCCGAAGCCCGGTTCGCTCAGATCCTTCTGGAGCGCGACCGGCACCTCGACGGCGTCGCCCTTGCCCTTGCCGTCGCCGACGTGCAGCACGCCGACCTCGGTGCCCGCCTTCGCGGTGTGCGGAATCGTCTTGCCCTTCTCCTCGTCGAGCATCAGCTTGACGGTCAGACCGGACCAGCCCACCGCGGAGACGTCCTTGGTGGCGACGACGGGCGTCGTACCGCCGAGGCCGTCGTCGACCTGGCCGACGACGTCGCCCTTCTTGACGATCGTCTTCGAGGTCAGCGCCTTCTGGCCGGTCTCGATGAGCCTGCGGGTGACGGCGGTCACCTCGTCGATGTTGGCGACGCCGTTCTTGCCGTACTGGCCGAGGGTGGCACCGATGATCGTCTGCTTCTTGCCGTCGACCAGCTTCTCCGCGGCGAAGAGGATGTTGCCGCCGGCCGCGGTGGTCGTGCCCGTCTTGATGCCGATGGCGACGGTCGGGACGAGGCGGAAGAAGTTGGTCTGCTTGTCGCCGTTGAGGTCCTTGTAGCTGGGCTGGCGGGAGATCTCGTTGAAGACCGGGTTCTCCATCGCGGCACGGCCGAGCTTCACGAGGTCCTCGGCGGTCGAGACGGTCGTCTTGTCGAGGCCGCTGGGGTCCGTGTAGTGGGTGTTCTTCATGCCCAGCTCCTTGGCGGTCTTGTTCATCTTCTCGACGAACGCGTCCTCGGAGCCGCTCTTGGTGTCCCAGCGGGCGAGCAGCTTGGCGATGTTGTTCGCGGACGGCAGCATGACCGCCTGCAGCGCCTCGTACTCGGTGATCTTCTGGCCCTCGGTGACCTTGACGACGGACTCCTTCTCCGCCTTGCCGGTCTCGTAGTGCTTCTGCGCGGCGGCGTCGACCGGGATCTCCGGGCCGTTGTCGCCGCCCTTCTTCAGCGGGTGGTCGCGCAGGATCAGGTAGACCGTCATGACCTTGGCGATGCTGGCGATCGGCACGGGCTTCTGGTCGCCCGACGTGCCGAACGTGCCGATGCCGTTGACGTCCATCGCGGCCTGGCCCTGGTCCGGCCACGGCATGGACGGCTTGCCGCCGTCGAAGGAGACGGTCTCCTTGGCGGTGAGCGCGAGGGTCGGCGTCGGCAGCGGCCGCACGGCCTGTACGACTGCGAACACGACGATCAGGAGCAGCACCAGCGGCGTCCAGATCTTGACCCGGCGCACGGCGGTGCGGACCGGCGTCTCCGGTGGCGGCGGGGTGTTGGTCAGCTCGGCGAGCAGGTCGATCGGCGGCTTGGGCGGCAGGGGCTGCTGGGTGGTGCGTTCCACCGGCGGGGGCGCCTGGGGGGTGGCGGGGGGCGTCGGCCCGGCCGGGGCCGATGCGGATGCGGCTGCTGCCTGTGCCCCTGCTGCCGGTGCCGCGGTGGCCGCGGCTGCGGACTTGGGGCCCGCCTTGCCGGGGCCGGTCTTCGGGTCCGCCTTGGGCTTGTCGCCGGGGGCGGTCCTGGGCGCGGCCTTGGGGGTCGCCTTGGCCGACGGCTCGTCGAGCGGCTTCAGCGCGACGAACTTGCTGGTCCGCTCGGCGTCGCTCTCGGGCTTTGCAGTGCGCTTTGCACTCTTGGCCTCGGCGTCTTTGGCGTCCTTGGCGTCCTTCGCGTCCTTGGCCGGCTTCTGGTCCCCCAGCTTGAGCATGGTGGTGGGCTGATCGACGCCCTTGGCGGGGGTCGGGGCCTTGAAGACGGCGGTGGCCTGGTCGACGCCGGTGGACTTGGCGCCGGGGGCGTCGTCGCCCTTGGCCGGGGTGTCGGCCTCGGCTTCCGCGCCGGTCTCCGCGCCGGTCTCCGCGCCGGTCTCCGCGCCGGTCTCCGCGTCGGCCTCCGCTGCGGTGTCGTCCTCAGCCGTCTCCGCAGAAGCGTCACTGCCGGTCGCGGGCTCGTCCTCGGCCGGTTCTGCCGGGGCGTCCTGCGCGGGCTGCTTCGCCGAATCCGGCGCCTTGGAAGATTCCGGCGATTGCGGCGATTCAGGCGACGCTTCGCCCGACTCTTCGCCCGGCTCCTCGTCCGACGTCGCGACCCACGCCGCCACCGCGTTCCGCAGTCGCGCGTCGCCGTTCGCCGCCGCCTTGGGGGCGGTCGCGCCCTCCCCGGACGGGGACGCGTCGGAATCAGAGGTTCCGGAATCAGATGTTCCGGAACCGGCCGCCCCGTCGGAACCGGCCGCCTCGTCGGCGACGCCCTTCGTCGAGAAGACCGCGGTTGCGGTGTCCTCCCGGACTTCCGGCGTCTCGCGGGTCATCGCGAGACGCGGGTCCCGTTCCGCCGGCGCCGGCTCAGAAGAATCCGCCGCAGTCGGGTTCCCCGACGACTTCCGCTGCTTCGACCTGTCGGGGGTCTCGCCCGCCACCGATGCCTCCTCGTACGCCATGCCGTATGCCGATGCTGAATGCTGACCGTGTGCTGGCCGTGCGCCAAACTCCGGGCCGGACCCACTGTCCGAACCGTGTACCAGTGTCCTGTGTGAGGGCTTAACCCCCGTGGTAGACGAGAACGACATACCTGCTGGTTCCCGTACATCCCGCCCACGCGCTCTCGACAGACCAATGTGAGAGGGGTCACCCTGTCATTCATCCACGCGGGGAGGCATGGATGGGCAGGAGCCGCAGAACAATTCCGGAGGAGCTTCTGCTGCTCGCTCTGGACCCGGCCACGGGTACCACAGCGCAGCCGCAGTCGCTCGACCTCGGTCTGGCCGGAGCACAGCTTGTAGAGCTGGCGCTGGCCGGACGGATAGCCCCTGACGGGGATCGTATCGCCGTGGTGATGCCACGGCCGACCGGAGATCCGACTCTGGACTCCGCACTGGAACTGCTGCGCAGGCGCGGCAGCCCGGTTCGGGCCGTCCACTGGATCGGCGGGCCCCGCCTGGGGCTGCGCCAGATTTACCTCGCGCACCTGGAGCGGTGCGGCATGGTGCATGCCGTCTCGGGCCAGATGTGCGGAGTACTGCCGACGACTCGCTACCAGGCGACGGACACGGCAATCAGCAGGGACATCAGGTCCCGGCTGGACTCGGCGATCCGCACCGGTGTACCGCCGGACCCGCGGACCGCGGCGCTCGCCGCCCTGGCCCACGCGGTCGGTCTCGGCAAGCATCTGTACCCCGGGAACGAGGGGCGTTCATCGCGCTCCCGGCTCCGGGACCTCATCAGGCACGACCCGATGGGCGGCCTCGTGGCGCACGCCGTGATGGACGTCCAGAACGGCGTGGCGGCACAGCCGCGCCGCAGCGCCGCACCGGCGGGCCCCACGGGGCCGGGCGGTGGGCGGCAGCCGGCGAGGGCGACGGCGGACCCCGGCGGGGTGCCGATGCAGCCACGCCGCGGATCCATGGCACGCGCGGTCGCTCACTGAGCGAGGCGCGGACCGGCACCACCATCACGTAACCGCTCAGCACCACCGCACCAGCGCCGCACCGCAGTCCCCAGACCCGGTTCGGGAGCCGCTGGGCCGCGCGGGGAGCGGTACCGGACGGACGACATGCCGGTACCACCGCCCCGCGCGGCCGCACACCTTTTGGCGCGTGTGACGCAACAGGGCACCCCGCGGGGCACCGCACCCCCGAGACCCGCTCTCACGTCCGCATATCCGCTGTTTCCCAGCGGTGCCGACCTTGTTGGTGGCACTCTGCTGAGCAGTAGATACGCAAAGCAGAGGCATGCAAGCCGGAGGTGCACGTTCCGTGGCGTCCAATGTCAATCCCACTGTCAGGCGACGCCGGTTGGGCCAGGAGCTCCGTCGGCTCCGCGAGCTCAAGGGCATGACGGCCGAAGAGGTCGCCGAGCGGCTGCTCGTCTCGCAGTCGAAGATCAGCCGCCTCGAGAACGGCCGCCGCTCGATCAGCCAGCGCGACGTCCGCGATCTGTGCGGCGTCTACGAGGTCGAGGACCACCGCGTCGTCGACTCCCTCATGCAGATGGCCAAGGACTCGCGCCAGCAGGGCTGGTGGCACTCCTTCGGCGACATCCCGTACAGCGTGTACATCGGCCTGGAGACGGACGCCGCGTCCCTGCGCGTGTACGACCCGCAGGTCGTCCCGGGCCTGCTGCAGACCCGTGCGTACGCCGAGGCACTGATCACCGGCGCGCTTCCGGAGACCACGCCGACCGACATCGAGAAGCGCGTCCAGGTGCGCATGCGCCGCCAGGAACGCATCGCCGCGCCCGAGAACCCGCTGCGCCTGTGGACCGTCCTCGACGAGTCCGCGCTGCGCCGCGTGGTCGGCTCCCGGCACCTCATGCGCGACCAGTTGGAACATCTCGTGGAGCAGTCCCAACTGCCGCATGTCACCGTCCAGGTGATTCCCTTCGAGATGGGCGCGCATCCGGGGCTCAACGGCCAGTACGCGATCCTGGAGTTCCCCGACGCGGCCGACTCCAGCGTGGTCTACATCGAGGGCGTCACCAGCGACCTGTATCTGGAGAAGTCGAACGACGTCCAGCAATACAGCGTGATGTACGAGCACTTGCGGGCCCAGGCGCTCAACGTCGAGCAGTCGCGGCAGCTCATCTCGCAGATCGCGAAGGATTACGCCCGCTGAGCGTCTCGGGGGCCATCCGCAGGAAAATGCCGCACCGTACACCCTTGTCGGGTCGGCGCGGAAGACTCCCCTGGTATATGCCATCCGGTTGAGTGAACGATCCCTTCACGCCGCGATGTTGGCGAGTAGCGTCGTTCACGCCATCGAGCAGGAACGTTGGCGCCACCGCAGGGATGCGGCGACAGCAACTCAACGACTGGAAAACCGGAGAGAACATGGCAATTCAGCAAGGCGCCGCTCACACGTGGGTCAAGTCTTCGTACTCCACCGGCAACGGCGCGTGCGTCGAGGTCAAGTCACCGGTGGTGCGGTCCATTTCCGTGCGCGACTCGAAGGTCGCCGAGGGGCCGGTGCTCGCCTTCCCCGCCGAGTCGTGGAACGCGTTCGTCAGCGAGGTGAGCAGGGGGGCTGCCGACCTCGCGTGAGACCGCAGCGCACACCTGAAGCGGCACAACCGAATCAGTACCACCGAGTGAGTACCACCGTATGAGCCCTCTCGACTGGCCCGCCGTCCCGGCCGAGGGGGCTCGGCCCTACCGCGACGGTCAGCGCAGCGCGTCCACGTAGGTGTCCGTCCCCGGCACGGTGGGGATGAACGGCGCCACCAGCTCCACCCGCCCGAGACCCGACTCCGCCACGGCCTCCTCCCGCCCGGCGAAGTGTGCCTCCCAGCACTCCCGCGGATCCGCCGAGAGGAACCACAGCAGCGTCAGCCGGGTGTCGACGCCCTCGACCTGCTTCACATACGTCATCCGGTCCCCCGGCAGCGGCGTCGGCCGGAACAGCGTGACCATCGCGGCGGGTGCTGCGACCCCTTCCTCCGGGGCCAGGGCGCGCGGCAGGTCCCGGGCCCGCAGCCATTCGAGGAGTTCGGCCCGCCGCTGCGGCCCTTCGGCGTCGATGACCTCAAGGACCAGCCCCTGATACGGGTGGTCGAGCGCGTGGAAGTCGCGCGGGCCCGCGGCGCCGTCCCGATAGACGGTCGCCTCGTGGTCCTGGAAGGCCGTGAAGACGTGGGTGCGGTCCCGGTAGACGCGGCCGTCGCGGTTGAGCCGCTTGTTGATGCCGACGGTCCACTTCATGTGGTCGTCGTAGCGCCCTTCCGTCACCCAGTACGTGGACAGGTAGCACCCGGCGGTGACCGGCTCGGCTATCGCGGACTTGACGGGGCGGCGCAGGAGCTGGAGCTCGCGCGTGGCCACCCAGCGGCGCCCCGCGTACATCCAGGGCATGGCCATCGCGCCGGCGTAGTAGTGGTCGTCCTCGTACCAGCGGTTGTACGCGTACTCGTGCCCCGGGTGCGGCTCGACCATGGTGATCAGGGCGTGCCCCGGGTGCACTCCGTAGGGCCCGACGGCGGCCAGCTCGGCGTAGACGTCACTGCGGGTGTCCTCGCTCATGCCTCTCCCCTGCCTCTCTCTTCCTTCCTCCGGTGGACGCCCATACTCTGACGCTCCGTCAGCGAATCCTCCAGAGCCGGGAGTCGCCCCATGCCGTCGTCCTCACTCCTCGCGTCACGGACCGTCGTCGTCTCGGGCGTCGGCACCGGGCTCGGCCACCGGGTCGCGGCGGCCGTCGTGCGCGACGGCGGGAACGCCGTCCTCGGCGCACGCACGGAGGCGAACCTCGCCAGGACGGCCGCCGAGATCGACCCCGAAGGCGCGCGCACCGCCTACCGCGCCACCGACATCACCGACGAACAGCAGTGCCGCGCCCTCGCCGCTCTGGCGCGCGAACGCTTCGGCGGGATCGACGCGGTCGTCCACGTCGCCGCCTGGGACAGCTACTTCGGCGGCGTCGAGGACGCGGACTTCACCACCTGGCAGCAGGTCATCGACGTCAACCTGCTCGGCACCCTGCGCATGACGCGCGCCTGTCTGCCGGCCCTGCGGGAACGGCGGGGCGGGTCGGTGGTCTTCATCGGCACGCAGTCGGCGATCGCGTCGCCCTCGCAGGTCCGCCAGGCGGCGTACGCGGCGTCGAAGGGCGCGCTGACCTCGGCGATGTACTCCCTCGCGCACGAGCTCGGCCCCGACCGCATCCGGGTCAACACGGTGCTGCCGGGCTGGATGTGGGGGCCGCCGGTCGAGGCGTACGTACGGTTCACCGCGGATGCGGAGGGGGTGCCGGAGGAGGAGGTGCGGGGGCGTCTCGCCGCACGCATGGCGTTGCCGGAGCTGGCGACGGACGGGGATGTGGCGGATGCGGTGGTGTTTCTGGCATCGGACCGGGCGCGGGCCATCACGGGGCAGTCGTTGCTGGTCAATGCGGGGGAGTTGATGCGGTAGCGCTTCGCTGGATCGGGCGGCTCCTCCTGTGCGGGTTTGCCGTGGCTGGTCGCGCAGTTCCTCGCGCCCCCTGACGGGGGCGCCTTTTTGCGCCCTCACCTTGCTCGCCGATCACACTCATGAACACAAGTCAGCAAACAGAACGATTTTGCCTTCTCTTGACCTGGCGGGCGGTTGTCGGCCGAGTGTGGCCGAACCCACGATGAGCGGGCACTTCCGGGCCGCCCCTGGCCCCGTCGGCCGGTACTGGCGAAGTGCTGTCCAGTTATGCGCAGTTCACCAGGCGGACCCCTGGAGGGCCATATGAACAGTCTCGACTGGGCCGTACTCATCGGCTACTTCGGCGTGATGGTCGCGATCGGCCTGTGGTCGCACAAGCGGGTCGACAACGTCAGCGACTTCTTCACCGCGGGCGGCAAGATGCCCTGGTGGCTGTCCGGGATCTCGCACCACATGTCCGGGTACAGCGCGGTGATGTTCACCGGGTACGCCGGCATCGCGTACACCTACGGCGTGACGTCCTTCGTCACCTGGTCCTTCCCCATCGCGCTCGGCATCGCCATCGGCGCGCGGCTCTTCGCTCCCCGCATCAACCGGCTGCGCTCACGGCTGCACGTGGCATCTCCCCTCGAATACCTGAAGACCCGCTACAACCTGCCCACCCAGCAGGCGCTCGCCTGGTCCGGCATGCTGCTCAAGATCGTGGACGTCGGCGCCAAGTGGGCGGCGATCTCGACCCTGTTGTCCGTCTTCACCGGCGTCTCCCTCAACCAGGGCATCCTCATCACCGGCGTGATCACGGCGATCTACTGCACCATCGGCGGGCTGTGGGCCGACGCGCTGACCGAGCTCGGCCAGTTCGTCATCCAACTCCTCGCCGGTGTCGCCATGTTCGTCGCCGTCGTCGCCGAGCTCGGGCCGCACGGCGGGTTCTTCGGCGTCTGGGACGAGCCGGAACTCGCGGGCCACGGCAGACCACTCGTCGGCCCCTACGGCACGGTCTTCCTGCTCGCCTTCCTCTTCATCAAGCTCTTCGAGTACAACGGCGGCATGCTCAACCAGGCGCAGCGCTACATGGCGACCGCCAACGCCAAGGAGGCGGCGCGCTCCGCGAAGCTCTCCGCCGTCCTGTGGCTGGTCTGGCCCGTCGTCCTCTTCTTCCCCATGTGGATGTCGCCGCTCCTGGTCGACGCGAAGAAGCCGGACGGCTCCGACGCGTACGCCCTGATGACCGAACAGCTGCTGCCGCACGGCCTGTTGGGCCTCGTCATCGTCGGCTTCTTCTCGCACACGATGGCCATGTGCTCGTCCGACGCCAACGCGATCGCGGCGGTCTTCACGCGGGACGTGGCGCCGGCGTTCTCCGCGAAGGCGCGGGCCTGGACCGAGCGGAAGGGCCTGATCGCGGCGCGCCTCACCACGGTGATCTTCCTGGGGCTCTCCATGGCGGTCGCCACCCAGGTGAACTCCCCCACGTTCAAGGACATCATCACGGTCGTCATCAAGTGGGTGGCCGGTCTGATGGGGCCGATCGCGATTCCGATGATGCTGGGTCTGCTGCGTACGTTCAGGAAGTCCGGGCCGACCGCGGCGCTGACCAGCTGGGGGCTCGGCCTCTTCGCCTTCTACCTGGTCAACTACCCGATCGACGAGGCGATCGACGGCGGGGTCGCGCTCCAGTACCAGGTGTCGATCCCGCTGGCCGTCTCGCTCGTCCTCTACGTCGTCGTCGGCTGGGTGAAGCCGGAGGACACCCCGGAGCGGGACGCGCTCATCGAGCGCATCAACACGGACGACGACGGCTCTGCGGGAGCCGTTGTGCCGACGCCTTCGCAGCCGCGGGGCGATGCGGTGGCCCCGTAGGGGGACGGGGGTGCCCCTTCAGGGGTGCGGGGAACTGCGCGCTCAGCGCACGAAAAGCCGCAGACGCGTCTGCCGGGGTCCCGGCACATGCGGCTGCGGCTCTTTGGCGGTTGCTCGCGCAGTTCCCGCGCCCCTTGAGGGGCGTCAGACCCCGGCGCGTTCCGGCGTCGCCGTCTCGGACTCCGCGAGCTTCCGCAGCTGCGGTGTCCGCGGGGCGTGCAGGGCCGTGAGGCCCACCAGGGCGACGGCCACGACCAGGACGAACGCCGCGCCCGCGATGGCGAAGCTCAGCGTGAACTGGCTCTCCTGGGGCAGCGCGGGCATGCCCTTGGGCAGCGGAATCGTCTTCGACGCGAGCAGCGAGGTGATCATCGCGCTGGCGATGGCGCTGCCGACCGAGCGGGAGATGGAGTTGATGCCGTTGGCGATGCCGGTCTGGTGGGCCGGGACGCTGGCCACGATGAGCGCGGGCATCGAGGCGTAGCCGAAGCTGATCGCCAGGCCGATGACCATGCCCGCGCCGATCACGGAGGCGCTGGTGCCGTGCGCCAGCGTCAGCCAGGCGAAGCCGACCGCGCCGAAGACGGCTCCCGTGGCGAGCGTGAAGCGCGCGCCGATCCTGCGGACCAGGACGCCGCCGAACTGCGCGCCGAGCAGCGAGACGATGGTGGTCGGCAGCAGGTAGACGACGGAGGCGCCGAGCACCGAGGCGCCGAATCCGTACCCGGCCACGTTCTCGGGCATCTGCACGAGGTACGAGACGCCGATGAACTGGGCGAACATCGCGAAGCCGAGGAGCAGTCCGGCCAGGTTGGTGAAGAGGACGGGGCGGTGGGCGAACATCTTCATGTCCACCATCGGCTCCTTGACGCGCAGCTCGGTCAGGACCCACACGCCCGCCATGACGACGGCGCCGGCGAAGGAGCCGAGGGTGCGGCCGGAGGACCAGCCCCACTCGTGGCCCTGCGAGATCGGCAGGAGCAGCAGGACGAGCAGCAGCGCGAGGGTGCCCGCGCCCAGCCAGTCGGTGCGGCCGCCGGTCTTCGAGCGCGAGGCGGGGACCGCGAGGATCACGCCGACCAGCGCGAGGACGGCGAGGACGACCGCGAGCCAGAACACCCGGTGGTAGTCGGGGTCGGAGCCCTGCGTCAGCAGGCCCGCGCCGACCAGGGCGAGACCGCTGCCGAACGCCAGCGTGCCGCTGACCAGCGCCATGGCGCCGTGCAGCTTGGCCGGCTTGATCTCCTCGCGGAGCACGGAGAGCGCGAGCGGGAAGATCGCGGTGGCCGCTCCCTGGAGGATCCGGCCGACGATGAGCCAGGTCAGCGAGGTCGTGGTGGCGGCGAGCACGGAGCCCGCGATCATCACGAGCAGCACACCGATCAGGGTGGGCTTCTTGCCGTGCATGTCGCCGAAGCGGCCGAGCAGCGGGGTGAAGACGGCGGCCGAGAGGAGGGTGGCGGTGGTCACCCAGCTCACACCGGCCGTCGTGGCGTGCAGGTCGTTCTGGATGATCGACAGGATCGGGACGACCAGGGTCTGCATCATCGAGACGACCATGGCGGCGAGCCCGAGCACCAGGATGACGGCGGTCTGTCCGGTGGCTCTCTGGGGGGCCGCGTTCGGGGCCGCGTGCTGTGCGTGGGACACGGTGACTTCTTCTCTCCGGCTGCTCAACTACTTAAGAACCTCGATACTTGAGTACATCAAGTAACGCATCACAAGGTAAGCCTCAATAGTTGAGAACGTCAAGTTTCATGGCGTACGGTGGCTGACATGCCTGGAACCCCACGCGACCTGCCTGGAACCCCGCGCGTCGACAAGGCCCAGCTCATGGAGCTGCTCGCGGTGTCCCTCCGCGCCTACTACGCGGACTTCACGGAGGCGGCGGCGAGCGAGAACCTCACGGCGAGCCAGGGCAAGACGCTCAGCGTGCTGCGCGCGGGCCCCGCGGCGATGCGGGTCCTCGCCCGGACACTGTCCTGCGACGCCTCCAACATGACGGGGATCATCGACCGCCTGGAGAAGCGCGGCCTGGTGCACCGGGAGCCGAGCCCCACGGACCGCCGTGTCAAGAACGTGCTGCTCACCCCGGAGGGCGAGCGGGCCGTCGACGCGATCCGCGCCACCATGCACACCACGCTCGCCGGCCTCGAAACGCTGACCGACGACGAGCGCGCCACCCTCCACGACCTGCTGAGCCGCACGTTCGCGACGGCCCCGGACACGGACCCGGGCCCGGGCCCGGTCAGCTAGGGCCTCACACCCGCGGGTAGCGGGCCAGCCAGCCCGGCGAGGAGACCGCGGGGCCGTGCAGCGCGGGGCCCTGCGTCATCTCCATCGCGAAGTCGTCCGCCAGCTCGAGGACCGTGGGCCTGCCCTCCAGCTCGGTGAGCCAGGCCGGTGGCAGCGCGGTCTCGCCGTGCAGCGCGCCGAGCAGCGCCCCGCACAACGCGCCGCACGCCGCCGACGCCCCGCCGTGGTTGACGGCGAGCCGCAGCCCGTGCCGGATGTCCTCGCCGACCAGGGCGCAGTACACGGCGACGGCCAGCGCGCCCTCGGCCGCCCCGTCCCTGTCCAGCTCCTCGACGCGCGCGGGCGTGGGCATGCCCTGCCGTACGGCGCCGAGCGCGTGCTGGAGCGCGTCCGTGACCGGCTGGTGGCCGGGGCGCTGGGCGAGGAGGGCGAGGCACCGTTGCACGGCGCCGTCGAGGGACTCCCCGCGGGCGAGACCGTGCACGATGACGGCGTGCGCACCGGCCGCGAGGTAGCCGGTGGGGTGGCCGTGGGTCTGGACGGCGCACTCGACGGCGAGCTGCAGCACGAGCTGCGGCTCCCAGCCGACGAGGAGCCCGAAGGGCGCGGACCTCGCGGCGGCACCGGCGCCGCGTTCGCCGGGGTTCTTGGGGACGTCGAGGGTGCCCATGACGTCGTTGCCGAGCCCGAGAAGGCAGGCGCGGGGCGGATTGCGCCGCGCGTACAGCCACTCCTCGCGGGCCAGCCAGCCGTCCTCCTCGCGTCGCTCGTCCGGGCCCCAGTCGCTCTGGGTCGCGGCCCAGCGGCGGTAGGCGCGGTGCAGGTCGGTCGGCGGGTGCCAGGCGCCGGTGTCGCGGCGCACCTGGGCGCGTATGAGCCCGTCGACGGTGAAGAGGGTGAGCTGGGTGACGGCGGTGACGGAGCCGCGCCTGCCGTGCGCCCGCGCGGGTTCGGTGAGCCCCTCGGCGCCGTGCGCCTCGCGTATCGCGTCGAGGGAGAGCCCGTCGACGGGCGCGCCCAGGGCGTCGCCCACCGCGGCCCCGAGGAGGGTGCCGCGCACCCGGCTGCGGAAGTCCTGCTGCTCGGCACGGCCCCAGACACCGGTGGCTGCTGCGGTACCCACGCGGGCCTCCCTCCGTGCAGTGACGTGCCCCGACGCACCTCGACCGCCTGCGACTTTGCAGCACTGTAATCGACCGTGAACGATCGATTCAGTCGCCAAGTGGTATGCGAAGAGTCGCCCTTGAGGCGGCTTTTGAACGACGTTCACGGGAGCTTCGCAGTTGCTACGGATTCGCCGGGCTTCCGTCACCTTCCGGGCCGCCCCGCTCGAAGGTGAACAACAGGGGTCGTACGCCAAACGTCCGGATCACGTAACGGAGTTACTGCAGTGTGCAACCTTCCTCCGCGGGGTGCTGTCTCCTCCTACGTCACAGAGGTTCGCCACAGGAGGATCCGTGCCCCGCCGCACACTCATCAGCGCCATCGCCGTCGCCGCGCTGACCGCCCCTCTCGCCGTGTCCGTCACCTCCGGCACCGCGACGGCCGCCCCGCGGCCGCCCCGGACACCGGTCACCGACTTCAACCACGACGGGTACGCCGACCTCGCCGTCGCCGCGCCCTTCGGCACCGTCGGCGGCGTCGAGAAGGCGGGCTACCTCTCCATCGTGTACGGCACCGCCTCCGGGCCCGGCACCGAGCGCCACCAGCGCATCAGCCGCGCCACACCGGGCGTTCCCGGCGGACTCCGCGGCACGTACGCCTTCGGCGCCCAGACGCTCCCCGCCGACCTGGACGGCGACTCCTACACCGACCTCCTCGTGACGGGCGGCGACGACAACGGCAACAGGGCGACCGTCCTGTGGGGTTCCAAGGACGGCCTGACCGGCAAGGACACCGTCCTGCCGCACGACTACTCCGAGTTCGCCACGGGTGACTTCAACGGCGACGGCAAGCGTGACCTCGTCGTCAACGACACCCCGAGCGACGACCCCGACGTCTCCGGAATGACCATCCAGTACGGCCCGTTCACCCGCAGCGGCAAGCCCGCCGCCAAGGACGTCATCACCACCGGCGACGGGCCCTCCGGTCTCGCCCGCTTCATCACCGGCGACCTGACGGGCGACGGCGTCGACGACATCGTCACCACGCACGGCTTTGAAGAGATGACGCACGACGCCCGCTTCTGGAAGGGCGGCCGCGGCGGCGTCGGCCATACCTACAAGACCCTCGGCACGGCCTACAGCGGCACCGTCGGCGACGTCGACGGCGACGGGTACGGCGATCTGATCACCCGTGACATCGGGGGCATCACCGAGGAGATCGACAGCGCCCCGGGCAGCATCACGATCCAGTACGGCAGTTCGGCAGGGCCGACCGACGCGCGCAAGAAGGTCATCACCCAGGCCACCGCCGGCGTTCCCGGAACCAGCGAGGAGAACGACGCGTTCGGCGCCTCGCTCGGCGCGGGCGACGTGAACGGCGACGGCAGGGCGGAGGTCGCCGTCGGCGTCCCCGGCGAGAGCCTCGGCGCGAGCACCGGCACCGGCGAGGTCGTCCTGCTCAAGGGCGCGTCCAAGGCCGACGGCGGCATGACGGGCAAGGGAGCCGTGGCCTACAGCCAGTCCACGGCCGGCGTGCCCGGCGTCTCCGAGACGGGCGACGACTTCGGCCGCCAGGTGCGCCTCACCGACCTCGACAAGGACGGGAAGGCCGACCTGACCGCCACGGCCCCCGGCGAGGACGGCACCTACACCGACTCGGGCGCCCTGTGGAACCTCTTCGGCTCCGCGGGCGGCCTGACCACCGCGGGGGCGGGCACGCTCGCCCCGGTGAAGCTCGGCGATCCCGAGAGGGACGCCAAGTTCGGTCTGCTGCTCGGCGGCTGACCACCCCACGACCACCTGACCGCACGACCACACGACACGAATTCTCTGGAGGACCAGTGCGTCGCTCTCTCATCACCGCCGTGGCAGTCGCCTCGCTCACGGCACCGCTCGCCCTCGCCACCGCGGGTTCCGCCTCGGCCGCGCCCACCCCGCCGAAGGCCCCCGTCACCGACTTCAACCACGACGGGTACGCGGACCTCGCCATATCGGCCCCCGGCAACTACGACAACAACGTGCCCGGCAGCGTCTCGATCGTGTACGGCTCGGCGAACGGCCCGGACAAGGCGCACGCCGTCACCATCAGCCGCGCCACGCCCGGCGTACCCGGCTCGGCGTCCGACGGCGGGCACTTCGGCAACCAGACGGCCGCCGCCGACCTCGACGGCGACGGCTACACCGACCTCGTCGTCAACGGCGGCAAGAAGGCCGTCGTCCTGTGGGGCTCCGCCCAGGGCCTGACCGGCGAGGGCAGCGTGGAGCTGGCCTCGAACGGCGCGCGCGTCACCGCCGGTGACTTCAACGGCGACGGCAAGCGGGACCTGGTCACGGCCGAGTACCCGGCGCCCGAGGACCCGATGGACAACGACGACGCGGGCATGACCATCGCGTACGGCCCGCTCAAGAAGGACGGGAAGGCCGCGAGCAGCCAGCAGGTCGTCACGAGCCAGACGTTCGGCCCCGGTGACTTCGTCGTGGGCGACGTGACCGGCGACGGCGTCGACGACATCGTCAGCAGCCACGGCTTCGAGGAGATGGCCCACAAGAGCCAGCTGTGGAAGGGCGGAAAGGACGGGGTGGCCACCACCTCGCAGAAGTTCGCGCCCTCCCTCGGCGGCGCGATCGCGGACATCGACGGCGACGGCTACGGCGACTTCGTCACCCGCGACATCGGCACCAACTTCGAGGACATGCCGTACCAGAAGGGCACGGTCCTGGTCCGCTACGGCTCGGCCTCCGGCCTCTCGGACCGCACCACGAAGATCACCCAGGACACCGCGGGCGTTCCCGGCACCGGTGAGGCGGGCGACGAGTTCGGCTCCTCCATCAGCGCGGGCGACGTGAACGGCGACGGCTTCGCGGACGTGGCCGTCGGCGTCCCCGGCGAGGACATCGGGACCACCGCCGACGCGGGCAGCGTCGTCCTGCTCAAGGGCTCCCGCACCGGCCTGACCGGCACCGGATCGCAGGCCTTCGACCAGTCCAAGGACGGTGTCCCCGGCGCCTCCGAGAAGGGCGACAAGTTCGGCGCCCACGTCCTGCTCTCCGACCCCAACAAGGACGGCAAGGCCGACCTGACGGTGGCCGCGCCCGACGAGGACGGCTCCGTCGCCGACACCGGTTCGGTCTGGCACCTGCGCGGCTCCGCGAGCGGTCTGACCGTCACGGGCATCGAATCCTTCGGCCCGGCGGCGATCAACGCCCCGGCCACCGCGGGCGTCCGGTTCGGCGACGGCCTGGCCGGCTGACACCCGTGGCCGGGGCGGGGGACCGCTCCCCGCCCCGGCCGTACAGCCCCTACGGCTCCAGCACCGGCAGCAGTTCCGGCAGGTGCCCGTCCGACGCCTCGGCCGCCCGCTGCCGCTCCTCGGGCACCTCGCCGTACAGCGTCGTCCGCGGCTTCGCGGGGCGGCCCGCCGCGTCCGCGATGGCGACGAGGTCCTCGACCGAGCGGTACGAGCCGTAACTGGAGCCCGCCATGCGGGAGATGGTCTCCTCCATCAGCGTCCCGCCGACGTCGTTCGCGCCGGACCTGAGCATCTCCGCGGCGCCCTCCTGGCCCAGCTTCACCCAACTGGTCTGGATGTTGGGGATGAGCGGGTGCAGCAGCACCCGCGCCATGGCCGTCACCGCGCGGTTGTCGCGGGTGGTGGGGCCGGGGCGGGCGATGCCCGCGAGGTAGACGGGCGCGTTGGTGTGGATGAAGGGCAGCGTCACGAACTCCGTGAAGCCCTCGACGCCCTTGGCGAGGGCGGACTCCTGCATGGCCGCCAGGGTGCGGAAGTGGCCGAGCCAGTGCCGGGGCTGGTCCACGTGGCCGTACATCATCGTGGAGCTGGAGCGGATGCCGAGCTCGTGGGCGGTCGAGACGACCTCCTTCCACGTGGCCGTCGGCAGCTTGCCCTTGGTGAGGACCCAGCGCACCTCGTCGTCGAGGATCTCGGCGGCCGTCCCCGGGATCGAGTCGAGCCCCGCCTCCTTGGCGGCGGTCAGCCACTCGCGGATCGAGAGCCCCGTCCGCGTCGCGCCGTTGACGACCTCCATCGGCGAGAAGGCGTGCACGTGCATGCCCGGCACGCGCTCCTTCACCGCGCGCGCGATGTCGAAGTAGGCGGTGCCCGGCAGGTCGGGGTGGATGCCGCCCTGCATGCAGACCTCGACGGCGCCGACGTCCCAGGCCTGTGCGGCCCGGTCGGCGACCTGGTCCAGGGAGAGCGTGTAGGCGTCGGCGTCGGTCCTGCGCTGCGCGAAGGCGCAGAAGCGGCAGCCGGTGTAGCAGACGTTGGTGAAGTTGATGTTGCGGGTGACGATGTACGTGACGTCGTCGCCGTTGACGCTCTTGCGGATGTCGTCGGCGACCGAGCAGAGCGCGTCGAGGGCGGGCCCGTCGGCGTGCAGCAGGGCGAGCGCCTCGTCGTCCGTCAGCTTCGTCGGGTCGTCGGCGGCCTGCTTCAGTGCGGCCCGTACGTCGCCGTCGATGCGGGAGGGCACCATGCCGGGCGCGGCCTGCTCGCGCAGTGCCTCCCAGTCGCCGTACACCTCGTCGAAGTCCTCGCGCCGGTCGCTGGTGCGGCCGTCCGTGTCGATGGTGCGGTGCAGGTCGGTACGGCCCGACGAGGCGACGTACCCCTCGTCGGGCTCCTGCCACGGGTGGCCCTCGACCACCGCGTCGGGCCGTGCGAGGCCGGTCTCGGGGTCGGCGAGCGCCCGCAGGTGCGGCAGGAGGCGCGGGTCGAGCCAGGGCTCGCCGCGCCGCACGAACTCCGGGTAGACACAGAGCCGTTCGGCGAGCCGGAAGCCCGCGCCCGCGGAGCGCTCGGCCAACTCCTCGACCTGGGGCCACGGCTTCTCGGGGTTGACGTGGTCGATCGTGACCGGCGAGACCCCGCCCCAGTCGTCGATGCCCGCGCCGATGAGCCGCTCGTACTCGCCCGCGATGAGGTTCGGCGGTGCCTGGATGTTGCCCGAGGGGCCCATGATGTGCCGGGCGACGGCGATCGTGGCGACCAGGTCGTCGATCTCCGCGTCGGGCATGCCGCGCATCGCCGTGTCCGGCTTGGCGCGGAAGTTCTGGATGATCAGCTCCTGGACGCCGTGGTACGAGCGCGCCACGCGGCGCAGCGCGAACAGCGAATCCGCCCGCTCCTCGTACGTCTCGCCGATCCCGATGAGCAGCCCGCTGGTGAACGGCACGGAGGAGCGGCCCGCGTCCTCGAGGACGCGCAGCCGGACCGCGGGCTCCTTGTCGGGCGAGCCGTAGTGCGGCATGCCGGGCTCCGACCAGAGCCGCTCGGACGTCGTCTCCAGCATCATGCCCATGCTGGGCGCGACGGGCTTGAGCCGCTGGAAGTCCGTCCAGGTCACGACGCCGGGGTTGAGGTGCGGGAGCAGTCCCGTCTCCTCCAGGATGCGGATGGAGATGGCGCGGACGTACGCGATCGTGTCGTCGTACCCCTCGGCCTCCAGCCACTCGCGGGCCTCGGGCCAGCGGTCCTCGGGCTTGTCGCCGAGGGTGATGAGGGCTTCCTTGCAGCCGAGTTCGGCGCCGCGCCGCGCGATGTCGAGGACCTCGTCGGGAGACATGAACATGCCGTGGCCGTCCCGGCGCAGCTTGCCGGGCACGGTCGCGAAGGTGCAGTAGTGGCACTTGTCGCGGCAGAGCCGGGTGAGCGGGATGAACACGCTCTTCGAGTACGTGATGACGCCGGGCCGGCCCGCCGCTTCGAGGCCCGCGTCGCGCACCCGGGCCGCGGACGCCGTCAGGCCGTCGAGGTCCTCGCCCCGCGCCTGCAGCAGCACGGCGGCCTCGCTCACGTCGAGCGCGACACCGTCCCTGGCCCTCCTGAGCGCGCGTCGCATGGCGTTGGCGGTGGGTCGTCCGGCCCCCGGGGGCTGCGCGCTGTTCGTCATGTCTCCGAGCATACGAGCGATAACACCTGTCTCATACAGATACTTCCCCCCTGCGTGACCCCCTCCCCCACCTGTCGCCTGCCCCGCCCGGACTCATGCCTGAGCCCTCTCACCTGGGCTCACATACCGCACGAGCCCGTCCAGCGCCGCGCACACCTCCGCGTCCCCGCCCGGCGGCAGCTGCGCGATCACCTCGTCCACGCCGAGCTCCGCGTAGTACGCCAGCTTGCCCGCGTCCGGCTCGACGGCCGTCACCGCCACATACAGGTCGTCCGCCGCGCGCCCCGCCTCCGCCCACGCCGAGCGCAGCACGGGCAGCGCGTCGCGCAGGCCGCTGCCGCCGACCGGCATCCAGCCGTCGGCGTACTCCGCGATGTGCGCGAAGAGCCCCGGCCCCGCGGCCCCGCCGATCAGCGTGCGCGGCCCGTACAGCGGCCCTTTCGCGAGCCGTTCGCGGGGTGTCCGCCGCGGCTTCGGATGCACCTCGCTGGCGCGTACGCTGCCGAACTCGCCCTCGTAGGGCTTGGGATGGTCCGCCCAGAGCGCCCGCATGACCGCCATCCGGTCCCGCACGACCGCCCGGCGCCGCGGCCACGGGACGCCGTGGTCCTCGGCCTCCTCACGGTTCCAGCCGTAGCCGATGCCGAGGGTGACGCGGCCGCCGCAGAGGTGGTCGAGGGTCGCGATCTGCTTGGCCAGGTCGATGGGGTCGTGCTGGGCGACGAGGGCGATGTTCGTGCCGAGCGCGATCCGCTCCGTGACGGCTGCGGCCTGGGCGAGGGCGACGAACGGGCTGAGCATGCGGGCGCACTCGGGCGGCAGGTCGCCGCCCGGATAGGGGGTTTCGCGCGGGAGCGGGATGTGGGTGTGCTCGGGGAGGTAGAGCCCGGCGAAGCCCCGCCGCTCCAGTTCCTGGGCCAGACGTATCGGGGTGATCGTCCTGTCGGTCATGTAGAGCGTCGCGGAGATGCGCACGGTTCCTCCGAACGTGTCCGGGTGTGTCGTGTCGTTCCGGCCCCTCTTCCTATCCCTGGAAACCCGGTTGGTCCATGCCCGCGCGCTCATTAGCCTGGCGCCGGTGAACAGATGGAGACACCGGTGAACAGACGGAAACAGAAGAAGCTCACGCATCGCCTGGTGTGGGCGGCGGCGGTCGGCGACACGTGGACCGTGCGCCGGGTGCTGCGCTCCGGGATCGATCCGGAGCTGCCCGAGCGCGACGGCACGACGGCCCTGTACGCCGCGTCGGTGCACGGCGCCGCCTCCACGGTGCGGGCGCTGCTCCGGGCGGGCGCCAGGCCCGACACCGAGAGCGGCGGCATCACCGACGGCACCCCCCTGTGCGGGGCCGCCGCCTGGGGCCACGTGGCGACGGTGCGCGAACTCCTCGCCCACGGCGCCGACCCGAACGTCCGCGAGGACCACGGCACGGGAAGTACGCCGCTGTGGTGGGCGCGGAACGGAGCGTCCGGGCCCCATCCGGAGACGGAGGCGGCGCTGATCGCGGCGGGGGCGGTCGAGGACTCGTCCGTCAACCGGGCGTAAACGCGCCAACCGCCTTCCCTTGCCGCGCGGTTCACGGCTCAATACCAGGGTTGCACGCACCACTCACGTCATCACCCACACCCTGGGAGCCGCAGTATGTGCGAGGACCACCCGCAACACGGGGCAATGAACCGGCGCGGACTGTTCGTGACGGGAGCCGCCGCCGCGCTTACGTTGGGCAGCGTGAGCTTCGCCGACGGCGCCGAGCGGCGCGGTCCCGCGCGCGGCGGTGCGCCGGGGACCAAGGAGACGAGAACGGTGCGCGGCACGCTGCCCACCGGCTCCCCCGACTACGTCTACCTGCCGGTCGAAGTCCCGGGCGGCGTCGCCGAGTTCCACGTCGCGTACAGCTACCGGAAGCCGGCCGTGCCGCCCGGCACCCAGGGCAACGCCCTCGACATCGGCGTCTTCGACGAGCGCGGCACGGAGCTCGGCGGCAAGGGGTTCCGCGGCTGGTCGGGCGGCGCCCGCACGGAGTTCTTCATCCGTGCCGACGACGCGACGCCCGGCTACCTCCCGGGCCGCATCCGCGAGGGCACCTGGCACATCGCGCTCGGCCCGTACACGGTCGCCCCCGAGGGCCTCCCCTACGAGGTGACGATCACCCTCACCTACGGGGCGCCCGGCAGGACCCCGGAGCCGTCCTACCCGCCCGAGCGCGCCAAGGGCCGCGGCCGCGCCTGGTACCGCGGCGACTGCCACCTGCACTCCGTGTACTCGGACGGCAGGCGCACCCTCGCCGAGATCGCCGCGCTCGCCCGGGCGGCGGGCCTCGACTTCATCAACAGCTCCGAGCACAACACCCACTCCGCGCACGCCCACTGGGCCGAGCACGCGGGCGGCGACCTCCTGATCATGCTCGGCGAGGAGGTGACGACCCGCAACGGCCACGTGGTCGCCCTCGGCATGGAGCCCGGCACGTTCATCGACTGGCGCTACCGCGCCCGCGACAACCGCTTCGGCAGGTACGCGCGGAAGATCCGCGAAGCGGGCGGCCTGGTCGTCCCCGCCCACCCGCACGCCACCTGCGTCGGCTGCAACTGGAAGTTCGGCTTCGGCGAGGCGGACGTCATCGAGGCGTGGAACGGCGCGTACACGCCGGACGACGAGATCGCCCTCGCCGACTGGGACAGCACCCTCGTCGCCTCCGTACGCGGCGGCAAGCCGTGGATCCCGGCGATGGGCAACAGCGACGCGCACCGCGACCCCGACCGCGTCGGCGGCCCGCAGACCGTCGTCCTCGCCGACGACCTGACCCGCGAGGCCATCCAGGACGGCCTGCGGCGCGGCCGTTCCTACGTCGCCGAGTCGAAGGCCGTCGAGCTCGCGTTCTCGGCGACGGGCGGCCGGGGCCGCCACGCGGGCATCGGCGAACGCCTCGACGTCGACCGCGACACCCCGGTCACCATCCGCCTTGAGGTCAAGGGCGCCCCCGGCTGCACGGTCCGCTTCATCACCGACCAGGGCGTCCTGTACACGAGCGCGCCCCTGCCCGACTCGGGTCCGGACGCGGGCGCGGGCACGGTGGAGTGGCGTACGACGGCGTCGTACGCGGCGTACACGAGGGCGGAGGTCCGCCACCCGGCGACGACGCCCCCGCTGCCCGGCGCCCTGACGGCGTTCACGAACCCGATTTTCCTGGGCCGCGTGTAGGTCGTGCACGAGTGGGTCGAGGCGGGGAGACCCGTCTCGACCGCCTCACCGCCTCACCGCCTCACCCCGGCCAGACGATCGACTGGAGTTCGCTGTACGCGTGCAGGGCGTACGAGCCGACGTCGCGGCCCACTCCGCTCTTCTTGAAGCCGCCGAACGGGGCCTCCATGTTCCGGCCGATCGTGTTCACGCCGACGCCGCCCGCGCGCAGTCGGCGGGCCACACGGAAGCCGCGGGCGACGTCGCCCGACCAGACGTAGTCGATGAGGCCGTAGTCGCTGTCGTTGGCGAGGGCGATCGCCGTCTCCTCGGCCTCCTCGGGGCTGTCCGCGTCGAAGGGGACGACGGCCACGACCGGCCCGAAGATCTCCTCACGGACCACCCGCATATCGTGCGTGCAGTCGGCGAGGAGGGTCGGTGCGACGTAGAAGCCCTTGGCGAGCGCGGGCCGCTCGCCGCCCGCGACGAGGCGCGCGCCCTCCTTGCGCCCGAGGTCGACATAGGCCTCGACACGGTCGCGGTGGGCCGCCGAGATCACCGGCCCCACGACGGTGCCCTCCGCCGCCGGATCACCCACCCGGAGATACCCGATGTACGCCGCGAGCCGCTCCACCAGCCGCTCGTACACGCCCCGTTGCACGATGACGCGAGTCGGCGCCGTACAGATCTGGCCGCTGTAGAAGGAGAACGTCGTGCCGATGCCCGCCACCGCCGAGGCAAGCCCTTCCTCGCCCACGTCGTCGAAGACGATCGCCGCGCCCTTGCCGCCCAGCTCCATCAGCTGCCGCTTCATGTCGCGCCCGCACACCTCGCCGATGCGCTGCCCGACCGCCGTCGACCCGGTGAAGCTGACCATGTCGACGTCGGGGGAGGCGACGGCTGCCTCGCCCACGGTGACGTCCGTCCCGGAGACGACGTTCACGACGCCGGGCGGAACCCCCGCCTCCTGAAGGGCTGCCGCCATGCCGAAGACGGACAGCGGGTCCTGCGGGGCGGGCTTCACGACGACCGTGTTGCCCGCGGCGAGGGCGGGCGCCACCTTGCCCGCGGGGTTGGCCCAGGGGTTGTTGTAGGAGGTGATGCAGGTGACGACGCCGACCGGCTGGCGGACGGCGAGCGCCCCCATGACACCCGCCTTCCCCATCGGTCCGGCCTCGTTGATCTGCGGGGGCAGCGCCTCCTCGACCGGCTCCATGGCCCCCTTCGCGTACCGCTGGAAGCGGGCCACCGCCACCGCCACCTGCATGCCGCGCGCCGTGCCGGTCGTCGCGCCGCTCTCGGCGCGGGCCAGCTCGGCGTGCGCGTCGAAGTCCCTGCGCAGGACGGCCGCCGCGCGGTCGAGGAGCGCCGCCCGCTCCTCCGGCCGCGTGCGCGACCAGCTCGCGAAGGCCTCACGGGCCGCGGTCGCCGCCGCGCGGACCTGCTCGCCGCTCGCCTCGGGCGCGAGCCCGACGACGTCTTCGGTGGCCGGGTTCACGACCTCGTAGTGCCCGCCGTCGGGCACGGTCCACTCGCCGCCGATGAAGAGACGTCCCGGCCGCCGGGACCGGCTCACTTGGTGCTCACCGTCATGGTGTCGCGCCCGGAGCGCAGCACCTTCCCCGGCACGGCGCCCGTCACCGCGTCCTCCCGGATCACCTCGACGCCGTTGACCCAGACCGCGTTGACGCCGATCGCCCTGGAGTCCAGGCGCGGGCTGTCGCCGGGCAGGTCGTGCACGAGGGTCGCCTTGCCCGCGTCGATCCGCTCGGGATCGAAAAGCACCAGGTCGGCGTGGAAGCCCTCGACGATCCGCCCGCGCTCGCGCAGCCCGAAGAGCCGCGCCGGGTCATCGGTCAGCATTTTCACGGCCTGTTCGAGCCCGACCAGCTTCCGCCCCCGCAGACAGTCACCGATGAAGCGGGTCGTGTACGGGGCGCCGCACATGCGGTCCAGATGCGCGCCGGCGTCCGAGCCGCCCAGCATGACGTCCTCGTGCTGCCAGGTCTCGGCGCGCAGGGCCCAGGAGTCCGGGTCGTTGTCGGTGGGCATCGGCCACAGCACGGTACGCAGCTCGTCGGCCGCGCAGATCTCCGTCAGGCACTGGAACGGCTCCTGGCCGCGCTCGGCCGCGATGTCGCCGACCACCCGCCCGGTGAGGCCCTCGTTCGCCTCGGAGTACGTGTCTCCGATGACGTACCGGTCGAAGCGGGCGAGGCGCCGGAAGACGCCCGCCTCCTTGCTGTTGGCGTGCCGCAGCAGCTCGGCGCGGACGTCGGGATCGCGCAACTTCTCGATCCGCTCGGGCACGGGCAGACCCAGTACGTCTCCCCAGCCCGGTATGAGGTTGAGGGCGCAGAACGTGCCGAGCGACATGTTCATGGGCGTGAGGATCGGCATGGTCAGCGCGACGACACGGCCGCCCGCCTTGCGGGCGCGCTCACTGGGCACGAGCTGGCGCGGCACGCGCTCGGGGACGGCGGCGTCGATGGTCAGTACGTTCCAGTTGAGGGGCCGCCCGGCGACCGCGCTCATCTCCACGAACAAATCGATCTCGTCATCGCTGAACTGATCGAGGCACCCCGCGACGATCGCTTCGAGCTGCGTCCCCTCGTGTTCGGCGACGGCACGGCTGAGCGCGAGCAGCTCGGCGGGCTTCGCGTGCCGGGATGCCACGGGCTGCCCGTCGCCGTCGGAGTGGGAGGAGGACTGCGTGGTCGAAAGACCCCACGCGCCCGCGTCCATGGCCTCGTGGAAGAGCCGCAGCATCTCGTCCATCTGCTCGGGCGACGGCTGCCCGCCGACCGCGTCCGCGCCCATCACGTACCGGCGCAGCGCGCAGTGCCCCACCATGAACCCCGCGTTGACGGCGATGCGTCCGTCGAGCGCGTCCAGATACTCCCCGAACGAACTCCACGTCCAGGGCGCCCCCTCCTCCAGCGCGACCAGCGACATCCCCTCGACCTTCGACATCATCCGCCGCGTGTAGTCGGCGTCGCCGGGCCGCTCCGGATGCAGCGGCGCGAGCGTGAACCCGCAGTTGCCACCGGCGACGGTCGTCACCCCGTGATTGAGGGACGGCGTCGCGTACGGATCCCAGAAGAGCTGCGCGTCGTAGTGCGTATGCGGATCGACGAACCCGGGCGCGAGCACCCGCCCCCGAGCGTCTTCCTCGCCCCGCGCCGACTCGGTGACGGTGCCCGGTTCGGCGATGACGGCGATACGCCCGTCACGGATGCCGATGTCGGCGACGTAGGCGGGCGCACCGGTCCCGTCGACGACGGTCGCGCCCTTGATGAGGTGATCGAGCATGAGAAGGAGCTCTCCTCTCGGAGGGGGATTTGGCCTCGGAGGGTGAATTTCCGTCCGCCGGGCGGGCCTTCGAGCAGGACGGGCGGATCTTCCAGCCGGGCAGGCGGACCTTCCAGGCGGGCAGGCGGATCTTCCAGCCCGTCCGGCGTTTGAGGACAGGTCTTCCAGCCGGTCGGGCGGGAATTTCAGCCCGTCCGGCGTTTGAGGACGAGCCCGAAGGGCGACAACGGGGTCCGGGGCAGAGCCCCGCGACGTCAACCACTCCCCCGCCCCCGTCCGGGAGGACCCCGGCCTCCGTCCGGGAGGGGAAGCCGGGGCCGGTCCAATGGAGGGCCTACGCCCCCGACGCGCGACGGAACCGCGTAGTCCGGTGCACCGGATCCGTATCGATCTTGGGAATCACGTGCTCCCCGATCAGCTTGATCGTGTTCAACGTGTCCTCCGGCGAGATCCCGATCGGCAGCCCGAAGCTGAGCTGGTCCGCCCCGGCCTGCTCCCACCGCTTGCACTGGGTGAGCACCTCGTCCGGGTCACCGCAGATCATCAGCTCCTCGGCGATGAGCAGCTCGATGATCTCCTCGCTGTACTCGGGTAGCAGCTCGGGCCACTGGGGAATGCCCTCGGGCCGCGGAAACGTGTCGTGGTAGCGGAAGAGCAGCGACTGAAGGTAGTTGAGGCCGCCGCCGACCGCGATCTCGACCGCCTTCTCGTGCGTCTGAGCGCAGATCGCCGTCGACGTCACCATGACGTTGTCGTTGACGAAGTCGCCGATCGCCTCCGCCTCCTTGACCGCCGTCTTGTACGACTCGACGACCCACTCCATGTCGGAGACCTTCTGCACGCTGAAGCCGAGGACGCCGAGCCCCTTCTTGCCTGCCATCGCGTACGAGGAGGGGGACCCGGCGGCGTACCACATGGCCGGGTGCGACTTCCCGTACGGCTTGGGCAGGATCTTGCGCGGCGGCAGCGACCAGTGCTTGCCCTGGAAGCCGACGTACTCGTCCTGCAGCCACATCTTGGGGAACTCGGAGATGGTCTCTTCCCATATCTCCTTGGTGTGGTTCATGTCGGTGATGCCCGGCATGAAGCCGAGGATCTCGTGCGAACCGGCGCCGCGCCCCGTCCCGAACTCGAACCGCCCCTCGGAGAGGTGGTCGAGCATGGCGACCTTCTCGGCGACCTTCACCGGGTGATTGACGGGGGCGAGCGGGTTGAAGATGCCCGAGCCCAGGTGGATGCGGTCGGTCGCGTGCGCGAGGTATCCGAGGTAGACGTCGTTGGCGGAGAGGTGGGAGTACTCCTCCAGGAAGTGGTGCTCGGACGCCCAGGCGTACTTGAAGCCGGACTTGTCCGCCTGAATGACGTACTCGGTCTCCTCGATGAGCGCCTTGTGCTCCGCTTCGGGGTCGGCCTTGGCCCGCTTGGCGGGCACGTATCCCTGTACAAAGAGTCCGAATTCCAAGGAGGTTCACCGTCCTCGTGAAGTTCTGACGGTTTCTGACGCCCCGTCAGATTGCGATGCGTCGACTGTTCCACCGGCGCGCGGGAGCGTCAATACCTGACACAACGTCAGGCACGGGCCTGCCCTGCCGGTCGGTCAGACGATGCTCACCCCCGCCAGCCACCCGCCGTCGATGACGAACGGCTGCCCGGTGATGTACGCCGAGTCGCCCCCGGTGAGGAAGAGCGCCAGGGCCGCGACCTCCTGGGGCCGCCCGATCCGCCCCAGCGGCACCAGCTTCTTGTACAGCTCCGCCACCGCCTCCCCGGCCGCCACGGGGTCCGCGTCCGGGTCGAGCTGCGCGGGGTTGGTCATGGGGGTGTCGACCGCCCCCGGGCACACGGCGTTCACCCGGATGTTCCGGCCGGCCAGCTCCAGGGCGGCGACCCGGGTGAGCCCGAGGATGGCGTGCTTGGTCGCGGCGTACGCGCCGACGTACGCCATGCCCGTGAGGGCCGTGTAGGACGCGGTGTTCACGATCGTGCCGCCGCCCGCGGCGCCGATCTCCGGGGCGACGGTGCGGATGCCGAGGAAGCAGCCGATCTGGTTGACCTGGATGATCTGCTGGAACTCCTCAAGCGGGGTGCTGACCAGCTCGTTGAACCGCAGGATGCCCGCGTTGTTGACGAGCCCGTCGATCTTCCCGAAGGCGTCCTTGGCGGTGGCGACGGCGCGCTGCCAGCCTGACTCGTCGCCCACGTCCAGGTGGACGTATCTCGCGGACTCCGCTCCCAGCTCCTCGGCGAGCGCCTCGCCCTGCTCGTCGAGCACGTCGGCGACGAGGACGCGGGCTCCCTCCTCCACGAAGAGGCGCGCCTCCTGTTCGCCCTGCCCGCGTGCGGCGCCGGTGACGATGACGACGCGGTCGTCCAGCTTGCCCATGGGGTGCGCTCCTCTGCTTTTTGTCGGTTCCGTTGGTTCTGTCGGTTCTGTCTTGCCTGCCTTGCCTGCCTTGTCGGGCGTCCTGTCAGTCGTTGAGGTGCGGGGCCACGTCCGCGGCGAACGCGGCCATCTGGTCTGTGAGTTCCGTGCGGCTCCGGCTGCGGAACCGCACCTGGATCTGGTCGACGCCCATCGCCGCGTACTCCCGCAGGGACTCGGCGATCGCGTCGGGCTTACCGGTGAGCGTGCGGCGGCCCACGGGCCGGCCGGGCTCGCCCACGTAGAGAGCCTCCGTGATCGCGCCCACCGTGATCGGCCCCTCGATCCCCGCCTCCTCCCGCAGCCGCCTGAGCTTCGCGATCTGCGCGGGCAGCTCGTCCCTCGGGTCGCCCTGCGGCAGCCAGCCGTCGGCCCGGGTCGCGGCGCGACGCACGGCGGCGGGCGAGGAGCCGCCGACCCAGATGGGTACGTGCGGCTGGGCGGGGCGTGGCTGCTGGCCGAGGCCCGCGAAGTCGTACCGCTCACCGTGGTGCTCGGGGTACTCGTCCGGGCCGAGTGCCGCCTTCAGCGCGTCGATGCTCTCGTCGAGGAGCGGGCCCCGCCGCTCGAAGTCCACGCCGAGCGCCTCGAACTCCTCCCGTACGTGTCCGGCGCCGACCCCGAGGATCAGTCGGCCGCCGCTGAGCCGGTCCAGGGTCGCGTACTGCTTGGCGGTGAGGAGGGGGTGGCGCAGGCCGACGATGGCGACGTGGCTCATCAGGCGGACGTTCTCGGTGACGGCCGCGAGGTAGGCGAGGGTGGCTACGGGGTCGTACCAGGTGGTGCTCATCGCGTCCGCGAGGCGGCGGGGGATGGCGACGTGGTCGCAGCTCGCGATGTAGGCGAAGCCGGTGCGGTCGGCTGTGCGGGCGATTTCCGCGAGGTCGTCGGGGGTGGCGGTGGACTCCCACGACTCGGCGTAGAGCGCGCTCTGGGACTGGACGGGGAGCTGCATTCCGTGAACGAGCATGGGGTCCCACTCCTGTGGTTGACCTGTCGGGGCGTGCGGCTGCGCTTGGGCGGGGGCGGGGCGCCTGTGGCTCGTCCGTGGGGCGGGGCCGCGGGGGTATGTGCGTACTCGCCATCCCTGCGTCACGCTGCACGGACAATGGCGCTACAGGATGCTCGGTGCTCCGTTCGCACATACCCCCACGTCCCCTCCGGCCGGTTTGGCGGCTGCGGCCCGGTGGGGGTTGCTCCTAGTCCCGCTGTGCGTCGGTGGGTGGGATGCATCCGCCGCGAAGCGGCGGGCCTGTCCGTGCCCGCAGGGGCGTACGAGCCCACGCCAAGCACAGCGCAGCGCCCCCGCTAGGGGCCGGGCCACAACCCCTCCGCGCTCAGACCGAGCAGGTCAATCGCGTTGCGGCGCACGATGCGGTCTACGACGTCCGGCGCCAGGTGGCCCATCTGGTCCTCGCCCACCTGGCGCGACTTCGGCCAGGTCGAGTCGGAGTGGGGGTAGTCCGTCTCGTACAGGACGTTTCCGACACCGATGGAGTCGAGGTTCCGCAGGCCGAACGCGTCGTCGAAGAAGCAGCCGTGGACGTGCTCGGTGAACAGCTCGGACGGCGGGCGCGTGACCTTGTCCGCGACCCCGCCCCAGCCCCGGTTCTCCTCCCAGACGACGTCCGCCCGTTCGAGGATGTACGGGATCCAGCCGATCTGCCCCTCCGCGTACATGATCCGCAGGTTGGGGAAGCGTTCGAACTTGCCGCTCATCAGCCAGTCGACCATCGAGAAGCAGCAGTTGGCGAAGGTGATCGTGGAGCCGACGGCCGGCGGCGCGTCCGCGGACGTCGACGGCATCCTGCTGGACGAGCCGATGTGCATGGCGACGACCGTGCCGGTCTCGTCGCAGGCGCGCAGGAAGGGGTCCCACTCGTCGGTGTGGATGGAGGGCAGGCCGAGGTGCGGGGGGATCTCGGAGAAGGCGACCGCGCGTACCCCGCGAGCGGCGTTGCGCCGCACCTCCGCGGCGGCGAGTCCGGCGTCCCAGAGGGGGATGAGGGTGAGGGGTATGAGGCGGCCGTGGGCCTCGGGCCCGCACCATTCCTCGACCATCCAGTCGTTGTACGCACGGACGGCGAGGAGCCCGAGCTCCCGGTCCTTGGCCTCGGTGAACGTCTGGCCGCAGAAGCGCGGGAAGGTGGGGAAGCAGAGGGCGGACTGGACGTGGTTGACGTCCATGTCGGCGAGGCGGTCGGGGACGCTGAAGGAGCCGGGCCGCATCTGCTCGTAGGTGATGACCTCCAGCTTGATCTCGTCCCGGTCGTAGCCGACGGCGGTGTCGAGGCGGGTGAGCGGGCGGTGCAGGTCCTCGTAGATCCACCAGTCCCCGATGGGCCCTTCCTCCCCCTTCTCGCCCATTACGGGCGCGAACTTGCCGCCGAGGAAGGACATTTCCCTCAGGGGTGCGCGGACGATCCTGGGACCGCGGTCCCGGTACTTCGACGGGAGCCGGTCCCGCCAGACGTGCGGGGGTTCGACCGTGTGGTCGTCCACCGAGATGATCTTCGGGAAGGTCTCCGGGCTCTCCATGGTCTCCATACGGCCCACGGTAGCGCTGATCTGACGACCCGTCAGCTAGTCGTACGCGGGCGCTGTGCGTGACCCCGGCGCCACCCGGCCGACGCCCCTCGGCCACCCGGCCGCCTCCCGTGGCGGGAAAGCGATCCGGAATGTCGTGAGTGGACCCTGTGAGAGCCGTCTCGCACGGCTGACGCATCCGCCATCAACAAGGCAAACTGGCGGGGAGCACGAACCGAGCAGGGTGTACGGAGCACCACCGCGGGCGGGCAGACCCGCGACCGGCAGGATTGGGAACAGCAGGGCGGCAGGGGGAGCGATGGTCGATGTACCGCGAGTACCGGAGCAGCGGCGTCCGGCCTCGGGGGACACCCCCGGGGAATGGACCGAGGGGTACGCCCCCGAGGCCCCGGCGTCGCGCTTCAGCGTGCTCGGACCGGTGCGCGCGTGGCACGGCTCGCAACAGCTCAACACCGGATCCCCGCAACAGAGGGCGCTCCTCGCGGCCCTGCTGCTGAGGGACGGCCGCACGGCCACGGCCTCGGAGCTGATCGACGCCCTCTGGGGCGAGGAGCCCCCGTCGCAGGCACTGGCAGCGGTACGTACGTACGCGTCCCGGCTCCGCAAGGTGCTGCCCCCGGGCGTCCTCGTCAGCGAGGCCGGGGGCTACGCGGTCCAAGTGGCGGACGGCGCCCTGGACCTGGCCGTCGCGGAAGACCTCTGGGCGGCGGCGGAGAAGGCCCGCGGCACCGGTGACCTGTGCCAGGCGCGCACCCTGGTGAACCAGGCGCTGAGCCTGTGGGACGGCGAGCCCCTGGCCAACGTCCCGGGGCCGTACGCCGACACCCAGCGCACCCGCCTCGGCGAATGGCGACTGCAGCTCGTCGAGACCCGTCTGGACATGGATCTGGAACAGGGCTGCCACGCGGAGGCGGTCTCGGAGCTGACCGCCCTGACGGCCGCGCACCCGCTGCGCGAGCGGCTGCGCGAACTGCTGATGCTCGCCCTGTACCGCAGTGGCCGCCAGGCGGAGGCCCTGGCCGTGTACGCGGACACGCGGCGCCTCCTCGCGGACGAACTCGGCGTCGACCCGAGGCCGGGCCTGAAGGAGCTCCAGCAGCGCATCCTCCAGGCCGACCCGGGCCTCGCCGAGCCCTCCGCGCCCGTCCAGGAACCGGCGGCGACCGTGGTGCGCCCGGCGCAGCTCCCCGCGACGGTCCCCGACTTCACCGGACGCGGCTCCTTCGTGGACGAGCTGAGCGACATCCTCTCCTCGGCCGAGGGCCGGGTGATGGCGGTCTCGGCGCTCGCGGGCATCGGCGGCGTGGGCAAGACGACGCTCGCCGTCCACGTCGCCCACGCGGCCCGCTCCCACTTCCCGGACGGCCAGCTGTACGTGGACCTCCAAGGCGCGGGCGCGCGGGCGGCGGAGCCGGAGACGGTCCTCGGCGCGTTCCTGCGCGCGCTCGGCACGGCCGATTCGGCGATCCCGGACTCCCTGGAGGAGCGGGCGGCCCTGTACCGCTCGGTCCTCGACGGCCGCCGCATCCTCGTCCTCCTGGACAACGCCCGCGACGCGGCGCAGGTCAGGCCGCTCCTTCCGGGCATGGAAGGCTGCGCGGCCCTCGTCACGAGCCGGGTGCGCATGGTCGACCTCGCGGGCGCTCACCTGGTGGACCTGGACGTGATGTCGCCCGAGGAGGCGCTCCTGCTCTTCACCCGCATCGTGGGCGAGGAGCGGGTCACGTCGGAGCGTGAGGCGGCCCTCGACGTGGTGGCCGCGTGCGGGTTCCTGCCGCTCGCCATCCGGATCGCGGCGTCCCGCCTGGCGGCGCGCCGCACCTGGACGGTCTCCACGCTCGCCGCGAAGCTGGCGGACGAGCGGCGCCGTCTGGACGAGTTGCAGGCGGGTGACCTCGCGGTCAAGGCGACCTTCGAACTGGGCTACGGCCAGCTGGAGCCGGCCCAGGCGCGCGCCTTCCGCCTCCTGGGCCTCGCGGACGGCCCCGACCTCTCCCTCGCGGCCGCCGCGGCCGTCCTGGACCTCTCCCTGGAGGAGACCGAGGACCTCCTGGAGTCCCTGGTCGACACGTCCCTCGTCGAATCGGCGGCCCCGGGCCGCTACCGCTACCACGACCTCGTACGCCTCTACGCGCGTGCGTGCGCCGAACGCGACGAGCAGCCACCGAGCGAGCGTGACGCGGCGATGTCGCGCCTGCTCGACTTCTATCTGGCCTCGGCGGCCCGGGTCTACGCGATCGAACGGCCCGGTGACCGGACGGTGGACCACCTGGAGGTGACGGAGCGGGTCGGCCTGGACTTCACGGACGGCACCACGGCCTTCGACTGGCTGCACGCCGAAGCCTCCTGCATCCTGGCGTGCGTCCAGCAGTCGCTCGGCCGATGGGGCTTGCGACGCGCGGTGGACCTGCTCCTGGCGGCGAAGGACCTCGCGGAGTCCGGGGCGATCTCACACCGGTACGAGACGGCGACGCGCGCCGCCTGCGCGTCCGCCTCCCTGGAGCAGGACGAGCTTGCCGAGGGACGGGCGCGGGTCACCCTGGCCCAGGTCCTCAACAAGGTGGGCCGCTTCGACGCTGCCGCCGCCGAGCTGGAACGCGCCGCCGTTCTTGCCGCGCGGTCCGAAGACCCGTGGACGACCGGGAACGCTCTCAACGAGCAGGGGATCATCAACAACTGCATCAACCGGCCTGCCGTGAGCGAGACGCACCTGCGCGAGGCGATCGAGGTCTTCCGCGCCGACGGGAACCGTCACAGCGAAGCCAGCGCCCTGTGCAACCTGTCGCGGGCCCTCCTCGCGATGGGACGCACCGCCAAGTCGATCGACCTGGCGCGCCAGGGGATCGCCGTCTACAGCGACCTCGGGGTCACCTTCCGCCTGGCCAACGCGAAGTACGCGCTGGGGCTCGCGCTCAGTGACGCGAATCGCCGGGCGGACGCCCTCGACCAGCTGACCGACGCCTTGCAGATCTTCGCCGAGAACCGTCAGCGGCTGTGGCAGGGGACCACGCACTACCGCATCGCGCAGGTTCATCTCGCGCATCACCAGGCGACCCAGGCGGCGCAGCACGCCGAGCAGGCGCTCGCCATCGGATGTGTCGGCGGCGAGTGGATGCGGGCCAACGTACTGACTCTCCTGGGCAGGTCCCTCGTCGGTCTGGGGCAGCCCGATCGCGCGAAGGCCTGCTGGCGCGAGGCGCTGGTCATCCACGAGGAAGCGGGCGCGCCGGAAGCGGCTCAGGTCCGGGGCCTCCTCGACCCGGCCGCTGTCGCCTGACCCGTACCGCAGCCGCAGCCGCAGCCGCGTTCATCGAACGTTTATGAGCAGCTGCCACTCTCATGGAGTCGATCCGTCGCGTCGGGGGGCAGACGGGTCGCTCGGGCCCTACGGATAAGGTAAGCGGCCCAAATACGCCCGTTCGGCGATCCTCGGGGGAGTTGCCGAACGGGCGTACCGATTCCAGAAGCCCCGCCAATTCCTTAGGAGTTGCCGAACATGAGCGAAATCAACAAGAACACCGTCACCACCATGGGTGAGGGCCACACGCCCGCCCCGCCCAAGGACGGCACGGCAACCACTCAGGGTGAGGGCCACACGCCCGCCCCGCCCAAGGACGGCACGGCAACCACTCAGGGTGAGGGCCACACGCCGGCCCCGCCCAAGAGCTGATCCAAGCGTCACATCCCGACGGGGGAACGATCGGCCGCGGCGGCGCGGAGGGGGAGCCGCCGCGGCCGACGCATGTCTGGGTATGAGTCATCAGCAGAGGCCGAAGCGCCACACCCCACCGACCAGGTCATGTGGCGTTGGAAGTCCGCCCACCCAAGGAGTTGGAATGACCCGCGCCAAGAAGTTCCTCGTCGTCGCCGCCATCGCGGCGGCCACCGCGGCCGGAGCCACGGCCCCCGCACTCGCCGACAGCCACACGCCGGTCACCACGCGGGACAGCCACACGCCCAGCACCCCGCTCGGTGACGGCCACACCCCGATAGCCCCGAGGGGCTGACGGACCACCCCGCACCACCGGCGAACGGGGCCGAGCGCATCGCTCGGCCCCGTTCGGCATTCCGGCGCGCGGCACGTCTTCCCGAAGCGGCGTCCGCGTCCTTCAATGGGAAACAACGCTGGAAACAACGCATGCGTACGGAGCTGGTCGACGGCCACCGCCGAGGCGTGGGGCGCCGGTATCGGCGGCGGCCGCCTGCGCGCGCCGACGTCGGGGCTCCCCTCCACGATGTCGGCTCGTACTTGCCCTTGCGGCTTCGGGGCGTGCGGGAGTGCGCCCCGGCTGGAACAAGCCGGAAGGGCAACAGGTCGGAGCCGCGAATGTCGTCGGTGGCACAGCTCCGGCCGTCCACGGTCCGCTGACGCGGGACCGGGGCCTTGCGGTTTCTGGGGGCGTGCCGCCGAGGCGGTCCCCGTGTCGGCACCACTCCCTTGTGGGCGGAAAAGGGTAAACCGGTGCGTCCGGGGTCCGGGGACTGCAGGAGCGGAGACCACCCGCCGCTGCCCTGGCCTCCCCGGCGCCGCAGTCTCTGCTCCCTTGCGAGGCTAAGCCCGGCCGGGGTGGGACGGAAGGCCGGGCGCTGCACCAAGGCGTCTGCGCCAAACGCTCTAGTCAGCAGGCCAGTTGCGCCGACAGCGAGTCCTTGACCGCCGCGACGAAGGCGTCCCGTGTGCCCTCGTCCAGGAGGTCGAGGGACAGGTAGGGGTTGAGGTCCTCCAGTTCGACCAGGAGGAGCTCGCCGGTCGCGGTACGGCAGGCGTCGACGCGCTGGATGCCGTGGTCGATCGTGTTCCAGTCGACGAAGCGCTGGGCGAAGGCCAGGTCGGCGGGGGTGGCGGCGTAATTCTCCAGCTGCCAGCGCTTGGCGGGGTCCGGTGCGTGCAGTGCGTACTGGAAGGTGCGGTCGACGAAGTAGAACGACACCTCGTACGTGAAGTCGACGCGCGGCTGGATCAGGAGGCCCCCGGACGAGGCGACGGCCGGCAGCTCCGTTCCCGTCACGAACTCCAGGCCTATCGAGTCCGCGCCCGCCTTCGGCTTGACCACGTACGTGTCCGTGGCCGGGAGGCGGTCCACCTGCCCGGGATCGTCGACCGTGGGGATCACCGGGTAGCCCGCCGCCGTCAGGTCCAGCAGGTACTGCTTGCCCACCATGTCCGCCCTGCCGGTGAGCTGGTTGAAGACCCGCACGCCGTTCCGGGCCGCCCGGTCCGTGAAGTCGTCCCACTGCTCCTGGTAGTTGAGGACCGGGCCGCTGTTGCGGACCATCACCGTGTCGAACGCGCCGGTCTCCATCAGCGGCGCGGCGTCCAGCGGGTGGCACAGGGCCACGTCGAAGTCCTCGCGGAGCCGGGCGGTGAGGTAGATGTCCTCGTCGCAGTAGCGGCGGCCCTTCGCCCGGTAGGCGAGGTCCGTGACGAAGAGGATCCGGGGTCGGGGGCGGGGGGCGGAAGACTCGGTGTGCATCGGACAATCGTCGCAGAGCCACCCACCTGCCTGTCGCCGAGTCGCTCACCTGCCCGTCGCAGAGCCGCCCACCTACCCGTCGCCGAGGCGCCGCGCGCTCGTGGCAGAGTCATGTGCATGGCCACTTCACCGATGACGTACCGAAGACGCCGCGCCGCCGCCTCCGCGCTCCTCCTCGGTGCCGCGCTCCTCCTCGCCGGATGCGGTGACGAGGGGCAGCGCCCCGGCTCCGCCGCCGGTCCGCCCGCCGACGTACCTGCCCCGCCCGCCCCGTCCACCCCGTCCACCCCGTCCGCCAAGGCAACAGCACCCACGTCCGGACCCGACTCCCCCGGCGCCTCCCCCTACGTGGAACCCGGAGCCGGCGACGGCGCGCCCCACTACCGGGAGAACAACGCCTACCGCCACCCCGGCGAGATGTCCCCGGCGGGAGAGCGGGAAGCGCGGACCGAGGCCGCCCGTATGGAGCCCGTTCTCAAGCGGCTCTGGCGGCGGAAGACCTGGGACCCGGAGAGCGTGCGCGCCGAGCTCACCGGCAAGCTCGGGTACGAGGAGCGGAAGACGACCGGCCGGGGCGAGCTGCTCGGCGGTGAACTCGAGGTGCGCGAGATGGACTCCCGGTACGAGAACGGCGAATACGTCAGGCCCGAGGGGGCGTTGATCGGTCTCTACGTAGGGGACGACGCCTGCGTCACCGCCTTCGTCCAGAAGACCAACTACGAGGTCACGACGAACGGGCGCTTCATGGAGACCGGCTGCTTCGAACCACCCGCCGGCCACTGAGAGCCTGTGGCCCCGCCACGGGGCGCCCCGAGCGGGGCGAAACCCTGTGGACACGTTCCACCCGCACAGCGGACAGTGCCTCCCATGAGCTCTCTCGTGCGCCACCTCACCTTCCACGCCCACGACGCCTACCGCCAGGCCGCCTTCTGGGCCGAAGTCCTCGGCGGCAAGCTCGCCGACGACGACTTCCCCGGCGATCCGGAGGCCTCCGTGGAGGCGGACGGCATCACACTGCTCTTCGTGACCGTGCCGAACGCCAAGACCGTCAGGAACCGGCTGCACGTCGACCTCCAGCCGCAGGACCGTACCCGCGACGAGGAGGTCGAGCGGCTCCTGGCGCTCGGCGCCACGGTCGACGACGACCGGCGACGGCCGAACGGCCGCGGCTGGGTCGTCCTCGCCGACCCGGAGGGCAACGAGTTCTGCGTGGAGTGCAGCGCGGCGGAGCGGGCCGCCCTCACCGCCGCGGGCCAGTAGGACGCCCCCGCAGCTCCCCCTTCACCACCTTGCCGCTCGCGTTCCGCGGCAGCCCGGCCACGAACTCGACCGTCCTCGGCACCTTGTAGTTCGCCATCTCGCGGCGCGCCCACGCGATCAGGTCGTCCGCCGTCACCACCGCCCCCGGGCGCCGCACCACGTACGCCTTGCCGACCTCGCCGAGCCGCGCATCGGGCACCCCGACGACCGCCACGTCCGCCACGTCGGGGTGCACGCCGAGGAGTTGCTCGATCTCGGCGGGATAGGCGTTGAAACCGCCGACGATGAACATGTCCTTGATGCGGTCCGTGATGCGGAGGTTGCCGTCCGTGTCGAGGACGCCCACGTCGCCCGTGCGCAGCCAGCCGTCCGGCGTCAGGCACTGCTCCGTACCCGCCGGGTCCTCGAAGTAGCCCCGCATGACGTTGTGGCCGCGGACGAGGACCTCGCCCGGGTGGCCGGGCGCCAGCGGCTCCCCCGCGGGCGACACCACCCGCACCTCCGTGCCGGGGATGGCGCGGCCCGACGTCGCCGCGACGACCTCCACCGGGTCGCCGCGCCGGCACATCGTGACGATGCCGCTCGCCTCGGAGAGGCCGTACGCCGTCAGGACGGTGGCGATCCGCAGCTCGGCCCGCAAGCGTTCCACCAGGCGCAGCGGCACCACCGCGGCGCCGGTCACCACGAGCCGCAGCGCGGACAGGTCGTGCTGGTCGCGGGCCGGGTGGTCGAGGAGCGACTGGTGCAGGGTGGGCGGGCCCGGCAGGACCGAGATGCGTTCGGCGGCGACGTTGGCGAGGACCGTGTCGACGTTGAAGACCGGCTGCGGGACCATCGTCGCGCCCCGCATCAGGCACGCGATGATCCCCGCCTTGTAGCCGAAGGTGTGGAAGAACGGGTTCACGATCAGGTAGCGGTCGCCCTCGCGCAGCCCGGCCAGGTCGCTCCACACCTCGTAGCAGCGCAGGGTCTGGGCGTGGGTGATGACGGCGCCCTTGGGGCGGCCCGTCGTGCCGGAGGTGAAGATGATGTCCGAGGGAGCGGATCCCTCGACCGACTCCGCGCGGGCGCGGACCGCCGCACCGGACACCGCGTCGCCGCTCGCCAGGAAGTCCTTCCAGGTGCGGAAGGACTGCGGTGCGTCGTCGGCGAGCACGACCACCTGCTCCAGGTGCGGCAGGCCGGGCAGCGGGCCGCCTCCGGCGCCCTCGGCCGCCGCGCGCCGCAGCGAGGCGACGTAGGAGGTACCGAGGAACGTGCCCGTGACGAAGAGGAGTTTCGCGCGGCTGCGGGCCACGACGTACGCCGCCTCCGCGCCCTTGAAGCGGGTGTTGAGGGGGACGAGGACCGCGCCCGCCGTGACGGCGCCGAGCGCGGAGACGATCCAGTCGAGGGTGTTCGGCGCCCAGACGGCCACGCGGTCGCCGGGCTCGACGCCGTTCGCCATGCAGGCGGCCGCGGCCCGCTCCACGCGCTCGCCCAACTCCCCGTACGAGATGCGGGTGCGGCCCTCGACGACCGCCTCGCGCGGGCCGTACCGTTCGGCGGCCGCGCGTACCAGTCCCGGGATGCTGCCCCACTCCAGGTCGCCGCGCATCGCAAGCCCCTCCCGACGTGTAGCTGACTACCCGTCAGATTAGCGGTAGCCTGACGCCCTGTCAGCAGAGCGGACGCGCCTGCGGCATGGCGTCGGACCGCAACAGGGACCGAGACAGGGACCGCAATCCGGAGGTGCCGCTGCCCATGGCTTCACTCAAGGACGCTACCGCGATAGTCGGGATCGGCCAGACCCCGTTCGCCAAACGACTGCCGCAGAGCGAGAGGGAGTTGGCGTGCCGCGCCATCGTCGCCGCCCTCGGCGACGCGGGCCTCGACCCGTCCGAGGTCGACGCCTTCGCCTCGTACACGATGGAGGAGACCGACGAGGTCGAGGTCGCCAAGGCCATCGGGGCGGGCGACGTGACCTTCTTCAGCAAGGTCGGCTACGGCGGCGGCGGTTCCTGCGCCACCGTCGCGCACCTCGCCGCCGCCATCGCCACCGGCCAGGCCGGCGTCGGCGTCGCCTGGCGCTCGCGCAAACGCGGCAGCGGCCCGCGCCCCTGGAAGAACACCACCGTCCAGCTCCCCACGCCGGGCCAGTGGACGCGGCCCTTCGGGCTGCTCAGGCCCGCCGACGAGATCGCCATGCTGGCCCGCCGCCACATGCACGAGTACGGCACGACCCGCGACCACCTCTTCAACGTCGCCCTCGCCTGCCGCAACCGCGCCAACCAGAACCCGGCCGCGATGATGTACGAACGCCCGCTGACCCGCGACATGTACATGACCTCGCGCTGGATCAGTGAGCCGCTCTGCCTCTTCGACAACTGCCTGGAGACGGACGGCGCGCTGGCCTGCGTGATCGTCTCGGCCGAGCGGGCCCGCGACTGCCGGCAGCGGCCCGTGTACGTCCACTCCGTCGCGCAGGGCCTGCCCGCCCAGCACCACGGCATGGTCAACTACTGGAACGACGACCCGCTCTCCGGCCCTGCCTGGACCGCCGCCCGACACCTGTGGAAACAGGCGGACTTCGGCCCCCAGGACGTGGACGTCGCCCAGATCTACGACGCGTTCACCCCCCTCATCCCGCTCTCCCTCGAGGGCTACGGCTTCTGCGACCGCGGCGAGGGCGGCGCCTTCACGGAGGGCGGCGCACTGGAGAGCGGTGGTCGCCTGCCCATCAACACGGGGGGCGGCGGCCTCAGCGAGGCGTACGTCCACGGCTTCAACCTCATCAACGAGGGCGTGAAACAACTCCGCGGCTCGAGCACCGCCCAGGTACCGGACGCGGAGACGTGTCTGGTGACGGCCGGGGAGGGCGTCCCCACGTCAGCGCTGTTGCTGAGGGCCCCGTAGGGGGCCGTTCAGGGGCGCGGGGAACCGCGCGACCAGCCACAACGAACCCGCACTCGTAAAGGACGAGACCATGGCAGACGCGACGATGAAAAGGGACCCTCTCCTGACGCCCACGCAGGACGAAGACGGCGCCCCCTTCTGGACCTACGCCGCCCGAGGCGAACTCCGCATACAAGCCTGCACCGCCTGCGGCGAGCTACGGTTCCCGCCCAGACCCTGCTGCCCCCACTGCCAGTCCTTCGACAGCGATTGGCGCCGCATGAGCGGACGAGGCCGCATCTGGTCGTACGTCTTCCCGCACCCCCCGCTCCTCCCGGCCTACGCCGAACAGGCCCCCTACAACGCGATCATCGTCGAGCTCGCCGACGCCCCGCGGATCCGCCTCGTCGGCAACCTCGTCGCCGCGCCGGACGCCCCCCTGAACTCCGTCGCCCCTGAGCGGCTGCGGATCGGCGCGAAGGTGCAGGTCGTCTTCGCGGACGTCGGCGGGACCGTGGTCCCGCGCTGGCTCCTGGAGCGCCCGTGACCGCCGCGGCCGGGGCCCTGCGCACGGCGGTCGACAAGGACACGGGCGTGGCGGTCCTGACCCTGGACCGCCCGGAGCGGCACAACGCGATCGACGTACGGACGGCGGACGAACTGGCCGCGGCCTGGCGCCGTTTCCGGTTCGACGACTCGGTACGGGCCGTCGTCGTGACCGGCGCGGGCGAGAAGGCGTTCTGCACCGGCATCGACCGGGACGCGGACATCCCGCAGCCGTCCTCCCCCTACACGATCGACGACCCGCTCCGCACGATCGGGCCGAAGGCCAACGACTGCTGGAAGCCCGTGATCGCCGCCGTCAACGGCATGGCGTGCGGCGGCGCCTTCTACCTCATCGGCGAGGCCGAGTTCGTCGTGGCGGACGAGCACGCCACGTTCTTCGACCCGCACACCACGTACGGGATGGTCAGTGCGTACGAGACGATCCACATGGCCCAGCGCATGCCGTCCGGCGAGGTGGCGAGGATGGCGCTGATGGGCACGGCCGAGCGGGTCTCCGCGCGCCGCGCGTACGAGACCGGCCTGGTCTCCGAGCTCGCCCCGCCGGGCGAGGCGCCGACCGCCGCCCTGCGCGCCGCCGCGACCATCGCCTCGTACCCGACCGAGGCGGTCCAGGGCACCGTACGGGCGCTCTGGTCGGCGAAGGAGGCGGCCCGCGCCCAGGCGCTGGCGCACGCGCCCCACCTGATCGCGCTGGGGAACCTGCCGCCCGACCGGCAGGCGGAGCTGTTCGCACACCGCAGGAGCGGCGGCTTCCGGACGAGGTGACTCCGGTACGTGGGGAGGCCGGTACATGGGGAGGCCGGTGCGCGGGGAGGCCGGAGCGGGCCCGCATGGCGGGGGTCACGCACTCGGCGTAGCGTCGATCTTGAGAGATGAGACGAGACGCGTACGGACGCGTACGGAGGGGCACAGCGAGACGCACGCACAGGAGGCAGCCCGCCATGGTCCGCAACGTCGTCGGGTCGGTCCTCGCTCTCATCGGAGCGACGGCCGCCGTATGGAGCCCCTTCCGTGACTGGTACGGCGGTCGTCCCGGCCGTGACTTCCGCATCGACGAGCTGTTCTCCGGCGGCGGCGTCACCGAAGCCAAGGCGGAACTCTTCGCCTCGCTCTTCCTGCCGTTCGCCTTCGCCGCGCTGCTGACCTTGGCCGGCCTGGTCCTGAGGTCGCGGCTCCTCGTGGCGCTCGCGGGCGTCGTCGTGCTCGGCTTCACGGTGCTGTGGATGGTCCGGCAGGGGCAGTCGCAGGGCAGCCTGACCGTCGCGGGCGACGGCTCGGGCCTGAACCAGGGCCTGCTGGGCAGCCTCGGCGGCGGGGCGCTGCTGCTGCTCGCCGCGGCGGTCATGCGGGGGCGTGCGCGGCGCGGATCGCGGGGGCGGGGGCGGTCGCGCCGGGAACCGGCGGTCGTGGAACCGGACCCGGGCGCGCACCAGTATCAGGACCAATATCAGGACTCCCGGCGGTACGAGCCGTACGAGACGCCTGAGCCGTACGAGACGCCTGAGCCCTACGCGGCGCCCGAGCCCTACGGGACGCCCGAGCCGACCGACCCGTACGGGACCCCCGAGCCCCACCCGTACCAGGACCCGCCGACGTCGACGCCGCCCCCGCCGCAGGACCCGCGCCAGGCCCCTCCCCGCTAGGGTCTGTCTTTCGGATCAGGCCGGACTTGGGCGGCCTTGCCTTGGGTGGGGCTTGAGCGGGGTCTGGTGCGTGCAGCTGCAAGGCGGAGGAGGGCGGCAACGCGGAGCGTTGACAACCGACGACAACGCCGCAGATGCGCGTGCCAGGCCCCGCGACCCCGGACAGATCCGAAAGACAGGCCCTAGGTCCGGGGTGACGTCCCCGTACCCCGCTCCGCGTCCAGCGCGTACACGCAGCGGTCCTTGCTGCACGCGTACACCACACCGTCGATGACGACGGGCGCACCCGTGATCTCGCCGCCCGTGGCCAGCTTCCAGCGGAGGCGGCCGTCGTCCGCCTTCAGGGTGTAGAGCAGGTGGTCCGTGGAGCCGAAGTGGATGCGCCGGTCGGCGACGACGGGGGCGCCGACGACCTCGCCGCCCGCCTGGAAGCGCCACTTCGGCGTGCCGGTGACCGCGTCGAGGGTGTAGAGGCCCTTGCCGCTGCCCACGTGGACGTGGCCGTCCGCGACGAGGACCGGCTCGATCGAGGAGCGGGATTCCGTGGCGATGCGCCAGCGGTCGCGGCCGTCCGTCGCGTCGAGGGCGTACACCGTGCCGAGGTAGTCGGCGAGGTAGACGCCGCCGCCCGTGACGGCGGGGCCCGGCGCGAAGGCGGGCGGGCAGAGGAAGGCGGCCGGTGCCTCGAAGTGCCAGCGGACGTGCCCGCCGAGCACGTCGATCGCGAGGACGCGGGTGCCCGCGGCCACGTACACGTAGCCGTCCTGCGCCTGGGTGAGCCGTACCGGCACGCCGCCGCAGGAGGCCGCGTCGCCCACGGGGTAGGACCAGCGTTCCTCGCCGGTCCGCGCCTCCAGGGCGCGCAGTCTCGCGCCCTTCCAGACGTACACCGTGCCGTCGAGGACGACGGGCCCGGCCTCGGGCGTCTCGAAGTCGGTCTGGGCGCCGGTGATCTCCCACAGCTTCTCGCCGTTGACCGCCTCCCAGGCCTGGACGCCGCCGCCGCGCGTGCCGGTGACGACCGTGCCGCGGTCGGCCTGGAGGGAGTACACCCAGGCGTCGGTCGACAGGCGCCACAGGTCGGAGCCGTCCGAGCCGTCGAGGGCGTAGAGCGTGGGGCCGTCGGAGGCGTGGATACGGCCGTCCGCGACCGCCATGGACCAGGCGACGTCGCGCGTCTTGAAGCTGCGGCGGCCGGTGCCGACGTCCAGGGCGTGCACCTCGAAGGAGGTGACGTAGACGAGGTTCCCGGCGACCGCGGGGGTGCCCCAGACGTCGTTGGACATCCGGAAGCGCCACGGCCGCCACGAGGCGGGGCCCGCTTCGGGGGCCGGGGCGGGCGCCGGTACCGCGGCGGCCACCGGGTCGACGCCGTTGCCCGCGGCCCGCTGCGGCGCGGACCGCGACCAGGAGGCGGCGAGCCCCGAGTCACGGGGCACGGCGCCGGTGCGGGCGCTCGCCACCCGCGGCCCGGGGCCGATCGGCACCTTCGCCCCGGCGAGCCGCACCGGGCCCGCGTCGGGCGCGGCGGCGAAGGGCGGCTGGGACGGGGCGGGCGGTGGCGGCTGCCGCAGGGGCGGCGGCGGTGCGGTGACGGGCGCGGGCGGCGCGGCGGCCACGGCGCCACGGCCGCCGCTGCGTCCTGCCGAGGCGGGGACCCGGGCGGGCGGACGGCCGCCCCGGCGGGCCTCGATCAGCGCGACGGCCCGCTCGGGCAGCCAGGCGGACGCCGTACCGCTGTCGTCGTTGTCGGCGCTCTCGGAGGCGAAGAGGTGCGGCGCGAGCTGGGACTGCAGGTCACCGGGGGTGGGCCGGAGCGCGGCCTCCATCTGCATGCACGACTCGATGAGGGGGCGCAGCTCGTCGGGGAGGCCTTCGAGGTCGGGGCCCTCCCTGAGCAGCATGAAGACGGTCTCGACGGGGTTGGCGCCGTGGAACGGCGCGTGCCCGGTGGCGGCGAAGACGAGGGTCGAGCCGAGCGAGAAGACGTCGCTCGCGCCGGTGACGCTGCGCGAGTCCTTCGCCTGCTCGGGTGACATGTACGCGGGCGTGCCGACGGCGACGTTCGTCATGGTGAGCCGCGTGTTGGAGACGCCGGACGCGATGCCGAAGTCGATGACGCGCGGTCCGTCCTCGACGACGAGGACGTTGGACGGCTTGAGGTCACGGTGGACGAGGCCCGCGCCGTGGATGGACTCCAGGGCCTCGGCCACGCCTGCCGCCAGCCAGCGCACCGCCTGGGTGGGCAGCGGCCCGTGTTCATTCACTATTTCTTCGAGGGAGGGCGCGGGGACGTACGCCGTGGCGAGCCAGGGCACGGCGGCCCGCGGGTCGGCGTCCACCACCGCGGCCGTGTAGAAGCCGGACACGGCGCGGGCCGCCTCGACCTCGCGCGTGAAGCGGACACGGAACAGCTGGTCCTCGGCGAGCTCGGTCCGCACCGTCTTGATCGCCACGCGCCGCCCCGACGCGGAGCGCGCGAGATAGACCAGACCCATGCCACCGGCACCAAGTCGGCCGAGGACCTCGAACGGGCCGATCCGCCTCGGATCGTGCTGCGTCAGCTGATCCACCACTTGCCTTGCCACCTCCCCGTACGCGGCCGTCGAAGAAGACAGCCCCGTGCAGCGTCTCACCACCGAGCCGCTACGGCGGCACGCACCCTGATTCTTCCTGTCCGGGCCGGTCGTGGCGAACCCGGGGCGGGATCGGGGTGTCTACGGACAAAACCCCACCGCCGAGGGTCCCGGGACGGCCCGACCGCCCCTCATCGGCCCCCTCGGCCGGCCCCCTCAATCCTGAAGGACCGCGAACATCGCCCCTTGATTGTCCGTGAGGACCGCGATCCTGCCGTACGGGCTGTCGGCGGGCGGCGCCTGGACGCGTCCGCCGAGCCGGGTCGTCGTGGCCGCCGCGGCGTCGGTGTCGGCGACCTGGAAGTAGACGAGGAAGTGCGGGGGCATCCGGGCGGCGGAGGGGGATCCGGCGAGCAGGGCACGGCCGCCGACCGCCGTGTCGGGTCCTGGCTCGGCGCCCGCGGGCGACCAGGCGCGGAAGTCCGCACCGCCGAGGTCGCGGTCGAGGCCCAGGTCCAGGCCGGGGCCGAGGTCCAGCTCCGTACTGCCGTAGCCGAAGACGCTCTCGTAGAAGGGGTCGACCACGTCGCCGTCACGCGAGTACACCTCGGTCCAGCAGTACGAGCCGGGCTGCCGCTGCTTGCCGAAGCCCTGGTGCGTGCCGGCCTGCCAGAGCCCGAAGACGGCGCCCTCGGGGTCTGCGGCCAGGCCCATGGTCCCGGCGGGGTCCACCCGTACGGGTTCCCGGATCATGGAGCCGCCCGCGTCCCTGACGCGCTCGGCCAGCGCGGCCGCGTCCGGCGTGGCCAGGTACACGGTCCACACGGTCGGCATGCGGCCGTCGGCCTTGGGCGCGAGGGCGGCGACGGGCAGGCCCTCGCTGTACGCCTGGGTGTAGTGGCCGTACTCCGGTCCCGCACCCTCGTCGAAGGTCCATCCGAAGAGCTCGCCGTAGAACCGCTTGCCGCCCGCGACGTCGGGGAGCATCGCGTCGGCCCAGCAGGGCACGCCCTCCGCGTAACCGCCCCCTGTGTCCCGCTCTGCGTAGTCCATGCCAGTCAAGCTAGCGGCCCGCCCCGTCCTCCGCAGCGCACGCATTCGAACATTTGGGCAATTCTCACCGATGGCCCCACGCGCCGCGCTCACGCGCCCCAACCCCATTTGCACTCGGCCGAATCGCGCTCCGATCACCCCTCGGTAAGCTGACGGCATGACAGGACAGGTACGTACCGTCGACGGCCGCGTGGCCGGCCGGCGCGGTCAGGCAACGCGTCAGAAGCTGCTCGACTGCCTCAGCGAGATGCTCAGCTCGTCGCCCTACCGGGACGTCAAAGTCATCGACGTCGCCCGGAAGGCAGGGACTTCACCCGCGACCTTCTACCAGTACTTCCCGGACGTGGAAGGCGCCGTCCTGGAGATCGCCGAGCAAATGGCGGCGGAGGGCGCCGAGTTGACCCAGCTGCTCGACGGGCGCTCGTGGGTCGGCAAGGCGGGCTGGCAGACCTCCCAGGACCTCGTCGACGGCTTCCTCGACTTCTGGCGCAAGAACGACGCGATCCTCCGGGTCGTCGACCTCGGTGCCGCCGAGGGCGACAAGCGCTTCTACAAGATCCGGATGAAGATCCTCAACTCGGTCAACAACTCCCTTACGGACACCGTGAAGGAGCTGCAGACCAAGGGCAGGATCGACAAGGACGTGAACCCGGCGGCCATGGCGGGCTCCCTGGTCGCGATGCTCGCCGCCGTCGCCTCCCACCAGCGCGGCTTCCAGACGTGGGGCGTGAAGCAGGCCGAACTCAAGCCGAATCTGGCACTGTTGGTACATTTGGGCGTAACGGGAAAGAAGCCGTCAAAGTAGTCCCGACGGGCACATTTCTCCTCACTATTCCTTAAAGCGACCCTCTGCTCCTCAAGTCCTGTCAACCCGACGGCGGATCACCACGGTGATCCGCCGCTGTGGTCTGTACTCCCTGAACCCCGCTCAGCACTCCCTGAACCCCGCTCAGCGCCTCTCCAGGCGGAACAGCCGTATCTCCCGGTCCACCCTGGCTTGGTACGCGGCGTACGGCGGCCAGAACTTCAGCGCCACCGCCCATACCGCCTCCCGTTCCGCCCCGCCGAGCAGCCGCGCCCGCACCGGGATGTCGGCGCCCCGCCAGCTGATCTCCGCGTCCGGGTGAGCGAGCAGATTGGCGGTCCACGCGGGATGGCCGGGCCGCCCGAAGTTGGACCCGACAAGCACCCAGGTACCGGCCTCGCCCTCGGGCATGCACGCCAACGGCGTACGCCTCGGCAGTCCGCTCTTCGCCCCGCGCGCGGTCAGGACGACACCGGGCAGCATCCGCGCGCTCAGCAGCACCTTGCCGCGGGTCAGCCGGTGCACGGTGCGGTCCATCGCGGGGATGAAGTGCGGGGCGATCCTCGCGAAGGCCCGGGTGGACGACACCTTCTGCACGAGACGCAGGCCCGGCGGCATCAGACGGCCTCGCCGAGCGGGGGGACGCGGTCGCCCGCGAAGAGACCGGCCCGTTCCGCCGCCCGCGCCCGCAGCCGGTGCACCGGACCGAGGAGCAGCTCGTCGCCTGCCGCGCGCTTGAAGTACAGATGCGCCTCGTGCTCCCAGGTGAACCCGATGCCGCCGTGCAGCTGCACCGCTTCCGACGCGGCGGTCCTGAGCGCGTCGAGGCCCTGCGCGAGGGCCAGCCCGCCGGCCCGTTCGGCGCCCTGCCCGCCGAACCCGGCGGCCTCCGCGCCCGCGGCCCACGCCGCGTAGTAGGCGGCCGACCGCGCCGCCTGCACCTGTACGTACACGTCGGCGAGGCGGTGCTTGACCGCCTGGAAGGAGCCGATGGCGCGCCCGAACTGCTCGCGTTGCCGCACGTATTCGACGGTGCGCTCCAGCGCCCGGTCCGCGGCGCCGACGGATTCGGCCGCGACGACCGTGGCCGCGACGTCCCCCACGGCGGCGAGTGCGGCCGGCACGTCGGCCTCGTCGCCGCCCAGCAACTCCGCCGCCACGTCCCGCAGTTCGACCCGCGCCTGGGTGCGGGTCTCGTCCAGTGCGGTCTGCCGCGCCCGCGCCATGCCGCGCGCTCCCTCGCGTACGAGGAAGAGGAGCGTACGGGAGCGGGCGAAGCCGCCTGAGTGGGCCGCCACCACGAGGAGCCCGGCGCTGTGCCCGTCGACGACCTGCTCGGCCTGCCCGTACAGCCGCCACGCCCCGCCGTCCCTTCGCGCCTGCACGCCGCCCGCGCGGCCACCGCCCGCCCAGTCGCCGCTGTTGTCCCCGACGAGGCCGAGCGCCGTGGTGAGCCCGGTGCCGGGAACGGCGAGGGCGGCGGTCAGCTCGCCGGCGGCGATGCGGGGCAGGAGTGCGGCGCGCTGCCGCTCGGTACCGAGGGCGAGGATCAGCGGGGCGGCGAGGACGGCGGTGGCGAGGAGCGGCGACGGCACGAGGGCTCGCCCCAACTCCTCGCAGGCGAGGGCGAGTTCCGCTGCAGTGCAGCCGACACCTCCGTACGCCTCCGGGATGGCGAGCCCGGGCAGGCCAAGCTGTTCGGCGAGGGCGGCCCACAGGGCGGCGTCGTGGCCGGCCGGAGTGCGTACGGCCGTCCTGACCTCGTCGGGACCGCACCGTTTCCCGATCATTTCGCGAAGGGTGCGGCGGATCTCGTCCTGCTCCGCACTGAAGGCGGCGTCCATCGGCAGGCTCCTCCCCCGGGCGCGAGGGCCCGGTCCCAGATCTGACGGGCCGTCATGCTAGGACCGCGATGCCGATATGCACAGAGCGCCGACGTCACGCGAGGCGATCGCACCCCTCTACCGCGACGTGCCACCTGATGTACCGTCAGATTCATGGCCGCCACCACGCGCACCACGCCAAGTACCGCACCACACACCGCCTCTCGCCGCTCCCCCCGCCCCTCTTCGCCGCGCAAGGTCGCCGTCGTCGGTGTGGCCCTCTCGGACTGCGGCCGGGTCGACGACGCCACCCCCCACGCCCTGCACGCCCAGGCGGCCCGCCGGGCGCTCGCCGACTCCGGGCTCGGCCGCGACGTGATCGACGGCATCGGCTCCGCGGGCCTCGGCACGCTGGCGCCGGTCGAGGTCGCCGAGTACCTCGGGCTTGCGCCACGCTGGGTGGACTCGACGTCGGTCGGCGGGGCCACCTGGGAGGTCATGGCGGCGCACGCGGCCGACGCGATCGCGGCGGGCCGGGCCAACGCCGTCCTCCTCGTGTACGGCTCGACGGCCCGCGCGGACATCAGGGCCGGGCGCCGCACGTCGAACCTCTCCTTCGGCGCGCGCGGACCGCTCCAGTTCGAGGTCCCGTACGGGCATTCCCTGATCGCCAAGTACGCGATGGCCGCGCGCCGCCACATGCACGAGTACGGTACGACGCTGGAGCAGCTCGCCTCGGTGGCCGTGCAGGCGCGGGCCAACGCGGCGACCAACCCCGACGCGATGTTCCGCGACCCCGTCACGGTCGACGAGGTCCTCGGCGGCCCCATGATCGCGGACCCGTTCACCAAGCTGCACTGCTGCATACGGTCCGACGGCGGCTGCGCGGTCCTGCTCGCCGCGGAGGAGTACGTGCCCGACTGCGCGTCCGAACCGGTATGGGTGCTCGGCACGGGCGAACACGTCTCGCACACGACGATGTCGGAGTGGCCCGACTTCACGGTCTCCCCGGCGGCGGTCAGTGGCCGCCTCGCCTTCGAGCGGGCCGGGGTGCGGCCCTCGGACATCGACATCGCGGAGATCTACGACGCCTTCACGTACATGACACTGGTGACCCTGGAGGACCTCGGCTTCTGCGAGAAGGGCGAGGGCGGCTCCTTCGTGGAGAAGGGCCGCCTGCTCCGGGACGGCGCGCTCCCCACCAACACCGACGGCGGCGGCCTCTCCGCCCAGCACCCCGGCATGCGGGGCCTCTTCCTCCTGGTGGAAGCGGTCCGCCAACTCCGCGGCCGATCCGGCGCCGGCCAGGTGAGACGTCCCGACGGCAGCCTGCCCGAACTGGCGGTGGCATCGGGGACGGGCGGATGGTTCTGCTCGTCGGGGACGGTGGTGCTGGGGCGGGGGTGACGGAACGGATCGCAGCGCCGGATGGGGACAATCACCGTATCCGGATGGGGACAATCGCCATATGACGACACCACCCGCAGGCTCCGCCGCTCCAGGAGACCGCCCCGCCCGTCCCGCGTCCGAGTTCCAGAAGCTGCTGCGGGCCCAGCGGGTCTGGGACGTCGAGCTGCCCGCCTTCGACCCCGCCACCGCGCCCGCCGCGCCCCTCCCCCTCTTCCATGCCTGGTTCGCGGATGCGGTGGCCGCCGGGCAGCCCGAACCGCACACCATGGGTCTGGCGACGGTGGCGGAGGACGGCGGTCCCGACGTGCGGACCGTGATGCTGCACGACGCCGACGAGCACGGCTGGCACTTCGCCTCCCACGCCACCAGCAGGAAGGGCCACCAGCTCGCGGCCCGGCCGGAGGCCGCCCTGCACTTCTACTGGGCGGCGCGGGGCCGACAGATCCGCATCAGGGGCCGGATCACCACGGCCCCGCACACCGAGAGCCTCGCCGACCTGCACGCCAGGTCGACGGGTGCGCTGGCCGCGGCGCTGGTGGGGCGGCAGAGCGACGTCCTGCCGGAGTACGCGGAGTTGGTGCGGTCGTCCGAGGCCGCCTGGGAGCGGGCGCGGAGGGAACCGGACGCGGACGCGCCGACCTGGACCCTGTACGTCCTGGACCCGACGGAGGCGGAGTTCTTCCAGGGCGACGCACGACGCCGCCACGTGCGGCTGCGCTACCGCAAGCCGGAGCCGAACGGACCGGAGACCGGCCGGCCCCCGCACGGCGGCTGGGTCAAGGAGCTGCTGTGGCCGTGACGAGCGGCGGGACGCCTCCGTGTCCCCCGGGCACCTCGGCAGGCGACGCGACGGCCGGACCGGAGGCCGGGCGGCCCCCACACACCAACTGACCCAAGGAGCCGCTGTGGCCGTGACGAGCGGCGGGACGCCTCCGTGTCCCCCGGGTACCTCGGCAGGTGACGTCACGTCTCGCGGCCCGGCCCTCCGCCGAACTCGTACTGCGCGAAGTCCCGCACGGGGCGGTATCCGATGCGCTGGTAGAGGCTGTTGCTGGTCGGGTTGTCCAGGTCGGTGAAGAGCAGGACCTCGGCGGCGCCCGCGGCGAGGGCGGCGCGGGTGGCCGCGACGGTGGCGGCGCCACCGAAGCCCCGGCCGCGCAGAGCCGCCGGGGTGTAGACAGGGGCCACGCGGACCTGCCCTGCGACGCGGGGTGTGACGCCTGCCATGGCGGCGGGAGCGCCGTCGGGGGTCTCCCAGAGGGTGACGCCTCCGTAGGCGAGGCGGGTGTCCGCCCAGTCGCCCGGGGCCATCGCGGGCCGTTCCCCGACCGCCTCCCCGAACTCCTGGTGCCAGCGTGCCAGCAGGGCACGGTCCGCCGAGGTGGCGACGCGGGCTCGGCCCGGGGGCACGGGCTCGGGCACGGTGAGGGTGCCGAGCCGGTACAGGCGCTGGCGGGCACCGAGCACGGCGGCGGCTCCGGTGCGCCGCTCCCAGACCCGCGCGAAGGCCTCCGCGGTGGCGCGGTCGGCGCCGACCCCGGGCAGGTCGGGGCAGTCCACGGCCAGCTGCCGGGCCAAGGCGTCGGCGGCCTCCGCGGTGGCCGGACCGAGCGTGAGGCGGTGCGGCGGGGTCCACAGGAAGGCGCCCCGGACGGTCCCGTCGGCATCGGCGTACGTACCGAAGAGGGGCGCAGCTTTCCCGTACGCCTGGAGCCCCCGCCTGCGCAGGACCTCGCTGACGCTGAGCAGGGCGGTGTGCAGGGCGGGTTCGGAGTGCAGGAACTTCTCGCCGCGGGCGAGGAACTCCGAGAGGTCGGCGGTCAACTGCCAGCCGGCGAGGGGCTCCGAGGAGGGGCCGGCAGGGAAGGGGCCCGGTGACGAAGAGGACATGGACCATCATCCCTCGCACACCACGGCCCCCGCCTCCGAATTGTTCGCCGTCCCGCTCAGGCGGGCCGGAACACCGCGACGGCCACCCCCTCCGCGGCCTCCCGGAACGCCACCTCCACCGCCATCCCGACCCGCAGCGCACCGTCCTCGCAGTCGACGATCTCCGTCATCATGCGCGGCCCCTCGGCGAGGTCGACGACCGCGGCGACGTAGGGCACGCGGCTGCCGAACGGCGGCAGGTCGTTCCTGTGCACGACCGACCAGGTGTAGAGCGTGGCCCGGCCGCTCGCCCGCTCCCAGGTGACGTCCTCGCTCCAACAGCGTGGGCAGAACTCACGCGGGTAGTGATGGGCCGCACCGCACGCCCCGCAACGGCGGATCAGCAATCGCCCCTCGGCGGCGGCGTCCCAGTAGGGCCGGGTGAAGGCATCGGTCTCGGGGAGGTCGAAGCGCGGCTCGGCGCGCTGGTCCGTACTCATCAGAGAAGTCCGATCGCGTGGTCGTGATTCCGGATACGCCAGGACGACCCGGGCACGGACACGGCCGCACGCGCCCCAACGCGAACGCGCACAGAATCAACCACCCGCCCGCACGAACCAGCCATTCCCGGGCAAAGACCGAAGCGCCCACAGACCGCCACCCACACCGTTCCTGACGCGACGTCAGTTCAGCGCACAAGCCCCCGCCCACGCAAGACCCCGCAAGAGGCACACACGTCGCCCACCCCCAACTCCCCCTCCCCCACCCCGCACTCATACACGCCGCCCCTCCCCACCCGCACCCAACCCACCCCTCCCTTCCTCCCTCCCCTGTGATCAATTCGCAATCGGTTTCGGACTTGACCGTCACCCATCAAGTAGTCGCGCGGTTACTCTCCAGTCATGGCCGACTCCACTCCTCCGCTTACGCACACGCAGGACCGCCCCGTGTACGTCGTCGGTGGCGGGCCCGGCGGCCTCGCCGTCGCCGCGGCCCTGCGCGCACGCGGCGTCCGCGCGGTCGTCCTGGAGAAGTCCGATCGCGTCGCCGCCTCCTGGCGCGCTCACTACGACCGCCTCCACCTGCACACCACGCGCCGCCTCTCCGCCCTGCCCGGCCTGCCCATTCCCCGGTCGTTCGGCCGCTGGGTCTCCCGCGACAACGTCATCCGCTACCTGGAGAAGTACGCCGAGCACCACAAGCTCGACATCGTCACCGGCGTCGAGGTGACCGGTCTGGAGCGCACCGCCGACGGCACCGGATGGCTGCTGCACGCCACCGGCGGACGCGAGCTGACGGGCAGCGCGGTGGTGATCGCCACCGGCTACAACCACACCCCCCACCTGCCGGACTGGCCCGGCCGCGACACCTACACCGGCGAACTCCTGCACGCGGGCGACTACCGCACCCCCCGCCCCTACACCGGCAGGGACGTCCTCGTCGTCGGCGTCGGCAACACGGGCGCCGAGATCGCCGTCGACCTCGCCGAGGGCGGCGCGGCCCGGGTCCGCCTCGCGGTGCGCACGGCCCCGCACATCGTGCGCCGCTCCACGGCGGGGTGGCCCGCCCAGCGCTCGGGCATCCTGTGCCGCAGGCTCCCGACCGCCCTGGCCGACCGGCTCGCGGGCCCGGTCACCCGAATGGGAGTTCCCGACCTGTCGGCCAAGGGACTGCCGCGCCCGGACACCGGCCTGTTCTCCCGGGCCCGGCAGGGCGCGATCCCCGTCCAGGACGTCGGCCTGATCGCCGCGATACGCAAGGGCCGGGTCGAACCGGTCGCCGCCGTGGAGTCGTTCGAGGCCGACAAGGTCGTCCTCGCCGACGGAACCAGGATCGCCCCGGACGCGGTCATCGCGGCCACCGGCTACCGTCGCGCCCTCGAAGGCCTGGTCGGCGACATCATCACCCTCGATCCCCGCGGCCGCCCGACCACCCACGGCCGCCGCACCGCGAAACACGCCCCCGACCTGTACTTCACCGGTTTCACGAACCCCATCAGCGGCATGCTCCGCGAACTGTCCCGCGACGCAGAGAAGATAGCCAGGGCGATCACACGCTGAAGCCCCCACCGGCCCGCAGCCGCGAGCGGCCCCGGAGAGTAGGCAGCCGAACCCCCACCGGGTCGCAGTCGCACACGCACCGGAGGGGACGTGGGGGTATGTGCGAACGGAGCACCGAGCACCCTGTAGCCCCGTTGTTCGTGCAGCGCGACGCAGGGACAGCGAGTGCGCACCTACCCCCGCGGCCCCGCCCCACAACCGAACAACAGGCGCCCCAGCCACAACGCACCCGCACCCGCGGCCGATTCCCGACCTTGGCAACCCGCGGAGACTACGGTTCCGTTGACCACAAGACCCACGGCAAAAGCCACCACAAGAGGCACGACAAGAGGCACGACAAGAGGCACGACAAGAGGCACGAAAACACGGCGAGGCCCCCCTCGCCACCAGGCTTTGCCCGCAGCCCCATTCCTGACGCAGCGTCAGTTCAGTAATCTGACTGTGCGTCAGGTAAGTGCTGTCACACAGGAGCGGGCGGACCGATGCTTGGATCGACTCACGGCACCTTCACCACCGACCCCCGCCGCGCGCATGTTGTGGCCTGCGGCGAACTCCCAACCAGCGCAGTGCACGGCAGAGCCGTCACGGCGGACGACCTGGACGTCAGCGGCCGGCCGCTGTACGCGGGCGTACCCGACCTCGACCGCTTCTTCCGCCCGGGATCCGTAGCCGTCGTGGGCGCCTCGGACACCGAGGGCCGCCCCAACACCGGCATCACGCGGCAGCTCATCACCTGGGCCGAGCGGGTCGGCGCCCGACTGCACCCCGTACACCCCAGCCGCAAGGCCGTCTTCGGCATCACCTGCTTCCCTTCCGTGGCGGACCTGCCCGAACAGGTCGACCTGGCCGTACTCCTGGTCGGCGACCCGCTGCCCGTCATCGAGCAGCTCGCCGAGGAGAAGGTGCGGTTCGCCGTCGCCTTCGCCTCGGGGTTCGCCGAGACCGGCGAGGAGGGCGCGGCGGCCCAGGCGCGCCTCGCCGCCGCAGTCCAGCGCTCGGGCCTCAGGCTGCTCGGGCCGAACACGAACCTCAACGCCTTCGAGAAGTTCCGCGAGGACCTCGAAGGCCCCGCCATCGCGCTGATCACCCAGTCCGGCCACCAGGGCCGCCCCGTCTTCACCATGCAGGAGCTGGGCGTACGCCTCTCCCACTGGGCGCCCACCGGCAACGAGGCCGACCTGGAGACCTCCGACTTCATCTCCTACTTCGCCGAACGCCCCGAGGTCGGCGCCATCGCCTGCTACGTCGAGGGCCTCAAGGACGGCCGCGCCTTCCTGCTCGCCGCCGACCGGGCGGCCCGGCGCGGCGTGCCGATCGTCGCCGTGAAGGTCGGCCGCACCGAGACCGGCGCCCGTACGGCCGCCTCACACACCGGCAAGCTGACCGGCGCGGACGCGGTGGTGGACGCGGCGATGCGGCAGTTCGGCGTGATCCGCGTGGACGGGCTCGACGAACTCCAGGACACGTCCGCGCTCCTCGCACGGGCCCGCAGGCCGCAGGCCGACGGCGTGGCCGTCTATTCGATCTCGGGCGGCACGGGCGCGCACTTCTCGGATCTGGCGACGGAGGCGGGCCTCACCCTGCCCACGCTCTCCGACGCCAGGCAGGCGGAGCTGCACCAGTGGATACCGGAGTACCTGAACGTCGCCAACCCCATCGACAACGGCGGGCACCCCGTCGGCGACTGGCGCGGCCGCAAGATCATCGACGCGATCCTGGCCGACCCCGCGGTGGGCGTGCTGGTCTGCCCGATCACCGGTCCCTTCCCGCCGATGAGCGACAAGCTCGCACAGGACCTGGTGGACGCGGCGGAGCGGACGGACAAGCTGGTGTGCGTGGTGTGGGGCTCGCCCGTCGGCACCGAGGCCGCCTACCGCGAGACGCTCCTCGGCTCCTCGCGCGTCGCGACCTTCCGCACCTTCGCCAACTGCATCACGGCGGTGCGCGCCTATCTGGACCACCACCGCTTCACGGCCGGCTACCGCTCCCCCTTCGACGAGGCGCCGCGCACGCCGTCCCCCTCCTTCCGCAAGGCGCAGGCCCTGATGCGGCCCGGCCAGCAGCTCAGCGAGCACGCGGCGAAGCAGCTGCTGCGCGCGTACGGGATACGGGTGCCGCGGGAGCAGCTGGTGACCAGCGCGGCGGCGGCCGTCCGCGCGGCCGGGCTCGTCGGCTACCCGGTCGTCATGAAGGCGTCGGGCCCGCAGCTCGCGCACAAGACCGAGCTGGGCCTGGTGAAGATCGGGCTGACCTCCGCGAGCCAGGTGCGGGACGCGTACCGCGAGCTCACGGACATCGCACGGTACGAGGGCGTCGCGCTGGACGGCATCCTGGTCTGCCAGATGGTCGAGCGGGGCGTCGAGATGGTCGTCGGGGTCACGCACGACGCGCTCTTCGGGCCGACCGTGACGGTCGGGCTCGGCGGAGTGCTCGTCGAGGTCCTGCGGGACGCGGCCGTGCGGGTGCCGCCCTTCGGGGAGGACCAGGCGAAGGCGATGCTGTGCGAACTGCGGGGCCGGGCCCTGCTGGACGGGGTCAGGGGCGCGCCGCCCGCGGACGTGGACGCGCTGGTCGAGGTGGTGCTGCGGGTGCAGCGGATGGCGCTCGAACTGGGCGACGACATCGCGGAGCTGGACATCAACCCCTTGATGGTGCTGCCGCGCGGCCAAGGGGCGGTAGCGCTCGACGCGTTCGCCGCGTGCCACTAGGGCCTGCGGCGGCCGAACCCGGGCCCATACCCCGGCCCACGCCACCCGCACCCCAGTCCACACCCCAGCCCACACCCCCGCCCACACCCGAGCCCGCCTCCGCGCGCCCCCAGCCCGCCTCCCCGCGAAACGGAGCCACTCCCCCATGACAGCCTCCCCCGAGCCACAAAGCCCCACCGAACCCGCAGAACCCGCAGAACCCGCCGATCCCACCGACCCCCTCGACTCATTGATACTGCACACCACTGACAACGGCGTCTCGTGGATCACGCTCAACCGGCCGGAGGCCATGAACGCCGTCACGTGGGACCAGCGCGAACGCGTCATCGCGCTGCTCGGGGAGGCGTCCGGCGACCCGTCGGTGCGGGCCGTGGTGATCACCGCGACCGGCAAGGGGTTCTGCGCGGGCGCCGATCTGCGCGGGGCGCCGAGCACGGGCGAGCGGGTGCCCGGCGACGTCGCCCGGACCATCAGGCAGGGCGCGCAGCGGCTCGTCGCCGCGGTCCTCGACTGCGAGAAGCCGGTGATCGCCGCGGTGAACGGCACCGCCGCCGGGATCGGGGCCCATCTGGCGTTCGCCTGCGATCTGGTCGTCGCGGCCGGGACCGCCAGGTTCATCGAGGTGTTCGTGCGCCGGGGCCTCGTGCCGGACGGCGGCGGCGCGTATCTGCTGCCCCGGCTGATCGGGCCGCAGCGGGCGAAGGAGCTGATGTTCTTCGGGGACGCGGTCTCGGCCGCCGATGCCGAACGGTTGGGGCTCGTCAACCGTGTCGTACCGGCCGACGAGCTGGAGAGGACGGCGCGGGCGTGGGCGGAGCGGCTCGCGGCCGGGCCGACCCGCGCGCTGGCCATGACCAAGCAACTGGTCAACGCCTCCCTGGAGTCGGACCGCGCGACGGCCTTCGCCGCCGAGGCCGCGGCGCAGGAGATCAACATGACCACGGCGGACGCGAACGAGGGCGTGGCCGCCTTCGTGGCCCGCCGCTCACCCTCGTACCGGGGCCGTTGACCCTCATTCCTTGGAACGGCAGGGGAGCGGCAGGGGAGCGGCAGGTCACCGGCGCTCGAAGACAGGATCTCAGCGCTCCCGGCGCAGGATCTCGATGTCGGGCGAGTCCATCGAGCCCGAGTTCACGAAGAGTTCGGGGTCGTCCGCCGTGCCGCCCACGAGCCAGGCCTGCCGGGCGCGGCAGTCGCTGACCACGACGGTCGGGCGCGCCAGGGAGTGGTCGGTGCCCATCGTCCACGTGCCGCCGGTGCCGTGGCAGGAGACGGGCTCGGCGCGGCCGTCCGCGTACAACCGGAAGCGGACGCCTCCATCGTCCTCGCTCCGCCACGCGCCCGCCACCTGCTCCGGGCCGACTCGCGGTGGCTCGTACTCCTTGATGAGCCCGGTCACCGTGGCGGCGACGGCCAGGCCGAGGGCGGTCGCGGTCACACCGGCCGAGATGAGCCCCGACATGATCCAGACCTTGCGCAGGGGCCTGCCGAGGCGTCGCCGACGCCGTCGGCAGTACGTGATGTTCAGCGCGGGGACGACGCCGCTCACGGCGATCCACAGCGCGGGCCCGGCGAAGGGGGCGCCGAGCAGCGCGAAGAAGCCCGCCCACGCGGCGCCGACCGGCAGCAGACCCCCCACCGACCAGGCCCACTCCCACTCCCACTCCCGCTCCAGCTCCCGCCCCTGCTCCGGTCCGCGGCCGCACAGAGCGGCGACCCTGCGCCCGAGCTCGACGGCGGGGAGAGTCAGTACGGCGGAGTGCACCAGGCCGAGGACCGGCAGCAGCAGGGGCGCGAAGAGGATCACGCAGGCAAGGCCCAGGGCCGGTCCGCCGACGCCGTAGTCGTCGCCGAGCGTCAGCACGAACGCCAGGAGTCCGGCCACCGGCAGTTGCGCCGCGCAGGCCGCCGCGGCGGCCCGCATATCCCCATCGCTCCAGGTCGGACGCGTATTCCCCCGCTTCATGGGGCTGAAGATACTCGTGGGTCCGCAGTGTTTCGGCCGCGCCCTTCACATCTGACGGCCCGTCAGCTTCAATGGTCGGTGTGATGGGACACGCAGGGATGGCGGCCACCGCCGTCCGATACCTCAGGTCGGTCGGGGCCAGCACCACCACGGCCCCCGTCGAGGTGCTGCCGCGCCCTCGGCTGCGCGCGGTCGGCGAGGACGAACGGGCGCCGCTCGACCGGAACGAGTTCCGGCGGGTGCTCGGGAACTTCGCGACGGGCGTCACCGTGATCACGGCGCCACCCACCGAGGACGACGGACCGGGCCCCGCGGGCTTCGCCTGCCAGTCCTTCTCCTCGCTCTCCCTGGACCCGCCCCTGGTCTCCTTCATGGTGGCGCGTACGTCGACGACGTGGCCGCGTATCGCACGCGCCGGCGTCTTCTGCGTGAACGTGCTCGGCGCCGACCAGGGCGCGCTCTGCCGCGGCTTCGCGGTGAGCGGCGCCGACAAATTCGCGGGGGTGCCCTACGACGCGGCGCCGGTGTCCGGCTCCCCGCGCCTGGCCGGGGCCCCCGCCTGGATCGACTGCACGATCCAGGCCGTGCACACCGGCGGCGACCACCTCATCGTGGTGGGCAGGGTGGACGCCCTCGGCACGACCGGGGGCGACGCGGAACCGCTGCTCTTCCACCGCGGCACGTTCGGCCGCTTCACGCTCTGACCGCTCAGGGAACCGAGCCGGGCCCGAGGGTGCTCACACGGCGAGCAGCGGCTGCGTCCGGGCGGTGGGCCGCCGGATCACCAGGACCATCAGCGCCGCCGCCGCGCACAGCGCCCCGGAGGCGTACCAGACCACGTTGTACGAGCCGAAGGCGTCCCGCGCCACGCCCCCGAGGAACGCGACCAGAGCGGCGCCCACCTGGTGCGACGCCAGCACCCAGCCGAAGACGATCGCGCTGTCGTCGCCGTACTGCTCGCGGCAGAGGGCCAGGGTCGGCGGGACGGTGGCCACCCAGTCCAGGCCGTAGAAGACGATGAAGAAGATCATCGGCGGGTGGACGTTCGGCGCGAGCAGGATGGGCAGGAAGAGCAGCGAGACGCCGCGCAGCGCGTAGTACACGGCGAGCAGGCGCCGGGAGTCGAAGCGGTCCGTGAACCAGCCGGACGCGACCGTCCCGACGATGTCGAAGATCCCGATGACGGCGAGCAGCGAGGCGGCGGCCCTGACGCCCATGCCGTGGTCGTGGGCGGCGGGCACGAAGTGGGTCTGGATGAGCCCGTTCGTCGAGGCGCCGCAGATCGCGAAGCTCCCCGCGAGCAGCCAGAAGGGGCCGGTGCGGGCGGCGTTGACGAGCGCCGTGACCGCGCGCCGGGCCGCGCCGGGGACGGGTGGCGGCTTCGCCACGAACTCCTTCGAGCCGTACGGCTTCAGGCCCACGTCGGCCGGGTGGTCCCGCAGCAGCAGCCATACGAAGGGGACGACCGCCAGGGCCGCGAGCGCGACCGTCACGGCGGCGGGCCGCCACCGGTACGTCTCGACGATCCATGACAGCAGCGGCAGGAAGATCAACTGGCCCGAGGCGGAGGCCGCGGTGAGGATGCCGCTGACGAACCCGCGCCGTTCGGTGAACCACCGATTGGTGACGGTGGCCGCGAAGGCGAGCGCCATCGATCCGGACCCGAGCCCGACGAGCAGTCCCCAGCACAGCAGCAGCTGCCAGGCGGAGTTCATCCACACGGTCAGGCCGGAGCCGCAGGCGATGACGACCAGCGCGAACGCGACGACCCGCCGGATGCCGAAGCGGTCCATCAGCGCCGCGGCGAACGGCGCGGTCAGCCCGTACAGCGTGAGATTGACGGAGACCGCGAGCCCGACGGTACCGCGTGACCAGCCGAAATCCTCCTTCAGCGGGTCGAAGAGGAGACCGGGGAGCGAGCGGAACGCGGCGGCGCCGATGATCGTCACGAAGGTGACGGCAGCGACGAACCAGGCACGGTGGATACGGGGCGTACGGCGCTTGGGCGCGGTCGGCGGGGAGGAGGTCCGCTCGGTCGTCTCGGTTGTCTGGGTCACGTCATCCAGCATCGGGAGTTGATCCATCCCGAACGAGTGGCCCGAGGGACAGCATTCGCTAGGATCGGGCCATGCCCCTGCCTGCCGGTGAATCCGCACTCGAACCCGGAGCCGACGCCGGAGCCGACCCCGGAGCCGGATCCGCAGCCGATCCCGGAGCCGCGTCCGCCCGCCCGGACAGGCACCGCGTCGTCGTGCTCGCCCTGGACGGTGTGATCCCCTTCGAACTCGGCATCCCGCAGCGCATCTTCAAGGGCGCGCGCACCCCCGACATGCACCACCTCTACGAGGTGGTGACCTGTTCGGTCCGCCCGCCGGGCCCCGTCCGCACGGACGCCGACTTCGCGATCCTGGTCGAGCACGGCCCCGAGGCGCTGGCCACGGCGGACACGGTCGTGATCCCGGCGTCGTACGAACTCGGCCCGGTGTACGAGGAGGGCCGCCTCACCCCCGAACTGGCCGCCGCGTTCGCTCACATCCGCCCGGGCACACGCCTTGTCGCCATCTGCACGGGCGGCTACGTCCTGGCCGCCGCCGGTTGCCTCGACGGCCGCCCCGCGACCACGCACTGGTCATCGGCGGAGCACTTCCAGAAGCTCTTCCCCGCGGTCGAGGTGGACGCGGACGTGCTGTTCATCGACGACGGCGATGTCCTGACGTCGGCGGGCGTGGCCGCGGGCATCGACCTCTGCCTCCATGTCGTACGCCGCGACCACGGCACCGCGGTCGCCAACGAGGTGGCCCGCCGCACCGTCGTACCGCCGCACCGCGACGGCGGCCAGGCGCAGTACATCCAACGCCCCGTTCCCGAGCCGCGGTCGGCGACCACGCGGACCGCGCGGGCCTGGGCGCTCGGCCACCTCGACCGGCCGCTGCAACTGCGCGACATGGCGGAGCAGGAGTCGATGTCGGTCCGCACGTTCACCCGGCGGTTCCGCGAGGAGGTGGGGATCAGTCCGGGCCAGTGGCTGACGCAGCAGCGCGTGGAACGGGCGCGGCATCTCCTGGAGTGCTCGGACCTCTCCGTCGACCAGGTGGCGCGGGACGCGGGCTTCGGCACGGCCCAGTCGATGCGGCAGCACCTACAGGCCGCGCTCGGGGTCACTCCCACCACCTACCGCCGTACGTTCCGCGATGTCGCCGCGGGCCGCGTCCCCGGCCGGCGCGGGCTTCACCTCTCCGAAGACGCCGATCAAGGTCAGCGCGACGCCGATGCCTACGCCCGCGAGGATCGCCGTGGACGGCGCGACCACGTTCAGGAGTCCGCCCGCCAGTGACCCGCTGGCGGCGTATCCGGCGCCCACGGACGCGTACATCACCGAGTAGCCCGCGGCGAGGGCGCTGGGCGGCAGCACCTCGCGCAGCGACAGGTTCCGGGTGAGCATGACCCCGGCCTGCAACACCCCGGCCACGCCGACCCGGGCGGGTGGGCGTCGCCCCCGCGGCGAACAGCGGAGCAGGGCGGGTGGGCGGGCGTCACCCCGCATCGCACGGCGGGAGTCGAGGCAGCGAGCCCCCCACCGGCCCGCAGCCGAGAACGGCCCCCGGGGCAGGTGCACCACCACCGGGCCGCAGCCGCGAAACCGGCCGGAGGGGACGTGGGGGTATGTGCGAACGGAGCACCGAGCACGCTGTAGCCCCGTTGTTCGTGCAGCGTGACGCAGGGATAGCGAGTACGCACATACCCCCGCGGCCCCGCCCCACAGACGCACCCGAGGCGCATCAGCCCAAGGCGCACCCGCCCGAAAAGATCAGAACGTCAACACCCCCCGCGCCACCTTCCCCGCCCCCGCGTCCTCCGCCGCCTTCGCGAAGTCCTCCACCGGGTACGTCGCCGTCACCAGTTCGTCCAGGAGCAGTCGGCCGGCCCGGTACAGCTCCGCGTACCGGGCGAAATCCCGCTGCGGCTGCGCGCTCCCGTAGCGGCAGCCGAGGATCGACTTGTCCAGGAACATCGACGCGACCACGAACGACGCCTCCGCGGCGGCTCCCGGCATGCCGAGCAGGACGGCCTGCCCGTGCCGGTCGAGGAGGTCGATCGCCTCCCGGACGAGCTCGACCCGGCCCACACATTCGAAGGCGTGGTCGGCCCCCTGGGGCAGGACCCCCCGCGCCCCTGCCGTGGACGGGAAGAAGTCCGTGGCACCGAACTGCCGGGCCACCGCCTCCTTCTCCGGATTCGCGTCGACCGCCACGATCCGCGACGCCCCCGCGATCCGCGCACCCTGCAGCACGTTGAGCCCGATCCCGCCCGTCCCGATGACGACGACCGAGTCGCCGAGGCCGACCGCGGCCCGGTTCAGGACGGCCCCCACCCCGGTCACGACCGCGCACCCGATCAGTGCCGCCGAGGTCAGCGGGATGTCGTCCGCGATCGGGACGGCCTGCACCGCCTTGACGATCGTGCGTTCCGCGAAGGCGGAGTTGGCCGCGAACTGGTACACCGGCTTGCCGCCCCGCGTGAACGGCTGGTCCGGCGTTCCGATGGCCTTGCGGCACATGGTCGGGCGGCCACGGTTGCAGTCCGCGCACGCCCCGCAGCTGGCGATCGTGGAGAGCGCCACATGGTCCCCGGGCGCCACATGCGTGACACCGGACCCGACCGCCTCCACGACCCCCGCCCCTTCGTGCCCCAGCACCACGGGCGGCGGAAACGGAATGGTCCCGTCGATCACCGAGAGGTCACTGTGGCACAGCCCGGCCGCGGCGACCGCGACGAGCACCTCCCCCGGCCCCGGTTCCCGTATCTCCAGGTCGTCGACCACCTCGACCCGCGTCCCGTCGAAGACGACACCTCTCATGGCGCGCTCCCCTCACCGAGGCCCACCGGCCTCTCTCGGCAGACCGAGCACCCGCTCGGCGATGATGTTCCGCTGCACCTCGTCCGAGCCGCCGTAGATGGTGTCGGCGCGACTGAAGAGGAAGAGCCGTTGCAGGGCGTCGAGTTCGTACGGCGCGGCGAGGTCCCAGTCGGCAGGCCCCACGGCTGCCGCCGCCCCCCGCACCGCCATGGCCAGCTCCCCGAGCCGCTGATGCCACCGCCCCCACAGAAGCTTGGCGACACTGGGTGCCCCGACGGCCCCACCCCCGGCACCACTCCCACCCCCAGAGCCCCCTGCACCCCTTAAGCCCCCCATGCCCACGCCCCCGCCCCCGCCCCCGCCCCCGCCACCCGAACACCCCAACGTCCGCAACGCGTTCCACCGCATCACCCGCAACTCCGCCCACTGCCGCACCAGCCGCTCCCGCACCACGGGGTCCTCCACCGCCCCGGAGTCGAGCGCCGCCCGCACCACTTCTCCCAGCTCCTGCGCGAAGCCGATCTGCTGCACCAGCGTGGAGACGCCCCGCTCGAACCCGAGCAGACCCATGGCGACCCGCCACCCGTTGCCGACGCCGCCCACAACATGCGCCGCACGCGCGCGTGCGCCGTCGAAGAAGACCTCGTTGAACTCACTGGTCCCGGTGAGCTGCCGGATGGGCCGTACGTCCACGCACCCGGGCTGATCCATCGGCACCAGCACCAGGGAAAGCCCTGCGTGCCGACGCGACCGCCCAGCCCCGGCCCCACCCTCGGCCCCACCCCCGGTTCCGGCCCGATCCCCGCCCCCACCCCCCGTACGCGCCAGCACGAAGCACCAGTCCGCCTCCCGCGCCAACGACGTCCAGATCTTCTGCCCCGTGACGCGGAACTCCGCCCCGTCCCGCTCCGCCCGCGTCCGCACCGCCGCGAGGTCGGACCCGGCCCCCGGCTCGCTGTACCCCTGGCACCACAGCGCCTCGCCGCGCGCGATCGGCGGCAGGAACTCGTCTCGCTGCTCCTGGCTGCCGTAGGCGAGCAGCGTCGGCGCGAGGAGGTTCTCGCCGATGTGCCCGTAGCGTCCGGGCGCCCTGGCCCGCGCGTACTCCTCCGCCCAGACGACCTGCTGCGTCAGCGTGCCGACCCGATTCCCGTAAACCCCCGTACGGGCACCCGTACCCGTACCCGTACCCGTACCCGCACTCGCACTCGCACCCGCACCCGCGTCCCACCCGAGCCCGATCCACCCGCCCCGCCCCAGCTCCCGCTCCCACGCGCGCCGCACCTCACCCCCCTCGTGCTCACTGCCCGGCCCACCGCGCCCCGCCGCGGACGCGAAGTCGCCGACGAGGTGCTCGGCGAGCCACGCCCGTGCCTCGGCGCGGAACTCCTCGTCCTCGGGTCCGAAACCGAACTCCACCGTCCCGCCTCCCACTCCACCCGTGTCCGGCCCCGCGCCACCACGCCCGTACCGCCTACGCGTTCGGCCGCTCCCTGGCCGCCGCCGCCTTCGCCATGGCCTCAAGACGCGCCAGCATCGGCATCGGGTCGGTCCCGACCGTGCCGGGCAGGAAGTCGGCGATCTTCTGCGGGGTCCACGCCCCGTCGGCGTACCCGGCGCGCAGTTCGCGCGGCTGCGCCCAGACGGCGATCTTGGGGCCCGCGATCGTGTAGACCTGCCCGGTGATCTCCTCCGCGCGCGCCCGCTCGCTCAGCAGGTAGACGACGAGGGCGGCGACGTCCTCGGGCTCCCCGATCTCCTTCAGCTCCATCGGTACGTTGGCGGACATCCGCGTACGGGCGACGGGGGCCACGGCGTTGGCGGTGACCCCGTACTTGTGCAGGCCCAGCGCCGCGCTCCGTACCAGCGAGATGATCCCGCCCTTCGCGGCGCTGTAGTTGGCCTGCGCGACGGAGCCCTGATGGTTGCCGCTGGTGAAGCCGATCAAGGTGCCGGAGCCCTGCTTCCGCATCACCGCGGACGCGGCACGGAAGACGGTGAACGTCCCCTTCAGGTGCGTGGCGACGACCGGGTCCCACTCCTCCTCGGACATGTTGAACAGCATCCGTTCCCGCAGGATCCCGGCGACGCAGACCACTCCGTCGACGCGCCCGTACTCGGCGAGCGCCACGTCGACGATCCGCTGGCCGCCCGCCATGGTCGAGATGTCGTCGGCGACGGCGACGGCCTCGCCGCTCGCCGCCCGGATCTCCTTGACCACGGCGTCGGCGACCTCGCTGGTCGGTTCGCCGCCCGCCATGGAGACGCCGTAGTCGTTGACGACGACCTTCGCCCCCTCGGCCGCGGCGGCGAGCGCGACGGCCCTGCCGATGCCGCGCCCCGCGCCGGTCACGGCCACCACCTTGCCTGCCAAGAAGTTCCCCACGCCCGGCCCCTTCCCGCGGTTTCTGACGGACCGTTAGATTCTATGACCCGTCAGACACCGGAAGACAAGCCCCGCGGAGGACCCATGTCACGTCCCGACGCACTGCCGGCGGAATTCCACGACATCGCCAAACGCGTGAACAACTGGGGGCGTTGGGGGCCCGACGACGAGACCGGCACGCTCAACCTGGTCACCGACGACGTGGTACGGGCGGCCGCGGGCGAGGTCAGGACCGGGCGCCGCGTGCCGCTCGCGCTGCCGCTCAAGGAGGACGGCGTGCAGACGGGCATGATCCCCGGCCGGGTGAACCCCCTGCACACGATGGTGCAGATCAACCAGGAGCTGTTCGGCCCCGGCACGGTCGCCACCAGCGACGACGCGGTGACGATGGGACTCCAGACGGCCACCCACTGGGACGCCCTCACACATGTGTCGCACTCGGGGAAGATCTACAACGGCCGCCCGGCGGACACCATCACCGCCCACACCGGCGCGCAGTTCGGCGGCATCGACAAGGCGCGGCACATCGTCTCGCGCGGCGTACTTCTGGACGTGGCGCGCGCCAAGGGGCTCGAACGGCTGCCCGGCGATCACGCGGTCACGCCCGAAGACCTGGACGAGGCGGCGGAGTTCGGCGCGGTCACGGTCCGCGCGGGCGACATCGTCCTCGTCCGCACGGGGCAGGTCCAGGTCTATCTGGCGGGCGACAAACACGCGTACGCCTACCCGTCGCCCGGACTCTCGCTGCGTACGCCCGAGTGGTTCCACGCGCGGGACGTGGCGGCCGTCGCCAACGACACGCTGACCTTCGAGATCTTCCCGCCGGAGATCGAGAACCTGTGGCTGCCCGTGCACGCGCTCGACCTGGTCGAGATGGGGATGCTGCAGGGCCAGAACTGGAATCTGGAAAACTTGTCCACAGCCTGTGCAGAACTTTCCCGGCACTCCTTCCTGCTCTCCGCGATGCCGGAGCCCTTCGTCGGCGGAACCGGCACGCCGGTCGCCCCGGTCGCCGTGCTCTGACACCTCGCGCCGCGGACAGCGCGTCCGCACGTCCGTCCCAGCGCACTCCGGACGGCGGCGCGTCGGCTCTCGCCCCGAGCGCGCCGCCGCGCACGCCGCCGTCCGGCTCCGGCGCTCGACTCCGCGTCCCGTACGGCCGCGAAGGGAACGGCGCCGAAATCGCGACTCACACCTCGCCGAGGACCTCCGTCACGGAGCGCCCTCGACGTCCCCTCGCGGCGAATCGCTGCACACCAGCGTGATCAATCGAACACGCTACGTCAACACCCACTTGGCGATTGGCGCCCTGTCGCCCGCCTTGTCCACCCGCGCATCGCAGTGCGCACCGAGGCACACGGCGGCGCATGCGGGCTCGCGAACCGGCGGGCCGGGCGGAGCGTACGGCCCGCTCGCCCTCGGACCGCTCGTGGGCGACGTCCTCAGACCGCTTCGTAGGCGACGTCGACGTCGCCGTACGCCACCCGGCGGTAGGCCGCCGCGCCATAGGCCGCCCCGTCGCACGCCGTCATGCCGCGCGGCTTCACCTGGGTCACCTCGTAGGCCGCGGCGTCGCAGGCCGTCCCGTCGTGGGTCGCCCCCTCGAACGTCGCCGCGGGCACACCGGCGTCGCACCGGTCCACCTCGCACCAGATGCTCTTGCCCGAACCCTCGGGCTGCCAGCCCCACCGGTCGGCGAGTCCATCGACCAGCTCAAGGCCGCGGCCGTTGGTGTCGTCGCCCTCCGCGTGCCGCTGGGCGGGCGGCCGGGAGCTCCTGTCGGCCACCTCGACCCGGACCGTCCCCGGCACGTCGGCGGGGACGCCGGGGAGCAGCATACGCAGGACGGCCGGACAGCCCGTGTGCACAACGGCGTTGGTCACGAGCTCGGAGATCAACAGGATCAAGGTCTCGGCAACCGGCTCGTCGGCTTCTATCCCTGATCCCGCGAGCCGTGAACGGGCCCACCGCCTGGCCCGTCCCACCTCGGCGGGGTCAGCCCCGACCTCCAGCTGAACTTGAAGCACCTGCACCGCTCACACCATCCGAACCGGCGGACACATCGCCTCGCGACTCCACAGGGTCACGGAACGTGATCCCCTTGGGAGACAGCATGATTGACGTTCAGTCACCCCAACAAGCGCTTCGGGCATATTCCAGCGCGAAGGAGTACGCGTACTGCATACTGTGCGACGCGCACCGCAGGGGGTCGAACAGACGGGGGCGAAACCCCGCCCTGCACTGCGAGCGGCGCGCATCGCCGGGCCCGGGGCCGCCGCATGGGCAACACCGGCATGGCTCCATCTCTGAACCACTCGCATCCCACACAAGGTACCCGAGCCGGGCACTGACTCCATGCCGTGACGAGTCACGCGTAGGACACAACCCGATATCGACGCTCAGTAGCCTTCATGCAGAAGGGTTTCGACCGACGAAACAACGCACATAGCGCACGATATCGGACAGACCAATTTTTGGCACCCCGCCGAATCCACCCCGGAACAGCCCCCGGCCCGGCTCGCGCACCGGCCTCCGGACCGGCTCCAGGTCCAGCTCCAGGTCCGGCTCCGGGACCGGCTCCCGGGACCGCCCCTCAGAGCGCCGCGGCCAGCTCCTCCTCCGCGTCCCGCGCTGTCCGCCCCAGCTCGGCCCGCACCCAGGCCCGCTTGAGGTGCAGATGCACGTCCGCCTCCCAGGTGAACCCCATGCCGCCGTGCACCTGGAGGCAGTCCCGCGCGTTGCGCACGGCCGCGTCGTCGGCCAGCAGCTTGGCGGCGCAGGCGTCCAGCGCGTCGCCGGTGACGGCCGCCGCGTACACAGCGCTACGGGCCAGCTCGGTCCGCACCAGCATCTGCGCGCAGAGGTGCTTCACCGCCTGGAACGCGCCGATCGGGCGGCCGAACTGTTCGCGACGACACGCGTGTTGCACGGCGGCCTCGCAGGTGCGGGCGGCGCTGCCCAGCTGTTCCGCCGCGTAGAGGAGGGCGCCGCCGGTGAGGTTCCCGGCGTCCGGCACCCGGTGCAGCGGTGTCAGCGGGTCGACGGACCGCAGCGGCACGGCGCCGGTCACATCGCCCCGCACCACGTCCGCCTCCTCCAGCCACGGCACCAGCGACCCGTCGACCGCGGTCACCACGACGTCCCCCGACGCGGCGCCCGGCACGACGCCCGCCGCCAGGAACGACGCCACCGCGGGCCCCGGCAGCAGCGCGCGCCCCGCCTCCTCGAAGATCAACACGGCCTCGGGGAGCCCCAGTCCGACCCCGCCCTCCTCCTCGGGCAGCGCGAGCGAGAAGAACCCGGCCTCCCCCAGCTCGCGCCAGAGTCCCCGGTCCACCCGGTCCGCGGCCTCCCGCAGCACGAACCGCCCCTCCAGGAGCTGCCGCACCCCGGCCCGCAACGCCCGCTGGTCCTTCGTCAGTTGAAAGTCCACGCGCCCCCTCACCGGCCCTTCGGGAGGCCGAGGATGCGCTCGGCCACGATGTTCTGCTGGATCTGCGAGGTGCCCGCGGCGATGGTGTACGAGAGGGAGGAGAGGCGGTCCAGGGTCCACTCCTGCCCGAGGTCGAGGGCGCCCGCGCCGAGGACGTCGGCCGCGGCGTCGTACAGCTCCTGGCGCGCGTGCGAGTAGCGCAGCTTGAAGACCGAGCCGCCCACGCCGGGGACCCCGCCCGTGCGCTGCGCCTCGCTCACGTTCCACTGCGTGAGCCGCCACAGGGCCGAGAACTCGGCGCTCAGCCGGCCCAGCCTGCGCCGCAGCGCCGAGTCGTCCCAGCGGCCGTTCCCGCGCGCCTCGCGGGCCAGCTCGCCAAGGACGCGGCGGCAGGCCACCACCTCCCCCACGAAGGCGGTGCCCCGCTCGTAGGAGAGGGTCACCATCGTCACGCGCCAGCCGTCGTTCTCCTCGCCCACGCGGTTCGCCACCGGCACCCGCACCTCGTCGAGGAACATCTCCGCGAACTCCGTCGACCCGGCGAGGGTGCGCAGCGGCCGCACGGTGATCCCGGGGGCGTCCATCGGCATCGCGAGCCAGGTGATGCCGCGATGCTTGGGCACCGCCTCGCTCACCGGTGTCGTGCGCACCAGGAGCTCGCACCAGTCGGCCACCTCCGCGTGGGAGGTCCAGATCTTGGACCCGCTCACCACGTAGTGGTCGCCCTCGCGCCGCGCGCGCGTGCGCAGTGCCGCGAGGTCGGACCCGGCCTCGGGCTCGCTGAACCCCTGGCACCACACCTCGTCGCCGCGCAGCACGGGCGGCAGCCAGCGTGCGCGTTGCTCGGGGGTGCCTTCACTGGCGATGGTCGGTCCCGCGTGCAGCAGGCCAACGAAGTTGGCCCCTACGTAGGGCGCTCCCGCCTTCTCCGTCTCCTCCAGGAAGATGAGCCGCTGCGTCGGGGAGGCGTCCCAGTGCACGTCGCCGTAGCCCGCGTCGTACAGCATGCGCTGCCACGCGGTGTCGTAGGCGCGGCGGCCGGGCCAGTCCTGGGGCGAGGGCTTGGCGGGGAGCTTCGGCAGCACCACCGCGAGCCAGTCGCGCAGCCCGGCCCGGAAGGCTTCCTCCTCGTCGGTGTACGTGAGATCCATGCGGCTCCTACGGGTCCGGGAGGGGATCGGGCGGGGGCGATGCGGTGACAGCTGACGTACCGTCAGAGCGCAGGCTAGCCCCGCACCCCTGGACCGACAAGGCGCCCGGGCCTACGCTCACTGGACAAGCTGACTACCCGTCAGTTCCTGTCGCGGACAACGGGATTGGAGGCCGCATGAGCGCCGCGCGCAACGGGACCGCGTACGAGCGGAACGAGACCGCGTACGAACTGGGTGAGTCCCGCACGCTCTGGGGGCTGATCGCGCGCCGCGCCGCGCTCACCCCCGAGCGGCCGGTGCTCATCCAGGCCGCGGCCCACCCCGCCGACGACCGCGCACTCACCTTCGGCGAGCTGCGCGAGCGTGCCGAGCGCGTCGCCGCCGGTCTGTACGCCATGGGGGTGCGGCCCGGCACGGTCGTCGCCTGGCAGCTGCCCACCCGGATCGAGACGGTCCTGCTCTCCTTCGCGCTCGCCCGTCTCGGAGCCGTCCAGTCGCCGCTGATCCCCTTCCACCGCGACCGCGAAGTGGGCTTCGCGCTCCGGGAGTCGCGGGCGGAGTTCTTCGCGGTGCCCGGCGTCTGGCGCGGCTTCGACCACACGGAGATGGCCCACCGTCTTGGTGGCGGCGGGCGGTTCGAGGTCTTCGACGGGTACGAGTCGCTGCCCGACGGCGATCCGTCCGCACTGCCCCCGCCGCCCTCCGACGGGACGGCGGTACGCTGGATCTACTGGACGTCGGGCACCACGTCCGACCCGAAAGGCGTGCTCCACACCGACCGTTCGCTGATCGCGGGCGGCTCGTGCCTGGCCCACGCCCTGCGTCTGAGCGCGTCGGACGTCGGCTCGATGGCGTTCCCCTTCGCGCACATCGGCGGGCTCGACTACACCGTGATGCTGCTGCTCTACGGCTTCCCCGCGGTCATGTTCGAGCACTTCGCGCTGCCCGCCGCGCTCGACGGCTACCGGCGGCACGGCGTGACCGTGGCGGGCGGGTCGACGGCGTTCTACTCGATGTTCCTCACCGAACAGCGCCAACTGCCCCCGGGCGAGAAGCTCATCCCGACCCTGCGCCTGCTCGCGGGCGGCGGCGCGCCCAAGCCGCCGGAGATCTACCACGCGGTGGTGCGCGAGATGGGGTGCGGGCTCACCCACGGGTACGGCATGACCGAGGTGCCGATGATCACCATGGGCGTCCCGGACGACACCGCGGAGAACCTCGCGACGACCGAGGGGCTGCCCCCGCCCGGCATGGAGATCCGCGTCACCGACACCGAAGGCAAGGAGCTGCCGCCCGGCGCGGACGGCGAGGTGCGGCTGCGCGGGGAGGCCGTCTGCCGGGGCTACCTGGACCCGGCGCAGAGCGCGGCCGTCTTCGACGCCGACGGGTTCCTGATCACCGGGGACCTCGGCCACCTCAAGCCGACGGGGCACTTGGTGCTCACCGGGCGGGCGAAGGACGTCATCATCCGCAAGGGCGAGAACATCTCCGCCAAGGAGATCGAGGACCTGCTCCACCGGCACCCGGCCGTGGGCGAGGCCGCGGTCGTCGGCCTGCCCGATCCCGAGCGCGGGGAACGCGTCTGCGCGGTGGTCGAACCACGGGCGGGCACCGCTCGGTTGACGCTGGCGGCCGTCACCTCGTACCTGCGCGGGGAAGGCCTCGCCACCTACAAGCTGCCGGAACAGCTGGAGCTGGTCGAGGCGCTCCCCCGCAACGAGACGCTGCGCAAGGTCCTCAAGTACAAGCTGCGCGAACGCTTCTCGGAGAACTGACGCGCGCCGCCTGCCGCACGCCTACTCCGGGACCGTGAAGTACTCCGCGAAGGCCTGCACGATCTCCTGCTCGGTGACCCGGCCGTCGCCGTCCGCGTCCAGTGCGGCGGCCGACCCCGCGGCGACGTCCTCGTCCACCCCGAGCGCCTTGAGCGCGCGCCCGGCCTCCTCGGGCGTCACCGCGCCGTCCGCGTCGCCGTCGGCCACGACGATCACCGCGTCCAGGAACGGCCGGGCGATCTCGGCGAACCGCTGGGGGTTGTCCCGCAGCCGCTTCACCGCGCCGCCCACGAACTCGCTCTTGGTGATCCGCTGGTCCCCGTCGCGGTCCGCGATGCCGGCCATGCCCTGCCAGAACGCCTCGGCCCCGATATAGAGGGCCTGCCCCTGCTCGGAGCGGGCCGTCGCGCCGAACTCCGCGCACAGGGCGGCGGCCGCCGTGCTGAAGTCCTCACGGGAGATGTAGCCGTTGCCGTCCTGGTCGAAGGTGGCGAACCGGGCCGCGATCCTACGCTCGTACTCGGCACTGTCCATGATCTTCGGGCCGCCTCACTTCCGCGGTTGGGTGCATGCTCGGGGTGGTTTCCCCCGGCAGCGAGCGTACGTGGTGCCGGGTGCCCGGCAGCGCGAAAGCGAAGCTTGTGCCAAGACCGCGGGAATTCCGGGACAAGGGTGTGGCACGGTGCGGCACGGGTGCGATGGGGCGCGTGGGTGCCGCGTGAAGCGGGAGGCGTGCGGGCCGGGTTCGGGGGCAAGGTGGGAGGCATGACGACGACACTCGGTGGCTTTGTTCTCGGGTCTCCCGACCCGCCCGCCCTCGCCGACTTCTACCGTGCCCTGCTGGGCTGGCAGGAGGCGGAGCGCTCTGCGGAGTGGGTCCGCCTCCAGGCTCCCGAACAGGGCCGTCCCTGCCTCAGTTTCCAGCTGGAGGCCGACCACACGCCCCCCGTCTGGCCGCAGGGCCCCGACACTCAGCAGATGCAGGCGCACCTCGACCTGGAGGTCGACGACCTGGCCGCGGAGACCGAGCGGGCCCGCGCTCTGGGCGCGACGCTGGAGGAGCACCAGCCGCAGAACGACGTGCGCGTCCTGCGCGACCCGCAAGGCCACCCGTTCTGCCTCTTCGTCGAGGGGGCCTGAGGCCTCTCAGGCGGAGAGCGGGGTCGCGCCGTCGTCCAGTGCCGCGGGGACGTCGGGGAAGACCTCGAAGAGCCTGCGTACGCCGAGGGCCGCGAGGACGCGGTTGACGTGCGAGCCGTCCTCGGCGCCCTTGGCGGGCAGTATCAGCCTCAGGTGGCCCTGGAAGGAGCGGATCAGGCGGCGCGTCGCGATCAGTACACCGACGCCGCTGGAGTCGCAGAACAGCACTTCGGAGAGGTCGAGCACGATGCGGCGGCGGCCGTCGGCCACGGCGTCGTGCACGCGCTGGCGCACCACGGGCGAGGTCAGCAGGTCCATCTCGCCGGAGACGCACAGCACGGCCCAGCCGTCCTGCTCGTCCACCGTCACCTTGAGCGTCACGCGCCACGCCTCCCGCTCGCTCTGCCTGTCCTGCCTGCCCAGCCTGCCCATCGTTCCGGAGCGATCCGGAAGCAGTCCCTACGTTTGGTTCTGCTTCTGCTGCCCCACCGCTCCCCCATGAAACACCAGCGGTCCCTTGTCAATATCACCCGCCCTCCGGCAAAGGGCACGCTTTGCGACAAACCGAAGTGCGCTGCCGACGCCGCCGACTACATTCGGGGGAGAGCGACGGACGCGAGGAGCCGAACGGGAAGTACCGTCGGAGTAGGCAGAACAGGGCAAGCGCACGAGGGGGCCGCATGCCGAAGGACGCGCCGCGGCGCTGGGACCGCCGGATGCAGCAGCGGCTCGCGCACGGGGAGGCCGCCGCGCTCGCGGAGCTCTACGACCGCTTCGCCTCGCTCGTGCACAACCTCGCCCACCGCGTCCTCGGCGACGAGCACGCCGCCGACCGCATCACCCGCGAGGTCTTCGCCCACGTCTGGGAGAACCCCGACGCCTACGACCCGAAGCAGGGCCCGCTGCGCTCGTGGATCGCCACGCTCACCCACCGCCAGGCCGTGCGCAGGCTCCGCCAGACCGAGTCCGCCGCCCTCGCCCGCGGCGGCGAAGGCACCCCCGAGGAGCTGGAGCGCAAGGTCCGCCGCGCCTCCGTGGCGGCCCGCGCCGACTACATCGTCACGGCCATGCCGACCCCGCTGCGGGCCGCCCTGGAACTCGCGTACTTCCAGCGGCGCGACTACCGCCGGACGGCCGCCGACCTCGGCGTCACCGAGGACGAGGCCCGGCGCAGGCTCCGCCTCGGCCTGCAGCTCCTGTCCACGGCCAACGACGTCGGCGACCCGTCCGCCGGCGCGGCCCGCAGCGCCGGGCCCGACATCTCGCGCGGGTCCGGGACGACACTGTGACCGGCTCCGACCGCCCCGACCCACACGAAGGGCCCGACCACAGGGACGGCGCCGACGCCACCCCGCGCATACCGATGCCGCGCTCCTCCATAGAGGACACCGGGCAGCCCGTGCCGCCCCCGCCGACGGCCGCCGTGCCGCTCGTCCTCGATCACCGCGTCCTGAAGTCCCTCCTCGGCGCCTGGGCACTCTCCGCCTGCTCCGCGGAGGAGGCCGTCGCCGTCGAGGAGCACCTGGGCGACTGCGGGCCCTGCGCGGACGAGGCGCTGCGGCTGCGTGACGCCGTCGGCCTGCTGCACCCCGATGAGAGCCTCGACCTCGACCCGGGCCTGCGCACCCGCGTCCTGGAGAGCTGCCTGGGCCGGCGCCCGCCCCGCATCCCGGTGCCCGAGTGGGCCGTCCCGTACGACGCGGAGACCGCCCGCCTCGACGCCCTCCTGAAGGACATCGGCGACTCCGAGTGGCACGCGCCGGTGCGGCTGCGCTGGTCCGACGACGAGGGGCCGGTCAGCAGGAAGACCACCGTCGCCGGGGTCATCGCGCACCTCCTCGCGGTCGACGGCATGGTGGGGCTCGCCCTCGGCCTCGACGACCCGCTCGGCGCCGACGTCCGGGTGCCGCGCGACCCCGACCACCGCACCGAGGCGTACTGGCGCGCCTCGTACTTCCCGCCCACGCGCGCGGTGCGCACCCCCTGGCGCGAGCAGACGCACGAGCTGATCCGCACGGTGTCGTTCGCGGGCGACGGTTCGGGCCGGCTCCCCGTGCCGTACGGGACGGTGCCCGCTCCCGGCGGCGGCCCGGACGCCCAGGCGCCCGAGAAGGTCGAACTGCCGCTGCGCGACGCGATGGTGGACCGCGCCTTCGAGTGCTGGATCCACGCGGGCGACATCGCGCACGCCGTGGACTACCCGTACGCGCCGCCCGCGCCCCGGCACCTCCACCACATGATCGACCTCGCCGCCCGGATGCTTCCCGGCACGCTCGCCGGACGCCGCCGCTCCGGACTCGCGGCGCCGCCCCGCCACCTGGTGGCGGCGGGCGCGCCGGGCCGCAGCCTGCGCCTGGAGATCGAGGGGCTCGGCGGCGGCGAGTGGCTCATCCCGCTCGACTCGCCCGCGGCGACCGCGTCACGCGAGCACGAGGTGGCCCATGTGGCGCTCGACGGCGTGGAGTTCTGCCGCCTCGCCGCGGGCCACGTCTCCCCCGAGGAGGCGGCCGCGGGTCAGGACGGCGATCGCGAGGCCATCCGCGACGTGCTGTTCGCGGCGGCCTCGCTGAGCCGGATGTAGCCCCGCGGACGACGCTCTACGCGAAGACGACCGTCCGGCGGCCGTTCAGCAGGATGCGGCGCTCGGCGTGCCACTTCACGGCCCGCGCGAGCGCCTGGCACTCCACGTCGCGGCCGATCGCGACCAGCTGGTCGGGGGTGACGCCGTGGCCGACCCGCTCGACCTCCTGCTCGATGATCGGTCCCTCGTCGAGGTCGGCCGTCACGTAGTGCGCGGTCGCGCCGATCAGCTTCACCCCGCGCGCGTGCGCCTGGTGGTAGGGCTTCGCGCCCTTGAAGCTCGGCAGGAACGAGTGGTGGATGTTGATGATCCGCCCGCTGAGCTCCTTGCACAGGTCGTCCGAGAGCACCTGCATGTAGCGGGCGAGGACGACGAGCTCCACGTCGAGGGAGCGCACGACGTCGAGCAGCCGCGCCTCGGCCTCCGGCTTGGTCTCCTTCGTCACCGGGATGTGGTGGAAGGGGATGTCGTACGAGGCGACGAGCTCGGCGAAGTCCGTGTGGTTGGAGACGACCGCGGCGATCTCGACGGGCAGCGCGCCGATGCGGGCGCGGAACAGCAGGTCGTTCAGGCAGTGCCCGAACTTCGACACGAGCAGGACGACCCGCATCCTGTCCTCGGCGCGGTGGATCTGCCAGTCCATGTGGAAGGAGTCGCCGATCGCGGTGAAGCTCGCCCGCAGCTTGTCGACGGTCACCGGCGACTCGGCCGAGAAGTGCACGCGCATGAAGAACAGTCCGGTGTCGTGGTCGCCGAACTGCTGACTGTCCTCGATGTTGCAGCCGGTCATGAAGAGGTAGCTCGACACGGCGTGCACGATGCCCTGCTTGTCGGGGCAGGACAGGGTGAGGACGTACTGCTCAGCGAGGGCGGCGGGGGCGGTGGACTGCTCGTTCATGCGGCCAAGGTTCCCACAGCGGGCACCGCTGTGGGCAATCGTCCCGCCGGTCGGACCCCCGGTGCGCGATCAGGCGGCACGCGTCATGATCCGCAGCACTTCGAGGGTCTTCGGCGGTACGTCCGGGTCCTCCCCGTCGCCCGCCGCGAGGCGCACGTGGGCGTCGCGCGCCGCGCGGACCGCCTCGGGCCATCCCGGGTGCTCCAGATAGACGGAGACCAGCGCGTCGGGGCCCACCTCGTGCATGATCCGCAGGACCCGCAGCACGGCCGTGTCGACGAGGGCCGCCTCCTGGGGGTCGCGGAAGATCGTCCCCACGTACTTCTCGGCGGACCAGTTGTCGAGCCAGGTGTCCTCGACGAGCCGGTACACGGCGTCGGTCACGTCCCCGTACTCCTCGCGGCCCACGAGCCAGCACTCCCGCTGGAACGCGGGGTCGGAGAGCATGTGCAGCGCCGAGCGCACGTTGCTGCGCCAGCGCCACCACGGCATGTCGTTGGTCGGCATGCCACCCATGGTGCTGGAGCGACGGCCGCGACGGGAAGACTTCTCCGAACCTTGCACGGTCATGGATCGTACGTTCCCACCCGCCGCACTCGAACCGGACCCCGCCCGTTCACCTTCATGTCACTGTCCGTTGAAATCGCGTCACTCCACGGTTGGCCGCACAACGGAATCGTGCAGGGACATGACCGGCTGGCGACGCACCTTCCTCCCCCGCCCCACCCGAACCGCCCTGCTCTCCGCGGCCGCCGTGGCGGCGTGTTCGTCCCTGATATCCGGTTGCGGGGTCATCCCTGGCACCACGGGGGGTACCAGGGATGACCCGATCACCGTCATGACCTGGGCCCCCGAGAAGACCAAAGCCACCAACAAGCCGGGCGTCCCCGCCATGGCACAGGCCTACGCGCGCTGGGTCAACGCGCACGGCGGCCTCGACGGTCACGAGCTGAAGGTCCTCACCTGCAACGACCACAACGACACGGTGGGCGCCGCCGACTGCGCGCGCGAGGCGGTCGACAACGACGTGGCGGCGGTGGTCGGCGCGTACAGCCAGCACGGCAGCTCCTTCCTCGCCCCGCTGGAGGGCGCGGGCATCCCCTACATCGGCGGCTACGGCATCACCGACGACGAGTTCAGCAGTCCGCTCTCGTACCCCGTCAACGGCGGCGAACCGGCCCTGCTCGCCGGCAACGGCCGACAGCTCGCCGCCCGCTGCGCCCGCGTCTCCCTCGTACGCCCCGACACCCTCGCCGGTGACGAGCTGCCCAAACTCCTCAACCAGGGCCTCGCCGACGGCCACCACAAGCCCGTCGCGGACATCCGCGCCCCCGAGGACGGCACCGACCTGACCCCGCAGGCCGAGCAGGCCCTGAAGTCCGCGGGCGCCGACGACGGATGCGTGACGGCCGCGCTCGGCGCGCGCACCGACACCTTCTACGACTCGTTCCGCCGCACCAAGGACGACTATCCGCCGGTACGGATCTCCTCGGTGCTCGGCAGTGTCGACCAGTCCCTCATCGACCGCACCGGCGGCGCGAGCGGTCCCTACGAGGGGGCGTACGTCACCGGCTGGTACCCCCCGACGGGCGACCCGCGGTGGTCGCAGATGCGGGACGTCATCCGCGAGCAGGCGTTCGGCGACAACCGGGTCGACCCGGCGGACGCGGGCGTGCAGACGACATGGATCGCGTACACCGTCCTGAAGCAGGTCGTCGAGTCGCTCGACGGCGGCGAGGTCTCCTCGCGCACCCTGCGCCGCGCCCTCGACGACGGCCTGCGGGTCGGCACGGGCGGCCTCACACCGCCGCTGCGCTGGCGCTTCGAGGACCTGCTCGCGGCCAGTGACTTCCCGCGCCTGATCAACTCGGGCGTGACGTTCCAGGTGGTGCGGGACGGCCGGCTCGTCCCCGCGCGGAGGGGGTTCGTGAACGTGCAGAAGACGCTGGAGCAGACGGCGTAGCCGCCCGCTCCGGGCGCCGGGCGCCGTGCGTCGAGTGCCGACTCTCAGAGCTGGGTTCTGTTGCGCTCGGTCAGGTCGTACTTGCGGGCGATCGCGTTCCAGTGGTTCGCGGCCTGCTCCTTGGAGGCCGTCGCCGCGTTGCTCTGCTTGTTGCCCGCCGCGGCCTGTGAGGTGTTGCGGGCGTGGCCCTTGTGACAGCCCTTCCTGCCCGCCACCTGGTCCGCCCACGCGGCGTAGTGGTTGTCGGCCGCCGCGGAGGCCTTCCACGCCTTGTTGAGGGAGGCGGTCAGCTGGTCGTTGGCGGGGAGCTTGTCGACCTTCAGGGCGGCGAGCCGGGTGACGAGGCCGCTGCGCTGCTTGGCCGCGGCGCGCAGGTCCTTCGCCGACCGGCCGAGGTTCTGGCACTTGCCGACGTTGCGTACGGCGGCGATGACCGTGTCACGGCTGTTGTTGCTGTCGGCCAGGAGCCGGTCCAGGGCGACGGCCTGCTCCTTGGCGGGGTCGGCGGTCGGCGAGGGCCGCTCCTCGGGCTCGGCGGAGGCGGAGACGGGCTTGCCGTCGGCCTTCGGGTCATCGTCGTCGCCGTTGCTGAGGAGCGCACCCGCGCCGATGCCGAGCACGGCGATGCCGACGCCGAAGGCGGCGATCAGCGGCACCTTCGATCCCGTCCTGCCGCCGCGCCGCCCGCCGCCACCGTGACCGCCGCCGTGGCCCGCGGACTCTGGGACGGGCTCGGAACCCGGCACCTGGACGCGGGGCATCTGCTGCGTGGAGGCGGGGCCATCGGCCTCGGGCTCGGTGCGGAAGAGGCTGTCGAACTCGGCGGGCGGCTGACGGTCGCCGGGAGCGCCGGGGCGGATGCCGTAGGGGGCGGCGGCGGGTTCCGGCGGCGCGGCGTGACCTGCGGAGCCGTGGCCCACGGGGCCGTTTCCGCCCGGTATGGGCGCTATGAACTGGGTGGGTTCGCTGTCGGACACGGCCCCGGCGCCGGGCATGGCACCAGGCATGGCACCGGGCGCGGGCGTGTTGGCGCGGCCCAGGAACTGGGTGGCGTCGGCGGCGGGAGCCTCGGGCGGCAGGGCGCCGGGCGTCACCGGAGGCAGGTACTGCGTGGCGCCCTCGTCGATGCCGCCGGGCCCCGCCGCGGGCACGGGCGCGATGTACTGGGTGGCCTCGCTGTCGGACGGTGCGCCCGGCGCGGCGACGGGCGGCAGCGGGAGGCTCGCCGGGGTCGTGGCGGTCGGCGGCAGGGGCTGGGATCCCCGGCCGTGCGCCGGTGCGGCGGGCGGCAGGGAACGGGCGTCCTGGCTGTCGGGCAGGGGCTGCCCGGTCGGTGGCGCGGCGTGCGCGCCCGGTCTCGACTGCGGAGCGGACGACGCGGCATGGGCACCGTGCGCCGGCTGCGCCCCGTGCGCGCCGGGCCCGCCCTGCGCGGCGGACGCGCGGTGCGAGCCGTGGCCGGGCCGGTCGGTGCCGTAGGAGGGGGCGCCCTGGCCCGAGTGGCCCGGATCGGCTGACTGGCGCGGCGGGCTCGGCTGCCCCAACTGGCCCGGCTGCCCCGACTGGCCCGCCTGGCCCGCCTGGCCCAGCTGGCCCGCCTGGCCCGACTGGCCCGCCTGATACGGCTGGCCCGCCTGGCCCGACTGGCCCGCCTGATACGGCTGGCCCGACTGACCCGCGTTCCCGGTCTGCCGGCCGTCGCTGTAGCCCTGACCGTCATATCCCTGACCGCTGTGCCCCTGGGCACCGTACGCCTGGCCGCCGTACCCCTGGTCGCCGTACCCCTGGGTGCCGCCCTGTTGCTGCCCGTACCCCTGGCCGCCGTACGGCTGCTGCTGGCCGCCCTGCTGCCCGGCGTACGGCTGCTGCTGCCCGTACCCCTGCGTGCCGTACTGCTGCTGGTCGCCGTAGCCCTGCGCGCCGCCGTACGAAGCGTCCGGGTGGCCCGACGGGGCGTAGCCGCCGTACTGCGGGGGCTGGGCGGTGCCCTCCGGGGGCAGTGGCTGGGCCTGGGGCTGCTGGGGCGGCGTGCCCCACTCCTGGCCCTGGCCCTGGCCCTGACCGGGTGCCGGAGGCGGTCCGGACGTCTCGGGACCCCACGGCTGGCCCCAGGGGCTGCCGCCCGCCGGGGTGGCGTGCCGGCCCGCGTCGCCGGGGAACAGCGGCTCGCTGCCGTCCGCGGGCAGCACGACGCCCTCGTGGGCGGGCCGGGCCGCGGGCTGCTGCGGATCGGAGGAAGCAGCGCCCTGACCGCTCTGCTGCGTCACCGGGACTCCTACATATGGGGGACCTACGGAACCGTCGGGTCACGCTACCGGGTCGCCACATCCCTCTGCCACGCAGCTCATGACGGAGCCCCACGCCGGGCGGCAGCAGTAACAAAAGCTCCCGCTCCGGCGCTGTTCAGGGGCGCGTCCGCCGATTCGTCACGCCGCCTGCACGTCGACGCGCGCGCCGAACTCCCTTACCACCGGCTCCTCCCGGTAGGGGTCGAGCCGCTCCTGGAGGTCCTCCAGATACTCGGCGCCCCGGTTGGACCGCAGCGTGCCGAGCAGTTCGACGGCCTTCAGGCCCGTGTGGCAGGCCTGTTCCACCTCGCGCCGCTGCACCTGCGCCGTGGCCAGCAGGACCAGGCCGATCGCCCGCCGCCGCGCCCGCGTCTCGGGGTGCCCGTCCAGGGACTCCTGGGCGCTGCGCGCCGCCGCGTCCGCCTGGCCCAGGTCCCGGTGACAATGCGCCATTTCATCGGCCAGATACGCGTGGTCGAAGTGCCGGATCCACACCGGGTCGTCGCCGGATGAGGTCTCGGCCGCCGCCCGGTCCATCGCCTCGACCGCACGGCCCGCCACCACCTGCGTGGCCCGCGCGTCCCCGAGCAGCGCGTGCCCGCGCGCCTCGGCCGCGTAGAACATGGCCTGTGCGCGGGGCGTGACCCGGCCGCGCGTGCCCTCCTGGGCGGCCCGCGCCAACTGGGCGATCTCGCGCGGGTTCCCGAGCTGCGCGGCGAGGTGGCTCATCGACGCGGCCAGTACGTACCCGCCGTATCCCCGGTCGCCCGCAGCCTGGGCGAGCCGGAGCGCCTGGATGTAGTAGCGCTGGGCGAGGCCCGGCTGCCCCGTGTCGACCGCCATGTACCCGGCGAGTTCGGTCAACCGCGCGACCGCGGCGAAGAGTTCGCGCCCGACCGCCTCGCGGTAGGAGCCCGCGAGCAGCCCGGAGACCACGGAGTTGAGGTAGTGCACGACGACCGGCCGCACATGACCGCTGCCGAACCGGTGGTCGAGCTGGGTCAGCGCCTCCGTCATCGCCTTGACCGCCGCCACGTCCGACATGCCGACGCGCGGCCCGGCGGACCGCCCGACCTGCGAGTCCGGCGAGGAGATCAGCCAGTCGCGGCTGGGCTCGACGAGTGCGGAGGCAGCCACGGACGAGCCGGACAGGAAGTCGCGGCGGCCGACGTCGCTGCGCCACAGCTCGCAGACCTGCTCGATGGCGCCGAGAACGGTCGGCGAGAACTGCAGTCCGACGCCGGAGGCGAGGTTCTTGCCGTTCGCCATGCCGATCTCGTCGATGGTGACGGTGCGGCCCAGCTTGCGGCCGAGCGCCTCCGCGATGATGCCGGGCGCCCTGCCGCGCGGCTGCTGACCGCGCAGCCAGCGGGCCACCGACGTCTTGTCGTAGCGCAGATCGAGACCGTGCTCCGCGCCGCACATGTTGACCCGGCGGGCCAGTCCGGCGTTGGAGCAGCCGGCTTCCTGAATGAGCGCCTGCAGCCTTTCGTTGGGCTGTCGCGCGACGAGCGGCCTGGCGGCCATGGCGTACCCCCTGTGTGCACCGTGGACCATCGGAACGGGCGGCCGCCGTGGACCGCCTCCCGGTGATCAATGCCCTTGGGGCAAGGCGAAGATGCGCCACAAAAGAAGCAAAAGAGGCCATACGGAACCACACGTGCGAATCCGCACGCACCTGCCGGTTCCCGGGCCTCCGAGGCGTCCTCTGATTGCCCGTGACCTGGCTACCCGCGACCGGCAGCCAATCCCCACGCGCGCCCCCACTCATGCACCCATGCGCCCCAGTCGCAGGATCGATGCTCCTCCCCCGCCCTCGCGTGCGCCCGTAACCCCCGATGGCACCAAGAGTTGAGAACGTCGTGGAAGAGACCATCGGAGTCACGTCAGCCGCGCAGATCCCGAAGCAGCGCGGAGAGGCCTTGCTGGACACGGCCGTGCGATACGCGGAGGAGCGTCACTGGGACGTGTTCCCCGGGACCTGGCTCGAGTCCGTCGACGGCGTCGAGCAGTGCTCGTGCGGGGACACCGCATGCGACGCGCCCGGCGCACACGCCGCCCGCGAGGACTGGGCGACCCAGGCCACCGGCAGCGCGACGGTGGCCCGCAGGCTCTGGCAGAAGCAGGGCAACGCCTCGATCCTGCTGCCCACCGGGCGCACCTTCGACGCGATCGACGTGCCCGAGACCGCCGGATTCCTCGCGCTGGCCCGCATGGAGCGGATGGAGCTCACCCTCGGCCCCGTGACCTGCACCCCCGACCGGCGCATGCAGTTCTTCGTGCTGCCCGGCGCCGCGGTCAAGGTCCCCGACCTCGTACGCAAGCTGGGCTGGCCGCCGGCCGCCATCGACCTGGTCACCTACGGCGAGGGTGCCTACGTCGCCGCTCCCCCGACCCGCTTCGGCGCCAGCGGCTCGGTCCAGTGGGCCTGCCGCCCCACCGCCGCCAACCGGTGGCTGCCGGACGCGGAGGAGATCCTCTCGCCGCTGGCGTACGCGTGCGGCAGGGAAGCACGCCGCTGACCCACGGGCCGCCGGGCACCGCCGTCGTCGTATCGTGCAAACACGGGCGAAACGGCGAAGGGCGGCACGGTGAGCGAAGCGGTGGCGGTACGGGTCCAGGGTCTCTGGAAGCAGTTCGGCGAGCAGATCGCCGTGGCCGGGATCGATCTGACGCTCCCCGCGGGCCAGTTCATCGGCCTGGTCGGGCCCAACGGCGCGGGCAAGACCACCACTCTCTCCATGGTCACCGGACTGCTCAGACCGGACCGGGGCACCGTCGAGGTCGCCGGGCACGACGTGTGGCGCGACCCCGTCGCGGTCAAGGCCCGCATCGGCGTGCTCCCCGAGGGCCTGCGCCTCTTCGAGCGGCTCTCGGGGCGCGAACTCCTCGCGTACACCGGCAGGCTGCGCGGCCTGCCCGGCGCCGAGGTCGACAAGCGCGCCACCCAGCTCCTCGACGTCCTCGACCTCGCGGGCGCCCAGCACAAGCTCGTCGTCGACTACTCCACCGGCATGCGCAAGAAGGTGGGCCTCGCCGCCGCGCTGCTCCACAACCCCGAAGTCCTCTTCCTCGACGAGCCCTTCGAGGGCGTCGACCCGGTCTCCGCGCAGATCATCCGCGGCGTCCTGGAGCGCTACACCGCCTCCGGCGCCACCGTCGTCTTCTCCTCGCACGTCATGGAGCTCGTCGAGTCGCTCTGCGACTGGGTCGCGGTACTGGCCGCGGGACGCATCCGCGCGCACGGCACGCTCGCCGAGGTGCGGGGCGCGGCGCCCTCGTTGCAGCAGGCGTTCCTCGAACTCGTCGGGGCGGGCGGGCGTGACGCGGGCTCGCACCTCGACTGGCTCGGCGGCGGCGCCCGATGACCGCGCACCTGCCCACCCGGACCGGCCCCGCCCCGGCCGCCCCCGCGACGGGCGCCACTCCCGTCCTCGTACGCCTGAAGCTGTCCCTCCTGCGCAACGGCCTGCGCCAGTCGGCGGGCCGCCGCGCCGCCTACATCGCGTCGGCCGTCGTCGCCCTGCTCTGCGCCGCCCTCCAGCTCCTCGGCCTCATCGCGCTGCGCGGCGACGCACACGCCGCCACCGTCTGCGTCCTGCTCGTCGGCGTGCTCGCCCTCGGCTGGGCGGTCATGCCGCTCTTCTTCCCCAGCGGCGACGAGACCCTCGACCCGACCCGCCTGGTCATGCTGCCGCTGCGGCCACGCCCCCTCGTGCGGGCGCTGCTCGTGGCCTCCCTCGTGGGCATCGGGCCGCTCTTCACGCTGACCCTCGCGGCCGGCGCGGCGGTCGCGCTCGCGCACGGCGCGGCGGCGGCCGTCACCGGCGTCCTCGCGGTCGCCCTCACCCTCCTGATCTGCGTGGCACTGGCCCGCGCGGTCGCCGCCGCCAACATCCGCCTCCTCACCAGCCGCAAGGGCCGCGACCTCGCCGTCCTGAGCGGCCTGTTCATCGCGGTCGGCGCGCAGGTCGTGAACTTCGGCGCGCAGCGGCTCGGTTCGTCCGGGCTCTCCACGCTGGACCCGGCGGCGGACATCGTCCGCTGGCTCCCGCCGGCCGCCGCGCTCGGCGCGGTGGACTCGGTGAGCGACGGCTCGTACGCGCGGGGCGCCGCCCAGCTCGTCCTGTCCGCCGGGGCCCTGGCGGCCCTCCTCGCCCTCTGGCAGCGCAGCCTGACCCGCCTGATGACGACGCCGGACGGCTCCACGCTCGCGGCGGCAGCACCGGACAAGGGCGCGTCCCGCGGCCGGGGCGCGCTCGCCGGCCTGCTCCCCGCGGGCCGCACCGGCACCGTCATGGAGCGCAGCCTGCGCTACGTCTGGCGGGACCCGAAGACCAAGGCGGCCTGGGTGACGTCCCTGGCCATCGGCCTGATCGTGCCGCTCTTCAACGCCCTTCAGGGCTCCGGATCCGTCTACTTGGCGTGCTTCGCGGCGGGCATGCTCGGCGTCCTGATGTACAACCAGTTCGGCCAGGACACCTCGGCCTTCTGGACGGTGGCGATGACCATTTCGTCGAAGCGCGACGCGTACGTCGAACTGCGCGGCCGGGCCCTGGCGCTCCTCGTCATCACCCTCCCCTACGCCACCCTGGTCACCGCCCTGACGACCGCGGTGCTCGGCGACTGGCCCGCCCTGCCCGAGGTACTCGGCCTCTCCTTCGCGCTGCTCGGCGCGATGCTGGCCACCGGCGCCTGGTCCTCGGCCCGCTTCCCCTATTCGATCCCGCAGGAGGGCTACAAGAACGTGGCCCCCGGGCAGGCGGGGCTCGCCTGGATCGGCGTCTTCGGCGGCATGGTCGCGGCGGCCCTGCTGTGCGCCCCGGTCCTGGCCCTCGCGATCTGGCTGCACGCCTCGGGCACGGCCTCCTGGAGCTGGCTCCTGCTCCCGCTGGGCGCGGCGTACGGGGCGCTCGTCACGGAGCTGGGCCTGCGGTCGGCGGCCCCGCGGCTCGCCGGGCGCCTGCCGGAGATCCTCACGGCGGTGAGCAAGGGCTGAGAGCCTGTGGGCACATGCGTCGTCTGCGTCGTCGTACTGGGGAACGCAGGCGACCCGCGAGCCGTGGTTCCTGCCGCGCCGGGCGAGCCGGGCGGAGGAAGCCGGCCGGACGTACCGGCGGCTCGCGGGTCGGGTGACTGCTTGGGAATAGGGCCGGCTGCACGCACATCACACGTGCTGGTCCGGCGCCGAATTCGAGTTGCGACGACGGGCCGCTAGCCCGCAGCCACCTCACGCGTCCGGGTTTCATACATCTGCCGAACCACCTCCCTTCGTGTGTACACGCCACCCTAGGAACCGCCCCGCGGGCCGCACAACCGAATTTCGCACGCAACGATTTCTTTCCAACTTCGGGGAACTACCTGTGGGGTGCGTCACGTTCCAGTTGAATGATCTGGACGTGCGGTGCCGGCGGTTCGCGCGGCGCACGAGGACGAGGACACGGCCTGTAGGGGGTTCCAGGTGAGTGCTTCGCGGCAGAGCGGAACTACTGACGAACTGGGTCCTGAAGAGCCCGAGCCCGGCGGAGCCGAGTTGCTCGCGGCCCTGCTCGACGGGATGGACGCGGCGTTGTGCGCGTTCGACACCGACGGTGTCGTGACGCACTGGAACCGCGAGGCGGAGCGGATCCTCGGCTGGTCGGCGGCGGAGGCCGTCGGGCGGCGGGGGTTCACCGGCTGGGCGGTGCGGACGGCGGACGCCGGGGACGTCGAGGAGCGGCTGCTCGCGGCGATGGACGCGCCGGGGCGGCAGGTGCACGAGTTCGCGTTGGTGACGAAGGCCGGCGGGCGGGTGCTCGTACGGATGCAGTCGGCGGCCGTACGCGGCGGTGACGGCAAGTCCGCGGGGATGTACTGCGCCTTCAGCGAGGTCCACGCGCAGATCGACCTGGAGCGCTCCATCGCGCTGAGCGAGGCGCTCTTCGAGAACGCCTCGTGGGGCGTCGTCCTCGTCGACGCGGACCTGCGCCCCGCGGTGGTGAACGAACATGCGGCCCGTGCCTTCGGAGTGGGCCGCACCGCCGTCCTCGGACGCCCGCTGGCCGATCTGCTCGGGCAGGGCGTCGAGGAGCTGGAGAGCGCGCTGACCCACGTACTGGCCGAGGGCACGCCGCCCGCGCCCGCCGAGATGTGGGTGACGGTGCGGTCCGCTGCCGGCCAGGAGGAGGGCGCCGAGCGGCGCTGCTGGCGCAGCGGCTTCCTGCGGCTGGCCTCACCGCTCGCCGAGGAGCCGGTGCCGCTGGGGGTCGGCTGGCTCTTCATGGACGTGACGGAGGCCAGGCAGACCGAGCAGGTGGCCTCGCAGCTGCGCTTCCGCTCCCAGCAGCTGCACCGGGCGGCGCGGGCCACCGCCGAGTGCGAGGACCCCATGGAGGCCGCCACGGTCCAGCTGGACTTCGCGCTCGCCGGATTCGCCGACCACGCCCTGGTGGACCTGCTGGCGAACGAGAATCCGGTACGCCTGGTGCGGGTGGCCGCGACGCCCGCGGGCCCGCCTGGCCCGTGCCTGCCGGTCGCCATGGCGGGCATCCCGGTGCGCTACCCCGAGGGCCACCCCGCACCGCAGTGCGTCGCCCGCACCGGTTCGGTGCGGGCCAGCGCGGGGGCGGGCGCCTCACCGGAGCGGGTACGGGAGTGGGCGGCGGCCCGGCAGTGGCCCGAGGACTCGGTGCACGCCCTGTGCGTGGTGCTGCGCAGCCGGGGCCGGACACTGGGCGTGGCGACGTTCCTGCGGGGGTCGGGCCGGGGGCAGTTCGACGGGGGCGACGCGGCGTACGCGGAGAGTGTGGCGTCGCGGGTGGGAGCGTCCCTCGACCTGGCGCAGGCACTGGGCCACTGAAGGGGCAGGACGGGGGGGCGATCCCACCGAACACCGTCCCGCACCTACCCGCGCCCCCCAGGGGCGCGGGGAACTGCGCACCCAACCACACGAGACCCGCAGCCAACGACACCAGACCAGCCCCCCCAAGGGGCGCGGGGAACTGCGCACCCAGCCACGTGAAACCCGAGACCGACGGCACGGGATCAGCCCCCCCCAGGGGCGCGGGGAACTGCGCACCCAGCCACGTGAGACCCGAGACCGACGGCACGGGATCAGCCCCCCCAGGGGCGCGGGGAACTGCGCACGAAACCCGCAGCCGCCAGCACCGGCCCCGGATCAGTGCCGGTAAAAGATCCGATCCCCGTACTCCTGGAAGACGCGCCCGTTCCAGTCGTGACCGCCATCCACGTTCCCCGAACGCAGCAACGGCGGCCGAATGCCGCGCGCGGCGAGCCGCTCGACGGCGGCGGCCGTCACGGCCTGCATCAGCGCGTTGGTGACGACGCTGGAGGCAGGCCCGAACGGCGCATCGACGCCGTCCAGACTCAGCTCGGCGTCGCCGACCCCGATCTTGGAGTCGATCACCACGTCGCAGTGGTCCTTCAGGAAGGTGCCCGAGACGTGCCGCGACCTGGTCTCGGACGCGTACGCCACCGAGGTCACGCCGATGACCTTCAGGCCGAGGGCACGGGCGTTCATGGCCATCTCCACCGGAAGCGAGTTGCGGCCGGAGAGCGAGACGATCATGAGTACGTCGTCGGGGCGGGCCGGCGAGGAGTCGAGGACGGCGCCCGCGAGGCCGTCGACCCGCTCCAGGGCGGAGCCCAGCGTGGCGGGCATGACGTCGACGCCGACGACGCCGGGGACGGCGAGGAGGTTGATGAGGGCGAGCCCGCCCGCGCGGTAGACGACGTCCTGCGCGGCGAGCGAGGAGTGCCCGGCGCCGAAGGCGAAGAGACGGCCGCCGGACTCGACCGCGTCGGCGAGCAGGGTGCCCGCCTCCGCGACGTTCCCGGCCTCCTCGTCGCGGACCCGCTGCAGCAGGCCGATCGCGGCATCGAAATACTGACCTGCCAACTTGCTCTCGCTCTTCGAGCTCATTCGCATCACGTTGCGGTCTGGACCAGCGCCGTGTCAACACCGTCGGAGGCCGGTCCCGGCCGGGAATTCAACCGGCGCGGCACGGTTGTCAGTGGTATGCGTCAGAATTGAGGGCAGGGCCAGCGCACGAGCGAATTCTGAGGGGCACCCATGTCGGGGCTGATTGACACCACTGAGATGTATTTGCGCACCATCCTCGAGCTGGAGGAGGAAGGTGTGGTCCCCATGCGCGCCCGGATCGCGGAGCGGCTGGACCAGAGCGGACCGACGGTGAGCCAGACCGTGGCGCGGATGGAGCGCGACGGCCTGGTGGCGGTCGCCAGCGACCGCCACCTGGAGCTCACCGAGGAGGGCCGCCGCCTGGCCACCCGCGTGATGCGCAAGCACCGCCTCGCGGAGTGCCTGCTCGTCGACGTGATCGGTCTTGAGTGGGAGCAGGTGCACGCCGAGGCCTGCCGCTGGGAGCACGTGATGAGCGAGGCCGTGGAGCGCCGCGTCCTTGAGCTCCTGCGCCACCCGACCGAGTCGCCGTACGGCAACCCGATCCCGGGCCTCGAGGAGCTGGGCGAGAAGGACGGCGCGGACCCGTTCCTGGACGAGGGCATGGTCTCCCTGACGGAGCTCGACCCGGGCGCCGAGGGCAAGACGGTCGTGGTGCGCCGCATCGGCGAGCCGATCCAGACGGACGCCCAGCTGATGTACACGCTGCGGCGGGCCGGTGTGCAACCGGGCTCCGTGGTGAGTGTGACGGAGTCGGCGGGCGGCGTCCTTGTGGGGAGCAGCGGCGAGGCCGCGGAGCTCACCACGGAGGTCGCGTCGCACGTGTTCGTCGCCAAGCGCTGACCGGTCCGCGGCTTCCCGGCGGCGTACGTCCCGGCGGCGTACGTCCCCGGCCGCGGGGCCGTCCGCCGGGGCGCGCGCGAGGCCCGTCGGCGGGGATTCCGGTCCCGCCGGTGGGCCACTGTCAACTCCCGTTGCCGAAGGGGAAGTTGACGAGGCTTCACGATCTCCATGAGATCTTGCGGAATCCAAGATTCAGTGTACGGAATCGCAGCGGCCGAGCGTTTTGCGTGCGAGGCTGTCGCGAGAGGCATATGACCTGAGGGCTCTTGACCGTGTCGGCGCCAGGTCTGGCCGCACGGCCGGAGAGGGGGCTGGAGGATGTGCCGCTCTGAGCGTGAACGCCCGCCCGGCGAGCGCCTGCGTGCGCCCGGCCACCGGCGGGAACAAGGCGAGGGCCCCGGCGCCCGAAGGCGCCGGGGCCTGTCCTCCCCTGCACTGACCCGGAGCCCCGAGCTCTCAGGGTCATTCCCCTCGGACCGATTTCCCCGAGCGGTCCGCCTCCCGATGAAGATCTCCCCTCGGCCGCGCCGGTCAATCCTTGAGCGTGGTCACCCGAACGAGGGGTGTTATCGGCGAACCGGTCACTTTCGAAAGAGAGTTCGATAACGTGCGGGGGCGTGGAGCAGGGCCAGGCGTGGATCCCGAGCGGAACTCAGGGGGGTGCCAGGAATCATGGTGCGGCGCATCGACGTGACGGGCACGGGTGGCGTACGCCTCGCCGCCTGGGAGTACGCCGATCCTCCCAAGCTCAGGGAGGCCGAGGGAGCGCCCGGCGGGGTGCTGTTACTGCACGGCCTGATGGGCCGCGCCTCGCACTGGGCGGGCACGGCCCGCTGGCTGGCCGAGCGGCACCGGGCGGTCGCCCTCGACCAGCGCGGCCACGGCAGGAGCGAGAAGCCCGCCGACGGCCCCTACACCCGCGACGCCTACGTGGACGACGCCGAGGCCGCCCTCGTCCAGCTGGACCTCGCGCCCGCCGTCCTCATCGGCCACTCCATGGGGGCGCTCACCGCCTGGCAGCTCGCCGCGCGCCGCCCCGACCTCGTCCGGGGCCTGATCGTCTGCGACATGCGGGCCTCCGCGCTCGGGGCGGCCTCGCAGCGCGAGTGGGAGGGCTGGTTCAAGTCCTGGCCCGTGCCGTTCGCGACGCTCGCCGACGTACGGAAGTGGTTCGGCGAGGACGACCCCTGGGTGGAGCGCCCCAACCCCGCGCGCGGCGAGTTCTTCGCCGAGGTGATGACGGAGGGCACGGACGGCTGGCGTCCCGTCTTCGACCGCGCGCAGATGCTCGAGTCCCGCGAGACGTGGGTGCACGACGCGCACTGGGAGGAGCTGATCCAGGTCCGCTGCCCCACGCTCGTCGTGCGCGGCCAGGACGGTGAGCTCGGCCGGGCGGAGTCCCAGGAGATGGTCCGCGTACTGCCCCGCGGGGAGTACGCGGAGGTGGCCGATGCGGGGCACCTTGTGCACTATGACCAGCCGGAGGCGTGGCGCGCCGCGATCGAACCGTTCCTGGACGGGGTCCTGGCGGGGTCCTGACGGAGTCCTGACGGGTCTGGGCGCGGTGGGGCGCTCGGCGATCGCGGGGTGCCGTTCCCCTTCACGGGCTCAGGCGTTCCACCCGCCAGCCCCGCCCCTCCTCCGTCCGTACATACCGCAGGCGGTCGTGGAGGCGGTCCGTTCTGCCCTGCCAGAATTCCACCGTCAGGGGGCGTACGCGGAAGCCGCCCCAGTGCGGAGGGACCGGGACCTGTTCGCCCTCGGGGTAGCGGGCGGCCAAGTCGGCGTAGGCGCGGTCGAGTTCCGCACGGGAGCCGAGTACGGAGGACTGGGCGCTGGCCCAGGCGCCGAGCTGGGAGCCGTGCGGGCGGGTGCGGAAGTAGGCGACCGTCTCCTCGCGGCGGACGCGTTCCGCGCGGCCGGAGACGATCACCTGGCGGGCCACGGCGTGCCAGGGGAACAGCAGCGAGACGTACGGGTTGGCGGCGAGTTCACGGGCCTTTCGGGAGTCGTAGTTGGTGAAGAAGACGAAGCCCCGCTCGTCGAAGCCCTTCAGGAGCACGGTCCGGGAGCTGGGCCTGCCCTCCGCGTCGGCCGTGGCGACGACCATGGCGTTCGGCTCGTGGACAGCGGCCCTGTCGCGCGCCGCCTCCTTGAACCAGAGCGCGAACTGTTCCATCGGCCCGTCGGGCAGCTCGGCCTCGGCGAGCCCCGCGGTGACGTACTGCTCGCGCATGTCGGCCGGCTCGGGCAGGGGTTCGGGCGGAAAGGCGGCGCTGGCGTCGGTCACACAGTCATCCTGCCGTATCCGGGACGGGCCCGGCGGCGGGGCCGGGGCCGCGGCGGCGCCGTGCCGACCGGAGAGGTGACGTGTGGCACTGAGTGCCGCATCACATCGCCAAAGGTGGCACCAAGGGATATCGTCCTGCTGCCGAATCGGTTGGGTGACCACCAGCCTCACTGGGCATCACCGGAGTGAACGTTCCGGACCGCGAGTCGTCGTATCCGCCGAACATTGGCGGATCGGACCGCGTAACCGGGCCGTGTCCGCCCACTTCTGACCGATGGTCATGAGCTGATCGCCCTTGCCTCACTCGAAAACCATCATGTCGAACCCATCACGAGGAGCCGCCTGATGTCCGACTTCGTACCCGGACTTGAAGGAGTCGTCGCGTTCGAGACGGAGATCGCCGAACCGGACAAGGAAGGGGGCGCGCTGCGCTACCGCGGTGTCGACATCGAGGATCTGGTCGGCCACGTCTCCTTCGGGAACGTGTGGGGCCTGCTCGTCGACGGCGCCTTCAACCCCGGTCTGCCGCCCGCCGAGCCCTTCCCGATCCCGGTGCACTCCGGCGACATCCGCGTCGACGTCCAGTCCGCGCTCGCCATGCTCGCCCCCGTCTGGGGCCTGCGCCCGCTGCTCGACATCAGCGAGGAGCAGGCCCGCGAGGACCTGGCGCGGGCCGCCGTCATGGCCCTCTCCTACGTCGCCCAGTCGGCCCGCGGGCAGGGCCTGCCGATGGTGCCGCAGCGGGAGATCGACAAGGCGGGCACGGTCGTCGAGCGCTTCATGAAGCGGTGGCGCGGGGAGCCCGACCCCAAGCACGTCAAGGCCGTCGACGCGTACTGGACGTCGGCCGCCGAGCACGGCATGAACGCCTCCACCTTCACCGCCCGCGTCATCGCCTCCACCGGCGCGGACGTGGCGGCGGCGCTCAGCGGCGCGGTCGGCGCGATGTCGGGGCCGCTGCACGGCGGCGCCCCCTCCCGGGTCCTCGGCATGATCGAGGAGATCGAGCGGACGGGCGACGCGGTCGCGTACGTGAAGCAGGCGCTGGACAAGGGCGAGCGGCTGATGGGCTTCGGGCACCGGGTGTACCGGGCCGAGGACCCGCGGGCGCGCGTGCTCCGGCGCACCGCGCGTGAACTGGGGGCGCCGCGCTTCGAGGTCGCCGAGGCGCTGGAGAAGGCGGCCCTCGACGAGTTGCACGCGCGCCGCCCGGACCGCGTCCTCGCCACCAACGTGGAGTTCTGGGCGGCGATCGTCCTGGACTTCGCCGAGGTGCCGGCGCACATGTTCACGTCGATGTTCACCTGCGCGCGTACGGCCGGCTGGTCGGCGCACATCCTTGAGCAGAAGCGGACGGGACGCCTCGTGCGGCCTTCGGCGCGGTATGTGGGGCCGGGCTCGCGCAGCCCCCGGGACATCGAGGGGTTCGCTGACATCGCGGGCTGAGGTCCGCGCGTCGTACGTCCGTCCGTACGTACGCATGGCACGGCGCCCCCGGCCCTCTCGGACCGGGGGCGCCGCTGTGTGGACTTGTGGAGCTGTGTGGACTTGTGGAGCTGTGTGGAGCTACGGGACCGGGCAGCCCTAGCCGCAGGGGATCACGTAGCGGACGGGGTTCCAGTCGCCGTGGGCGTCCGAGCTGTACGCCCGCGGGGTCTTGTAGACCAGAGTGCCGCTGGGGCTGTACATCCGGGCCCGGCGGCTCTCCACGTTGCGGGTCTGGTCGTTGACCCAGGAACCGCCGCTGCCCCAGGTGGACACGTAGTACTTCGTGTTGCACTGGCGCATCTTGATGATGCTGCCCTGGAAGTTGTCCCTCTGGTAGCCGCAGAAGTTCCCGGACACGCCCGGCACGCCCAGGCACGGGTCGGCGGCGAGGCGCGTTCCGTCGCCCGAGGCGAAGTCGCGCGGGTGGGCCTCGCCCGGCAGGGCCACGAGGACCTCGCCCTTGCCCTTGAGGTCGATCTTGTTGAGCGCGACCTGGGTCCCGCCCATCTTCTTCAGATAGCCGTCCACCTCCGTCTGCAGCGCCGTGGTCTGCGCACTGGTCAGGTGCGCGGACCGGGCCTGCTGGGCGAAGGACGGGGCCGTCGGCGCCCCCGGTCCCGCCTCGGCCGTGGCCACGGCCGTGCCGAGCATGAGCAACCCGCCTGCCGCCGCGATGGCGACACGGCCCTTGGTGACTGCCATGTGTTTCCCCCTGGTTCTTCGCGGTTCTGCGTTGGATCCGCCGCCCTTCGCGACGCACTTAGAAGGTCCCAGGAGGCTCAATTCAGTTCATCAACCGTGGAGTTGAGAAGCCGTAAACCCTCGCGGTAGACGCTAGGGTTGACGACCGCCGCGGCCCAGCGCGCCGTCCAGGATCGCCGTCCACTGCGCCACCACCCGCTCCCGCCGCGCCCCGTCGTCCGTGAGGAGATTGGCGAGGCCGAGGCCCCGCGCCATGTCAAGGAAGCCCTGGATCGTCTCGCGGGCGCCGGGGACCGATTCGTCCGCGCCGAGGAGCTCCACCGCCATACGGTGCGTCTCGCGGCCCACCCGGGACTCCAGCTCCCGCACCCGCTCGGAGAGTTGCGGCTCGTTCGAGGCCGCCACCCACAGGTGGAGGGCCGCGCGGAAGAGCGGGCCGGTGTAGAGGCCGACCAGGGCCGCGACCGCCGCGGCGCGGTCCTGCGCGGGGAGTGCGCGCAGGGCCGTGGAGCGCTGCTCGGCGACGTACTCCACCGCCGCCGTGAACAGGTCCTCCCGGGTCGGGAAGTGGTGCTGGGCCGCGCCCCGCGAGACACCCGCCCGCTCGGCGACCACCGAGACCGTCGAGCCCGCCCAGCCGTGTTCGGCGAGGCAGGACACGGCGGCCTCCAGGAGTTTCTGCCGGGTCGCCCGGCTGCGGTCCTGCTTGGGCGAGCGGGCCGGGACCTCACCGGGGCCCCGGTCCGCGGCGGTCACAGCACCCATGGGCGCTCCCGTCGTTCGAGGAACGCCGCCATGCCCTCGCGCGCCTCGGCGGAGCCGAAGAGGCGCGCGGACAGGGCCGTGACGGCGTCCGAGTAGGTGTCGAATGCGTCGAGCACCTTAGCCGTGAGCAGCTTCTTCGTCTCGGCCAGGGCGTGCGGCGCCGCCGCGCGGAGCCCGTCGAGCAGCGGTTCGAGTGCGGCGTCGACGTCGGCCGCGTACGCCGTGATCAGGCCGATCCGGGCCGCCTCCGCCGCGTCGAAGCGCTCCCCGGTGAGGAGGTGGCGGGACGCGGCGCTCGGGTCGAGGCGGGGCAGGAGGGGCAGGGAGATCACGGCGGGGGCGACGCCGATGCGCACCTCCGTGAACGCGAACGAAGCGGCGGGGCCCGCCACCGCCAGGTCGCAGGCGCCGAGCAGCCCGAGGCCGCCCGCCCGCACATGGCCGTCCACCCGGGCGACGACCGGTTTCGGCAGCTCCACGATCTGCCGCAGCAGCCGTACGAACTCCGCCGGGTCGGGCGGCGCCTTCAGGTCGGCGCCCGAGCAGAACGTCGTCCCGGTGTGGGTGAGCAGGACGGCGCGGACGGCGGTGTCCTCGCCGAGGCCGCGCAGGGCCTGTGAGAGGGCGCCCACCAGCTCCGCCGAGAGCGCGTTGCGGCGCTCGGGGAAGTCCAGGGTGACGGTGGTGACGCCGCGCAGCGGGGAGGAGACGACGAGACTCATGGCGGGGCTCCTCAGCGGATCGGGGTCAGCGGGATCGGGGTCAGTAGGACTTGGGCAGGCCCAGCGTCTGGTGCGAGAGGTAGTTGAGGATCATCTCCCGGCTCACCGGCGCGATCCGTGCCACGCGGGACGCCACGATCAGCGAGGCGAGGCCGAACTCCTTCGTCAGGCCGTTGCCGCCGAGGGTGTGCACGGCCTGGTCGACGGCCTTCACACAGGCGTCGGCGGCGGCGAGCTTGGCCATGTTGGCGGCCTCACCCGCGCCGATGTCGTCGCCCTCGTCGTAGAGCCGGGCGGCCTTCTGCATCATCAGGCGGGCCAGTTCGATCTCGACGTGGGACTGGGCGAGGGGGTGCGCGATGGCCTGGTGGGCGCCGATCGGGGACTTCCAGACGCTGCGCTCCTTGGCGTACTCGACGGCGCGGGACAGCGCGTACCGCCCCATGCCGAGCGCGAACGCGGCGGTCATGATGCGCTCGGGGTTGAGTCCCGCGAAGAGCTGGAGCAAGCCCGCGTCCTCGTCGCCGACGAGCGCGTCCGCGGGCAGCCGCACGTCGTCGAGGACCAGCTCGAACTGCTTCTCCGCCGCCTGGAGCTCCATGTCGATCTGCCGCCGCCCGAAGCCGGGCGCGTCGCGCGGGACGATGAACAGGCACGGCTTGAGGTTGCCGGTTCGCGCGTCGGAGGTGCGGCCGACGATGAGGGTCGCGTCGGCGATGTCGACGCCGGAGATGAAGACCTTGCGGCCGGTCAGCAGCCAGTCGCCGGTGTCCGGGTCGCGGCGGGCGGTGGTGGTGATGCGGTGGGAGTTGGAGCCCGCGTCCGGTTCGGTGATCCCGAAGGCCATGGTGCGCGAGCCGTCGGCGAGGCCGGGCAGCCAGGCCCGCTTCTGCTCCTCGGTGCCGAAGCGGGCGATGACCGTGCCGCAGATCGCGGGCGAGACCACCATCATCAGCAGCGGGCAGCCGGCCGCGCCCAGCTCTTCGAGCACGATGGAGAGTTCGGCGATCCCGCCGCCCCCGCCCCCGTACTCCTCGGGCAGGTTGACGCCCAGGTAGCCGAGCTTGGCGGCATCCGCCCACAGCTCGTCCGGGTGGCCCCCGGCGGCGGCGACGCGGGCCAGGTAGTCGCGGCCGTACCGGCGGCCGAGCGCGGCGACGGCGGTGCGCAGCGCCCGGTGCTCCTCCGTTTCGAGAACGCCGCCGCGAGGGGGGCTGCCGACAGTGCTGCGAGACGTGCTGCGAGCGGTGCTCATGAGGCTTCTTCCTCCTGGACGACGGCGAGCAGCGCGCCGACCTCGACCTGGCGGCCGGGCGCGGCGTGCAGGGCGGTGAGCGTTCCGGAGGCGGGGGAGCAGATGCGGTGCTCCATCTTCATGGCCTCCAGCCAGACGAGGGGCTGCCCGGCCGTGACCTGCTGCCCCTCGGTGACCCCCTCGGCGACGCGGACGACGGTGCCGGGCATCGGGGCGAGCAGCGAGCCGGGCGCGCGGCGGACGGTGGGTTCGGGGAGCAGCGGGAGCGGCGTGAGGGCGGTGTCGCCCCGGGAGGTGCCGACGTGGATCCGGTCCGCGTACCGCGTGATCGTGTACGTCCGCCGTACGCCGTCGATGTCGAGTACGACGCGTCCGGCCGCCACGCTCACCACGCTCACGCCCTCCGCCGCGAGGCCCTGCCGGGTGTGGTCGTAGCGCACCTCGTGCTCGGCGCCGTCGGGCTCGGTGCGGTACCGCTTAAGGTGGGCCTGTGAGCGGAGGTTGCGCCAGCCGCCGTAGCGCGAGCGGCCGTGCGCGTCGGCGAGTGCGGCGGCCAGCGGGGCGTGCGGGTCCGGCGCCGCGGACGTGAGGGCGGTGAGGTGCCGGTCGTAGAAGCCGGTGTCCATCCGGGCCTCGGTGAACTCGGGGTGGCGCAGGGAGCGTACGAGCAGGTCGCGGTTGGTGACCGGGCCGTGCACGGCGGCGCGCTCCAGGGCGCCCGCCAGTTTGCGCAGGGCCTCGGCGCGGGTCGGCGCGTGGGCGACGGCCTTGGCGATCATCGCGTCGTAGTGCACGCCGATGGTGTCGCCCGCCGTGTATCCGGTGTCCAGGCGTATGCCGCCGGGGACGTCGAGGCGATGCAGGGTGCCGGTCTGCGGGGCCCAGTCGGCCGCCGGGTCCTCGGCGTAGAGGCGCGCCTCTACGGCGTGCCCGTGGGCGGGCGGCGGCTCCTTCTCCAGGGCGAGCCCCTCGGCGATCCGGAGCTGGAGCGCCACCAGATCTACGCCGAACACGGCCTCGGTGACGGGGTGTTCGACCTGGAGGCGGGTGTTCATCTCCAGGAAGTGCGCCCGCCCTCCGGCGACCAGGAACTCGACGGTGCCCGCGCCGCGGTAGTCGGTGACGCGGGCGGCGCGCACGGCCTGCGCATGCAGCTCGGCGACCAGCTCCGGGACGAGGCCGGGCGCCGGGGACTCCTCGACGACCTTCTGGTGGCGGCGCTGCAGCGAGCAGTCGCGGGTGCCCAGCGGCCATACGGTGCCGTGCGCGTCGGCCATGATCTGCACCTCGACGTGCCGCCCGCCCTCGACGTACGGCTCGACGAACACCTCCCCGTCACCGAAGGCACTGGCGGCCTCGGACCGGGCGGCCTCCAACTCGCCGGCCAGCTCCCCCAGTTCACGTACGACGCGCATGCCGCGCCCGCCGCCGCCCGCCGCCGCCTTCACCAGGACCGGCAGGTCGGCCTCGGTGACCTCGCCGAGCGGCGCGACGCCCATCAGCTCCTTGGCGCGCGTCTTGGAGGCCATCGCCTCGATCGCCCCGGGCGGCGGGCCGACCCAGACCAGGCCCGCGGCCAGGACGGCCCGCGCGAAGTCGGCGTTCTCGGAGAGGAAGCCGTAGCCGGGGTGGACGGCGTCGGCGCCCGCGGCCTGCGCGGCCTTCACGACGAGGTCGCCGCGCAGGTACGTGTCCGAGGGCGCGGCCCCCGGCAGCCGTACCGCCGTGTCGGCCTCGCGCACGTGCAGGGCGTCCGCGTCGGCGTCGGAGTACACGGCGACCGTGGCGATGCCGAGCTCGCGGCAGGTGCGGAAGACGCGGCAGGCGATCTCGCCCCGGTTGGCGACCAACAGGGAAGCAATCATGGGCAGTTCCTCACCACAGTGGTCATGGGGTCGCATCGGTCATGGGGTCACATCCGGAAGACGCCGAAGCCGCCGCGCGCGCCCTCGTAGGGGGCGGTGTGGATCGCGGACAGGCAGAGGCCGAGGACGGTGCGGGTGTCGCGGGGGTCGATGACCCCGTCGTCGTAGAGCCGCCCGGAGAGGAACATCGGCAGCGACTCGGCCTCGATCTGCTGCTCCACCATGGCGCGCAGCCCCGCGTCGGCCTCGTCGTCGTAGGGCTGCCCCTTGGCGGCGGCGGAGGCGCGGGCGACGATCGACAGGACGCCCGCGAGCTGCTGCGGGCCCATGACGGCGGATTTGGCGCTCGGCCAGGCGAAGAGGAAGCGGGGGTCGTAGGCCCGTCCGCACATGCCGTAGTGCCCGGCCCCGTACGAGGCGCCCATGAGGACGGAGAGGTGCGGCACCTTCGAGTTGCTGACCGCGTTGATCATCATCGCGCCGTGTTTGATGATGCCGCCCTGCTCGTACTCCTTGCCGACCATGTAGCCGGTGGTGTTGTGCAGGAAGAGGAGCGGGATGTCGCGCTGGTTGGCCAGCTGGATGAACTGGGCGGCCTTCTGCGACTCCTCGCTGAAGAGCACGCCCTGCGCGTTGGCGAGGATGCCGACCGGATAGCCGTGCAGGGCGGCCCACCCGGTGACGAGCGAGGTGCCGTAGAGCGGCTTGAACTCGTCGAAGTCGGAGCCGTCGACGATGCGGGCGACGACCTCGCGCGGGTCGAAGGGCTTCTTCAGGTCGCCGGGGACGATGCCGAGCAGCTCGTCCTCGTCGTACTCGGGCGGCGCGACGGCGAGCGGGTCCGGGTCGGCGTACGCCTTGTGCCAGTTGAGGCGGGCGACGACGCGGCGGGCCTGGCGCAGCGCGTCCCGTTCGTCGTCGGCGAGGTAGTCGGCGAGGCCGGAGGTGCGGGCGTGCATCTCGGCGCCGCCGAGCGACTCGTCGTCGCTCTCCTCGCCGGTCGCCATCTTCACCAGGGGCGGGCCGCCGAGGAAGACCTTCGCCCGCTCCTTGACCATAATCACGTGGTCGCTCATGCCGGGCACGTAGGCGCCGCCCGCGGTGGAGTTCCCGAAGACGACGGCGATGGTCGGGATCCCGGCCGCCGAGGACTGCGTGAGGTGCTTGAAGAGGGCGCCGCCCGGGATGAAGATCTCCTTCTGGGAGGGCAGGTCGGCGCCGCCGGACTCGACGAGGTGGATGGACGGCAGCCGGTTGGCATGCCCGATCTCGTGGGCGCGGAAGGCCTTCTTCAGCGTCCAGGGGTTGGAGGCGCCGCCCCGGACGGTGGGGTCGTTGGCGGTGATCAGGCACTCGACGCCCTCGACGACGCCGATGCCGGTGACCATGGAGGCGCCGACGGGGTAGTCGCTGCCCCAGGCGGCCAGCGGGGACAGCTCAAGGAACGGCGTGTCCGGGTCGAGGAGCAGCTCGATCCGCTCGCGGGCGAGCAACTTGCCGCGCTTGTGGTGCCGTTGGACGTACTTCTCCCCTCCCCCTTCGAGCGCCTTGGCCTGCTCGGTGCCGAGCTCGGCGAGCCGGTCGAGCATGGCCCGGCGGTGCTCGGCGTACTCGGCGCTCGCGGGGTCGAGCGCGGAGGCGAGGACGGTCACAGCAGTACCTCCGGTATGTCCAGGTGGCGGGCGCGCAGCCACTCGCCGACCCCCTTGGCCTGCGGGTCGAAGCGGGCCTGTGCGGCCACGCCCTCGCCGAGCAGTCCCTCGACGACGAAGTTCAGGGCGCGCAGGTTCGGCAGGTCGTGCCGCACGACGTTCAAGCCGACGGTTTCCGGCAGGAGTTGGCGGAACCGGTCGACGGTCAGCTCGTGGGCCAGCCACCGCCACGCGTCGTCGGAGCGCACCCACACGCCGACGTTCGCGTCGCCGCCCTTGTCGCCGCTGCGGGCCCCGGCGACGAGGCCGAGGGGCGCGCGGCGGGTGGGGCCCGGCGGGAGCGGGGCGGGCAGCGGGGGCCGGGGCGGGTCTTCGAGTACGCGGGTGTCGGCGCCCGGCGCGATGGGCGTGCGTTCGCCGCCGGGCAGGACGGCCACGTGCTCGACGGTGTCACGGTCGACGTACGCCGCCTCGAAGACCCCGTAGGGCGAACCCCTGCCGGGCGGCGCGGTCACGTGGAAGCCGGGGTAGCCGGCGAGGGCCAGCTCGATGGCGGCGCCGCTGAGCGTGCGGCCGACCGCGTCCGCGTCGCTGTCGCGCACGACGAGGCGGAGCAGCGCGGCGGCGCCCTCCTCGGTGGGGGCGTCGGGCCTGTCGGTGCGGGCCAGCTCCCAACGCACGTGTGCCGGGCGGGACTTGGCCCGCCCCATGGCGTCCTCGATCTGCGCGCGGACGAGCTCGGCCTTGGCCTCGATGTCGAGCCCCGTGAGCACGAAGACGACTTCGTTGCGGAAGCCGCCGAGACGGTTGAGGCCCGCCTTGAGGGTGGGGGGCGGCGCCTCGCCGCGCACGCCGTCGATACGGACGCGGTCGGGGCCTTCCTGGGTGAGGACGACGGTGTCGAGGCGGGCGGTGACGTCGGGGCCCGCGTACCGGGCGCCCTGCGTCTCGTAGAGGAGCTGCGCGGTCACCGTGCCGACGTCGACGAAGCCGCCGGTGCCGTCGTGCTTGGTGATGACGGACGAGCCGTCCTGGTGGATCTCGGCGAGCGGATAGCCGGGGTGGCGCAGGGCGCCGAGCCCGTCCGGCCCCTTCATCCTCTCGGCGAAGAAGGCGTAGTTGCCGCCGGTGGCCTGCGCTCCGCACTCCAGGACGTGCCCGGCGACGACGGCGCCCGCGAGCGCGTCGTACGCGTCGGGGGCCCAGCCGAAGTGCGCGGCGGCGGGGCCCGTGACCAGGGCGGCGTCGGTGACGCGCCCGGTGACGACGACGTCGGCGCCCGCGTTCAGGCAGGCGGCGATTCCGGCGCCGCCGAGGTAGGCGTTGGCGGTGAGGGCGCCGGGGAAGCGGGCGCCGAGGTCGTCGCCCTCGACGTGCGCGACCTTGATCCCACCGAGCCCGAGCCGCCCGGCCAGCTCCCGCACGGCGCCGGCCAGCCCGGCCGGGTTGAGGCCGCCCGCGTTGGCGACGATGCGCACGCCCCGCTCCCGCGCGAGCCCGAGACACTCCTCCAGCTGCCGCAGGAAGGTCTTGGCGTAACCGCGTGCGGGGTCCTTCAGCCGGTCGCGGCCGAGGATGAGCATGGTCAGCTCGGCGAGGTAGTCACCGGTGAGGACGTCGAGGGGACCGCCGGTGAGCATCTCGCGCATCGCGTCGAACCGGTCACCGTAGAAGCCGGAGGCGTTGCCGATACGGAGGGCGGACACCGTCATGCGGCACCTCCCCTCGGCGCGCGCCCGGTGCCTGGTGGGCCCGCGAACGCCTGCGCGATGTTCAGCCAGCGGTCGGCGTCGGGGCCCTCGGCGTGCAGGGCGAGGTCGGCGCGGTGGGCTCGCTGGGTGACCAGCAGGCAGAAGTCGAGGGCTGGGCCCGTGACGCGTTGGGGGGCGCCTTCGGGGCCGTACGTCCAGGTCTCCCCCGTACCGGGCGCGGTCAGCTCCACCCGGAACTCCTCGCCGGGCGCGCTCAAGCCCCGTACCGCGAAGGCGAAGTCCCGTGCCCGCACCCCGATCCGCGCCACGTGCCGCAACCGTCCGGTCGCCGTCCGCCGCACGCCGAGCGCGTCCGCCACGTCCTGGCCGTGCGCCCAGGTCTCCATGAGCCGCGCCGACGCCATGGAGGGGACGGCCATGGGTGGCCCGTACCAGGGCAGACGGGTGCCCGCGGGGGCCTCGCCCAGGGCCTGCGACAGCGCGTCGCGCCCGGCGCGCCAGCGGGTCAGCAGCTCGGCGGGCGGCAGTGCGGCGCCTTCCTCGGCGCCCTCGTCCACGAACGAGTCCGGTGCCGCGGCCGCCTTCTCGACCTCGACGGCGAAGGCTCCCGGATCGGTGGCGGCGAGCAGCGCCGCCCGGTCCGTCCAGGTCAGGTGCGCGATCTGGTGGGCGACGCTCCAGCCGGGCGCGGGCGTCGCCAGGGCCCACGCCTCCGCGCTCAGCTCCGCGACGACACGGTCGAGTTCCTCGCTCTCCTCGCGCAGGTCGTCGAGCACAGGCAGGGCATCGGACATGGAACGCTCCCCTCGGGGCACGACTGGGTCCCCCCGCTCGCAGGAAGCCGAGAGCTCGGGGAGTGCCTGGGAGCATGGCAGCGCTCGCAGAAACAAGCAAGCGTGCTTGCATTACTTTCCGGACGAGTCCGCGGGCGGTTCGACCGGAGTGTCGGTGACCGGTCGAACCCGGCGCTACCGGCCGGCCGAGCCCCCGGCGGCCGAGGCGGTGACCGTACTCGCTTCCACAGCCGTACCCGCAGCCGGACCGGCCACAGCCCCCGTCACCGCTTCCCCGCCCGCACGGCCCCCGCCCGACCGGTCCCCCCGGCGCCCCACCTGCGACCGCACCGCCCCCATGCTCGCCGCGATGACCAGGGCGATGGCCAGCGCCTCGGTGACCGACAGGGCCTGACTCAGGACGAGGAACCCGGCGACGGACGCGATGGCCGGTTCCAGGCTCATCAGGATGGCGAAGGTGTGCGCGGGCAGCCGCCGCAGCGCGAGGAGTTCGAGGGTGTACGGCAGCACGGACGACAGCACCGCGACCGCCGCGCCCAGCGCCAGTGTGCCCGGCTCGACCAGCTTCGTCCCGGAGACGGTGACGCCGAGCGGCAGGAACAGGACCGCCGCGACGACCATCGCGAGGGCGAGCCCGTCGGCCTGCGGGAAGCGCCGTCCGGTGCGCGCGCTGAAGAGGATGTACGTCGCCCACATCGCGCCCGCGCCGAGGGCGTAGGCGACACCGACCGGGTCGAGGCCGTCGAAACCACCCCCGCCGCCGAGCAGGAAGACACCGCAGAGCGCGAGCCCCGCCCAGATCAGGTTCACGGCGCGGCGCGAGGCCAGGACGGAGAGCGCGAGCGGCCCGAGGACCTCCAGCGTGACGGCGGGGCCCATCGGGATGCGGGCGACGGACTGGTAGAAGAGGCCGTTCATCGCGGCCATCGCCGCGCCGAAGGCGACGACCGTGCCCCAGTCGGCACGCGAATGCCCGCGCACCTTCGGGCGGCACACGGCGAGCAGCACGAGCGCGGCGAAGACGAGCCGCAGCGTCACGATGCCGACCGCGCCGACCCTCGGCATCACGCTCACGGCGACCGCGCCGCCGAACTGCACGGAGATCCCGCCCGCGAGGACGAGCCCGACGGGACCGAGGGAGCCGAGGGAGCGGAAACGGCCGCCGAGGCCCGGCTGCCGCGCCCCTTGCCCCGTCGCCAGCGAGTCCTTCGCCGGGACCTTCGCCGGGGCCGGGGCGGGCGGGGCCGTGACGGGAGCCGGAGCCGCCGCCTGATCGCTGCGGGAGACGTTCACGGGCAAGCCTTTCCTGGTGCGTCTCCGCACCCCCCAGGGGTTCACTGTCCTGGACTCCACCGTCCACAGCCGGGCACTCGGACAGGATTGTGAGGCCCTTTCACTCCTGTACGCAACCCACGTCCATATGCCGACGTCACGGCGCCGGACGCGCCCTAGCGGACCCGCCCGTACAAGTTCGGGTTGTACTGGCTGAAGGACGAGACGCGGACGTTCCTGCCCGGCCGCGGCGCCTCCAGGTACTGGCCGCCGCCCAGGTAGATCGCCACATGGTGGATGCCGGACGCGCTCCCGTCGCCGCTCCAGAACACCAGGTCGCCGCGGCGCAGCTCACTCCGTGAGATGGGCCGGCCTGCGCGGTACTGGGCGTCGGCCACCCGCGGCAGGGAGATGCCCGCCTGCCGGTAGGCGGCCATCACCAGACCCGAGCAGTCCCAGCCGCGCGGGCCGTTGCCGCCCCATACGTAGGGGTCGCCGAGGTGGCTCATGGCGTACGAGATGGCCGCCTCGGTGCCGTGCCTGCGAGGGATGCCGGTGGTCGACGGCGTACGGGAGCCGGTGCCGTGGGACGTGCCACGGTTCGTGCCGTGCGGCTTGTCCGACCGGCCCGTGCGGCGCTCGTACTTGTCCCGGTGGCTCGTCCAGTACCAGTGGCCCGCCTTCCGGTACCAGTACACGCGGTCGGTGGCGTCCCAGCCCGGCCGGCCACGGAAAGTGGGCTCGGCGGGGGCGGAGGCGGTCCGGCGTCGGCCGGGGGACGTGGCCTTCCCCGGTGAGGTCACGGCCCCCTTGCCGCTCCGCGCCAGGTACTTGGCGTGGTGCGAGGTCCAGCGCCACCAGCCGGAGGCGTCCTTGTACATGTACTTGGATCCGTCCCAGCCCGCGTGGCTCGGCGCGGGTTCGGCCGACGCGGTGCCGGTCGCGGCGCCCACGAGGACGGCCGCGCCGACGGCGGCCACCACGGCGCCGCGCACGCCGCCGCACCGCTGCTGTTCCGCGGGCCCCGCGGTCGCCGCCGCGCAGTGTCCGCAGGCGCAGTCGGCGGGTACCTCTTCGGTGAAACGGGTCGGTGTCTGCACGTCGTCCCTCCGTCTTGCTCTGCTCTTCTCTTGCTCTTCCGCTTCCTCGCGTACGGCTCAGGGCGTGTCGACGGTGTTGCCGCGCGCCGTGTAGAAGGCCACCGTCAAGTCCTTGACCAGCGCCTTGCGTTCGTAGTCGTCGAGTGTGACGAGTCCTCGTACGGTGAGTCTGCGGACCGTGTCGTCCACCGCGTCGAGCACCGACGTCAGCACGGCGTCCCGGTTCCGGGCGTCGAGAGCGACGATCTGCCGACGGTGCATCGCCGCGGCCACCTCGGGCGCGTACTCCACGCGAAGCGGCCGGGCCGAGAACACCTCGATGCCGACGGCCCCGCACTCCACCGCCAGCGCCGCAGTGAGCGCGTCGCCGACCGCCTCGGTGTCCCGCAGGGTCGGCACGTCGTCGGCGGGCTCGCCGAACGAGTCGGCGGGCAGCCGGGACGCCACGCGCGTGGTCACCGCCTCCACCTGCTCCCGCAGGTACGCGGTGTGGTCGTCGACCGCGAGGAGCGCCCGCGCCGCGTCCTTGACCTGCCACACCACCAGGACGACCACGCGCAGCGGCACGCCCTGCGCGTCGACGGCGGGCATCGGCTCGCTGCGCCAGTGCCGCAGCCGTACGTCGACGCGGCGGCGCAGCATCAGCGGGCTGATCCACACGAGTCCGGTGCGGCGCACGGTGCCCCGGTACCGGCCGAAGAGCGACAACGTCCACGCGGTGCCGACCCGCCCCCGGGTGAGCCCGCCGAGCGCGAGGAGGACGAGGGCGCCGCAGCCGCCGACGGCCGCCCCGCGCGCCGCGTCGAGTCCCTGCCGGGGCCTTTCGGGCAGCCGCAACGTCTCGGTGAGCCGGTCGGGCAGGAGCCCGCAGGACCAGATCTCCGCGCCCGCCCCGACCACGGCGAGCACCACCACGAGCACCGCCCACCACCCGGAGCAGGCGGGCCCGCGCCGCTCCCTCAGCTCCCGGTCGGCCCGGGGCGCGGCATTCCTCCGCCGCTCCGGCCCGGCGCCCCGGAGCTCGTCCTCCCGACGGCCACCCGCATCCGCACCCGCACGCTGCAACGGATCTTCACCTTCCCGACCGCCGCCCTCGCACCTCCGCAGCGACTTCGGTGGTTTCGGTGGTTTCAGTGGTTTCGGTGGTTTCGGTGATTTCGATGGTTTCGGTGGTTCGGCCGTGTCGCCACGGAACAGCGTGTCCATCCGTATGGAGTCGTAGTGATTGCGCACGACGGGTCCGCGTGGAGCGGCGGCGGTGTCCTTCCCGGCCGTCTCGCCGGGGACTTCCGGCTCCTTCGGCGATACAGGGCCCTTCGGGATCTCCGGCACGACCGCACACCCGACTTCTCGCGTCGACAGATGATCAAGAACCATCCCGATCCTGCCGGAAACGGACACCCGTCCCCACCCGCAAAGGTCACCTGGGCCGGGGACTTTGGTCCCGGTGCGCCGGGAGCAGGCGGGAGCCAAGCCCTTCCGCCAGCACCTCCGCCAAGTGCCGCCCCCGCACCCCCGCCAACTGCTCCAGCTGGGTCCGGCAGGAGAAGCCGTCGGCCAGCACCACCGCTTCGCCGTCGGCCGCCGCCACCGACGGCAGCAGCTGCTCCTGCGCGCAGGCCTTCGAGACGTCGTAATGGCCGCGTTCAAAACCGAAGTTCCCGGCGAGTCCGCAGCAGCCGCCGCTCAGTTCGCCCGTCAGTCCTGCCTTGTCCCGCAGTCGCCGCTCCGCCGCGTCGCCGAGGACCGCGTGCTGGTGGCAGTGGGTCTGGCCGACGGCGCTCCGGCCGATGTGCGGCGGACGCCAACCGGGGGCCAGCTCCTCCAGGGCCTGGGCGAAGGTGCGGACCGCCGCGCCGAGCCGGGCCGCGCGCGGGTCGTCGCCGAGCAGTTCGGCGAGGTCCGCCCTGAGGGCCGCGGCGCAGCTCGGCTCCAGGACGACCACCGGGATCCCGGCGTCGAGCAGCGGCTCCATCCGGTCCAGGGTGGCGCGCAGCACGGTGCGGGCGCGGTCGAGCTGGCCCGTCGAGACGTACGTAAGACCGCAGCAGACTCCGCGCGGCGGCACAGTGACCGTGAGCCCGGCGGCTTCGAGGACCGCCACCGCGGCCCGTCCCACCGCCGGCGAGAGGTGGTCGGTGAAGGTGTCGGGCCAGAGCACGGCGTGGGGAGCGCCCCCTGCGCGCGGCCTGCCGCGCCACCACTGCCGGAACGTGCGCGGAGCCAGCCGCGGCACCGCCCGCTCCGCCGCGATCCCGCCCATCCGCTTGCCGAGCGCCACCAGCGGGCCGACCCGGGCGAGGGCGTTGACGAGCCGGGCGGTGCGCGTCGCCGCGACGGCCCGCAGCCAGCGCGGCAGGCGGCCCATCGTGTAGTGGGCGGCGGGCCTGCGGCGGCCCCGGTAGTGATGGTGCAGGAACTCCGCCTTGTACGTGGCCATGTCGACGCCCACCGGGCAGTCCGAGCGGCAGCCCTTGCAGGACAGGCAGAGGTCGAGGGCGTCCTTGACCTCGGTGGAGCGCCAGCCGTCCGTCACGACCTCACCGGCGAGCATCTCGTGCAGCAGGCGGGCGCGCCCGCGCGTGGAGTGCTCCTCCTCGCCGGTGACGCGGTAGGACGGGCACATCACGCCGGTGGGCGAAGCGGGGCTCGCCGTACGGCACTTGGCCACGCCCACGCAGCGCCGTACCGCCGCCGTGAAGTCGCCGCCGTCGTGCGGGTAGCCGAAGACGACGTCGACGGGCTCGCGCGGCAGGGGCGCGAACCGCAGGTCGGCGTCGAGGGGCGCGGGCCGCACCAGCATGCCCGGGTTGAGCAGCCCCGCCGGGTCCCAGACGTCCTTCACGCGCCCGAAGAGGCCGACGAGTTCGGGTCCGTACATCTTCGGCAGGAGTTCCGCGCGGGCCTGCCCGTCGCCGTGCTCGCCGGAGAGCGAGCCGCCGTGGGCGACGACCACGTCGGCGAGGTCTTCGGAGAAGCGGCGGAATCCGGCGATGCCCGCGGGGGTGAGCAGATCGAAGTCGATGCGCACGTGGATGCAGCCGTCACCGAAGTGCCCGTACGGAGTGCCGCGCAGGCCGTGGTCGGTGAGCAGCTTCCTGAAGTCCCGCAGGTAGGCGCCGAGGCGGGCGGGCGGCACCGCGCAGTCCTCCCAGCCGGGCCACGCCTCCGAGCCGTCCGGCATACGGGTCGCCGTGCCGCTGGCGTCCTCCCGCACCCGCCACAGCGCGCGCTGCCCCGCCGGATCGTCGACGACCAGGGCGTCCACGGTGTCCCCCGCGGCGGCCCGCACGATCGTGTCGGCACGCGCGCGTGCCTGCGCCGGGCTCTCGCCGCCGGTCTCCACGAAGAGCCAGGCGCCGCCCCTGGGCAGGCCGTTCGCCCCCCTCACCAGGTCGGCCGCCATGCCTTCGACCGTGAGCGGGCCGTGCGGGAGGAGGCCCGCCGCCGCTTCGGCCGCCGCGCTCTCGTCCGCGTACCCGAGCACGGCGAGCGCCCGCGCGCGGGGTGCCTCGACGAGGCGTACGACCGCTTCGGTGAGGACGCCGAGCGTGCCCTCCGAGCCGCAGAAGGCGCGCGCGAGGTCCGTGCCGTGTTCGGGGAGCAGCGCGTCCAGGGCGTATCCGGAGATGCGGCGCGGCAGTTCGGGGAAGCCGGTGCGCAGAAGCGCCAGGTCACCGTCCACGAGGGCGCGCAGTCCTTCGGGGGCGCCGTCCCAGCCGCGGGCGAGATGGCGGCGCTCGCCCGAACCGTCGACCACGGAGAGGGCGTGCACGTTGTCGGCGGTCGTGCCCCAGGCCACCGAGTGCGAGCCGCAGGAGTTGTTGCCGATCATGCCGCCGAGGGTGCAGCGGCTGTGCGTGGAGGGGTCGGGACCGAAGGTGAGTCCGTGCGGGGCCGCGGCGGCGCGCAGGTCGTCGAGGACGACGCCCGGCTGGACGACGGCCGTGCGCGTCCCGGGGTCGAGGGAGACGACGCGGTTCATGTGCCGGGTGAGGTCGAGGACGACGCCGACTCCCGTGGCCTGTCCGGCGATCGAGGTGCCCGCGCCGCGCGGTACGAGCGGAAGGCCGCGTTCCCGGCACACCGCGAGGGCCGCCGCCACGTCGTCGGCGTCGCGCGGGGCCACGACGGCGGCGGGCACGCGGCGGTAGTTGGAGGCGTCCATGGTGTGCAGGGCGCGGGCGGTGACGGAGAGGTCGACGGCGCCGCGTACGGCGGCGCGGAGGTCGCGGGCGAGGGCTTCGGGGTCGGCGTGGGCTTGGGCGTGCCGCCGGTCTGCGCGGGGGCGGGTTCGGGTGCGGCCGGAGCCGCTGGGGCTGCTGGAGCCAACGGAGCCGCCGGTACCGCCGGAGTCACCGGAGCTGCTGGAGCCGCTGGTGCCGCCGGTGCCACTGGTACCGCCGGTTTTGCCACCGTGGCCACCCGAGCCGCCGGTTTTGCCACCGTGGCCGCCGGATTTGCCGGAGCCGCCCCCGAGGCCACCGGACCCCCGGGGACCGCCGAGCTCACCGGAACCGCCAGGACCGCCGCCGAGATCGCTCATCCCCCAAGCATGCCCACGCGGCAACCCCTCGTGGCCACCCCGCCCCACCCGTTTTCTCATGATCCGGACCGGAAGGTTCCCAACTCGGTCGACAACTCTCCTATAGTGATCTTTTCTTGAGCCAAGCTTGAGCAGAGTGTGTCGCTTCCGATCGAGGACCCCGATTGATGACCGCGCAAACCCCCCCAGCGCGCCCCGGGACGGAGCACCCTCCGCTGCGCCCGTCCGCGCTCGTCCTGCTGACCTGCGCCGTGGTCACCGCGGCGCTCACCGGAGCCGCCGCGGCCCTCGCGCCCGCCTCCGTACGCACCCCGCTGGCCTGGGGATCCGGCGCCGCGGCCGTAGCCCTGACGGTCGCCGTGACGCTCGCCTTCCACACCCTGCGCGCCAACTCCCTGCTGCGCCGCCGCGTGGCGGCCGGGGAGCAGGACGCGGAGCGCCTCGTACGCGAACAGGCCGCCCGTACCGAGGAGTTCACCCGTGAGCGGACCGCGCTCACCGAGTACTTCGCCCGGGAGCGGACCGAGCTGACCGTGCGCGTGCGCCGCGCCGAGTCCGAGCGCGCCGCCGCCCTCGCCGCCTGCGCCAACGCCGCGGGCCGCATGCAGGCCCTGGCCACCGGCATGCTCGCCGACCTGCGCGAGATGGAGGGCAGGCACGCCGACGAGGACGTCCTCACCGACCTCCTCCACCTCGACCACCGCACCGCGCAGGCGGGCCGCATCGCCGACTCCGTCGCGGTGCTCACCGGCGCCCGCTCCGGCCGCCGCTGGGCCCGGCCCATCGTCATGGAGTCGATCCTGCGCGGTGCGATGGGCCGCATCGGCGGCTACCAGCGGGTGCGCGTCCACTCGGCCAGCGAGGTCGCCGTCGCGGGCCACGCCGCCGAGGGCGTCATGCACGCCCTGGCCGAACTCCTCGACAACGCGACGAACTTCTCGCCGCCCACCTCCGAAGTGCACGTCTACATCGAGGAGGTCGCGGCGGGCGTCATCATCTCCGTCGAGGACAGCGGCCTCGTGATGGGGCCCGTGCAGCAGCGCCGCGCCGAGCAGGCCGTGTCCGGTGAGGCCCAGGGCCTCGGCGGCCTGTCCGGCACCCGGCTCGGGCTCGCGGTGGTCGGCAGGCTGGCCCGCAAGCACGGTCTGACGGTGTCGTTCCGGCCGTCGGCGCGGGGCGGTACGGGCGTACTCCTGCTGATACCCCAGGAGTTGGTCTCCCGGCCCTCTGCGACGGCTCCGAACACGGCGGCCCTCCCGCTCCCAGCCTCCGCGACCGAGCGTGCCACCCCCGACGCCCCGTCACCCGCGAGCGCGCCGGAGGGGACGCGGAGGGATGTGCGCACGGAGCACCGAGCCGACCGTGACGTCCAGGAACTTCCGACGCGGCGCAGGGATGGCGAGTACGCACATCCCCCCGCGGCCCCGCACCTGCAGACGAACCCCGGGCGCCCGGCCGAAGACACCCCCGACGCCCCCCTCCCCAAGCGCCCCCGCGGCCGCACCCTCGCCGCCGCCGAGCGGGCCCGCGCCGACAGCGACACGGGTGAGACCCGGCGGCCGCCCGCCGCCACCGCCGCGAGCACCGCGGCCCGCTTCAGCAGCTTCCGCCAGGCCGTCCGCCCCGCTCCGTCGGACCCCTCAGGACCGGCGCAGGACACGGACGCCACCGCAACTCCCCCGCACCCGGAAGGCGAGACCCCCCGATGAACACCGGCTCCACCCCCGGCACCACCGCCGGTTCCACCCCCGGCACCACCACCGACGAGAAGCTCACCTGGCTCCTCCAGGGACTCCTGGAGCGCACCCCCGGCGCCCGGCACGCCCTCGTGCTCTCGCGGGACGGCCTGAAGCTGTGCCGCACGCCCGAGCTCTCCGTCGACCAGGCCGACCAGCTGGCCGCGATAGCCGCCGGCATCCAGTCCCTCTCGCACGGCGCGTCCGCCGAGTTCGGCGACGGCAGCGGCGGGGTCCGCTCCGCGATGGCCGAGTTCTACGGCGGCATCCTCTTCATCGTCGAGGCGGGCGAGGGCGCGCACCTCGCGGTCATCGCCGCCGAGGACGCCGACGCGGGCCTCGTCGGGCACACCATGGCCGAGCTGGTCGAGCAGCTCGGCGAGCACCTGCGCGCCGCGCCCCGCACGGACGGCGCCCCCCGCACCCAGCCCGCCTCATGAGCCGCCCCGGCCGGGACGACTCCCCCGACCGGCTGTACACCCTCACCGGAGGACGCAGCCGGTCGGCGCCCGACACCCCCTTCGACCTGGTGACGCTCGTCGTCGCCGAGTCGGCGCCGGTCCCCGGCATGCAGTCCGAGCACGCCGCGATCCTGCGCCTGTGCCACCTGCCGACCGCCATGGTGGAGGTCGCCGCCGAGCTGGGCCTGCCGGTGAGCATCACCCGCATCCTGCTGTCCGACCTGCTCGACGCGGGCCGGATCAGCGCCCGCCACCCGCGCGCGGGCGCCGACCACAGCCTTCCCGACCCCGACATCCTGGAGCAGGTGCTCGTTGGACTCCGCAACCTCTGAACGCAGCGCTACCGGGGCCACCCGAACCGAACTGACCGCCACCGCGGACAACGGTCTGAAGATCGTCGTGGTCGGCGGCTTCGGCGTCGGCAAGACGACGCTCGTACGCTCCGTCAGCGAGATCCGTCCCCTCAACACCGAGGAGACGATGACGCAGGCCGGGCGGGGCATCGACGAGACGGGCGGCCTCGACGGGCTGCGCGCCAAGACGTCCACGACCGTCGCCTTCGACTTCGGCCGCATCACGCTCGACGCCCACAACATCCTCTACCTCTTCGGCGCCCCCGGCCAGGAACGCTTCTGGTTCCTGTGGGACCGCCTCTTCTCCGGCACGCTCGGCGCGGTCGTCCTCGTGGACCCGCGGCGCGTCGAGGACTCCTGGTACGCGATCGACCGCCTGGAGCACCACGGCACGCCGTTCATCGTCGCCCGCAACGACTTCGGGGGCTCCCCGCACACCCTCGATCAGCTGCGCGAGGCGCTCGACCTCGACCCCGGCGTGCCGCTCGTCGACTGCGACGCGCGCTCCCGCGGGTCGAGCAAGGCCGTCCTGATCACGCTCGTGGAACACCTCCAGTCGTTGTACGCGGCCCAGCGCGCCGCCCTCCCGCCGAACGCCCTCCAGGAGAACGCCCAGTGACCTGCCCCGTAACCGGCGCCGGAGCCGACGCCGCTGCCGCGCCCGGTCCCGTCCCGCTCTCCGGCCCGCGGTTCGCCACCGAACCGACGCAGCTGTACCGGGAGATGCGCCGCGACCACGGCCCCGTCGCCCCCGTCCTCCTGGACGGCGGCATACCGGCCTGGCTGGTGCTCGGCTACCGCGAACTCCACCAGGTCACCGGCGACCCGGTCCTCTACAGCCGCGACTCCGAGCTGTGGAACCAGTGGCCGCACATCCCCGCCGACTGGCCGCTCCTGCCGATGATCGGCCACAAGCAGCCGTCGATCCTCTACACCGTCGGCGAGCGGCACACCCGCCGCGCCGCGATGATCGCGCACGCCCTCGAAGGCGTCGATCCCTTCGAACTCCGCGCGCACGCCGAGCAGTTCGCGGACGAGCTGATCGACCGCTTCTGCGGCAAGGGCACCACGGAGATCATCGCCGAGTACGCGATGCTGCTCCCGGTCCGCGTCCTCGCCCGCATCTACGGCTTCTCCGACGAGCAGGGCCCCGGCCTCGTCACGGCGATGAACGACATGATCGACGGCCGCGAACGGGCGCTCGCGGGCCAGCAGCACCTGGCCGGTTCGATGATGCGGCTCATCGCCGACAAGCACGCCGAGCCGGGCGGCGACGTCGCCTCGTACATGCTTCAGACGCAGGCGGACGACGGCGAACTGGGCTTCTCGGACGAGGAGATCGCCCAGGACCTGATGGTGATGATGGCCGCGGGCCACCAGCCGACCGCCGACTGGATCGGCAACTCGCTGCGCCTGATGCTCACCGACGACCGGTTCGCCGCCTCCCTGTTCGGCGGCCGGCACAGCGTCGCCGAGGCCATGAACGAGGTCCTGTGGGAGGACACCCCCACGCAGAACGTCGCCGGGCGCTGGGCCTCCCGCGACACCCAGCTGGGCGGTCGCCGCGTCAACTCCGGCGACCTGCTCCTGCTCGGCCTCGCCGCCGCCAACTCCGACCCGCAGGTCCGCACCGACGGCTCGGCGCTCACCGGCGGCAACAGCGCCCACTTCTCCTTCGGCCACGGCGAGCACCGCTGCCCCTTCCCCGCCCAGGAGGTCGCCGAGGTCATCGCCCGCACCGGTATCGAGGTCCTCCTCGACCGGCTGCCCGACCTCGACCTCGCGGTGCCCGCCGACGCCCTGACCCGCCGCCCGTCGCCCTGGCTGCGCGGCCTCACCGACCTGCCGGTGAGCTTCACCCCGACCCCGACCTCAGTGTTTGGAGACCTCAGATGAAGCGCATCGCCCTGGACCCGTTCGTCACCGACCTCGACGCCGAGAGCGCCCTGCTGCGCGCCGCGGGCCCGCTCGCCGAGGCGGAGCTGCCGGGCGGCGTCCCGGTGTGGGCGGTCACGCACCACGCCGAGGCGCGCCGGCTCCTCACCGACAGGCGCCTGGTGAAGGACATCGATGTCTGGGGCGCCTGGCGGCGCGGCGAGATCCCCGCCGACTGGCCGCTGATCGGCCTCGCCAACCCCGGCCGCTCCATGCTGACGGCCGACGGCGAGGAGCACCGCAGGATGCGCACGCTGGTGGCGCAGGCGCTGACGCCGCGCCGCGTGGAGCGCATGCGGACCCGCATAGCGGAACTCGCCTCGGGCCTCCTGGACAAACTCCCCACCGACTCCGGCACGGTCGACCTGAAGGCGGAGTTCGCCTACCCCCTCCCCATGTACGTCGTCAGCGACCTGATGGGCATCGACGAGGCGGACCTCCCGCGCCTGAAGGTCCTCTTCGACAAGTTCTTCTCCACGCAGACGCCCCCGGACGAGGTCGTGGCGACGCTCGGCGAGCTCGCCGGGATGATGGCCAAGGTCGTCGCGGAGCGCCGCGCGAAGCCCGGCGACGACCTGACGAGCGCCCTCGTCCAGGCCTCCGAGAACGGCGACCGCCTCACCGACGAGGAGATCGTCTCCACCCTCCAGCTGATGGTCGCCGCGGGCCACGAGACGACGATCTCCCTCATCGTCAACGCCGTCGTCAACCTCGCCGCCCACCCCGACCAGCTCGCGCTGGTCCTCGCGGGCGAGGTCGGCTGGGACGCGGTGATCGAGGAGACCCTGCGCTACTCCTCACCGACCTCGCACGTCCTGATCCGCTTCGCCGCGGCGGACGTCCCCGTCGGCGACAAGGTGATCCGCGAGGGTGACGCGGTGATCATCAGTTACGGCGCGATAGGCCGCGACGAGGCCGCGCACGGCCCCACGGCGGGCACCTTCGACATCACCCGCACGTCCCCCACCCGCCACATCTCGTTCGGCCACGGCCCCCACGTCTGCCCCGGCGCGGCCCTCTCCCGCCTGGAGGCGGGAGTAGCCCTCCCGGCCCTGTACGCCCGCTTCCCTGACCTGCGACTCGCGGTCCCGCACGAGGCCCTCCGCAACAAGCCGGTGGTGACGCAGAACGATTTGTACGAGCTGCCGGTGCGTCTTGGGCCCGCCCGGGGGCAATCCAGCCCCTCCGGCGTTTGAGGAGCGGGGCCCGGGGCGGAGCCCCGCGGCGCCCACCCCGGGTGACCGAGGATCTCAGCCGACGGACACCACCAAGACGGCGAGCCCCGAACCGCTAGGCTCGCCCCGTGGCTGAGATCCAGATTCCCGCTGACATGAAGCCCGCCGACGGCCGTTTCGGCGCGGGCCCCTCCAAGGTGCGTACGGAGGCGCTGGACGCCCTGGCCGCCACCGGTACCTCTCTGCTCGGTACGTCCCACCGCCAGGCCCCGGTCAAGAACCTGGTCGGCCGCGTGCGCGAGGGCATCGCCGACCTCTTCTCCCTCCCCGAGGGCTACGAGGTGATCCTGGGCAACGGTGGCTCCACCGCGTTCTGGGACGTGGCGACGCACGGCCTGATCGAGAACAAGTCGCAGCACCTCAACTTCGGCGAGTTCTCCTCCAAGTTCGCGAAGGCGTCGAAGCTCGCCCCGTGGCTGGCCGAGCCGACCGTGATCGCGAGCGACCCGGGCACGCACCCCGACCCGAAGGCGGAGGCGGGCGTCGACGTCTACGCCTTCACGCACAACGAGACCTCCACCGGCGTCGCCGCCCCCATCAAGCGCGTCGCGGGCGCCGACACCGGCTCCCTCGTCCTGGTGGACGCCACGTCCGGCGCGGGCGGCCTGCCGGTCGACATCGCCGAGACGGACGTCTACTACTTCGCCCCGCAGAAGTCCTTCGCCTCGGACGGCGGCCTGTGGCTGGCCGCGTTCTCCCCGGCGGCGATCGAGCGCGCCGAGCGGATCCACGCGTCGGGCCGCCACGTCCCGGAGTTCTTCTCCCTCCCCACGGCGATCGACAACTCCCGCAAGAACCAGACGTACAACACCCCGGCGCTCGCCACGCTCTTCCTCCTCGCCGAGCAGCTGGACTGGATGAACTCCCAGGGCGGCCTGGACTTCACGACCGGCCGCACGGCCGCGTCCTCGCGCACGCTGTACGGCTGGGCCGAGGAGTCCAAGTACGCGACCCCGTTCGTCACGGACCCGGCGAAGCGCTCGCAGGTCATCGGCACGATCGACTTCGCGGACGAGATCGACGCGGGCGCGGTGGCGAAGGCCCTGCGCGCGAACGGCATCGTGGACACGGAGCCGTACCGCAAGCTGGGCCGCAACCAGCTGCGCGTCGCGATGTTCCCGGCGATCGACCCCGCGGACGTCGAGGCGCTCACGAAGTGCATCGACTACGTGATCGAGAAGCTCTGACGCTTCACTGCGCGACCAGCCGCGGGTGCGCCGTAGCTGGTCGCGCAGTTCCCCGCACCCCGAACCTCGGGTGCGTAAGCCTCTCCCCCCAAGCCGCCCTTCGCCCCGCTACTTGCGCCCGCGCCGTCCCAGCCGTTTCAGGCCGAACACGGCGAGCAGGACGGCTCCGACGACTATGGCGCCCGTCTTGAGGCTTCCGTTGAGGAAGGGGTCGTCGCCGTCGCGGGCCGTGCCGCCGTTGTCCGAGGGGGACTTGCCGTTTCCGCCGCCCCCGCCGGGCGCCTCCACGGGCTCCACGTCGCTCTGGGCGCCCTCCGTGCCGTACATCAGGGTCGTGCCGTCCGTCGTGTACGTGACGGACTCGCCCTGCCGTTGCAGCGGCACGCTCAGGCGGCCCTTGCGCTGCGGCTTCTTGCCGTCGCCCTGCCACGCGTACCAGATGCCTCCGAAGTAGCCGCGCACGGCGAGCTGCTTGCCGTCGGGCGAGAAGGCGCCGTCGGTCACCCACAGGTCGATCTCGGCGACGCGCTTGAAGACGTTCGTGCCGGAGGCCGACATCCGCTCCGGGCTCTCGTACAGTCCGCCGCCGTCCTCGTTCTTGCTGACGATGTAGATGCGCCCGGTCTTCGGGTGGACCATCAGCGCCTCCGCGTCCCGCGCGCCGTCGGCGTACTTCACGACGTACTGCGTGGCGCGGACCGTCTGGTTCTTGAGCTGCTTCGGCTCGGGGAGCTTGTAGATCCAGACGTTCTTCCAGGTGCCGTTGAGGTTGTCACCGATGTCGCCGACGTAGATGTTCCCGTCGCTGCCGATCGAGATCGCCTCGACGTCGCGCGGTGCGCCGACGCCGGCCATCGTGATGGTGGCGACGGTCTCGCCCGTCTTCGAGTCGACCGCGTACAGGTAGGCGCCCTTGTCCTGGTCGTTGTGCGTCCAGTAGATGCCGGGGTGGGCGCGGGACGCGGCGAGGCCGCTGGACTCGACGATCCGCGGATCCTTGATGGTGAACCCGTCGTGGTCGTCGGCCGCGGCGGGTGCGGCGGGAACAGCCACGGCGAAGGCCAGTACGGCACCGGCGAGGACAGACGGAACAGCCCGAAGCGAACGCATGCGCCCAAGCCTGCCATCTGCCCGCGCGGGCGGCGTGCTCAGCCTCACATCGCAGTCGGTGCCCCCGATCCGCGATGATGACCCGATGTTCAGGTTCATGTTCGTCGGCGACTCGATGACGATCGGAAGCGCCGGGGAGCACACCTGGCGGTACCGGATGTGGCAGCACCTTCGCGACACCCTCGGCCCCGACGGCGCCGCCGTGGTCGGCCCGCGCACCGCCCTCTACGACAAGGCGGCGGGCGAGCCCCTCTCCCACGACTACGCCGCCACCGTGTCCCCGGACTTCCCCCGTCACCATCTCGCGGGCTGGGGCGAGGGCTGGCTGCACATGGCCCCGCACATATCCGGCGCCCTGCACCGCGACCCCGCCGACATCCTCCTCATCTCCCTCGGCCTGATCGACCTCGGCTTCTACACGAACGCGGCCCAAACGACCGACAATGTCCGCGCCTTCATCACAGCGGCCCGCGCGACGAACCCCGGCATCCGGATGGTCCTGCTCCCCGTGATCCCGAACATCCGCGCGACCTCGGACGCCCCGTTCGCGACGGAGGTCTCCCACTTCAACGAACTGCTCGCAAAGACGGTGGCAGACCTGGACACGCCGGCTTCCCCCCTGCTCCTGGCGTCCCCGCCGCTGTCGTATGACATCAATGTGGACACGTACGACGGCACGCACCCCAACGCCTCCGGCGAACACAAACTGGCGTCGGCGTTCGCGACCGCCCTGTCCCAGGGGTGGGGCATAGGCGGCCCCTACGCCACCCTCACGGGCGAGGGCACCAGGCCGCCCCTCGAAGTAGCTTCCCACCCATGAGCCACGGCCACTGGCGGCACACAGCGAAGGCTCACGCGGACCCGGATGTGCTGGCGGCGCCGACCCGCGACCACGGCGTGGACCGACGCGGGCCGGACCGCCCGTCACGTCCTCGCGCTCGCCAGGCGGTCGCGCCAGGGCAGTGGCTGTGTGCGGCGGTCTCCCTCCGTGCTGGAGGAGGCCCTTTCCGCCCGGCACCGACCGCATCGCGTCTCCTCGCCCAGGGGCCGGAAGACGTGCTCGGCACCCGACCCCTCGCAGGTCATGAGGCCGGGCCTGCCCGTGACCGCCGGAGAGGGCGTCGGCCCCGCACGGTCCGGCAGCTTCTGCACCAGCCGGTGGCGTACGAACCCGACCGCCGACCGGACCCCGCCCGAAGGCAGCCCCGCAGTCAGCGCCTTGCGGAGGTCACCGGTCGAGACACCCCGTCGCAGCCACTCCGCCGCCGACCCCGCCAGTGCTCGCGCCTCTCGTACGCCGAGCAGCAGGTCCCGGTTCACGTGGCGGAGTGACAGCAACACCCGTTCGGCCTCGGCCAGTTCCGTGTCGGCTGCGGGTTCCGACTCTTCGGGTGGGGGGTGGGGAAGATTCTTCTCCCGTTGTTCTTCTGGGTAAGAGCCACCGGGTTCCCGCGTCCCCGGCCCGCCGACCGTCGGTGCCTGCGCAGTCGGTGAGGGCCCGTCTCCGACCCGGGCCCGCCCCGCCTCCTCACCCGTCAGGGTGACGTTCGCCAGGAGCTGTTCCGTGACCCAGCGGCCCCGCTCACCCTGCCACCGCCACACGTGCAAGTAGCCGGAGTCGGCGAGGAGTTGCTTGGCCCGCTGGTAGGCGCGGCCCTTGATGCCGAGCCGCGCCGCGTGTTCGCCGAGCGATCTGGCGGAGGCGTCCGCCTCGGAGAGCCCCTGCACGTACAGGAGCAGGACCTTCGCATCGCTGTTCAGGCACTGATGCCGTACGACGTCGTGCGAAGCCTTCGTGTAGCGCCGGGTGGGCGCGATAGCATGCCGAAGCATCCCGGTGGACCTCTGATCCATTCGGTGGTGAAGGTCCTCGGGCGGTGTTGCTAGCACCTCCGGGGACCGCCCCATGTCCGGCCGGACACAGAGCGTGATGACGCGGTCACCGCACCGCACGTTTAGTCGTCTCGTGCAACAAATCACCCTCCACGAACGGGACTTCACTCGTCGGGCGTGACCTCCAGTCCAGGGGCCATGTGTAGCCGTCCAGCGCGGGCACGCCGACGTACGCGAGGCTCCCCGCGCTCCGGCCCAGCGCCCGCACACCGACCGGCCAGGCGTACGACTCCGCTGCCTGCGGGGGCAGCAGGAAGTAGAGGTAGCGCCCGCCCGTCGCCTCGCGGACGATCGGGCCCGCGCGGAACTCCGTGAACTGCATCAGGTCGTACGCGACTTGCTCGCCGAGCGCGCCCTCGATCCGTACCGCGTCGAAGTGAATGCCCGCGTGCCGCAGGGCGTGGCCCGTCGCCGGAATCCAGTCGTGGACCCTGAGTGATGAGGTTTCCGAGTTCATGCGGCAAATGCTTACGGGCGCTCACATACTGTGACCAGGGATTCGCAGGCGTCGTGCTGCGCTGTGCACTTGGGGAGGTCGCTGTGCACTCCGGTGGACAGAACTCAGGGAACCTGGAGATGTTCGGTGCGTTGCTGCGGTTCTTCCGTGAGCGGGCCGGGATGACGCAGGAGAAGCTGGGCGGATACGTCGGGTACTCCAAGTCGCAAGTGGCAATGGTGGAGCGGGGCGAGCGGCCCCCAAAGGGCAAGCTGGTCGAGATCGCGGACGAAGTGCTCGGTGCACAAGGTGCACTTCTTGCGGCAGGCAAGAAACTTCAGGTCAGCCGGTTCCCGTCGTGGTTCGAGGACTACGCCGAGCTTGAGGCGGAGGCCGTCGCCATCTACATGTACGCGAACCACGTGATCCCCGGCATGCTCCAGACCGAGTCGTATGCGCGGGCGATCTTCAACTGCCATTGCCCACCCCTGGAGGACGAGGAGGTCGAGTCGCGCGTAACTGCCCGACTCGGCCGACAGCACGTGCTTCAGCGCAAGCCCGCGCCGCTCGTCGGCTTCGTGCTGGAGGAGCACACGTTGACTCGGCCACTTGGCAGCCGCCAGGCGCTCAGGGAGCAGCTGGACCACGTTCTCGACGTGGGGCAGCGGCGCAACGTCGAGATCCAAGTGATGCCCCACAACCGACAGACGCACGCCGGGCTGAACGGCCCGATGATCCTGCTGGAGACGACCGACCGAGACCGTGTCGCTTACGTCGAGGGACCGAACGGCGGTTACTTCGTACGCCAACACCCCGACCTGGGAGACCTGTTCGCGCAGTATGGCATTCTGCGGGCTCAGGCTCTCAACCCCGAAGAGTCCGCGAAATGGATCGGACAGGTGGCACAGACGCAATGAACACCGAGCTGATGTGGTTCAAGTCCAGCTACAGCGGCGACCAGGGCGGCGAATGCGTGGAGGTGGCCCTCACCTGGACCAAGTCCAGCTACAGCGGCAGCCAGGGCGGCGAATGCCTGGAGATGGCCGCCACCCCCGCCACCATCCACATCCGCGACTCAAAGCTGAACCCCACCGGCCCCACCCTCCAGATATCCCCCACCACCTGGACCGCCTTCCTGGCGCGCCACGGCGAGGCGGACTGACGCGCTCACACCGCCCGCGTCAGCCGGTTCGCGAGCGTCGACATCGTGTACGTACCGATGCCCATGACGACTTCGAGGGCGTTGCGCTCGGTGTAGCCGTGGGCGAAGAACTCCTTCAGGTCGGCGTCGTCGACCCCGCCCGCCGTGGCGAGGACGGTGAGCGTGAACCGGCGTACCGCTTCGAGGCGTTCGTCGGACAGCGCCCGCTCCTCGCGGAGGGCCGTGATCAGCCCGGGCGATGCGCCCAGCTTGCGCAGCTTGCCTGTGTGCATCGTCGCGCAGATGTGGCAGTCGTTGCGCGTCGCGACCGTCATGATGACGACCTCGCGGGCGACGGGTTCGAGGGTCGTCCGGTCGAAGGCCGCCGTCATCTCCAGGAACCCGTTGAGGAGGTCGGGCGACTCGGCGAGGCGGGCGACCGCGTCCGGCACCTGCCCGAAGGCGACGGCGGTGCGCTCCATCGTGGCGCGTGAGTCGGACGGTGCGGTTTCGAGTGTGTGCGCGGTGAACATCCCGTACCCCCTGTGGGCCTGCCCGGCCCTAAAATAGACAACATGGTTGACGACAAGAAGACGGTAAACCAGGTTGACGGTACGGGCAAGGGATATGACGGCAAGGGATATGAGCTGCCCCTGCTCCTCTTCGCCGGCTTCCGCACCCTCATCGACCGCCTGCACGCCGAGCTCGCCCGCCAGGGCCACCCCGACCTCCGCCCCGCGCACGGGTTCGCGATGCAGGCCATCGGGGCGGGCGGCGCCAACGCCAGCGAGGTCGGGCGGCGGCTCGGTGTCTCCAAGCAGGCCGCGGGCAAGACGGTCGACCGGCTCATCACCCTCGGCTACGCCGCCCGCACCGATGACCCCGCCGACGCCCGCCGCAAGCTGGTCCAGCTCACCCCGCGCGGGTTCGACGCGCTGCGCCGCTCGGCGGCGGTCTTCGACGAGTTGCGGGCGGAGTGGGCCGAGGCCCTCGGGGCGCGTCGGCTCGGCGAGCTGGAATCCGGGCTCCGGATGGTTGTTCCCCCGGACGCCTTCCGGCTCGACGCGGCGGGGTGGCTGGGTGGCTCGTGACCGGACGTGACCTCGGCTCCGTGCGTATCGTTGTACTGCGCGGCTGCGTTCGAGCGAGGGCGGCCGGGGAGGAGCGCCACGATGACCGTCGTAGAGACCGACAGGATCGAGATGGCTGAGATCGGCGACGAGCGCACCTTGGACAAGATGTTCGAGTGGCTTGAGACGATGCCCGACCCCGAGGGAATCAAGACCGAGATCGTCGGGGGGCACGTCTTCATGTCGTCACAGCGGGACACCCACTGGGCAATCACCCTGGACATCATCGAGCAGTTGCGCAGCAAGTATCCGCGCAAGCGACTGAAGTCCGACGTCCGCATCGACTACCCGGGATACCTCAACGGCTTCGCAGCCGACGTGACGCTCCTGGCCGAGGACGCCACCAAGAACGAGAAGGGCCAGTGGCAGTACCGGGACGTCCAGTTCGTGGCTGAAGTGATCTCCAAGAGCACGGGGATGAACGATTACGGCCCGAAGAAGACCGCGTACGCCGAAGCCAAGGTTCCCGTCTACCTCATCGTCGACCCGTACCAGGGCCGGTGCCTGCTCTACACCGACCCCAAGAACGGCGAGTACGACACTGACCGGAAGTTCGTCTTCGGCGACGCGGTGGACCTCACCCACACCACCGTCGGTCTCACCCTCAGCACCGACGAGTTCCCCCGCGACTGACCGATCCCCCCTTGCCTGGAGCCCACTCCACCCCGTTGGCTATGACCTCATGAGGTACACGCAGCTGGGACGCACAGGGCTCAAGGTCAGCCGGCTCACGCTCGGCACCATGAACTTCGGGCCGCTCACCAACGAACCCGACAGCCACACCCTCATGGACGCCGCGCTCGACGCGGGCGTCAACTACTTCGACACCGCCAACGTCTACGGACAGAGCGCGGGCAAGGGCCGCACCGAGGAGATCATCGGCACCTGGTTCACCCAGGGCGGCGGCCGGCGCGACAAGGTCGTTCTCGCCACCAAGGTGTACGGGAACATGAGCCCGGGCGGCGAGGCCTCCTGGCCCAACCACGACCGGCTCTCCGCGCTCAGCATCCGCCGCGCCGTGGACGCCAGCCTCAAGCGGCTGCAGACCGACTACATAGACATCTACCAGTTCCACCACATCGACCGGCAGACCCCGTTCGAGGAGATCTGGCAGGCCGTCGACGTACTCGTCACGCAGGGCAAGATCCTCTACGCCGGGTCGTCCAACTTCCCCGGCTACAAGATCGCCCAGGCCAACGAGACCGCCCGCCGCCACGGTGGCTACGGACTCGTCAGCGAGCAGTGCCTCTACAACCTCGCCGAGCGCAGCGCCGAGATGGAGGTCATCCCGGCCGCCCAGGAGTACGGCCTCGGCGTCATCCCGTGGTCACCGCTGTACGGCGGGATGCTCGGCGGCGTCCTGAAGAAGGGGCGCGTGAAGGGGCGCGGGAAGGCCGGCGCGAAGGCGGGCGAGGGCTCGCGCCGCACCGGCGGGCGCGCCGCCGCCGAGCTCGCCAAACCGGAGGTCCGCGCGCGGGTCCAGGCGTACGAGGAGCTGCTCGACAAGCACGGCCTGGAGCCCGGCGAGGTCGCGCTGGCCTGGCTGCTCACCCGGCCCGGCGTCACCGCGCCGATCGTCGGCCCGCGCACGGCGGACCAGCTGGACTCCGCGCTGCGCGCCGTCGAGCTCGAACTGTCCGCCGAGCTCCTCGAAGCGCTGGACGAGATCTTCCCCGGCCCGGGACCCGCACCGGAGTCCTTCGCCTGGTGATCCCGAGAGGGGAGTGACGGGCGAGGTGTGACGGGGGGTGACGGGTGGGGCGGCCCGCGTCGGCTATCCGCCGACCGCGGCCGCCACCGCCACCACGACGAACATCAGCACGAGTACACCGGCCATGATCCGGTTCCTGGTTTTCGGGTCCACGTAGTCGAGGTTAACTGGCGCCGCCCGGCTCTCCCGCGCCGCCTCCCAGTGACCAGCGCCCGACGGCCTCGTAGCGCGGCCGCTCCCCCGGCACCCCGCTGCGAGGCAGCTCGCTGCGGACGAGCGTCAGCTCCCGCACCGGCCACGCGGTGCCCGCGAAGGATCCGAGCGCGTCGGCGTACGGCGCGAGGTCCGGCTCGCCGCGGCCCCGCGCCAGCGTCAGGTGCGGGCGGTAGGGCCGGTGCTGCTCCTCCATCGTGATCCCCGCCTTGCGCGCCGCCGCGTCCGCGCGTCGGGCGAGCAGCCGCAGCGCGGCCACGTCACCCGTGGCGCCCGCCCACAGCGCCCGGTCCCCGAAGTGGCCACCGCCGCGCAGGGCGAGGGAGAAGGACGGGGTGCGGTGCGCGGCCCGTCCCAGGCGTGCCAGGAGGTCCGGCAGCGCCGCTTCGTCGGCCTCCGCCATGAAGGCGAGGGTGAAGTGCCAGCTCTCACGGGCCGTCCAGCGCAGCTCGTCGGCGCCGGGCAGCTGTTTCAACGCATGCGCGGCGGCGGCCAGTTCGCTGGTGGCGGTGTCCGGTGGGAGGACCGCGGCGAAGAGTCTCATGGAGGGTGACGCTAGCCTCCCTGCATGAGTGATACGGAGGCCATGAGGATCAGGCGGGGCGGGGTCGACGACATACCCGCGATCATCGCCCTCTTCGACGGCGCGGTGGAGTGGCTGGTCGCACAGGGCCGGATCGGGCAGTGGGGCACGAGGCCCTGGTCGGCCAACCCCAAGGCCGTCGCGATGGTCGAGAAGTACGTGACCGCGGGTGAGCCGTGGATCGCCGAGATCGACGGCGCCGTGGCGGGCACGGCCACCCTCACCGACGGGCCCGGCCCGAACATCCCCCTGGCCGACGAGCCCGAGCGGTACGTCCATCTGCTCGCCTCGGACCACCGCTTCGCCGGCCGCGGGGTGGGCCGCGCCCTCCTCGCCCACGCCGCCGAGGAGACCCGGAGGCAGGGCGTCTCCCTGCTCCGGGTCGACTGCTACGCGGGCGGCGACGGCAAGCTGGTCGCGTACTACGAGTCCACCGGCTTCACGGCGACGGAGACGTTCACGGGACCGGACGGCACGTGGCCGGGCCAGGTGCTGGCGCGGCGGGTCTGACTGCCGCCCGGCCCCGACGGGACGGGGCCGACGGGACGGGGTCCGGCTGCCGCCCGGCCCCGACGGGACGGGGTCCGGCTGCCGCCCGGCCCCGACGGGACGGGCGCCTCACGCCACCGTCGCCAACTCCCGCTCCCGGTCCCGCTCCCTCGGCACGAACTGCACGTGCTGGTGGCCCCGGCGCAGGTCCACCTTCAGGCGGAGGTTGGCCGCGCGGGCCAGCATCAGGCCGACGGCCACCGCGGCGAGTGCGCAGACGAGGCCGCCCGCGGCCATGCTGACGCGGACGCCGTAGGCGTCGGCGAGCCAGCCGAAGAGGGGGCCGCCGAGCGGCGTACCGCCGGTGAAGACCATCATGAACAGCGACATCACCCGGCCCCGCATCTCCGGGTCCGTGGCCATCTGGACCGAGGAGTTGGCGGTGACGTTCACCGTCAGGCCGAGGATGCCCATCGGCACGATCAGCGCGACGAACATCCAGTACTCCGGCGCGATGGCGGCCACGATTTGCAGCACGCCGAACGCCACGGCCGCCCCGGCGAGGAGCCGCAGCCGCGAGCTGCCGCGGCGGGCCGCCAGCAGCGCGCCGGCCAGCGAGCCGATCGCCATCAGGGTGTTGAAAAGGCCGTACATCCCCACGCCGCCGTGGAAGATGTCGTCCGCGAAGGCGCTCAGCCAGATCGGGAAGTTGAAGCCGAAGGTGCCGATGAAGCCGACGAGGACGATCGGCCAGATCAGCTCGGGGTTCTTCGATACGTAGTTCAGGCCCTCCCGGAGCTGTCCCTTGCCGCGCGGCTTGCGCGGGGTGTGGTGCAGCTCGCTCGTGCGCATCAGGAGCAGACCGGTGAGCGGCGCGAGGAAGGACAGGCCGTTGGCGAGGAACGCCCAGCCGGGGCCGACGGCCGCGGTCAGCGCGCTCGCCACGGCGGGGCCGACGAGACGGGCGGACTGGAAGTTGGCGGAGTTCAGCGAGACGGCGTTGCGGACCTGGTCGGGGCCCACCATCTCGGACACGAAGGACTGCCGCGTCGGGTTGTCGACGACGGTGACGAGGCCGGTGAAGAAGGCCGCGAAGTAGACGTGCCAGACCTGGACGTTGCCGCTGAGCGTGAGGACGGCGAGGAAGAGGCCGCTGAGGCTCATCGCGCCCTGGGTGACGAAGAGGAGGTTCCGCTTGGCGAAGCGGTCGGCGATGACACCGCCGTACAGGCCGAACAGCAGCATCGGCAGGAACTGCATGGCGGTGGTGATGCCGACGGCCGCGGAGGATCCGGTCAGGCTCAGGACCAGCCAGTCCTGGGTGATGCGGGCCATCCAGGTGCCGGTGTTGGAGACGACGGCACCGGTCGCGAAGAGCCGGTAGTTGCGGATCCGCAGCGAGCTGAACATCGAGGTCTTGCGGGGGTGGGCAGGGGTGTCGAGGGCGGTTGGTGCGGGGGCGGAGTCTGCTCCGGATCCCGTACTCAAAGTAGGTTCGCCTCCTTGGCATACGTACGGCTCCCGCGGGTCGGCGGGAGTGCCCGCGGGGTGCCGCGGGGCTACAGGTGCGCGAGCTTCTCCAGGACCGGGGCGGCGGCGCGCAGCCGGGCCCACTCGTCGTCGTCGAGGTTCTCGGTGAGCGACGCCAGCCAGGCGTTCCGCTTGCGGCGGCTCTCTTCGAGCATCGCTTCGGCGGTCTCGGTCTGGGTCACCACCTTCTGACGACGGTCCTCGGGGTGCGGCTCGAGCCGCACCAGGCCCTTCGCCTCGAGCAGTGCCACGATGCGGGTCATCGACGGCGGCTGCACATGCTCCTTGCGGGCGAGTTCGCCCGGGGTGGCGGAGCCGCAGCGGGCAAGGGTGCCGAGCACCGACATCTCGGTCGGGCTCAGCGACTCGTCGACCCGCTGGTGCTTGAGTCGACGGGACAGGCGCATCACAGCGGAGCGCAAGGCGTTCACGGCGACGGCATCGTCACCATGGGAGAGGTCCGGCATGTTTGTTAGCGTAACTCATTACCCTAGCTAAGGACCACTTGGATTCCCTGCCGCCCCACTACCGAAACCCCTTCGTCACCCGTACGGGTGAGGCGGCTCCGGAAAGCGACGCGTCGGCCACCGGGCGGCGTGGACCCTGACACGCATGGGATCGCCAGTGCTCAGCCTGCGTATAGACGGTGAGCTGCTCGACCGGCTCCGACAGCATGCGGCCAAAAGAGGAATGAGCGTCCAGGACTATGTGGTCCGGACGCTCATTCGAGACGACTTCGACGAACGGTTCGCGACGTCCGTCGAGGAGACGGAGAAGTTCTACGGGGCGGCGTGAGCGCCCCGACGGCGCCTCACGTGAGGTTCAGCGCCGGCATCAGGTAGTAGAAGGCGAAGACGGCCGACACCACATACATCGCGACCGGCACCTCCTTGCCGCGCCCGGCGACCAGCCGCAGCACGCTGAAGGTGACGAAGCCCATGCCGATGCCGTTGGTGATCGAGTACGTGAACGGCATCATCAGCATCGTCACGAACGCGGGGATCGCGATGGTGTAGTCGGCCCAGTCGATCTGCTGAATGGACCCGGAGAGGATCAGGAAGCCCACCGCGAGCAGCGCGGGCGTGGCCGCCTGGGACGGGACCATGGTGGCGAGCGGCGTGAGGAAGAGCGCGACCGCGAAGAGGCCGCCGGTGACGAGGTTCGCGAAGCCGGTGCGCGCGCCCTCGCCGACGCCCGCCGTGGACTCCACGAAGCAGGTGGTGGCGGAGGCCGATGAGGCGCCGCCCGCGGCGACCGCGATGCCGTCGACGAAGAGCACCTTGTTCATGCCGGGCATGTTGCCGCGCTCGTCGGTGAGCCCGGCCTCGTCGCCGATGCCCATGATCGTGCCCATCGCGTCGAAGAAGCACGAGAGCAGCACGGTGAAGACGAAGAGAATGCCGGTCAGGATGCCGACCTTCTCGAAGCCGCCGAAGAGGCTGATCTGCCCGACGAGCCCGAAGTCCGGGGTCGAGACGGGGTTGCCGGGCCACTTCGGGGTGGTCAGGCCCCAGGAGGGGATGTCCGCGACGGCGTTGATGATCATCGCGGCGACCGTCATGACGACGATGCTGATGAGGATGGCGCCCGGTACCTTGCGTACGAGCAGCGCCAGGGTGAGCAGCACGCCGAGCACGAAGACGAGGACGGGCCAGCCGTTGAGGTGGCCGTCGGCGCCGAGCCGGAGCGGGACAGTGGTTCCCGCGACGTCCGGCATGCGCGAGACGAAGCCGGAGTCGACCAGGCCGATCAGCATGATGAAGAGGCCGATGCCGATCGCGATGCCCTTGCGCAGGCCGAGCGGCACGGCGCTCATGACCCGCTCGCGCAGACCGGTCGCGACGAGCAGCATCACGACGAAGCCGGCCAGGACCACCATGCCCATCGCGTCGGGCCACGACATGCGGGGCGCGAGCTGCAGGGCGACGACGGTGTTGACGCCGAGGCCTGCGGCGAGCGCGATCGGGACGTTGCCGATGACGCCCATCAGGAGCGTGGTGAAGGCCGCGGTCAGCACGGTCGCGGTGACCAGCTGCTTGTTGTCGAGCTGATGCCCGTACATGTCCTTCGCGCCGCCCAGGATGATCGGGTTGAGCACGACGATGTAGGCCATGGCGAAGAAGGTGGCGAAACCGCCGCGGACCTCGCGGGCGAGGGTCGAGCCCCGCTCGGAGATCTTGAAGTAGCGGTCGAGCCCGTTCTGCGGGGGCTTCGGCGGCTCTTTGCTGGCGTCGACCGGGGCAGTGGCCGAGGAAGGCATGCGGGACCTCGTGGACTCAGAGAAGGGGGAGATCGTCAGGCCGCGACTCTCGATTGACTTGCGTCTTCTTGACTTGCGTCTTGTTGACTTGTGTCTTCTTACGAAAGCAATCGGCCATTAACGAGCCGTTTCAGTATGAATACATGAGAGGGAAATCGCTATCTCCGCGCGTAGACCCCTGGCGGACAACGGCTCGCGGGCTCGCCGCCCCGCTCCCCCGGCCCCGGCATAAGCTGTACGCATGGCGAAGTGGACCCCCAAGCACGAGGCGCCGGAGCCCCTTGAGGGCCCCGTGGTCGCCACCATCACCGGCGGCACGATCCTCTGGTTCGTCCTCTTCCTGGTCCAGCTGCCGTTCTACGGCTGGTTCGACGACCGCGACGCGACCTGGTGGGTGTGGACCTGCCTGGCCGGCGGCGGCCTCGGCCTCATCGGCATCTGGTACGTCCGGGGGCGCGACGCGGCGATCAAGCGGGCGAAGGCGGCGGCGCGGGCCCAGTAGGGCGCGCGGGCCCAGTAGGGGTGGCGAGGGCGCCGATCCGTACGACCACAGGACGGCATCCCTCCTCCCGTGGTCGGATCTTCGGGACATTCAAGGGGTGAAGCCCCACATCGCCCTTTACCGTCGAATGCATGACGCATATCGACGCGGGCGCCGAGCTCGACCCGGTCCACCCGGTGAAACTCCCGGCCGGCCGGGCCACCGGCCTGACCTCGGCCGAGGTCGCCGAACGGGTCGAGCGCGGCGAGGTCAACGACGTCCCGGTCCGCAGCTCCCGCTCCCTCGGCGAGATCGTCCGGGCCAACGTCTTCACCCGCTTCAACGCGATCATCGGCGTGCTCTGGGTGATCATGCTCTTCGTGGCGCCGATCCAGGACAGCCTCTTCGGCTTCGTGATCGTCGCCAACACCGGCATCGGCATCATCCAGGAGTGGCGCGCCAAGAAGACCCTGGACTCGCTCGCCGTCATGGGCGAGGCCAAGCCCACCGTCCGGCGCGACGGCAGCGCGAGGGAGATCTCCGGCTCGGAGATCGTCCTCGGCGACCTCGTGGAGGTGGGCCCCGGCGACAGGATCCCGGTGGACGGCGAGACGGTCGAGGCCGACAGCCTGGAGGTCGACGAGTCCCTGCTGACCGGCGAGGCCGACCCGGTCGTCAAGAAGCCCGGCGACAGGATGATGTCGGGCTCGTTCGTGGTCGCGGGCGGTGGCGCGTTCACCGCCACCAAGGTCGGCCGCGAGGCGTACGCGGCGCAGCTCGCGGAGGAGGCGAGCCGCTTCACGCTCGTCCACTCCGAGCTGCGCTCCGGCATCTCCACGATCCTCAAGTACGTGACGTGGCTGATGGTCCCGACCTCCATCGGCCTGGTGATCTCCCAGCTCGTCGTCAAGGACGACAACTTCAAGGAGTCCGTCGCGTACACGGTGGGCGGGATCGTCCCCATGATCCCGGAGGGCCTGGTCCTCCTCACCTCCGTGGCCTTCGCGATCGGCGTGATCCGGCTCGGCAGGCAGCAGTGCCTCGTCCAGGAACTCCCCGCGATCGAGGGCCTGGCCCGCGTCGACACGGTCTGCCTCGACAAGACCGGCACCCTCACCGAGGGCGGCATGGACGTCACCGAGCTGCGCCCGCTGAACGGCGGCGACGAGACGTACGTACGCAAGGTCCTCGGCGCCCTCGGCGAATCCGACCCGCGCCCCAACGCCTCGCTCCAGGCGATCATCGACGCCTACCCCGACAGTGAGGAGTGGCGCTGCACGGGGTCGCTGCCCTTTTCCTCCGCCCGCAAGTACAGCGGCGCCTCCTTCAGCGAGGGCGACGGCACCGAGTCGACCTGGCTGCTCGGCGCGCCCGACGTGCTCCTGCCCGACGGCGACCCGACCCTCAGCGAGATCGAGGAGCTCAACGAGCAGGGCCTGCGCGTGCTGCTCCTCGCCCGCGCGTCCGGCGACGACCTCGACGACCCCGGCGTGGCCGAGCGGGCACAGGCGAGCGCCCTGGTCGTCCTGGAGCAGCGGCTGCGCCCCGACGCCGCCGACACCCTGCGCTACTTCGGGGAGCAGGACGTCGCCGCCAAGGTCATCTCCGGCGACAACGCCGTCTCGGTGGGCGCGGTCGCGGGCAAGCTCGGCCTGCCCGGCGCGGAGAACACCGTGGACGCGCGCAAACTCCCCACCGAACAAGACGGGATGGCCCAGGCCCTGGACGAGCACACCGTCTTCGGCCGGGTCACCCCGCAGCAGAAGCGCGACATGGTGGGCGCCCTGCAGTCGCACGGCCACACCGTCGCGATGACCGGTGACGGCGTCAACGACGTCCTGGCCCTCAAGGACGCCGACATCGGCGTCTCGATGGGCTCGGGCTCGGAGGCGACCCGGGCGGTCGCCCAGATCGTGCTGCTCAACAACAGCTTCGCGACGCTGCCCTCGGTGGTCGCGGAGGGCCGCCGGGTCATCGGCAACATCACGCGCGTCGCCACGCTGTTCCTGGTGAAGACCGTCTACTCGGTGATCCTCGCGCTGCTCGTGGTCTGCTCCCAGGTGGAGTACCTCTTCCTGCCGCGCCACCTGACGCTGCTCTCCACCGTCACCATCGGCATCCCCGCGTTCTTCCTCGCCCTCGCCCCCAACAAGGAGCGCGCGAAGCCGCACTTCGTCCGCAGGGTCATGCGGTACGCGATCCCGGGCGGCGTCGTCGCGGGTGTCGCCACCTTCGTGACGTACCTCCTCGCGCGGCACCACTACACGGGCGCGGAGGCGCGGGAAGCCGAGACCAGCGCGGCGACCCTGACGCTGTTCCTGATCGCCATGTGGGTGCTCGCCATCATCGCCCGCCCCTACACGTGGTGGCGGATCGCCCTGATCGGCGCGATGGGTCTCGGCTTCCTCTTCGTGCTGACCGTGCCCTGGCTCCAGGACTTCTTCCAGCTGAAGCTGGTGGGCACGACGCTGCCGTGGGCGGCGGTCGCGATCGCGGCGGTGGCCTCACTGATCATCGAGGTCGTCTACCGCTGGGTGGACCGCCGCTTTGCGGCGTAGCGCCGCTTCCTACTGGACGTCGACGAAGTCGCTGGCCGACGTCACGGCCGGGGTGGTGGAGGTGCCGGCGAAGACGTACCGGAAGTAGCCGTCGGCCGAGGCCTTCACCGTGGTCTTGAGGTTGCCCTTGGTGTCGGACGTGACGGTCTTGAGGGTGGTGTAGCCGGCGGCACCCTTCTTCTTGTACTGGAGCTGCACGGGCTGCTTGGTGTAGCCGGCGTACTTCTTGGTGTCCCAGTTGGCACGGGTGAGGGCGCCGCTGACCGTGAGGGTCTTGCCCTTCTTGACGGGCTCGGGGGCGGCGTTGGTGGTGAGGCGGGCGGCGCGCTTCACCGAAGCCTGCGAGTACGTGTCCACGAAGGCGTAGTTGTCCGCGCCGTCCATGGTTCGCACGGCGACCTTCCACTTGCCCGCCAGGACGTTGCCGTAGATGTTGTCCTTCGGGTCGGCGATGACCGTGACCTTGCAGGTGGAGGTGGTCGTGTCCACCTCCGTGCAGGAGGCGTACTCGACCGAGTCCGCCGGGACGATCGCACCGTTGATGGCACCGGGGATGTCCGGGTCGAACTCGGTCCCGTGCCACAGGAATCCGAGGGCGTCCTTGATGCCGTCGGGGTCGGTGGCGGTGACCTCGACGGTGACCTTCTTCTTCTCGGTGGTACCGACCACGATGTCCTTGCCGCCGTTGACGGCGACCTTCGTGATCTTGGTGTCGCCCGCGGCCGCGCCGACCGGAGCCTGAGCGACAAAGGAGCCGGGCTTCGGGACCTGCGGACCGTCGACGGCCTGCGCGGCCGGGACGGCGAGTGCGGAAAGGGCCAGGGTGCCGGACAGTGCGGCCACGGTGGCACGGATGCGCATGTGTTTCCCCAAGTGGAGAAGGGCCCCCGCGGTGCGTCACGCCGTCACGCGAGGGCCGAATGATCTAGGAGTCTGTTGACTCGCAAGATCAGACTCGTGACACGTGTGACTGGTTGTACGACAGTGAAGAAGATGTGACCGCCGGTCCGGAGAGCCGACGGTCACCCGACCGACGGGTCAGTCGAACCAGCGGTCCCGCGCCAACTCCGCCGTCCGCGAGGGATCTTCCAGCAGCGCCGCCACCTCGAAGCGGCGCGGCCACTGGCCCGCCGCCCAGGCGAGACCCGCCGCCACGCCCTCAAGCGTCGCCGCGTGCACCGCGCCGTCCGGGGTGCGGCGCCAGTCCAGCTCCACGCCGCCCGCGATCAGTTCGTCGTGCTCGATGTACGTCTCCGGGGTCGCCGGGCCGAGCAGGATCCGTACCGCTTCGGGGACCTCGTGCTCCGCTCCCTCCCCCGACGGCTCGACCGCCGCCGTCTCGCTGAGGCGCCGTACCTGGAACAGCTCCGCCAGGTCACCCGCCCGCCCCGGCCGCACGGGCAGCAGCGCCACGCCACCGGCCAGGGGCAGCAGGTCCGGGGCGTCGGCGACCACCGCGTCCGCCGCGTCGACCACCACGACCTCGCCGTCCACCACGGCGCGCAGCTCGTCGGGGAGCGTCACCTGTTCCGGGTCCAGGTCGGCCAGCGCGCCGTACAGCGCGTGCAGTTGGGCGGCGGAGACGGGCCGCTCCGGGTCCGCGAGCCGGTCGAGGAGTTCGGCGGCGCCGCCCGGCTCGTCGAGAAGGGCGGCCACGGACGTCCGTACGCCAAGCGCCCGCAGCACCTGCTCGTCGCCGAAGCCGGACGCGTCCGCCGCGTCGTACAGGCCCGCAAGGAGCGGATCGCTGCCCTCCGCCCGCAGGCCCGCGGGGTGGCGGCCGTCCAGGACCGGGTGGCCGCGCAGCCACCAGGCCGTGTACGAGCGGACGGTCTGCGTCGTGCCGTCCGGGAGCAGCACCCGCAGCGGCTGTGTCAGGGCGTCCCGCAGCGGCGGGCGCGACAGCATCGCGAGGGCCTCCGGCCAGCAGTCGTCGTCGACCAGATCGAGGTCGCGTACGGCGACGATCTCGGTGGCGACCGGCGGCACGGGGGTGTCGGGCAACCGGTCGAGGACGTCCTCGCACCACACGTCCACGGCGTCGAGGAGCCCCGCGTCGTCCGGCTCGGCGTAGTCGCCCTCGCGCGGCTCCAGTTCGTCGGGGTCGAGCACGACATCGGTGGCGCGTACGAGGGCGAAGGTGGCGAGCACACCGCAGGCGGCGAGGGGCTGCTCACCCCAGCGCTCGGCCAGCTCGTGATCGACGAGGGCAAGCTCGTCCTCCCGCATGACCCCGGCGAAGGCGCTGCCGGGCAGCACCAGCTCACCGGCCGGGGCGAGCTCGCCCTCCTCGTCGGGCAGCGCGAGCGCGGCCAGCCACGGCTCGTCGCCCGGCGCGAGGTTCGCGTCCCGCACGAGCGCGAGCACGACGTCCGCCAACTCCTCGGCGTCCAGCGCCTCCTCGTCCCACGTGTCGTCGTCGAGGGAGGCGGCGACGGCGGAACGTACCTGCGGTGTCGTGAGGACGGCACGCGGCGTCGCGGGCAGCGCGCCGAGCTTCTCCAGGAGCGGGTGGGCGGCTTCGGGGTGGGCGATCTTCAGCCCGAGGCGGGCCAGGAGGGCGGGGTCGGCGCCGCCCGCGTCACCGCCGCCCGGCGCGGGGAGCAGGACCTGGCGGGGGCCGATCGTTGTGCGTACGCCGCTGGGGCGGGGGGCGGCGGTGCCTGCGGTTCCGGGGCCGAAGTCCGCGAGGTCGCCCTCGGGGCCGAAGTCCGCGGGGTCGCCCTCGGAGCCGAAGTCCGCGGGGTCGCCCTCGGAGCCGAAGTCCGCGGGGTCGCCCTCGGAGCCGAAGTCCGCGAGGTCGCTCGTGGGTGCGCCTCCCGCCAGCGGGACCGGCAGGCCCGACAGGCGGTCCGGGTCCACCCCCGTCAGCGTGTCGTACAGCCGGTGCCACCAGCCCGGCTCCCTGTCCAGGCCCGCGAGCCGGTCGACCGCCTCGGTCAGCGGCACCCGGGCCACCCCGAGCGTGCGCAGCTCGGCGCGGCGCTCAAGGCCCGCGGGCAGCAGGCTCGGCAGCACCTCGGCGAGGACCCGGACGGTAGCGGCGCCCGCGCCCTCCACGACCTCCGCGTCCCGCGGTCGCAGGGCCTGCGGCAGCCCGTCCTCGTCGTCATCGGCGCGGGGCAGCGCGGGCGGCAGGAAGGCGGTGCGGGGCAGCCGCGCCAGGATGGCCTGCCGCAGCGCGCCGTCCAGCTCACTCCTGCCCAGCGGGCCAGGCACGAGACCGATGATCCCCTCGGTCACGGGACGCCAGCCGTCCAGGAGTCCGGCGTACGCGTCCGCCGCCCGCTCCACCAGGAAGTCGGTCAACGGTCCCGGCGCCGCGTGCCGCCGCGCGGTGTCCAGCGGGAACGACGCGATGAGCAACGCCGGTACGCCCAGCGGCTCGTCGCTCGGGGTCGGCGCGTGCAGGACGGCGGTGGTACGGGGCTGCTCCGGGGCACCGTCGTGCCCCACCGGCACGGCCCAGGTCACCGACCAGTGCGGGCGCAGCCGCTCCTCGACGGGCCGGTCCTTCAAGAGGGCGGCGTCGAGCGGCCCGTGCGTGCTGACGGTGCGCCAGCGCGTCGTGCCGTCCCGGCTGTCCTCGACGACGGTGTACGGGTCCTCGACGCGCCGGCGCAGCGTACGCGTACCGCCGTCCGGCGTCTCGATGCGCACCTCCTCCAGGCCGGGCAGGGCCAGGAGCAGCGCGTCGTCGACCTCGTCGAGCAGCCGGGCCACCAGGTCCTGCGCGGCGGCGTCGCGCAGCGGCAGGATGACGACGGTGTCGTAGCCCTCGGGGGCGCTGCCCTCGGCGGCGAGCGGCAGCCGCAGGAGCGGTACGTGGCCGTCCCTGCGCCGGATCTCGTCGCCGAGCCCCGGGCTGAAGCGGGCGGTCTCCGCGGCGAGTTCGCGCGCCTCGGACAGCGACCAGCGGACACCGCCGGTACGTCCGACGACGGCGGGCTCGTCGGAGACGGCGAGCACGGCGGCGAAGCCGACGCCGAAGCGGCCGACGCTGCTGGGGGTGCCGGGGGTGCCGGTCCCTGGGCCGGCCTCTCCCTCGTTTGCCCCGCTCTGCCGCTTGGCGGACGCCCGGAGCGTGGAGAGGGACTCGACGCCGGTGGCGTCGAGGGGAGTGCCGCTGTTCGCGGCGGCGAGGACCCCGTCGCGCAGGGTCAGCGCGAGGCGCCCTGGCACGCCCGCGCGGGCGGCGGCGTCCGCGGCGTTCTGGGCGAGCTCCACGACGAGGCGGTCGCGGTAGCCGCCGAGGGCGAGGTCCTCCTCGGCGTTCGCGTCCTCGCGGAACCGGGCCGGGGCCGCCGCCCACGCGTCGAGGACTCCGCGGCGGAGGCGGGCGGTGCCGAAGGGGTCAGTGCCCTCGGCCGCCGGCCGCACGGTCTTGCTCACGGTCGTCTCTCTTCTCTGCGTCGGCATCCGTTACGGGGGCGTGGTGTGCCCTGCGGCGAACGGTACCGCGCAGAGAAGGGGCGGGTGGGCGGGGAGAACACCGCGAAGCGGCGACGCGCGGGGGGGCTTCGCAGGGCGTCCGGGGGTCACTCCCGCGCGGACACCCGGCGCGGAGCGACCCACCGGGCGCAGCCCGGACCCACCCGATCGTGGGCGCCGGGATGGGTGCCGGGTGGGCGCCGGGTGCGCGCCGGGTACGAACCCGTCGCGCCCGCGGAGCCTACGAGTGACCGAGGTCCTCGTTCGGTCCCTCCACGCTCACCGATCCGGAGTCCGCCGCGGGCCGCAGCGGAAGCACGTCCACCCGCGTCTCGTCAAGGACGGGCGGCGCGGGCCGCGGCGGCTTCGGCATGATCGCGGCCTCGGAGTGCCCGCCGCACCCGTACGACAGGGAGACGACATGCCCGTCCGCGGGCCCGAACTCATTGCCGCAGATGCCGAACGCCTGCCCGAGCGAGCCGCCGATCCGGACGAGGAAGCCGCAGCTGACGCACGCCGCGGGCGCCGCCTGCGCCATCGGGGTCTTCGCGCCGTACGCCTCGTCCCAGCGGTCCGCGGCGACATGCAGGCCGTAACGGGACAGCACCCGCGCCCGCCGCATGCCCAGCTCGTCGGCGACCGCCGCGATGGAGCCGCGGGCGGGCAGAACCGGCAACTCGGCGGGCGAGACGGCCGTGACCTCGGCGTCCTCCGCCTCGACGAGCTCAGCCATCTCCTGTGACACCACGGAGTTGGGCGGCGGCTCCTCCTCGCCCGAGTAGCCGGGCTCCAGGCGCAGGTCCTCGGCGTCGGTCGGCAGCAGGTCGCCCGGGCCCATGTCGCCGGGCCGGAGCCGCTCGCTCCACGGCACCCACTCGGGGGCGAGGAGGGCGTCGGGGCCGGGCAGCAGCACCGTCTCGTCGAGCGTGACGACCTTCGCCCGCGAGGCACGGGCGACCGTCACCGCCCAGCGCCAGCCCCGGTAGCCGAACTCCTTGCACTCGAAGAGGTGCGTGACGACGCGGTCGCCCTCCACGACGACCTCGACATGCTCACCGACCACACCGGGCGCGGCGGCCTCCTCGGCCGCGGCGCGTGCCAGGCCGACCGCCTCGGCGCACAGGCGGTCGGGGGTACGCGGGGTGCGCGGGGTACGGCTTCGCGTTGTCGCTGCGCTCACAAGTATCGCTTCTCTCCTACGCCGTCTCACGAGTGCGCCACCCTTACGCGGAGGTGCGGACGGAGCGGACCAGTGGGCCGCGTCAACGTCCGCGCCCGACGTTCTGGGGCGCGCCTACGTCACCCATTCTGCGGGATGACCGAGAGGCGCGCGGCCAAGAACAACCGCCGCAGGCGCGCTACGCACGCTACCTTCTCCTGGCCCCTGGGCCTACACCGACGTACGCCGCCGCGTCCCGAGCCGCTCTTCGCGCGCCCGCTTCCTCCCGCCGGTTGCGGCTCTCCGGCTCCTCACGAGTCCCCCGGCGCGACACCTCCACGCGTCGCCGCTACGCGGCGTTTTCCCCACCCACCCGCCCTTTTCCACACCCCTCGCGGCGCGAGGCAAACGGGTGGGTGGACGGGAAACCCCGCCGCGAAGCGGCGAAGAACGCCGGCCCTGCGGCGCGGAGCAACGGGTGGGCGGGCGGGAAACCCGCCGCGGAGCGGCGAAGAACACCAGCCCCCCGGCTGACAGTGACAGACCCACCCCAACCGCCGCGGAGCGGCGAAGAACGCCGGCCCCGCGGCGCGGAGCAACGGGTGGGCGGGCGGGAAACCCGCCGCGGAGCGGCGAAGAACACCAGCCCCCCCGGCTGACAGTGGCAGACCGAAAGCCCGCCAGGCTCACAGCCAGTATCCGCACTAGTACGCCCCCAACAGGGCACTATGACGGAGTGGCCCCCACCAGGTCGATGCCCGTAGGAACCGTCTCGCCAGGACCCGCGAGACGGGCCGCGCGTGCGCTCGGCCGCGCCCTGCACCTCCCCTTCACCGGCACGGCCCGCGGCATCCGCAAGGCCACCCACGCCCACGGAGCGGGCGAGTCGGGGCTCGGCAAGCTGATCGAGCTGCACGCGGTGAACGGCGCGGGCGACGTGATGATCACCGTCGCGCTCGCCTCCACCGTCTTCTTCTCGGTACCGACGGACGAGGCCCGCGGCCGCGTCGCGCTCTACCTCGCCATCACCATGGCACCGTTCACGCTCCTCGCCCCCGTCATCGGCCCGCTCCTGGACCGGCTCCCGCACGGCCGCCGTGCCGCGATGGCGGGCGCGATGCTGGCCCGTGCGCTGCTCGCCCTCGTCCTTTCGGGCGCGGTCGTGACCGGCAGCGTGGAGCTCTACCCCGCCGCGCTCGGCGTGCTCGTCGCCTCCAAGGCGTACGGGGTGGTCAGAAGCGCCGTCGTCCCACGCCTCCTGCCCCTCGGCTTCTCCCTGGTCAAGGCCAACTCACGGGTCACTCTCGGCGGTCTCCTCGCCACGGCCGTCGCGGCGCCCATAGGAGCCGGGCTGCAGGCGCTCGGGCCACGCTGGCCCCTGTACGGCGCCTTCGTGATCTTCGTATCGGGGATGTTCCTGTCGTTCTCGCTGCCGCCGAAGGTCGACTCGTCGAAGGGCGAGAGCAGGGCGCTGCTCGCCGCCGACGAGGAGCATCTGCATCTGCACGGCCGTGCGGACGACCCCGACGACCCCGACGAGACCCGCAAGAAGCGCATGGGGCTGCGTACGGTCGGCCCCGCCGTCACCCATGCCCTGGCTGCCAACGCGGCGCTGCGCTGCCTCTCCGGCTTCCTCATCTTCTTCCTGGCGTTCCTGCTCCGCGAGCACCCCCTCGCGGGGCAGAGCGCGGCGGTCTCGCTCGGCATAGTGGGCGTCTCAGCGGGTGCGGGCAACGCGCTGGGCACGGCCGTCGGCGCCTGGCTGAAGTCCCGGGCGCCGGAGATCATCATCGTGACCGTCGTCGCGGTGGTCCTCGGCGTGGCGGTCGTGGCCGCGCTGTTCTTCAGCGCGGTGGGCGTCGCCTGTCTCGGCGCGTGCGCGGGCTTCGCGCAGGCGCTGTCGAAGCTGTCCCTGGACGCGCTGCTCCAGCGGGACGTACCGGAGGAGATCCGCACCTCCGCGTTCGCCCGTTCCGAGACGCTGCTCCAGGTGGCGTGGGTGATCGGCGGCGGCATCGGCATCGCCCTGCCCCTGATCGGAACGCTCGGCCTTTCGGTGGCGGCGGCGATCGTGGCCATCGGCTGGCTGTCGACCGTCCGCGGCCTCCTCACCTCCTCCCGCCACAGCGGCCCGCACCGCACCCGAGTGGTGTGAGAGAGACCTGAGAGGCCCGGCGGGCGACCCACGCTCCGTCCGAGCGCAGCCGCACACGCCGCGGCACGCCACGACCCCCGCGTAACCGCACCCCCCGACCCGCCCGATAGCCTTCGGCCATGACCTCCCTGCTCCGCGGCGGAGCCGCGAATGTGAACAGCGCGGCGCGCCGCCGCCGCACCGTGGCCGCGCTTGGCGCCGTCTCCGCCGGACTCCTCGTCCTCTCCGCCTGTGACAAGCCGACGCCGCTGGCCACCGTGACGGTCGGCAGCGACTCGGTGCACACCGAAGCCTCCTGCTACAACGACGGCAAGGAGCTGAAGAAGTCGCAGCTGAAGTCCTGCCTGCAGGACAAGAACGTCAAGTCCATCAAGATCGACCCCGATGAGAAGGTCCGCTTCGGCGTCGACCCGGAGCTGGCCGACAAGGGCTGGACGCTGCTGATGAACGGTCAGCCGCTGACCGAGGCCAGCAAGAAGACGTACGTGGTCATCCCGGGCAGCGTCTTCTTCAACCAGCAGTACGGCGGTGGCGGCAGCAAGTCGACCGTCAGCCTGCTCGAGGGCGGCAAGGGCTCCGAGTCGAAGGCCACGGGCCTCTGGTCGTTCAAGTTCGAGAAGGACTCCTGACCACGTCCGCCACGCCGGCCCCACCCGGGCCCCGCATCCTGGTAGCCACCGCGGTCCCGGCCGAACGGGACGCGGTGGCCGGGGCGCTGACCGAGGGCGGCCCGGACACCGACGTCCTGGCCGTCGGCGTAGGCCCGGCCGCCGCCGCGGCGGGCACGGCGACCGCACTCGCCCGAGCCGCCGCCGAGGCCCGCCCCTACGCCCTCGTCGTCTCGGCCGGCATCGGCGGCGGCTTCACGCCCCACGCCCCCCTCGGCTCGCTCGTCGTCGCCGACGAGATCACCGTCGCCGACCTGGGCGCCGAGACGCCGGACGGCTTCGCCCCCGTCACCGAGCTCGGCTTCGGCGCCGTCACGCACCGTCCGCCGCGTTCCCTCGTACGGGACGTGGCCGACGCCTGCGGCGCCGCGACCGGCACCGTCCTCACCGTCTCCACCGTGACCGGCTCCGCCGAGCGCGCCGCCGAGCTGCGGCTGCGCCACCCGCGCGCCCTGGCCGAGGCGATGGAGGGCTTCGGCGTCGCCGAGGCGGCGGCCCTGCACGGCCTGCCCGTCCTGGAGATCCGCGCGGTCTCCAACCCCGTCGGCCCGCGTGACCGTGCCGCCTGGCGGATCGGCGACGCGCTGGCCGCGCTGAGCGACGCGTTCGGGAAGTGCGCGCCGGTACTGAGAGGTTGCACCACACATGACGTCACACACGACTGAGCCCGCCGCGGCCCGCCCCGGCCGCCCGCTGCGCATCGCGTACTCCCCCTGCCCCAACGACACGTTCGTCTTCGACGCCTGGGCGCACGGCCGGGTGCCGGACGCGCCGGAACTCGACGTCACGTTCGCGGACATCGACATCACGAACGGCATCGCGGAGCGCGCCGCGGCCCGGCACTCCTCGCCGCCCCCCGCCCCGTCCTCCACGGACCTGGACCTCGACATCCTCAAGGTCTCCTACGCCGTCCTGCCGTACGTGCTCGACGAGTACGCCCTGCTGCCCTGCGGCGGCGCCCTCGGCCGCGGCTGCGGCCCGCTGGTCCTGACCCGCGAGCCGGGCGTCGACCTCACCGGGAAGACCGTCGCCGTGCCCAGCGAGAAGTCGACCGCCTACCTGCTCTTCAGGCTGTGGGCGGCGGACACGCTGTCCGGTGACGGCGTCGGCGAGATCGTCGTGCTGCCCTTCGACCAGATCATGCCCGCGGTGCGCGACGGCAAGGTCGACGCGGGCCTGGTCATCCACGAGGCGCGCTTCACGTACCAGAACTACGGTCTGCACCGCCTCGCCGACATGGGCGAGCACTGGGAGGCCACGACGGGCCTGCCGATCCCGCTGGGCGCGATCATCGCGAAGCGGTCCCTCGGCGCGGAGCGGCTGCGCTCCCTCGCGGACGCCGCCCGCGCCTCGGTCCGCATGGCGTGGGACGACCCGGAGGCCTCCCGCCCGTACGTCCTCGAGCACGCCCAGGAGATGGACCCGGCGGTGGCCGACCAGCACATCGGCCTGTACGTCAACGAGTTCACCGCCGACCTCGGCGAGGACGGCTACGCGGCGGTCCGCGGCCTGCTGACGCGCGCCGCGGCCGAGGGACTCGTACCGCCCCTCGGCCCGGACGCCCTGGCGTTTCCCTAGCGGGACTCGAGCCGCGCTCCACACGCCGGCGCGGCTCGGACCCCGCTCTGCATCCCGCTCTACACGTCCAGCTGGTCCGCGACCGCCCGCAGCAGTCCCGCGATCTTCGCGCCGGACGCCTTGTCGGGGTAGCGGCCCTTCTCCAGCATGGGCGTGATGTTCTCCAGAAGTGTCGTCAAGTCCTGGACGATCGACGCCAGTTCGTCCGGCTTGCGGCGCTGCGCGGCCGCCACCGACGGCGTCGGGTCGAGAACCGCGACCGAAAGGGCCTGGTCACCGCGTTGTCCCGCGACCACGCCGAATTCGACGCGCTGGCCGGGCTTGAGTGTGTCGACGCCGGCGGGCAGTACTGAGGAATGCACGAAGACGTCGCCGCCGTCGTCGCGGGAGAGAAAGCCGAAGCCCTTCTCGCTGTTGAACCACTTGACCTTGCCGGTAGGCACGTGAAGTCCTCGTCCTCGTACTCGTCGTACTCGTCTGTGCCGGGTCCGCCCGTCCGGTGCGACGGGGCGTAAACGGCTCTGGATAGCACTACAGCGGGTCGCCCGACCCGCCGGGACCAAGACTATTGGTCCGGGAGCCGGTGACAAGACGTCCCCGGATTGTTCCTTCGCGCTGGGAACTACCCTGGTCGGGTGCGTGACAAAACCCAAGCGAATTCCGCCGGACCGGGCGATGGAATGGTTCGGACCGGAGCAATCGTCTTCTTCGTCGGAGCCGTGGCCACACTGGTCACGGTGGCCCCGCTGTTCCTGGACAAGGACCCCTTCCCGTCCATCGCGTACGCGGTGTGCATGCTGATGGGCGTCGGGTTCCTCATCGCCGCGGCCGGGGTGCTGCGCGGCATCGCCTTCCAGCGGCGCCGGGCCAGGTCCGGCACTAGCTAGCCGCGCCCCGCGCCACGTACGCGTCGAGCCACGCGGGGAACTCCGCGAGGCCGCCGAGCACCACGTCCGCGCCCGCCGCGCGCAGTTCCGCTGCGTCGCACGGCCCGGTCGCCACCGCGACGGACAGCGCGCCCGCCGTACGTGCGCCGCGTACGTCACCGGTGTGGTCCCCGACGTACACCGCCGCGCCGTACTCGCGCAGCGCCTCGGCCTTCGCCTCCGCCCACAGCCAGCCGATGACGGCGTCGGCCTCGATGCCGAGGTGCGCCAGGTGGAGCTTCGCGTTGGGCTCGTGCTTGGCGGTCACGACGATCGCCCGGCCGCCGTGCGCGTGGACCGCCGCGACGGCCTCACGGGCACCGGCCATCGCGAGCGTCGGCGCGATGGCGTGTGTGGTGTAGATCTCACGGTAGAGGTCGCCCACCTCCTGGATCTTCTCCTGCGGAAACCAGTTCTTCAGTTCCTCCTCCAGGGGCGGGCCGAGCCGCGTCACGGCCAGGTCGGCGTCGACGTACGTTCCCGTCGCCGCGGAAAGCGCCTGATAGGCGGCCTTGATGCCGGGCCGGGAATCGATCAGGGTCATGTCGAGGTCGAAGCCGACGGTCAGCGTGTGTGAGCTCATGCGTCCATTCTGCCGAGGCCGGGCGCACCGCCCGCCCTAGACTTAGCCTCGCCTTACCGAGCCACGTCATGCTCCACGAGTGCCTGCCCGCCCTCCGCGTGAAACGAGCCCAGCCGATGCGTGTGCCCGTCCGACGTGCCGCCGTGCTGGCGGCGGCCGTCGTGGCCCTGCTGCTCGCCGTTCTGCTCAGCCTCGCCGTCGGCGCCCGCGCCATCGCGCCCACCGCCGTCTTCGACGCCCTGCTGCACGGCGGGCACGGCGACTCCGCCGAGGTGGTCCGCGGGATGCGGCTGCCCCGCACGGTGCTCGGCGTGCTGGTCGGCGCCTCGCTCGCACTGGCAGGCACCGTCCTCCAGGGCATGACCCGCAACCCCATCGCCGACCCCGGCATCCTCGGCATCAGCCAGGGCGCATCGGCCGCCGTCGTCCTCGCCATCGCCTACGCCGGCGTCCACACCCTGACCGGATACGTCTGGTGGGCGTTCACCGGCGCCGCCCTCGCCTCCGTCGCCGTCTACGCCGTCGCGGCCGGCGGCCGGGGCGGCGCGACCCCCGTGAAACTCGCGCTCGGCGGCGCCGCGATCAACGCACTCCTCGTCTCCGTGACGACCGCCGTCCTCACCACCAAGGCCTCCGCTCTCGACGAGTTCCGGTTCTGGCAGGTCGGCTCGCTCTCCGGACGCGACGCCCAGATCGTCGGCCGGATCTGGCCGTTCCTCCTCGTCGGCCTGGTGCTCGTCCTCGCCGTCGCACGCGGCCTGGACGCGCTCGCGCTCGGCGAGGACGTGGCGAAGGGACTGGGGCAGAACGTCGCGGCGGTACGGATCGTCGGCGGGCTCGGCGCGACGGTCCTCACCGGAGCGGGCGTGGCCGCCGCGGGACCCATCGCCTTCATCGGCCTGGCCGTGCCGCACATCGCCCGCGCCCTCATCGGCGGCGACCACCGATGGGTGCTGCCGCTCGCGGCCGCACTTGGCCCCGTCATGCTCCTCGCCTCCGACACCGCCGGGCGGATCGTCTTCCCGCCCGGCGAGGTGCCCGCCGGGGTGATGACGGCGCTCATCGGGGTGCCCTTCCTCGTGACGCTCGTACGCCGCAGGGCGGTGGCCGCGTGACCACGGCCTCCCCGGCCCCCGCTCCCGCGCCCGCCCCGGCCCGCACCCCACGCCGCGTCCGCCCCACCGGATACGCGGTGCTCCGCGTGCGCGGGGCCACCTTCCTCGTGCACCGGCGGGCCGCCCTTGCCGCCACCGCGCTCACCCTGCTGCTCGCCGCGAGCTGCCTCGCGTACCTCTGCGTCGGCGAGACCTTCGTACCGCCCACCGAGGCCCTCAAGGTCGTCCTCGGCCGCCCCTCCCCCGACGAGCTGGTCGTCGGCACCCTGCGCCAACCCCGCCTGGCCGTCGGCCTGTTGACCGGCGCCGCGTTCGGGGTCGCGGGAGCGCTGATCCAGACCGTCGTCCGCAACCCCCTCGCCAGCCCCGACATCATCGGCGTCAGCCACGGCGCGAGCGCGCTCACTGTCGGCGCGATGACCTTCGGGGTCACCTCGTACACCGTCCTGCCCTACCTGTCCGTGCTCGGCGGCATCGCCGCGGCGGCCCTCGTCTACGTCTTCGCATGGCGCGGCGGCCTGCACGCCACCCGCTTCGTCCTGATCGGCATCGGCTTCGCCATCGCCCTGCGCTCGGTGACGACGCTCTTCATGACGAAGGGCGACTACCTCGTCGCCCAGCAGGCCCAGATCTGGCTGACGGGCTCCCTCAACGGCCGCGGCTGGGCCGAGGCGAACCCGCTCGGCCTCACCCTGCTCGTCCTCTTCCCCTGCGTCCTGTGGGCGGCCCGCGCCCAGCGCGCGGTCACCATGGACGACGACACGGCGACGGCCCTCGGCACCCGCCTGGGACACGTACGCCTCGGGCTCGTCCTGCTCGGCGTCGTCCTCGCCTCGGTCGCCACCGGCGCCGCGGGCCCCGTCGACTTCGTGGCGCTCCTCGCCCCGCAGACCGCCCGCAGACTGACCCGCACCGCCCAGCTCCCGCTGCTCTCCTCGGCGCTGCTCGGCGCGCTGATCGTGGTCCTCGCCGACCTCCTCGCCCGCCGCCTCTTCGCCCCCACCGAGCTGCCGGTGGGCGTCCTGACGGCGGCGGTCGGCGCCTCGTACCTGATCTGGCTGCTCATGAGCGGCCACAGCACGCGCACCCGTTCCGTCCGCCGCTCTGGAGGCACGCAGTGACCGCCGCCCCCGCCGCCACCCGCCTCTCGGCCCGCGGGCTGACCCTCGCCTACGACGACCGCACGGTCGTCGACGGCCTCGACCTCGCGCTCCCCGACGGCAAGGTCACGGTCATCGTCGGCCCCAACGCCTGCGGCAAGTCCACGACGCTGCGGGCCCTCGGCCGCCTCCTCAAACCGCGCGGCGGCGCCGTCCTCCTCGACGGCGCATCGCTCGCCGCGCTCCCCACCAAGAAGATCGCGCAACAGATCGGGCTGCTCCCGCAGACGCCCGTGGCCCCCGAGGCGATCACCGTCGCCGACCTCGTCGCCCGTGGCCGCCAGCCCCACCAGCACTGGTGGCAGCAGTGGTCCGACGCCGACGAGAAGGCGGTGACGGAGGCGATGGAACGTACCGACGTCACCGCGCTCGCCGAACGCCCCGTCGACGCGCTCTCCGGCGGCCAGCGCCAGCGCGTGTGGATCGCGATGGCCCTCGCCCAGGACACCGGCCTGCTGCTCCTGGACGAGCCCACCACCTACCTGGACATCGCCCACCAGGTAGAAGTCCTCGACCTGATACGCCAGTTGAACCACGACCGGGGCCGCACGGTCGCCGTGGTCCTGCACGACCTCAACCAGGCCGCACGGTACGCCGACCACCTCGTCGCCATGAAGGACGGCGCGGTCGTCGCCGAGGGCGCCCCCGCGCGGATCGTCACCGAGAGCCTCGTGCGCGAGGTCTTCGGCCTGGAGTGCGTGGTCGTACCGGACCCCGTGACCGGCTCCCCCCTGGTCGTCCCCGGAGCGCCCTGGTCCGCGACCGCCCCCGCCCCGAGGTTCCCGAGGCCCTCGTGAAAGGTGTCCCCATGACCCGCTTCCGCTCCCCGCTGCGCCGCGCACTCCTCACCGGCGTGCTGGCCCTGACCGGCGCGCTCATCCTGACCTCCTGCGGCTCCTCCTCGGACTCCGACGGCTCGGGAGGCTCCGGGACCTCCGGCAGGACCCGGACGGTGAAGACCGCCATGGGTGAGGTGAAGGTGCCCGAGAAGCCCGAACGCGTCGTCGTCCTCGACACCGCCGAACTCGACTCGGCGATCACGCTCGGCGTGAAGCCGGTCGGCTCCACGCACGTCGAGGCGGCGTCGGGCCTCCCCGGCTACCTGCCCAGGGACAAGGTCAGCGGCATCAAGGACGTCGGCGAGATGATGAACCCGAACCTGGAGGCCGTCGCCGGGCTCAAGCCGGACCTGATCCTCACCTCCAAGATCCGGCACGCCGCCAAGTACGACCAGCTCAAGGCGATCGCCCCGACCGTCATGACGGAGACCACCGGCTACCCCTGGAAGGCCAACTTCCAGCTGCACGCCGAGGCGCTGGGCAAGCGGGCCGAGGCGGCGAAGGCCGTCGCCGACTACCGGGCACACGCCAAGAAGGTCACCGCGGCCATCGGCGGCCCCGCGAAGGCCGCGCGGACCCACGTCAACATCCTCCGCTTCATGGAGGGCGCCGACATCCGCCTCTACGGCGACCAGAGCTTCATCGCCACGATCCTCAAGGACGTCGGCCTCGGCCGCGCGCCGATCTCCGCGAAGGCGAAGGACGGCTTCTCCTACGACCTGTCCCCCGAGAAGATCGATCTCGCGGACACGGACGTCATCTTCCGCTCCACGTACGGCGATCCGAAGAAGTCCAAGGAGACGCAGACCGTCGGCAGCGGCCTGTGGAAGAACATGAAGGCGGTGAGGTCGGGCAACGTCCACACCGTCCAGGACGAGCTGTGGATCCAGGGCATCGGCTACACCGCTGCGGACAAGATCCTGGACGAGCTGCGGGCGGACCTGACGGAGAAGTAGCGGGCGCCGCTGTCGGAGCCTGTCTTCGAACCCTCGTCGTCCGCGTCCCCCAGCCCCTCAGAGCCGTTGCCGCTGCGACCTCCACAGCAGGAAGAGCGCGGAGGCGACGGCCGCGCCGCGCACCACCCACGGCCAGGTGTCGGCGATCGCGTCGCTCATGTGCCCGTCCGCTATCGGCTCGCCCCAACGGCCGTTGCCGCGCCCCCACAGCCAGCCGATCCCGGCCGCCACCGAGAGCGCGGGCAGCCCCAGCGCCGCGAACTTCGCCTCGGCGCGGGAAAGCCTGCGGGTGGTGTAGGCGATGAGCCAGCCGACGCCGAGGGCGAGGAAGTTGCCGAGGATCGCGCCGACGGTGAGGAGCGCGGCGGCGAGCAGGAGCAGTGGGTTGTTGAAGCTGATTCCGGTGCCGGTGCCTGTGCCTGCGCCCGTGGCTGCTCGGCCCCGGGGGAACCGCCACCGGCGCCGCCCGACCCCCGGTTCCTCCGCTTCCTCCGCTCCTTCCTCCTCTTCCTCGCCCTCCTCGTACTCCTCGTACTCGTCCTCAACTTCCTCTTCGTCCGAGGTCGCGGGGCCGCCCTTGGTGAGGCGGGGGCCGCGCCGGCGCGCGTCGTCCTTCGAGGGCGGGGGCTTGAGTATCTCGGGGATCTCCACGCCGCCGACGAACCCGGGAACGCTGTCGGCGACGCCGAACGGGCTGCTGTCCACCCGCCACCAGTCGGGTTCGGACCCGCTGGGCCCCAATTCGTCGGAGCCCGCGAGGTGCGGCGGCGAGGCCCCCTCGAACTCCACGGGTCCGGGGGGCTCCGGGGTGGAGCGGCGGGGCCGGGGCACGATGCGCCGCAGCCGCCGGGGGGCGCCGTCGCCGTCCGCGTCCGGTCCGTCGTCGGACTCCTGGCGCAGGTGGGCGCGGGGCTGGAGCCGCTGTCGGGGTCGGGGGCGGGGCAGTCTCGGCCGGGGCACGCTCGGGCCCGTCGGCGCACCCGTGGAACCGGACGCGTCCGACGCACCCGCCCCGTCCGTTACGTCACCGGAGGCGCCGCCCGCCGCTTCGACGATCTCTTCCGGGGTGCCGAGGCGGGCGAGGATGCGGCGGACGGTGGCGGGGCTGTCACCGGCGCCTGTGGCCCGCCCCCGGTCGATCCGGTTCCGCAGCTCGGAGACGAGCCGCATCCGGTCGCCGGACGGCAACTGCCGCTGCTGCGCCAGGTCTCCGACCCGGCTCAGATAGTCGTAGACCAGCTGATCGCTCTCGATCCCCACGAAGTCCCCTCCGGGGCGGCTGCGTTGACGCGCCGCGGTTGTGCCCAGCGCTCTCGACGGTACCGCCTCCGGGCGGGGGCGCCTACGCGGACTCGTCCCCAGCGGCTTCCCCAGCCCCGCCCCCGTACCCCGAGAGGGACTCAGGAGACGGGACTCGGACCGGGACCCGGACCCTAGGGGGAGGCATCCCTCTTAAGGCGTACGGGATCCCTCGCAGGGTGCACCGGAGGCCGAGGGCGGGTTGCACCGCAGGCCGATGCGCGGATGGAGGCGGGAAAGCAGCATGGAGACATGAGCACAGCGACCTTCACTCCCGCGTCCGCCCGGTCCGCCGCCACCCTCGCAGAGACCGCCGACTCCGCGACCGCCGCCCGCGGCGGCACCACGCATCCGCCCCGCTCGGGCGGCGCCCTGCGCGCCGCCAAGGCCTTCGTGAGCGCCGCGTTCGGGGTCGTGGTGCTCGGCGAGTACGCGGAGGAAGCGGGCGTACGGCGCCGCTGACCCGCGCCCGCCCCCGCCGACCCGACAGCCCCTCGCCGACCACCCGGCGCCCAGTACCCCTACGTCGCCCACCGACCTCCCTCACCTCCAGCCCCGCCATCCACTAAAGTCACGCCGTGCCACCACGCAACGTGACCACTCCATCACCCCTCGCATCAGGCGTCACCCTGCTCGCGGTCTCCCTCACCTCGCTGGCCGCTCTCTGCGTCGTCCAGCACGTCCCGATGGCCGACACCCTGGTCTACCGGGCCGAGGGCGCAGCCGTCGCGGGCGGCCATGATCTGTACGGGTTCACGGTCACCCGGTGGCAACTGCCCGCCACCTACCCGCCGTTCGCCGCCATCCTCTTCGTACCGACGGTCTGGCTTCCCCTCGGCGCGCTGAAGGCCGTCTTCCTGACGGGCAACGTCGCCCTCCTCGCCCTCCTGGTCCACCTCTCCTGCCGACTGGCGGGCCGCCCCGCCCGAGCCCCGCTCCTCTGCGCCGCCACGGCCCTCGCCCTCTGGCTCGAACCCGTCTTCCAGACCGTGCTGTTCGGCCAGATCAACCTCGCGCTCGTCTGCCTGGTCCTGTGGGACCTGACCCGGCCGCCCGGCGCCGTCGGCAAGGGCTTCGCGCTCGGCGTCGCGGCCGGCATCAAGCTGACCCCGGCCGTCTTCATCGCGCACCTCTTCCTGCGGGGCCGCACCCGTGAGGCGGCCACCGCGCTCGCCTCGCTCACCGGCACGGTGCTGCTCGGCGCGCTGGTGCTGCCCGCCGCCAGTGTCGAGTTCTGGACGCGGCGGGTCTTCGAAACGGGCCGCGTCGGCAAGGCGTGGATCGTCGACAACCAGTCGCTGCAAGGCCTGATCGCACGTCTGCTGCACGATGCGGAGCCGGGCGCGGCCTGGGCCCTACCGGCTGCCCTGACAGCGGCCGTCGGCCTCTGGCTGGCGAGTCGCATCCGCGACGAACCCCGCGCGCTGCTCCTGACCGCGTTCACGACCCTGCTGATCTCGCCCATCAGCTGGTCCCACCACTGGGTGTGGTGCGTGCCGCTCCTCGCCGTGCTGGTCACGGAGGGCCAACGGCGCCTGGCCGCGGTCCACGCCGTGCTCTTCGCGTCCCGCACGTTCTGGCTGCTGCCGCACGAGGGCGACCTGGACCTTCACCTGCCGTGGTGGCAGCAGGCCTTGGCGGCGCCGTACCCGCTGCTCGCGCTGGCGCTGCTGCCGATGTTGAGTACGTACCTGAGTACGCGGACAGAGGTGCCGCCCCCGCGCGCGGCGGTTGACTCCTCCCATGACCACCGAGCCGCGAACCGAGACGACCTCCCGCGCCGAGACGACCTCCCGCACCGAGCCGGAGTCGCGCGCCGAGCCGGAGTCGCGCGCCGAGCCGGAGCCCCGCGCCGAGCCGGAGTCGCGCGCCGACTGGGCCGCCCGTAACGCCGCCCATGCCGCCGCGAACCCCATCCCCCGCCAAGCCCGCGTCGTCGCGCTGGCCCTGGCGACCCCGGCCGTCCTGCTGCTCCTCGTCATCGGCTGGTGGATCGTCGCGCTCGACGCGGAACTCGGCGACGCGGCGTCGTCGGAACACCAGGATCTGGTGGCCCGCTACGGCCTCGCGGCCTTCGCGGGACTCGGCTGCCTGACGGCGGGCTGGCTGACGCCGCGCGACTCGCGCGCGGCATGGCTGCGGACGGCGTTCGCGCTGACGTCGCCCCTGGCGATTCCCGTGGTCATGCTCGCGAGGGGCTGAGCACCCACCGCGCGCCGCTATCCGGCGAGCAGCTCGTCCGCGTCCACGATCCGGTACGCGTACCCCTGCTCGGCGAGGAACCGCTGCCGGTGGGCGGCGAAGTCCTGGTCGATGGTGTCGCGGGCGACGACGGAGTAGAAGCGCGCCTCGTGCCCGTCGGCCTTGGGCCGCAGGACCCGGCCGAGCCGCTGGGCCTCCTCCTGCCGCGAGCCGAACGTGCCGGACACCTGGATGGCGACGGTGGCCTCCGGCAGGTCGATGGAGAAGTTGGCGACCTTCGACACGACGAGGACGGAGATCTCACCCTCCCTGAAGGCGCCGAAGAGCTTCTCGCGCTGCGCGTTCGTGGTCTCGCCCTTGATGACGGGCGCGTCCAGGTGCTCGCCGAGCTCGTCGAGCTGGTCGATGTACTGCCCGATGACGAGGGTCTGCTCACCGGCGTGCTTCTTGACCAGCGCCTCGGTGACCTTCCGCTTGGTGGCGGTGGTCGCGCAGAAGCGGTACTTCTCCTCGGCCTCCGCGGTGGCGTACGCGAGCCGCTCGCCGTCCGTCAGATTGACCCGGACCTCGACGCAGTCGGCGGGCGCGATGTAGCCCTGCGCCTCGATCTCCTTCCACGGGGCGTCGAACCGCTTGGGCCCGATGAGCGAGAAGACGTCGGACTCGCGCCCGTCCTCCCGTACGAGGGTCGCGGTGAGCCCGAGGCGGCGGCGGGCCTGGAGGTCGGCGGTGAACTTGAAGACGGGCGCGGGCAGCAGGTGCACCTCGTCGTAGATGACGAGTCCCCAGTCGCGCGAGTCGAAGAGTTCGAGGTGCGGGTAGATGCCCTTCCGCTTGGTCGTCAGCACCTGGTACGTGGCGATGGTGACGGGCCGGATCTCCTTCCTGGTCCCGCTGTACTCGCCGATCTCGTCCTCCGTGAGGGAGGTCCGCTTCACCAGCTCGTGCTTCCACTGGCGGGCGGAGACGGTGTTGGTGACGAGGATGAGCGTCGTGGCCTTGGCCTGCGCCATGGCCCCGGCGCCGACGAGGGTCTTCCCCGCGCCGCAGGGCAGCACGACGACACCGCTGCCGCCGTGCCAGAACCCCTCGACGGCCTGCTGCTGGTAGGGCCGCAGCGACCAGCCGCTTTCGTCCAGGTCGATCGTGTGGGCCTCACCGTCGACGTATCCGGCGAGGTCCTCGGCGGGCCAGCCCAGCTTGAGCAGCGTCTGCTTGATCTGCCCGCGCTCGGAGGGGTGCACGGCGACGGTGTCCGGGTCGAGCCGGGCGCCGACGAGCGGCTGCACCTTCTTCGACCGCAGGATCTCTTCGAGGACGGGCCGGTCGGTGGTGGTGAGGACGAGCCCGTGGGTGGGGTGCTTGGAGAGCGTGAGCCGCCCGTACCGCGCCATCGTCTCGGCCACGTCGACGAGCAGCGCGTGCGGTACGGGGTAACGGGAGAACTCCACGAGCGCGTCCACGACCTGCTCCGCGTCGTGCCCGGCCGCTCGCGCGTTCCACAGCCCGAGCGGGGTGACGCGGTAGGTGTGGATGTGCTCGGGCGCCCGCTCCAGCTCCGCGAAGGGCGCGATGGCCCGGCGGCAGGCGTCGGCCCGCTCGTGGTCGACCTCGAGCAGGAGAGTCTTGTCCGACTGGACGATGAGGGGACCGTTCACGCGAGCGCCCTTTCCTTAGGCCAAACGTCCAGTGTGCCGCATGGGGGCGGTTCGCGGTGGTGAGGTCGGCTACAGGGGGCGCCGGGGCCCGGCCCGGGCCACCGGCCAGAATCGTCTTGGCTGCGCTCTGCCCTCGTACGCCCTCCCTCGTACGCCCTCCCTCGTACCCCCCTCCCCTCGTACGCGCGCAGCGAAAGAGACCGCCCCCACGCGCCCCCCGCCTCACCCTGGTCACATGCTGAATCGAATAGCCGTCCTGTCCGACATCCACGGCGTCCTCCCCGCCCTGGAGGCGGTCCTCGCCGAACCGGACATACGCGCGGCGGACCGCATCGTGCTGACCGGCGACATCGCGGCAGGACCGCAGCCCGTCCAGGTCCTCGACGCGCTGGTCGGCCTCGGTGACCGCGCCGTCTGGATCAGCGGCAACGCCGACCGCGAGCTGCTCGAACACCGCCGCGGCGAGCGCGACACGTTCCCCGACCCCATCGCGCCCTGGGCCGCGGAGCAGCTCCGCGGCGACCACCTCGCCCTGCTCGCCGCCCTGCCGCCCTCGGCGCGCCTGCGCCTCGACGGCCTCGGCGACGTCCTGTTCTGCCACGCCACACCGCGCGACGACGAGGAGATCGTCCTCGTCGACTCCCCCCTCGAACGGTGGCAGGAAGTCCTCGGCGGGGTGGACCCGGACGTACGCACGGTGGTCTGCGGCCACACCCACATGCCGTTCGTCCGCCTCGCGCACGGCCGCACGGTGATCAACCCCGGCAGCGTCGGCATGCCCTACGGCAGCCCGGGCGCCCACTGGGCACTCCTGGGCCCGGGCATCGACCTGCGGACGACGCACTACGACATCGAGGCGGCGGTCACCGACGTGACCCGGGACTCCGACTACCCGGAGATCACCGCATGGGCCGACTACTACGTGCGGGCCCGCGCCACGGACGCGGAGGCACTGGCGGCGTTCGGCGGAAGGGAGGGGTAGGCGGCGGCCGAACTCGGGGCGCGTGTCGCGGTGGTGGGCGTGCGGCAGGCGCGTCGGCACCGGTCGACACCCCCACCACGCCAACCCGACCCGCTACCGTGAACCGGATGAGCACCGACGAGCCGCAGCCCACGGACAGCGCCAGCGCGTCGCCGCGCGGCGCGGACACGCCCCGCTCCCTCGCCGAGGCCCTCCGGTCGCGTGGCGACGGCGCGCTCGCCGGGCTGCTGCGGGCGCGGCCCGATCTGCTCAGCCCCGTGCCGACGGACCTCACCCAGCTCGCCACCCGCGCGGGCACCCGCGCCTCCGTGGTGCGGGCCCTTGAGCGGCTCGACCGGTTCGCACAGCAGGTGGCGGAGGCGCTCGCCGTGGCGTCGGAGCCCGCCTCGTACGACGAGGTGCGCGCGCTGCTCGCGGGGGACGACGGGGACCCCGCCGTCGAGGAGGCGCTGCCCCGCGCCCTCGCCACCCTGCACGAGCAGGCTCTGGTGTGGGGCTCCGACGACCGGCTCCGGCTCGTCCGTACCGCCCGTGAGCTGCTCGCCCCCACCCCGCAGCATCCGTCCCCGACCGGCCTCGGGCCGACCGTCGCCGAGGCCACGGCGGGGATGTCGCCCAACCGGGTGCAGGACATCGTCGCGGCGGCCGGGCTGCCCACGACCCACGATCCCGTCTCCGCCGTGCGGTCCCTGACCGCGCTGTTCACCGACCGCACCCGGATGTCCGCACTGCTCGACGAGGCGCCCACCGAGTCCGTGGAAGTACTGTCCCGGCTGGTGTGGGGGCCTCCGTACGGGCAGGTCACCGCCGAGCCCGCCCGGCACCTGCGGTGGCTCCTGGACCGGGGGCTGCTCCTGCCCACCGCTCCCGGCACGGTCGTCCTGCCCCGCGAGGCCGCCCTGCACCTGCGCGCAGGACGCGCCCACCGCACGACCGAGCCGACGCCGCCGCCCGTCGGGGCGGCGCGCGAGCACCGTCCACAGGTTGTGGACGCGACCGCCGCGGGCCAGGCGTACACCGCGCTCGCCACCGTCGAGGAACTCCTGAAGGAATGGGACGAGGGCGGCCCCGCGGTGCTGCGCGCGGGCGGCCTCAGCGTGCGCGACCTGAAGCGGACGGCGGTGGCGCTCGACACGTCGGAGCCGATGGCCGCCTTCTGGGTCGAACTGGCCTACGCGGCGGGCCTGCTCGCCTCCGACGGCGAGGCCGACGAGCGGTACGCCGCGACCCCCGCCTACGACGAGTGGCAGGAGCTGCCCGCCGCCGAGCGCTGGTCCGCCCTCGCCACCGCGTGGCTCGCCGCCACCCGCACGGCCGGCCTCGTCGGCGGTCGCGACGGCAAGGACCGCACGCTCTCCGCGCTCGGCCCGCACCTGGACCGCTCCGCCGCCCCCGAGGTCCGCCACCGCGTCCTCGACCTGCTCGCCGCGCTGCCCGAGGGCGCCGCGCCCGACCCCGACTCCCTCCTCGCCCGGCTCCGCTGGGAGCGCCCCGCCGCCGGGCGCCCGCGTCCCGTCCCCGCTTCCACCTCCGCCTCCGCTTCCGCTTCCGCCAAGGACGGCGCCGCCAATCCCTCCGACTCCCCGACCCTCCAGGACCTGCGCTCCCGTATCGCCCGATGGACGCTGAGCGAGGCCGAGTTGCTGGGTGTCACGGGGCGCGGGGCGCTGTCGGCGCACGGGCGGGCGTTGTTGCCGGAGGGCGGAACGCAGCGCGGAGGGGGCAGCGAAGCCGGAGGGCCCGGCGGAACCGGCGGAACCGGCGAGCAGAGTGTCGCCGCCGCCCGTGCCGCGCGGCTCCTCGCGCCCCTCCTCCCCGAACCCCTCGACCACGTCCTGCTCCAGGCCGACCTCACCGCCGTGGCCCCCGGCCCGCTGGAGCGACCTCTCGCCGACGCCCTCGCCGTGCTCGCCGACGTCGAGTCGAAGGGCGGCGCCACCGTCTACCGCTTCACGCCCGGCTCCGTACGCCGCGCGCTCGACGCCGGGCAGGCCGCGTCCGACCTGCACGCCTTCCTGGCCGCCCACTCCCGTACGCCGGTTCCGCAGCCCCTCGCCTACTTGATCGACGACGTGGCGCGCAGACACGGCCACCTGCGGATCGGTGCCGCCTCCGCGTACGTACGCTGCGACGACGAGGCCCTGCTCAACGAGATCTTGGCCGACAAGCGCGCCCAGAGCCTGCGGCTGCGGCGTCTTGCGCCCACCGTGCTCGCCGCCCAGGCGGATCCCGCCGCACTCCTGGAGGGGCTGCGCGCCATGGGGTTCGCGCCGGCTGCGGAGAGCGCGGAGGGCGACGTCCTCATCACCCGTGCCCATGCGCATCGCACGCCGCCGCGTTCGGCGCCCGAGCCGGTGCCGGACGGGCCGCCGTTGCCCGGTCCTACGCTCATCGACGCGGCGGTACGGGCGATCCGTGCGGGTGATCTGGCGACTACGGCGCCCCGCAAGGAGACTCCCGCCTCCGCCTCCGCCTCCGACGGGCGGCTGCCGCGCACCACGGCCGCGGAGACGCTCGCGACGATGCAGGCCGCGGTGCTGACGGGGGAGGCCGTCTGGATCGGGTACGTGAACGCGGAGGGCTCCGCGAGTCAGCGGGTGATCGCCCCCGTGCGGGTGGAGGGCGGCTTCGTCACCGCGTACGACCACACGGCGGATGAGGTCCGTACGTATCCCTTGCATCGCGTCACCGGGGTGGCCGAGCTCGCCGACGACTAGCCCCGCCCCGTCAGGGGCGCGAGGAACTGCGCGACCAGCCACGACACAGCCGCACCCGGGAAGCCGACCCCGACCCGCCAGCCGCTGTCCCCGGCCGCACACCGGTGGGGGCCGAGCGCGCAGTTCCCCGCGCCCCTAACGGTGCCCGCCCCCACAGGGGCGCGAGGAACTGCGCGACCAGCCACAACACAGCCGCACCCGCAAAACCGACCCGACCCGCCAGCCGGTACCCCCGGCCGCACGCCGGTGGGGGCCGAGCGCGCAGTTCCCCGCGCCCCTGACGGGGCGGGGCCCAGCCCCCCGCCGACGGCACGGGATCTCCCCCCCCCCGGCCCCCCACGGGAAAACTCGTTGGCCCGCGCAGGCAGCGGCCGCCTAGGATGCCTCCTTCCCCGCCTCCCCCGCGGAGCGCCGCCGCCCGGACGGAAACCGGTCGGTCACTTGCCCGAGCAGCAGCAGAGCAGAGGCCGCACCCAGACATCGCAGAACCGCCGGAGGCACCCCGTGCACGCGCAGCACGCCCATCCCGACCGTCCCGCCCCGCTCGATTCCGAAGGTCCCCTGGCCAGAGAACGACGGCATCTCGCCGCGTCCCGTGCCGCCCTGCGGGCCATGCGTGAGGACGCCGAGGCCCTCGACATCCGGGACGTCACCGCGAACTGGGTGAACGCCGCGGTCCTGGAGCGGCAACTCGACGAACGCATCAAGTCCCTCGCCGACCTCGCCCACACCCCGCTCTTCTTCGGGCGGCTCGACTACCTGCACGCGCCGGGCGCCGAGCAGGCGGAGGGCGCCGAGGGCGAGCAGTTCTACATCGGGCGGCGGCACGTCCACGACGCCGACGGGGACCCGATGGTCATCGACTGGCGCGCGCCGGTCTCACAGCCGTTCTACCGGGCGTCCAAGAAGGACCCGATGGACATCGCGCTGCGCCGCCGGTTCGGTTACACGGGCGGTGACCTCACCGCGTACGAGGACGAGCACCTCAGCGACGCCACGGAGGCCGAGCGGACCAGCAAGCTCCTCCAGCAGGAGATCGAACGGCCGCGCGTGGGGCCGATGCGGGACATCGTCGCCACCATCCAGCCCGAGCAGGACGAGATCGTCCGCAGCGGGCTGAGCGGGAGCGTGTGCGTGCAGGGCGGTCCCGGCACCGGCAAGACGGCCGTCGGCCTGCACCGGGTCGCCTACCTCCTGTACGCGCACCGCGAGCGGCTCGCCCGCACCGGCACCCTCGTCATCGGGCCGAACGCCTCCTTCCTCCACTACATCGAGCAAGTACTACCGGCGCTCGGCGAGTTGGAGGTCAAGCAGGCCACCGTCGACGATCTCGTCGCCCACGTGGAGGTGCGCGGCACGGACGAGTCGGCCGCCGCGACGGTCAAGGGCGACGCGCGGATGGCCGCGGTGCTGCGCAACGCCGTGCGCTCGCACGTCAGCATGCCCACCGAGCCCATCGTGGTCGTGCGCGGTTCGCGCCGGTGGCGTGTCCCCGCGTACGAAGTGGAGGAGATCGTCCAGGAGTTGCTGGCGCGGGACATCCGGTACGGGGCCGCGCGGGACGCCCTTCCGCAGCGCATCGCCCACGCCGTGCTCGTCCGCATGGAGCAGGCGGGCGAGGCACCGGACGACCGGGTGCAGGACGCCGTCGCCCGCAACGCCGCGGTGAAGGCGGCCGTGAAAGCGATCTGGCCACCCGTCGATCCTGCGAAGCTCGTGCTGCGGCTGCTGTCCGACGCGGAGTTCCTCGCCGCGCACGCGGCGGGAATCCTGAGCGAGGAGGAGCAGCGGACCGTCCTGTGGGCGAAGCCCGCGCGGAGTGTGAAGTCCGCGAAGTGGTCCACCGCCGACGCCGTGCTGATCGACGAGGCCACCGACCTCGTCTCGCGCACGCACTCCCTGGGGCATGTCGTCCTCGACGAGGCGCAGGACCTCTCACCGATGCAGTACCGCGCGGTGGGGCGGCGCTGCACAACGGGTTCGGCGACCGTCCTCGGTGATCTCGCGCAGGGCACCACCCCGTGGGCCACCCGCAGTTGGGCCGAGGCGCTGCGGCATCTCGGCAAGGAGACGGCCGTCGTGGAGGAGCTGACGGCCGGTTTCCGTGTGCCGCGCGAGGTCATCGCGTACGCGTCGCGGCTGCTGCCGCACATCGCGCCGGGTCTCGCGGCGGTCGAGTCGGTGCGTGAGTCGCCCGGTTCGCTGGCGGTGCGGCAGGTGGCGGACGCCGATGGTCCGGGCGCCGACGACGTGGGCGCCGATGGCCCGGACGCCGCCGATGGCCTTGACGCGGCCTGTCTGGCGGCCTGCGCCGAGTCGCTGCGGCAGGAGGGGTCCGTCGGTCTCATCGCGGCGGACGCCCGCGTTCCCGCGCTCGCCGAGGCGCTGACGGCGGCCGGGATCACGTACCTCTCGCCCGGCCAGGAGACGACGCCAGACACCCGTCTCACGCTCGTGCCCGCGTCCCTCGCGAAGGGCCTCGAGTACGACTACGTGGTCCTCGACGAGCCCGCCGCCGTCGTCGACGGGGAGCCCGACGAGCGGACGGGTCTGCGCCGGCTCTATGTGGCGCTGACCCGTGCCGTGTCCGGGCTGATCGTCGTACACCGCGCCCCGCTGCCCGCGCAGCTGGGCTAGGCGGTGTCCTTCTCGGGGCCGCCGGCCGCGGGACCGGTGGCCGCGACGGCGTCCGTCGGCGCCTCCGCGGACGGCAGGTGCGTCACGATGAGCACGATGCCCGCGAGCGTGATCACGCGCGTGGCCGCGTCCAGGCCGTTCCAGGCGTCCGACTGCCACATGGCGAACCATTCGCCACCGATGCCGATGAATCCGACCCCGAACAGGACGAGGATCATCAACAGGCCGGTCGTACCGGCCTGTTGGGCGCGGCGCCGTCCGTGTGGGCGGCGCAGCGCCCGCGCCCACAGGACCGTCGACGTGGCGAGCATCAGGGCGGCCAGGGTCTCCCAGGCGATGATGCCCACGTAGGCCGCGTCCTGCAGCGCGGTGGAGTCCACCGCGCGCCAGCGCAGACCGTTGTCCTTGAAGGTGGTGTCCATCGACAGGACGTGGTGTACGAACTGCTGGTTGGTGTCGAAGTCGGTGATGTTCCCGAACGCGACGAGCGCGATGTAGAGCGCGACCGTCCCGGTGAGCAGCATCGCGGCGACGGGCACTGTCCCGGCCGCGAGGATCCGTTCCGCGGGGCGCGGCTGATGTATGGGTGGTGTCGGCATGAGGTCCCCTCCGTGTCAACCCAGTTCTATCGCGTCCCACGGAGAAACGATCAACTGTCGGACACCGGCCGTCACACATCAGCCGTCACACAGATGCCGCGCCGCATCAGTACGCATCAGCCGCCACACATCAGCCCGCACGCGGCAGGGGTCAGCCGTCGAGCGCCGTCCGCCACTGCGCGACCGCCGCGGCGCTCACCGGCGCGGACCAGCCGTCGGGCCGGGCGGCCCCGCCGATGTGGAACGCGTCGACGCCGGCCTCCCGCAGCCGGGGCAGATGGTCGAGGCGCAGGCCGCCGCCGATCAGGAGCTGCGGCGCGTAGCCCGGTTCGCCGCGCCGCGCCGCCTCCGCGCACAGGGTCGGCAGGCCGTCGTCGACGCCGGTGGCGGAGCCCGCGGTGAGGTAGGTGTCCAGGCCGGGCAGGTCGGCGAGCTGCTTGCGCAGGGCGTCGCGGTCGGCGGCGCGGTCGATGGCGCGGTGGAAGGTCCAGCGGCAGCCGTCGACGGCTTCGGTCAGCGCCTCGATGGCGGGCAGGTCGGGGCCGCCCGCCTCGTCGAGGAAGCCGAGCACGAACTCGTCGGCGCCCTCGCCGCGCAGCTCGTGGGCGCGGCGCACGAGTTCGTCGATGTCGCCCGCGGCGAAGCCGTCGGCGAGCCTGAGCATCACGCGCAGCGAGATGTCGACGGATGAGCGGATCGCGGCGAAGGTCTCACGGGACGGGGTGAGGCCGTCCGCGGCCATGTCGGTCACCAGCTCGAGGCGGTCCGCTCCGCCGGCCTGGGCGGCGACGGCGTCCTCGGCATCGAGGGCGATCACCTCCAGGACTGCACGCTTGCTCATGGATGTCTCTTCCTTCTGGTCGTGATACCAGGCACATGGGACACGAAGGTCTGCACATAGGTCTAGTCCAATTACAGCCTACGCGCAGATCACCCCGGCGCGAGCGGATCGCCCGTACCGGGGTGCTGGGACATATGTCCGGAACGTGTCAGGACAGCGGCTTGAACCGCCGGAGCCGCAGGCTGTTGCCGACCACGAAGACCGAGGAGAAGGCCATGGCGGCGCCCGCGATCATCGGGTTGAGCAGGCCTGCCGCGGCCAGCGGCAGCGCGCCCACGTTGTAGGCGAAGGCCCAGAAGAGGTTGGACCTGATGGTGCCCAGGGTGCGGCGGGAGAGCCGGATGGCGTCCGCCGCGGCGCGCAGATCCCCCCGTACGAGCGTCAGGTCGCCCGCCTCGATCGCGGCGTCCGTGCCCGTGCCCATCGCCAGGCCCAGGTCGGCCTGGGCCAGCGCCGCCGCGTCGTTCACGCCGTCGCCGACCATGGCCACGCTGCGCCCCTCGGCCTGCAGCCGCTTCACCACGTCGACCTTGTCCTGCGGCATGACCTCGGCGATCACGTTCTCGGGCGCGATGCCGACCTCGGCGGCCACCGACGCGGCGACGGCCTTGTTGTCGCCGGTCAGCAGGACGGGGGTCAGGCCGAGGGCGCGCAGCCGCTCGATCGCCTCGGCGCTGGTGTCCTTGACCGCGTCGGCGACCTCGAGGACCGCGCGGGCCTCGCCGTCCCAGGCGACCGCGACGGCCGTGCGTCCGGCCTCCTCGGCCGCGGCCCGGGCGCGCTCAAGATCCGCGGGCAGCCGGATCTCCCACTCGCCGAGCAGCCGCGTGCGCCCCACGAGGACCGCGTGGCCCTCCACGATCCCCTGCACGCCGAGTCCCGCGATGTTCGCGAAGTCCTCGGGGGCGGGCAGCTCGCCCACCTCCGCGACGGCTCCGGCGGCGACGGCCTGCGCGATGGGGTGCTCCGAGGAGTGCTCCAGCGCGCCGGCCAGGCGCAGGACCTCGGTGGCCGTGGTGCCGGGCGCGGTGTGGGTGGCGAGCAGGGTCATCCGGCCGGTGGTGACGGTGCCGGTCTTGTCCAGGACGACGGTGTCGACCTTGCGGGTGTGCTCGAGAACCTCCGGGCCCTTGATCAGGATGCCGAGCTGGGCGCCCCGCCCTGTGCCGACCATGAGGGCGGTCGGGGTGGCGAGGCCGAGGGCGCACGGGCAGGCGATGATCAGTACGGCGACCGCGGCGGTGAACGCGGCGGTCAGGCCCGCGCCGCCGGCGAGCCAGAAGCCGAGGGTGGCGAGCGCGAGGCCGATGACGACGGGCACGAACACGGCGGAGATCCGGTCGGCCAGGCGCTGGGCCGCGGCCTTGCCGTTCTGCGCGTCCTCGACCAGCTTGGCCATCCGGGCGAGCTGGGTGTCGGCGCCGACGCGGGTGGCCTCGACGACGAGGCGTCCGCCGGCGTTGAGGGTGGCGCCGGTGACCGCGTCGCCGACGGTGACCTCGACGGGCACGGACTCGCCGGTGAGCATGGAGGCGTCCACGGCCGATGCCCCCTCGACGACCTCGCCGTCCGTGGCGATCTTCTCGCCGGGCCGCACCAGGAAGCGGTCCCCGACCGCCAGCTCCCCCACGGGGACGGTCTCCTCACGCCCGCCCTCGCGCACCACCGTGACGTCCTTGGCGCCGAGTTGCAGCAGCGCCTTCAGCGCGGCGCCCGCCTTCCGCTTCGAGCGGGCCTCGAAGTACCGCCCGGCGAGGATGAACGCGGTGACTCCGGCCGCCGCCTCCAGATAGATGTTCCCTGCGCCGTCGCTCCTGGCGATGGTCAGCTCGAAGGGGTGCGTCATGCCGGGCATGCCCGCGGTGCCGAAGAAGAGCGCCCACAGCGACCAGAGGAACGCCGCCGACGTACCGACCGAGATCAGCGTGTCCATGGTGGCCGCGCCGTGCCGGGCGTTGGTGTACGCGGCCCGGTGGAAGGGCCAGGCGGCGTACGTCACGACGGGCGCGGCCAGGGTGAGCGACAGCCACTGCCAGTACTCGAACTGCAGCGCCGGCGCCATCGCCATCGCGATGACCGGCACCGACAGCAGGACGGCGGCGGTCAGCCGCTGCCGGAGCGACCGCAGCCCGTCGTCGCCTTCGCCGCCTTCGCCGTCCCCGGGGCCCTCATCACCTCCCCCCGGCCCGGTCTCCCTACGGGCGGGGGCGGGCTCCTGAGCGGTGTACCCGGTGGCCTCGACCGTGGTGATCAGATCGCGCACGGAGACGTCCTGCCCGCGGTAGCTGACCTTTGCCTTCTCGGTGGCGTAGTTGACGGTCGCCTCGACGCCGTCCATGCGGTTGAGCTTCTTCTCGATCCGGGCGGCGCAGGAGGCGCAGGTCATGCCCCCGATGGCGAGTTCGACCTCTGCGGCTGGCGAGGTGTCGGGGGTGCCGGGGGCGGTGGTGACCATGGCGGGGTCTCCTCTGGGCGGGAGGGAAGCCGATACCCGGGGCGGGTATCGCGGCCTGACGGCTCCATGTATACCCCTGGGGGGTACCAGGCGCAAGGGAATCCCCCTCCCGTCTTGATACCCCCCGGGGGTACAGTCCGCGTATGGATCAGACATTCAGTTGTACGAGAACTCCCGGAGGTCAGTCGCCCTCCGGGGCAGGGCCCTCCCCGGCGGGCGCCGCGCCCCCGGCCGGCGCCACCGCGGCCAGCTCGTCCACCGAGCCGGACATGACGGCCCGGATGTGGGCGGTCAGATGCTCGGCGGGCCAGTCCCACCAGGCCAGTTCGAGCAGCCTCTCGACGTCGTCGTCGCTGAAGCGGCGGCGGATCAGCTTCGCCGGGTTGCCGCCGACGATCCCGTAGTCCGGCACGTCGTCCACGACGACCGCGCCCGAGGCGATGACGGCGCCGTGCCCGATGCGGACGCCCGGCATGACGGTCGAGCGATAGCCGAACCAGACGTCGTTGCCGACGACCGTGTCGCCCCGCCCCGGCAACCCGCTGATCAGGTCGAAGTGCTCGCTCCAGGACCCGCCCATGATCGGGAAGGGGAAGGTCGACGGCCCGTCCATGCGGTGGTTGGCGCCGTTCATGATGAACCGCACGCCCTCGCCGAGCGCGCAGTACTTCCCGATGACCAGCCGCTCGGGACCGTAGTGGTAGAGCACGTTGCGCGTCTCGAAGGCGGTCGGGTCATCGGGATCGTCGTAGTACGAGAAGTCCCCGACCTCGATCAGCGGCGAGGTCACGAGCGGCTTGAGCAGCACCACGCGCGACTGGCCCGGCATCGGGTGCAGCACGTTCGGGTCGGCGGGCACGAGGGGCTCACCGGTGGCCGGGGCGGTGGCGGGGGCGCCCGAGGCGGCGCGGGCGGAGGGATCTGAGTGTTTCGACATCCCCCCATGATCCGCGTCAGCCGAAGAAGGCCAACTCCTTTTCGGTGGCGCCCGCCAGCTCGTACCGGGTGCCCGTCAGCGGCCGGCCCGAGCAGAGCCGGATCAGGGCCGGCGCGTCGCCGATGTAACGGGCCGGCGGGCGCTTGCCGTCGGCGACGCCCAGGACCAGCGGCTCGTCCCGGCCGTCGATGTCCGCGTGCAGCGGCGGCGCGGCGGCGGCCCGCGCCGACCTGCTGACCTGTCCGAGCAGGGCAAGCGCGTCGGCCAGCCCCTCCCCGCCGTACGCGCCCGGCTTCCCCCACGCCTCCCGTACGTCACCCGCGTGTATCCACTCCCCCAGCGCGACGGCGTCCAGACGCCCCCCGGCGGCGACCAGGGCCGCCCCGGCCTCCGTCATGCCGCGCTCCAGCTCGTCGACGACGCGGAAGACGGGCCAGTCGGCGCGCTCGGCGATGTCGCGGTCGTTGGACTCGGGGCTGAACACGCCCTCCTCGAACCGGTTCTCGACCACGCGCATCAGCGCGGCTCCGCAGTGCGCGAGCGCGTGCCGCACGGTCCAGCCGGGACAACAGGTGCGGATCGCGTACGCCTCGTCGGGCGCGGCCCGCAGCAGCGGGATCAAGGCGTCGCGCTCGGTGCGCAGGAGACGCCCGGCGCGCTCGGGTTCGTGGTTCTCGTCGATGTGAGTCATGACGGAAGCCAACAGGCAGGAGGCCGCCCCTGGCAACGGCAGGGCGATGCCGCGCACGGCAACGGCAGGACCAGGTACGCCGCCGCGTGCGTCGGCCCGCGCCTTCCGGCCGGCGGTTAAGGTCGCCGCATGGCCGACCACGACGACGAGCTGCACGCCGCGCTCCGCACCCGCTGGCACGCGACCCTGCTCCGGGCGAGCAAGGACGCCCCCGACCCCGCGCCCTACGCCGACCGGCTCCTGGCCCGCTGGTCCGAACCGCAGCGCAAGTACCACACCCTCACGCACCTGGCCGCGGTCCTCGACCACCTCGACGTCCTTCAGGAGCACGCCGACGACGCCGACCTCGTACGTCTGGCGGCGTGGTTCCACGACGCGGTGTACGCCCCCGACCGCTCCGAGAACGAGGAACGCTCGGCCCGCCTCGCCGAACGCGCCCTCACCGAGGCCGGGTTGTCGCGCGCCCAGACCGCCGAGGTCGCCCGCCTGGTCCGCCTCACCGTCACGCACGACCCCGCCGAGGGCGACCACAACGGCGAGGCACTGTGCGACGCCGACCTGGCGATCCTGGCGGCGCCCCCGGACGCGTACGCCGCCTACGCCGCCGCCGTCCGCGAGGAGTACGGCTTCGTGCCGGACGAGGCGTTCCGCCGGGGCAGGGCGGACGTGCTGCGCCAACTCCTCTCCCTGCCCCGCCTGTTCCGCACCCCGCACGGGGCGGCCGACTGGGAGGCGCCGGCCCGCGAGAACCTCGCCACGGAACTGGCCCTGCTCGCCCCCTGAAAAACTCGGCGGACGACCGGGCCCCACTCCCGTACTCTCTCCGCATGCTTCTCATGGGCGGGGACCGGATCGACGAGGCCGTGGCACACGCGGCGAAGGTGCTGCGCGCGGCGGCGGACCGCGACTGGAGTGTGAAGGCGGGCGGGCTCGACTGGAGCTGTCTGCTGACGGCCGAGCACATCGCGGGCGACTTCGTCGGGTACGCGGCCCAGCTGACGGGCCGGTCCACCAGCTCCTACGTCCCCTTCGAGATCACGCTCGACGAAGGCTCGGGCCCCGAGGACGCGATCCGGGTGATCGAGGCGACGGGCGGCCTGCTGGCGGCGGCGGTCCGTACGACACCTCGCGGCGTGCGCGCCTACCACCCCTACCCCGCCGGGTCCGCGGACGCGGCGGGCTTCGCGGCGATGGGCATCGCGGAGGTCCTTCTCCACACCCACGACATCGCCCTCGCGCTCGGCGTCGACGCGGAGCCGCCCACCCCCCTCTGCGAGGCGGTCCTCGGCCACCTCTTCCCGCACGTGCCGCCCACTCCCGCGGGCGGCACGCCGTGGACGACGCTCCTGTGGGCCACGGGCCGCGGCACCCTGCCCGGCCGGGCCCGGCTCCCCCAGTGGCGCTGGCGCAACGCCTCCTCGCTCCCCGCCGGCGACCTCGCCCTCCGCGAGATGACCCCCGCCGCCGCCGCTGACCTCGCCCTCGGCGGCGACGGCGGCCTCGACTGGCTCGGCGGCAGCCCCTTCGACGGGACGCGGACCGCCGCGGAGATGGTGACGAAGGCGTACGCCGCCGGGGTGCACCGGCCCGAGTGGGGCCTGTACGCGCTGGTCCGCACCGCGGACGAGGTGGCCGTCGGTGGCATGGGCTTCCACGGGCCGCCGGACGACAACGGCTGCGTGGAGGTGGGATACGACCTCGTGGAGGCGGCGCGGGGGCGTGGCTACGCCACGGAGGCGCTGCGCTCACTGTCGCAGTGGGCCCTGACACACCCCGAGGTCACGTCCCTGCTCGCCCTGGTCGAGCCGTCCAACACCGCCTCGCACGGGGTGGTCGCACGGGCCGGATACGTGCGACTGGCCGACCGGGACGGCAACTGGGCGTACGGCCTGCGCCGGGCGTGAGCGGCATCCTCGCCCGGGCCCGCCCGGGCCCGCCGCCGCGCGGCGGACGCATCCCCTCCGAACTCTCCGAGGTGAGCGCCAAAAGCCCTTCCTGGAACTAGAGTTGTGCCCCGGCGGCGCACGGACCAGGGGGCGGAATGACGCAGAACGACGCGACGGACCCGATCGAGGGGATGTCCCTCCCCTTCTGGGTCACGGTCACCGACGAGGACGCCACCGGCAACGACTCGATGGGCCTCTTCGACCGGGACGGCGACGCCGCGCTGCGCGCCGTCCCCCTCGGCCCGCTCCGCAAGAACCTCGCGGACACGGTCGACGCGCTGCAGCAGGTCTTCAAGGACGTGGCCGAACGGGACGACACGCTCGCGTTCACCGAGGCGCAGCTCTCGTTCCAGGTGACCGCGAGCGGCTCCATCCAGCTGATCGGCACCGGCCAGGTGCAGGGAACCAGGGGTCTGACCCTGACGTTCAAGCGCCCCTCGTCCTGAGCCCGCGACCGTGGCGCAGCACAGGGCCCTGCTGATCGGGGCGAGCGACTACGACGAGCCGCGCATCAACAGCCTGCCCTTCATCCAGGACGACCTGGTGCGGATGCGTGACGTCCTCACCGACCGCGGTTTCCGTTCGGTGGAGATCGTCGAGAACAAGCGGGGCATCATCCCCAGCGTCGTCAACGCCCAGGTCCGCGGCTTCTTGCGGGACGCCAAGCCGGACGACACGCTGCTGATCCTGCTCAGCGGGCACGGCCACCACTTCGAGGGCCAGGACTATCTGATTCCCGAGGACGCGACGTTCGACGTCGACCCGTTCGCCGACTCGTGCATCGAGATCGACTGGCGCAAAGAGCTGGAGGAGTCGCGCGCGGGGCACGTCGTCTTCCTCGTGGACGCGTGCCGCGAGGGCATCCAGCGGGATACCAAGGCGGTCGCGCCGGGCATCCAGCGCTGGTCCAAGCGGCAGGTGTCCGACTCGCTGCGCCGCAGGGTCGCGTACGTCTACGCCTGCTCCGCGGCTCAACAGGCCCTGTTCGTCCAGGAGTCGGAGTCACCGGCCCCCGAATCCGAGACCGGTATCCCGCCCGGCGAGTCGTTCAGCCTCTTCTCGCGCGCCGTCTCGGACGTGGCCGGACAACGGCCGCACGCGATGGACCTCCAGGAGTTCTTCGAGGAGACCCAGCGCCGCCTGGACACCCTGCACGCCGCGTACAAGCGGGACCGCACGCCCCAGCAGATCAAGGTGGTCTGTGAGATCGGCGCCACCGAGCGGAACTTCCCGCTGCTGCCGGGCCCCGACCGGCACACCGAGGCCCACCCGTGGGTCCGCTCGGTCGCCAAGCACCCCGTCTGGCAGCGAACGCGCCCCGGCCCGGCGCGGGACGCCCTGCACGAGCTCTGCGGCGCTCTCGCGAGCCGCCTCGCCGCCGGTTACGAGACGGCCGCGGCGGCGTTGTGCGGCGACCCGTGGCACGACGCCGCCCTGGCCCAGCGCGCCCATGAACGCCTCGGCTTCCTGACCCACCGGCTCAGGGACGACGTGGAGCTGTCGCCGACCGAGGCCGCCCTCGCCGTCCTGCTGCCCCTGGTCGAGCAGACCTTCTGGGCACAGGAGGCGGACCGCCGCCGAGGCGTCCTGGCGGAGGACGGACGGGGCGCGGACCCGGACCGCGACCGCTTCCGCAAATTCGCGCAGGGCTTTCCCCGGATCAAGCGCAGGCTGCGCGCCCTGGAGCAGGCGAAGCCCGCCGACGGCTCGGTGGAACGCATCCGCTGGTGGCTCTTCCACCGCTGGCTGATCCAGCAGCCCGAGGTGTACGCCGCCGAATCCCTGAAGGCACTCGTCGGCGGCCCGGCGCACACCTGCGACCACCCCCGCTGGGTGACCGAGGCGCTCTCCGAGAAGCGGTTGATGCGCTTCCTCCAGGAGCATCGCGCGACACCCTTCGCCACCTCGCGCGGTGACGGCCTCCACGACCACGACACGGTCGCCGCGAGCGCCGCCGACGAGCACGAGGTGCGCGAGCCGGTGGTCGCGGCGCTCACCAAAGCGGCGTACGCGATGGCGGTGGACCCCGTCGACCTGCCCGAGATCGTCGTGGAGCACCTCGGCATCTCCGACAGCGTGGACCTCGACGAACTGCTGACCACGGTGCGCTCCTCGGACTGGCGCACGTCGGGCACGGGCCGCTCCCTGAACGCGGTGTGCGGGCACCCGGCAGTGCAGATCGCTCTGCGCGAGCACGCGTCGCGGGTGGACGGTCTGCTCCGCGACATCAACAGCGCGAAGAACCCGACGCTGATGGCACTGGGCGGCCTGCCTCCCTATGCGGACGGTTCGCGCGTGCGCCTGGGCGGCAACACACCGGAACAGCTCGCCGACGGCATCCGTTTCCAGCTCGCGGAGGACCGGGTCCAGGAGCTGCTGATGGGCGAGGAGCTGTACGGAGAACGCGACTTGGCGGTCCGTGAGATCTACCAGAACGCGCTGGACGCGGTGCGCTACGCGGACCGTCGCCGCGAGTTCCTGCGCCGCACCGAGCGCCCGACCGCGCCATGGGAGGGACGGATCGAATTCGTCCAGGGCGTGGGGGACGACGACGGCCGCCCCTACCTGGAATGCCGCGACAACGGCATCGGCATGGGCGTACGGGAGCTGCGCGATGTCTTCTCCCAGGGCGGCGCCCGCTTCGTCGACCTCCCCGAGTACATCGAGGAGCAGGCGGCCTGGGCAGAGCTGCCCGAGCCGAGGATCGAGCTGTATCCCAACTCCCGCTTCGGCATCGGGGTGCTGAGCTATTTCATGCTGGCCGACGAGATCGTCGTACGCACGTGCCGGCTGGGCAGGGACGGCCGCCCCGGGCGGCTGCTGCAGGTGTCGATCGCCGGGCCGGGCAATCTCTTCCGGGTCGAGGACCTGGGGCCGGGAACGGAGTGCGGCACGACGGTCCGGCTGCTGCTGACCCGGCACAGCAGGCCGGTCTCCTGCGTGGACGTGCTGCAACAGGTGCTCTGGGTCGCCCCCTACCGCACGACGGCCGAGCACGGGGCGCGCCGCCATGAGTGGGTGCCGGGCGAGCCCTCGTTCGTGGGGGTGGAGATGGTCCAGAGGTCACCGCGGGAGAGCGTTCCGGCGAGCAGGCGCTGCAGCACCGTCCTGCCGTCGTCCGATCCCGATCTGTGGTGGGTGGACGGCCGGGGCTGGCTCCTCGCGGACGGCCTGTGGGCCGCCATGCGCAACTACGCCGAGCCGCACGGCTTTGTACTGAACCTGTACGGGGAGCGGCAGCCCGAGCTGAGCGTCAGCCGCTCCAGCATCCAAGGATTCGACTGGGAGCACGTCAAGGAACGTGTCATCACGGCCGTGCCCAGCCTCTTCACCTCTCCGCGCCCCCTGCCGACGGTGTCCTGGCTCACCCGGCTCTGCGAATTGTCCGTGGACCTGGCCGACTGCGTCGCCGATCACGCCCGGCAGGCGGACGTGCCGTGGAAGATGACCGACGAGATCGTCCTGCCCTTCGGCGCGGTCGGCTTCTTCCCGCCCGACGCGGCACTGCTCCCCCTGGTCACCGGCGACTTCACCGGGCAGGCCTCCCCGGGGGCGGCGTCGTACTTGTCCAACGTGCCATCGCCTGTGCTGCGTTGGCGTCTGGCGGCGCTGTACCGGGCGGGTCTCGGCGTGCCGCTCACCGGTGAGATCCCGGACATGCCGGATCCGTGTGCCCGCCCGTCGGACGTGGCGCTGCTGAGCAGGGACGGCAGGTTCGAGCGCTGGGACGATGACTTCGCCGCCTGGCAGCAGGGCTCGAACAGGTCCGGGATACACCCGTCGCCGACCCTGGTCCGGACCGGCGCGCCCAGCCTCAGGCTGCTGTTCTCCTGGTGGGATGCGAACACCACGTTCACGGCCGACGACATCTTCCGGCGCGTCGCGCACACCGAACTGCCCGCCGCGGAGGTGACAGCCCGTCTCACCGCTCTCGGTTACCGCGTCGAACCTCTCCACGGATGCTCGGCCGTCCGCCGGGCGGACCTCCCTCTGCTGGCCACCGCCCCCTTCGGCCACTGGCTGGCGCCGGGGTCGACGCTCACCACCGCGCAGGTGTGTGTCAGCGCGGTACGCGCCGACTGGCCGACCCAGCAGGCCGTCGAGCGGCTGCGGGAGCTGGGCTTCACCGTGCCCTCGGACGTCCCCGTCCGGAAGACCTGGAGCGATGAGGATCGGGCGGTGGTCCGGTACTGGTGGTCGGCGCGCTCCGAACCCCCGCCCTCAGGCGCACCGCACCGAGTCTCGTCCGCCGAACTGGCGGTCGTTGCCTACGGCTCCGGCCTCTCCATCCGGCAGACCGCCGAACTCCTTGCCGGCCTCGGATTCGGCGTCGATGCCCCGGAGACCGAGCTGACCGACGACGACCGGTCGCTCATGGACTACGAGGGAACGCAGCCCTCCCCGTACAGCCCCGTGCCGTGGGCCTATGTGGTGGCTGTCGCCGGTCGGTTCGGGTCGCTGGAGAGCGCGGCGGACCGGCTGCGGACGCTCGGCTTCGAGGTCTCTCCTCCCCGGCCGGCCGAGGAGGGGCTGTCCAAGAGCGACATCGAGTTCCTCGGTCCGCTGGCGGGTGTCGGCCGTGAGGAGCCACCCCTGTCGCTGCCCGACATCGCGGAGGTGGCACAGGAAGCCGATGTCTCGCTGGCCGAGGCAGCCGAGCGGTTGACGGCTCTGGGGTTCACCTGCGCGCCCGATGCGGCGGTGCTCGCCTCGCTGCGGCCCGAGGACATCAGCGTCGTGCGCTACGGGTACGGCGTACCCGACCCGGACCGCCACGGCCCGGTATCCCTCCCCGACCAGTACGCCATCGCCCTGCACACCGGCCAGTACGCGGATATCGACGACATGACGCGGGCCCTGCACGGCCTCGGCTACGAGCTGGCCCCCGGCACACCGGAGTGGAGCCGCGCCCGCGACGCCGAGTGGAGCCTGACCCGGTCCCTCGAGAGCGGCACCCCGGACCTGGCGCTGGGCGACGAGGACCACCCTCCGCTCACCCTCACCACCCTGGTGACCGTCGCCGCCCGGCTCTTACTCCCGTTCCACGAGGTCGCCCGCGGGGCCACCGCCCTCGGCCTGCGCCACGAAGCGGAGGGCTGGTTCGCCCCACCGGAGGGCCCGGCACCCGGAACCGCTACGCCGGGCGTCCCTTGGGCCGTCGCAGGCCCGCCCCCGTGAGCCTGCGCACCAGTTCCTTCGAGCCGATCTCCACGGCGCCCGCCCGTACCGCGTCCGCGTACCGCTCCGAGGGCACGTCGTAGTGGTCGCTGTCGAAGGCGCGGGGCGGGCAGCCGAGGGTGGCCGCGAAGGCGTGGAGTTCCTCGTACGACACGTCGCTGACCAGGTGGGACCACATGCGGCCGTGGCCCGGCCACGTCGGCGGGTCTATGTAGAGCGTCATGCCGTCAGACCGCCCACCGGCGCCACCACGACCCCCGCCTTGCCGCACACCCAGTGCGGATCGGCCCCCAGCTCCGGCTCCACGTCCAGCGCGTGGGGGTCTCCCGAGCCGCACACGGGGCACAGCGGCCACCGTCCGTAGCGTTCCAGGAGCGCGTCCTGGACGTCCTGGGCGATGAGGCCCGCGACGTACGCGACGCCCTCCGGCCACTGCTCGACCCACCAGCGGCGGTGCGCCACCGCCTCCTCGACCATCGAGACGACCTCGGCCTCGGCGACCTCACGGGCGACGAGGTCGGCGAGGACGAGTGCGCGGGCGGCGTGCAACGCCTGCTCCAAGGGGTCGATCGCGTCCATGCAGCCCATTGTCACCCGGTACGCGGCGACCGCGACAACGCGCCGACAGGACGGAGCCCGCGGCCTTCGGGGTCTTGACCGGTCAACAGTCCGAAAATACCTTTCAGGCGTGACCCATAGCGTGAAGGAAATTTTCGCGGACGTCGCGCCGCCCGCCCCCGCCGCCCTCGCGGCGAAGGTGCGGACGCTGGCGCCGTCGATGACCCGCTCCATGCAGCGGGTCGCCGAGGCCGTCGCCGGTGATCCCGCCGGATGCGCCGCCCTCACGGTCACCGGCCTCGCCGAGCTCACCGGCACCAGTGAGGCGACGGTGGTCCGCACCGCCCGCCTCCTCGGCTATCCCGGCTACCGTGACCTGCGCCTCGCCCTCGCCGGACTCGCCGCCCAGCAGCAGTCGGGCCGCGCGCCCGCCGTCACCGCGGACATCGCCGTCGACGACCCCATCGCGGACGTCGTCGCCAAGCTCGCCCGCGACGAGCAGCAGACCCTCGCCGACACCGCCGCCGGACTCGACACCGTGCAGCTCGGCGCCGCCGTCGCCGCGCTCGCCACCGCCCGCCGCGTGGAGATCTACGGCGTCGCCGCGTCGGGGCTCGTCGCCCAGGACCTCGCCCAGAAGCTCCTGCGCATCGGGCACATCGCGCACGCGCACTCCGACCCGCACCTCGCCGTCACCAACGCGGTGACGCTCCGCGCGAAGGATGTCGCCATCGCCATCACCCACTCCGGGTCCACGGGCGACGTGATCGAACCCCTCCGCGTCGCCTTCGAGCACGGCGCGACGACCATCGCCGTCACCGGCCGGCCCGGCGCCGCCGTCTCCCAGTACGCCGATCACATACTGACCACGTCCACGGCCCGCGAGAGCGAGCTGAGGCCCGCCGCGATGTCGTCCCGCACGAGTCAACTCCTCGTCGTGGACTGCCTGTTCGTGGGCGTCGCCCAGCGGACGTACGAGACGGCGGCGCCCGCGCTCGCCGCCTCCTACGAAGCGCTCGCCCACCGCCACAGCCCGCGCGGCAACAGCAACGGCAACCGCAACCGCTGAACCGGCCACCGAACCGTCGAACCACCGAACCACCGACCGCCAGCCGCCCGACCCCGCGTCGCCCCCCCTTGGCCACGAGAGACACGGAAGAGCCGCAGACGCCATGACCTCCACCACCGACGCCCCTGACGCCCCCGACGCAACCCCCTCCCACCAGGACGACAACCACAACGCCACCTACGGAGAGCTGCGCGCCCAGCTCGCCACCCTCACCACCGAGGCGTTCCGGCCCGAGCTCTCCGAGATCGACCGGCTGCCCACCCTGGAGATCGCCCGGATCATGAACGGCGAGGACGCCACCGTCCCCGCCGCCGTCGCCGAACAGCTCCCCGCCATCGCCGTCGCCATCGACGGCACCGCCGAGCGCATGGCCCGCGGCGGCCGGCTCGTCTACGCGGGCGCGGGCACCGCGGGACGGCTCGGGGTGCTCGACGCCTCCGAGTGCCCGCCCACCTTCAACACCGACCCGAGCGAGGTCCTCGGCCTCATCGCGGGCGGCCCGAGCGCCATGGTCAAGGCGGTCGAGGGCGCCGAGGACAGCAAGGAGCTGGCGGCGGCGGATCTGGACGGCCTGGACCTCACCGCGGACGACGTCGTCGTCGGCATCTCCGCCTCCGGACGCACCCCGTACGCGATCGGCGCCGTCGAGCACGCCCGCGAGCGGTACGGCGCGCTCACCATCGGCCTCTCCTGCAACGCGGACAGCGCGCTCGCCGCCGCCGCCGAACACGGCATCGAGGTCGTCGTCGGCCCCGAACTCCTCACCGGCTCCACCCGCCTCAAGGCGGGCACGGCCCAGAAACTCGTCCTCAACATGCTGTCGACGATCACCATGATCCGGCTCGGCAAGACGTACGGGAACCTGATGGTGGACGTGCGCGCGTCCAACGACAAGCTGCGCGCCCGCTCCCGCCGCATCGTCGCCCTCGCCACCGGCGCCGCGGACGACGAGATCGAGGCCGCCCTCGCCGCCACCGACGGAGAGGTGAAGAACGCCATCCTCACCATCCTCGGCCGGGTCGACGGCCCCACCGCCGCCGACCTGCTCACCTCCTCGGACGGCCACCTCCGCGCGGCCCTCGACCACGCCGCCACCCGGCCCCCCGCCGAGTAGACCCCCGGCGACCAGCCCCGCACGTGTACACACCGGTGTGTACGCTTGAGGTATGAGTGAGTACGTCACCATCCGGGAAGCCCGCGCCCACCTCGCCGAGGTCGTCGACAAGGCCGAGGCGGGGGAGGTGACCGTACTGACCCGCAAGGGGAAGCGTGTCGCCGCCCTGGTGCCCATAGAGGTACTGGACGCGCTGGACGAAGCGGCCGACGAACTCGCGGCACGTGAGGCCGAACGCCACCGTGACGATCCCACCGTCGGCATGGCAGAACTCCTGGCGGACCTCTTCGAAGGCGACGGCAAGGACCACGGCGCCACCACCGCGGGCGACGCCGCGTGAAGTACGCCTTCCGCTTCACCACGCACGCGCAGCGCCAGCTCCGGTCCATCGACCGGCAGGACGCCATGCGCATCCTCACCGCCCTCACCTCGCTGGGCGAGGACCCGCACCGCGACGACGCCGACACCACGAAGCTCGCCGGGCACGACGGTCTATATCGCCTCCGTGTCGGCAGCTTCCGCATCGTCTACGAAATCCGGAACGACGTCCTGGTCATCCTCGTCGTCCACGTCGGCAATCGCCGGGACGTGTACCGCGGCCTGTGAACCTGGATGATCCCGCTCACCGGGCCGGGCCTGGACCTGTCGGTTCAGTTCAGCTCCTTGTCAGTGGCTCATTCATCGGCCAACTGCGCCGCGAGCTGGTCCGCTTTCGTGACGCGCATCAAGCAAGCCGGGGGCTTCGGTGGGCCGGGAACGTTGATGGTCACCGGGGCCGTCCGGGGTTTTGCGGAGTGTGGCGGTTCCGGGCCGGGAGTAAAGGGCGCTCCGCTGCGCTGCGCGTCGGCTGCGCCGATTCCGCTGCGCTCCACCCTTGACTCCCGTCCCTCCACCGCACGTTGGCTTTGACCCGGACGCCCAGGGGTGGGGCCGCCGGGGGGCGTGGGATGGGTCATTCCCTTTCGCCGCCGGGTGCGGCCCGGTCCAACGCGAGCCGACGTTACGGTCCGGGCTCGGCTGCCCCAGCGGCCCAGCCGCTCGGGCCATCAGCCATCGCTGCCGGGTGCGGCCCGGCTCAACGCGAGCGCACGCTACGGCCCCGGCTGGGTCGGCCAGGCGGCGTCGCCGCTTGGGCCATCCCTTTGCGCTGCCGGGTGCGGCCCGGTCCAACGCGAGCGCACGCTACGTTCCCGGCTCGGCTGCCCCTGCGGCGTCGCCGCTCGGGCCATCCCCTCGCGCTGCCGGGTGCGGATCGGCCCATCGTGGGCGGGCGCCAGGGTCGCGCTCGGTCAGACCATTCATCGCCGGGCGGTCGCCTGCCGCTCCGGGGCACCTACTTTGGGAAAGTTGCGAATGGAGTCGCCGCGCGCCCCCTCCTCACTCCCAATGCGCCGCCCCGGATGGGAGTCTGCCGAGGCGCATGAGGCAGCGCGCGAGGCGTGGCAGGAGGGCGCGCGATGGACCGCTTCGCAACTTAGCGAAAGTTGATGCCCCCCCCCCGGGCGATAGGTCGCGTATCCGAGACGGGCGGGGCGTGCGGGGCGTGACAGGGGGGCGCGCGGCGGATGGATTCGCAACTTTCCCAAAGTAGATGCCGGACCGGGCGGCGACCCGAGTGTTCGGCAGCACCCCGGGCGCGTGACGGTGACTCACGATGGGCCGGTCCGCACCCGGCCGTGAAGGCTGATGACCCGAGCGGCGAGGCGGCAGGGGCAGCCGAGCCCGGACCGTGACGTCGACTCGCGTTGGACCGGGCCGCACCCGGCAGCGCAAAGGGATGGCCCGAGCGGCTAGGCCGCAGGGGCAGCCGCGCCCCGACCGTGACGTCGGCTCGCGTTGGACCGGGCCGCACCCGGCGGCGAAAGGGAATGACCCATCCCACGCCCCCCCGGCGGCCCCACCCCTGGGCGTCCGGGTCACAGTCAACGTGCGGTGGAGGGACGGGAGTCAAGGGTGGAGCGCAGCGGAATCGGCGCAGCCGACGCGCAGCGCAGCGGAGCGCCCTTTACTCCCGGCCCGGAACCGCCACACTCCGCAAAACCCCGGACGGCCCCGCCCACCCCCAAAGGCACCGGCCCACCAAAGACGCCGCCCAAGACCCACCCCCCGCCCCCTCCACTTCACGACATAGTTCCCCCGGTTCGAGGCGGGCCTCGCGAGAGACAAGGACGCCAGGTTGGCCGACGCGCCAGCACCCGTAGCGCCCGCACCCGCCAACAGCCCCCGCACACCCCTGGCCAGGCCGCCGAACCCCAATCGCCCCACCCGTAAACGGCCGAACCCGCCCTGTCCGAAAGGACCCCCGCGCCCGTCCGAATCGGGGACTCCCCCTACCCGGCGACTACCGCACGTACCAAAGATGGCACCGCACGTAACCGGGGCACGGCCACGCATGCCCCTACCCGTACGCGTACGCCATCGAAGCGCACAACCGGAGGGGACCCTCATGAGCAAGCCCACCGATCCCAACGCGTCGAACGAACCGCATGAGCCCGCCGACCCGCAGATCGCCGAAGCCTTCGGGGTCGCCGCCCGCATCACCCTGGCCCCCGGCCCGAGGGAGGCCAGGGAGGCCCCCGCGGCCGCGCCGGAGCCGGATGACGAGTGGACGCTGCCGAACGGCAGGGCCTGGGTGTACCTGGCCGACCCCGCCCAGGGGCTGACCCGCCCCGTCATCCTCGGCGACGGGTTCAACAGCGGGCCCAGCGAGCTGGACTTCTCGTGGGAGATCCTGGAGCGCGGCCCGTACCCGTTCGTCAGCGAGCTGCGCCGACGCGGCTACGACGTCGTCCTGCTCGGTTTCGACGAGCGCAGCGCGTCCATCCTGGAGAACGCGCAGGTCGCACGGTCCGCCATCTTCGAGGCGATCGCGCGGCGCCGGGGCGACCGGCCGCTGACGGTCGGCGGGTTCAGCATGGGCGGTCTCGTCACGCGGTACGCGCTCGCCAAGATGGAGCACGACGGCGAGAACCACCAGACGGCCCTCTACTTCTCGTACGACAGCCCGCACCGCGGCGCCTGGATCCCCATCGCGCTGCAGTCGTTCGCGCACTACATCCGGCGTCTCAACGCGGCGTTCTCGAACCAGATGAACAGCCCGGCCGCCCGCCAGCTCCTGTGCCGGCACATCGCCGAGTGGGACGACACCCCGGAGACGGACAAGGAGCGGGTGGAGTTCCTCGCCGAGCTGGACCGCGTCGGCGGCTGGCCCCGGCAGCCCCACACGATCGGCGTCGCCAACGGCGTGCGCACGGGCGAGGGCAACGGCATCCGCGGCGGCGAGAAGGCGTTCCGCGGCAAGGGCCTCGCCATCACCGGCACCCGCCTGCACACGCAGTCCGCGGGCGAGAACCAACTCGTCGCGCAACTGCGGGTGGTGACCCTGCGCAAGCCGCAGATCCGCACCTCCGGCCTGCCCGAGACGGACGGCGCCCCCGGCGGCACCCTGGAGGGCTTCGGCATCCTCGCCGACGAGCTGGACAAGATCCCGGCGATCATCGGGTTCGGCTCCGAGGCGGACATCCGCGAGCACTGCTTCGTGCCCGTGGTCAGCGCGATCGCCCTGCGCGACATCGACACCCACGAGAAGCTGTACTCCCCGGTCACCGCCTCCGCCGAGGAGGAGAGCGAGCTGGACGAATTCCTCTGCGCGTCGCGGAACGAGCCGCACACCCTGGTGACGGAAGAACTCTGCACCTGGATCCTGGACCGTCTGCCGTAGGAGCGGGAAACGCCCGAGGGCGGCACCCCTTCGTGAGAAGGAGTGCCGCCCTCGGTACGTGAAGGACAGTGATCAACCAGAGGTCGATCAGAAGTCCATGTCACCGCCCGGCATGCCGCCGCCGGCCGGGGCAGCGCCCGCCTTCTCCGGCTTGTCGGCGATGACGGCCTCGGTGGTGAGGAACAGCGCGGCGATGGAGGCGGCGTTCTGCAGGGCAGAGCGCGTCACCTTCGCCGGGTCGAGGATGCCCTCGGCGATCATGTCGACGTACTCACCGGTCGCGGCGTTCAGGCCGTGGCCGACGGTCAGGTTGCGCACCTTCTCGACGACGACGCCACCCTCGAGACCGCCGTTGACGGCGATCTGCTTGAGCGGGGCCTCCAGGGCGAGCTTCACGGCGTTGGCGCCGGTCGCCTCGTCACCCTGCAGGTCCAGCTTCTCGAAGACCGAAGTGGCCTGGAGGAGGGCGACGCCACCACCGGCGACGATGCCCTCTTCGACGGCCGCCTTCGCGTTGCGGACGGCGTCCTCGATGCGGTGCTTGCGCTCCTTGAGCTCGACCTCGGTCGCGGCACCGGCCTTGATGACCGCAACACCGCCGGCGAGCTTCGCCAGGCGCTCCTGCAGCTTCTCGCGGTCGTAGTCGCTGTCCGAGTTCTCGATCTCGGCGCGGATCTGGTTGACGCGCCCCTGGACCTGGTCGCTCTCACCGGAGCCGTCGACGATGGTCGTCTCGTCCTTGGTGATGACGACCTTGCGGGCGCGGCCGAGCAGGTCGAGACCGGCGTTCTCCAGCTTGAGGCCGACCTCCTCGGAGATGACGGTGCCACCGGTGAGGATGGCGATGTCGCCGAGCATGGCCTTGCGGCGGTCACCGAAGCCCGGGGCCTTGACGGCGACGGACTTGAAGGTGCCACGGATCTTGTTGACGACCAGGGTCGACAGGGCCTCGCCCTCGACGTCCTCGGCGATGATCAGCAGCGGCTTGCCGGACTGCATGACCTTCTCGAGGAGCGGAAGGAGGTCCTTCACGTTCGAGATCTTGGAGTTGACGATCAGGATGTACGGGTCGTCGAGCGACGCCTCCATACGCTCCATGTCGGTGGCGAAGTACGCCGAGATGTAGCCCTTGTCGAAACGCATGCCCTCGGTGAGCTCAAGCTCCAGACCGAAGGTCTGCGACTCCTCGACGGTGATGACGCCTTCCTTGCCGACCTTGTCCATCGCCTCGGCGATGAGCTCGCCGATCTGGGTGTCGGCGGCGGAGATGGAGGCCGTCGAAGCGATCTGCTCCTTGGTCTCCACGTCCTTGGCCTGCTCGAGCAGGGCGCCGGAGACAGCCTCGACGGCCTTCTCGATGCCGCGCTTGAGGGCCATCGGGTTGGCGCCGGCGGCCACGTTGCGCAGACCCTCGCGCACCAGGGCCTGGGCCAGGACGGTCGCGGTCGTCGTGCCGTCACCGGCGACGTCGTCCGTCTTCTTCGCGACCTCCTTGACCAGCTCGGCGCCGATCTTCTCGTACGGGTCCTCGAGCTCGATCTCCTTGGCGATGGAAACACCATCGTTGGTGATCGTGGGGGCGCCCCACTTCTTCTCGAGGACGACGTTGCGACCCTTGGGGCCCAGGGTCACCTTGACGGCGTCGGCGAGCTGGTTCATGCCGCGCTCGAGGCCGCGCCGTGCCTCCTCGTCGAACGCGATGATCTTGGCCATGTGAAGTGGTCCTCCCGGACGGGGTGGAAACGCAAACGGATCGTGCCCGCGCCCGCGACGGACGGCCTGCGTGCCGTGTGGTTCCTTGCCCCACGCGGCTCGCGGGCCTCGCTGACCCGACCCAAGTTCTGTCACTCTCACTCGTAGAGTGCTAAGCCCAATGATTAGCACTCGACCCCTGCGAGTGCAAGCGCCTCTCAAGGATCCCCGCCCCGCCGCCGGGCGCGCGCCGGGCGCGCCCCGCACACACGAGGGGCCCGTACCCCTGTTGGGATACGAGCCCCTCGCGATGCTTGCTTCGGTGGTCGGTCGCGCCGAGCTAGACGGCGAGCTTGACCATGTCCGCCTGCGGACCCTTCTGGCCCTGCGAGATCTCGAACTCGACTCGCTGACCTTCTTCAAGGGTGCGGTACCCGTCCATCTGGATCGCGCTGTAGTGGACGAAAACATCCGCACCACCGTCGACCGCGATGAAGCCGTACCCCTTCTCCGCGTTGAACCACTTGACGGTGCCCTGAGCCATGCCTAACTCCCCTATTACTGGCCCTTGCACAGGACCGCACTTCGCGGACCCGGGTCAGACCTCACCCCCCAATGCCTGGGGGTGTGCGCCGGAACGCGTCGACCGCCGCTGAATGTATCTGTCCAACTGCCGTCTGCAACAGGTCAATCGGACGAGAATTCTGGGCACGCCCGAACGGTAATATGCGGAGAATTCGCCAGGATTCAGGGCAAGTCGGGCCATACGAAAGCCGCATAAGGTTCACATGGGCAGCGCTCTTTGGCTACTTCTTGTCGGCCCGGGCCGACTTCGTATATGCACACGGCATTAACGGCGAAGCACTCTTCCCAACTGTACCGCGCTCAACCATGCAGAATTGCCCCCTCCGTTTCTCGGCGGAGAGGGCAATTCGGGTTACGCAGGCTTCTTGCGGAAAAGGATCAGCCGCCGGCGACGGCCGGAATGATCGAGACGCCCGCGCCGTCCGGGGTGGCCGTCTCCAGGCCCTGTTCAAAGCGGACGTCGTCGTCGTTGACGTACACGTTCACGAAGCGGCGCAGCTTGCCCTGGTCGTCCAGGACGCGGGCCGCGATGCCGCTGTGCTTCTTCTCCAGATCGGCGATGACCTCCCCGAGATTCGCCCCCTCGGCGGCAACCTCGGCCTGCCCGCCGGTGTAGGTACGAAGGATGGTGGGGATACGGACGTTGACGCTCATGGGTTCACCTCAGAAGTACGGGGGCGGGGCGCCCCTGGAAGGGGCGCGGGGAACTGCGCGAGGACGGACCACGACCGGCGGTCGACGACGCCGATCAGGCCCTACGGCGACTAGCCGGCGAGCCCCGCGGAGCGAAACGCCTCAAGGCTCGGCTTGATCGTGGCGGTGGCCTGCGACGTATCGGCGACCGCGTCAAGCGTCTTGAGGCCATCACCCGTGTTGAGGACCACCGTGGTCAGCGAGGGATCGATGAGGCCCGCCTCGACGAGCTTCTTCGTGACGCCCACCGTCACCCCGCCCGCGGTCTCCGCGAAGATCCCTTCCGTGCGGGCGAGAAGCTTGATCGCGTCGACGACCTGCTCGTCGTTCACGTCCTCCACCGCCCCGCCCGTGCGGCGCGCGATGTCCAGGACGTACGGCCCGTCGGCGGGGTTGCCGATGGCAAGCGACTTGGCGATGGTGTTCGGCTTCTGGGGGCGTACGACATCGTGGCCCGCCTTGAACGCCGCCGACACCGGCGAACAGCCCTCCGCCTGAGCACCGAAGATCTTGTACGGCTTGTCGGCGACGAGGCCGAGCGCGATGAGCTCCTTGAGCCCCTTGTCGATCTTCGTGAGCTGCGATCCCGACGCGATCGGGATGACGAGCTGGTCGGGCAGCTCCCAGCCGAGCTGCTCGCAGATCTCGTACGCGAGGGTCTTGGAACCCTCGCCGTAGTACGGCCGCAGGTTGACGTTGACGAAGCCCCAGCCCTCGCCCAGCGGGTCGCCGATGAGCTCGGAGCAGAAGCGGTTGACGTCGTCGTAGTTGCCCTCGATGCCGACGAGCTCACCGCCGTAGACCGCGGCCATGACGACCTTGCCCTGCTCCAGGTCGTGCGGGATGAAGACGCAGGAGCGGAAGCCGGCGCGGGCGGCGGCGGCGCCGACGGCGCCCGCGAGGTTGCCGGTGGAGGAGCAGGAGAGGGTGGTGAAGCCGAAGGCGCGCGCCGCTTCGAGGGCCTGGGCCACGACGCGGTCCTTGAAGGAGTGCGTGGGGTTGCCGGAGTCGTCCTTGACGAACAACTTGCCCTGCTGGACGCCGAGTTCGGCGGCGAGGTTGTCGGCCTTGACGAGCTTGGTCCAGCCGGGGTTCAGGTTCGGCTTGTCGGCCACGTCGGCGGGGACGGGGAGGAGCGGGGCGTAGCGCCAGATGTTGGCGGGGCCGGCCTCGATCCGCTTGCGCAGGGCTTCCGGGTCGCCGAGGGGCAGGTCGTACGCGACTTCGAGGGGGCCGAAACACTCGACGCAGGCGAAGATCGGACCGAGCGGGAACCTGGTGCCGCATTCCCGGCAGGAGAGGCCCGAGGCGGGACCGAGGTCTACGGGAGAGGTGGTGCTTTCGGTGGCGACGGTCTGCACAGCCATGGAGGCGAGGCCCTTTCTCCTCATCTTCCTCGCGACGCATTTCGCCGCGAGACGGAATTGGCACCTTCCCTAGCCGGGAGCCTCGCGACGATGACGTACGAGACCGACTGGATGGTTGCCGGGGCTTCAACGGGCCGTATCCCTCTGCCCCTCTGGATGAGCGGTATTCGATTGTTGATCTCAACGCCGTGGTGACCCCGGCATGCGATGGTCTCCGGCGTTGTTCAAGACTGTAACCGAAGCCCCGGACCCTTGAGATAGTCGTCCGAACCGCGAGATGGATCACATATGGGAGGACCGCGACCGTGCTGGAAGAGGCCGAGCACTGGCTGAGCAGGCGTTCCTGGTCCGTCGCCGATCGTCCGCTGGACCTTCTGACCGCCGCCAAACGTGCCTCGGGCACCTCGGTGAGTGTCGTGCTGCCCGCGCTCGACGAGGAGGGGACGGTCGGCGAGATCGTCGCCGAGATCCGCCGCGCCCTGATGGAGCGGGCCCCGCTGGTCGACGAGCTCGTGGTGATCGACTCCGGCTCGACGGACCGTACGGCCGAGGTCGCGGCGGCGGCGGGCGCCAAGGTCGTGCACCGCGACGAGATCCTGCCGCGTGTCGCGGCCGTACCCGGCAAGGGCGAGGTGCTGTGGCGCTCGCTGCTCGTGACGAGCGGGGACGTCGTCGCGTTCGTCGACGCGGATCTGCGGGAGTTCTCCGCGGACTTCGTCTCGGGGATAGTGGGCCCGCTGCTCACCGACCCCGACGTGGCCTTCGTGAAGGCGATGTACGACCGTCCGCTGGGCGAGGCCGCGGGCCAGGGCGGCCGGGTGACGGAGCTGATGGCGCGCCCGCTCCTGAACATGCACTGGCCGCGCCTCGCGGGGTTCGTCCAGCCGCTGGGCGGCGAGTACGCGGCGCGCAGGTCGCTCCTCGAGCGGCTGCCGTTCCCCGTCGGGTACGGCGTGGAGCTGGGGCTGCTCGTCGACGCGCTGCACACCGTGGGCCTGGACGCACTCGCGCAGGTCGACGTGGGGGTGCGCAGGCACCGCCATCAGGACGGGCAGGCGCTCGGCCGGATGGCGGCGGCCATCTACCGCACGGCGCAGCTGCGGCTCGCGCGCGGCCATCTCGTACGTCCCGAACTGACGCAGTTCGAGCGGGGCGAGCACGGCTTCGTCCCGCGGACGTACGCGGTCGACACCGAGGAGAGGCCGCCGATGACGGACGTCGCGGAGTACGCGCACCGACGCGTGGCGTGACCGCGGTGGCCGGTGAACCGCCCGGCCCGCATGATCCCGCCCCCACCGGGCACGGAACACATTCCAGCCGGGCGCCACGCGGAGTCCGGTCGTACGTTTGCCCGGCCCCTGGACGGGCTACGTGTTGCCACATGGTCTCCGAGTCCGCATCCACAGCAGCAGCGCAGGTACTGGTCGCGTCCAACCGCGGCCCCGTCTCGTACACCGTCGAGGAGAACGGGGAGCTGAGCGCCAGACGCGGCGGCGGCGGCCTGGTCTCCGGGCTCAGCGCCATCGGCGGCGACGCGGACGCCCTGTGGGTGTGCGCGGCGCTCGGCGACGGCGACCGCGAGGCGGTGCGGCGCGGCGTCGGGGAGCCCGGCGTACGGATGCTGGACATCGACGCGCGGGTCCACGCGGACGCGTACAACGGCATCGCGAACTCGGTGCTGTGGTTCGTCCACCACATGCTCTACCAGACCCCGCTGGAGCCGGCCTTCGGGCCGGAGTTCCGCGCGCAGTGGGCGGCGTACGAGGCGTACAACCGCGCGTTCGCCGAGGCGCTGGCCGCGGAGGCGGCGCCGGGGGCGGCGGTCCTGGTGCAGGACTACCACCTGACGCTGGTGCCGGGCATGCTGCGGGAGCTGCGCGACGACGTGCGCATCGGCCACTTCTCGCACACGCCGTGGGCGCCCGTGGACTACTTCAGGATGCTGCCTGACGACGTGGCGGAGCAGGTGCTGCGCGGGATGCTCGGCGCGGACCGGCTCGGCTTCCTGACCGGGCGGTGGGCCGACGCGTTCACCGAGTGCTGCGTGCGGATCGTCGGCGGGACCTCGGGGACCCGGATCGGGGTGCACGGGCTCGGCGCCGACGCGGACTTCCTGCGGGAGCGCTCGCGGCGGGACGACGTCGAGGAGCGGATGCGGACGCTGCGGGAGCAGGCGGGCGAGCAGGACGGCGAGAACCGGAAGCTGATCGTCCGGGTGGACAGGACGGAGCTGTCCAAGAACATCGTGCGGGGCCTGCTGGCCTACCGCGAGCTGCTCGACACCCACCCCGAGTGGCGCGAGCGCGTCGTGCACGTCGCCTTCGCCTACCCCTCACGGCAGGACCTCTCGGTCTACCGCGACTACACCGCGGAGGTCTCCCGGGTCGCAGAGTCGATCAACTCCGCGTACGGGACGCCCGGCTGGACCCCCGTCCTGCTGCACGTCGACGACGACTTCGCGCGCTCCCTCGCCGCCTACCGCATGGCGGACGTGGCCCTGGTCAACCCCATCCGCGACGGCATGAACCTCGTCGCCAAGGAGGTCCCGGTGGTCTCGGACGAGGGCTGCGCGCTGGTGCTCTCGCGGGAGGCCGGCGCCCACGAGGAGCTGGGCGAGGACGCGATCACGGTCAACCCCTACGACGTGACGGGCACGGCACAGGCCCTGCACACGGCGCTCACCATGGCCCCCGAGGAGCGGGCCGAGCGCACCAAGCGCCTGGCGTCGGCGGCCACGGCGCTGCCGCCGGCCCAGTGGTTCCTGGACCAGCTGCGGGCGCTCACGGGCTGACGCTCGGCCCGCGACCGGACGGCGCTCAGCCGCCGACGGCCGCCGCGATCGACGAGAGCAGCTCCACGACCCCCGCCGGGCCGTCCACCACCAGGTCGGCCCGGCCCGTCAGCTCCTCGACCTCCGCGCTGCCGCTGCACACGAGCAGGCCCGCGACACCGTCCGAGCGGAGCTTCTCCACCGCGCCGAAGGCGGGCAGGTCGCCGAGGTCGTCGCCCGCGTAGAGGACGGACTCGGCCCCCACCTCGCGCAGGTACTCCTCCAGGGCCACGCCCTTGTCCATGCCGGGCGGCCGCAGTTCGAGGACCATCCGGCCCGGCTCGACGATCAAGCCGTGCCGCCCCGCGAGCTCGGCGAGCGGCTCGCGCAGCGTCTCGTAGGCGGCCTGCGGGTCCGCGGCCCGGCGCGTGTGGACCGCGACGGCCCGGCCCTTCTCCTCTATCCAGGTGCCGCGCCAGGCGCCGATCGCGTCGAGGAACCCGGGCAGCTCGGCGCGGACGGCCGCGACGCCGGGGTGCGGTTCGGCGGCGTGCACCGTGCCGGTGACGGCGTCCCAGCGCTCGGCGCCGTAGTGCCCGAGGACGACGAGGTGCTCAAGACCCGCCGCGCCCGCGAAGCCGCCGTAGCGGACCGCGACACCCGCCGGGCGGCCCGTGACCACGGCGACCGACCGCAGGCGCGGGGCGAGCGCGGCGAGCGCGGGCACGGCGCCGGGGTGGGCGCGGGCCTGTTCGGGGTCGGACACGATCGGCGCGAGCGTGCCGTCGAAGTCGAGCGCCACGACGGCCCGTCCGGGCCGGGCGAGGAGGGCGGCGAGACCGTCGCGCCCTGCGGGCGTCACGGGCTCGGGCAGGCCGGGACGTCCGGGCCTGTCGGGCTGCGTGTACGTAGGGTCACCCATGGGCCCGACCTTAACCGGGTCAGCGCTCGTCGCGCCGTGACTCCCGCACGCGACGCAGCCGATTGACCGTAATCGGGTCGTGGGCGAGCGCGCGGGCGTCGTCGAGCAGGGCGTTCAGGAGCTGGTAGTAGCGGACCGGCACCATGCCGAGCTCCTCGCGGATGGCGCGCTCCTTGGCGCCGGGACCGGGCCACGAGCGCCGCTCCAGGGCGAGGACGGCCCGGTCGCGCGCGGAGAGGGCGGATGGGCCCCCCGGGTCCTGCGGGTCCTGTGAACCCTGCGGATCCCGTGAACCCTGCGGGTCCTGAGCACTCTGGTCGCCCTGATCGCCCTGGTCGCTCATACCGACACGCTAGCCCTACGCCTGCTCCTGCCGTCGCCCTACTCGGCGTTCTCCTCGGTCACCGCGCGGTTCTGGATGCGCTTGAGGACCGAGTCGGGGCTGCTGCCCTTCTCGACCGTCTTGCCGATCTCCTTCTTGATGTCCGCGGAGACCTGCGCCCAGGACGTCTTGCCCACCGGGTAGAGCTGCGAGGTCGGAAGCTCGTCGAGGAACTTGCCGAGCTCGGTGTGGCCGCGGTCCTCGGCCATCGCCTGCGAGGCGGAGGTCGTCACCGGCAGGATGTCGTACTCGTTCGAGAAGTCGAGCACGTTCTTCTTGCTGTAGACGTAGTCGAGGAACTTGCCGGCCTCCTTGCGGTGGCCGTTCTGCTTGAACGCCATCATCCAGTCGGCGACGCCCATCGTGGCCTGCGCCTTGCCGTTGATGCCGGGCGCCGGCACCATGCCGAACTTCACGCCCTTCTTGGCGGCCATCTTCATCAGCGTCGGGTGGCCGTTGAGCATGCCGACCTCGCCACGCGAGAACGCCGCGAAGGCCTCGGCGCGGTTCATCTCGCCGGGCGCGGTCGGGCCGGTCAGTCCCTGTCCGACGAGGTTGTCCCTGAGCCAGGTGAACGTCTTCGCGTTCTGCTTGGAGTCGACGTCGTACGAGCCGACGTTGTCGGTGTAACCGCCGCCGCCGCTGAGCATCCACATCAGCGTCTCGGCGGGCGCCTCCTCGGGGCCGAGCGGCAGCGCGTACGGGATCTTCACGCCGCGCGCCTTCAGGGCCTTCGCGTCCGCCTGCAGCTCGCTCCAGCTCTGCGGCGGGGTGAGGTGGGCGTCCTTGAAGAGCTTGGTGTTGTAGAAGAGCAGGCGGGTGGAGGAGGCGAACGGCATGCCGTACTGGATGCGGTTGACCTCGCCGGCCCGGGAGAGCGGGGCCAGGAAGTCGGCCTGGGTGGCGATCGAGAGGAGCTCGTCGGCCTCGTAGAGCTTGCCCTGCGCGGCGTAGTCGGCGTACGCGCCGATCTGCGCCAGGTCGGGGGCGTCGCCCTTCTTGACCATCTCCTTGACCTCGCGGTCCACGTCGTTCCAGGAGTGGACGGTCACGTCGATCTTGATGCCGGGGTTCTCCTTCTCGAATCCCCTGGCCAGCTTGTCCCAGTACTTCTTGGAACTGTTCGCCGCGGAGTCGCCGTAGTCGGCGGCCACCAGCTTGAGGGTGACGTCGCCGGAGTCGCCGGGACCGCCACAGCCGGCGAGTACACCCGCCATGCCAAGTGCGGCCACCGCCGCGGTCAGTCCTGTCACGCGCCGCTGCACAGCTGTCCCACCCTCATCGCTTCCGCGTTCCGGGGCGCTCTGCGCCCCAATGCCCTTGAACTGCGAGTTTCCCCCGAGTCCGGACACAAGGTCTACACCACCCGGATATCACTTGTGCAACGGCGGTCCCAGGGGCCACAGCGGCCCCGGCTCGGCGGGCCGCCATTGCCGGGCCGGTCGGGCTGCTGCTATGCACGTGACGTTCCTGCACAGCACGTCCCTGCACAGCACGTTCCTGCACAGCACGTTCCTGCACAGCACACCGGAAACCCCGCACCAGTCCCGCACTGACCGAGGAGCCTTGGCGCATGTCGCGTACCGCAGCAGAGATAGCCACCCAGCCCGCTTGCTGGCGACGGGCGGTGGAGGCGGCCGCCTCCTTCGAGGGTTTGCCGAAGCCGGGTGAGCGGGTCGCCGTCACCGGATGCGGGACGTCGTGGTTCATGGCCATCGCGTACGCGGCCCTGCGCGAGGCGGCGGGTCTCGGCGAGACGGACGCCTTCGCGTCCTCGGAGTTCCCGGCCGGACGGACGTACGACCGGGTCGTCGCCATCACCCGCTCCGGTACGACGACGGAGGTCCTGGAGCTCCTGAACCGGCTGAAGGGCAAGGTCGCGACGCTCGCGCTGACCGCCGACCCGAAGACCCCGGTCATGGACGCGGCGGACACCGTCGCCGTCCTGGACTGGGCCGACGAGGAGTCGGTCGTCCAGACCCGCTTCGCGACGACGGCCCTCGCCTTCCTGCGGGCCGGGCTCGGCGCCGTCCCCGGCCTCAAGACGGTGGACGAGGCGGCCCTCGACGCGGAACTCGCGGTGACCGAGCCGCTGCCGGCGCCGGTCCTTGGCGCCGAGCAGTGGACGTTCCTGGGGCGGGGCTGGACGTACGGGCTGGCGCTCGAAGCGGCGCTGAAGATGCGGGAGGCGGCGGGCGCGTGGACGGAGTCGTACCCGGCGATGGAGTACCGCCACGGCCCGATCTCCATCACCGGCCCCGGCCGGGTGACGTGGATGTTCGGCACACTGCCGGACGGCCTCGCGGGTGACGTGTCCCGCGTCGGCGGCGAGCTGGTCGCCCGCGAGGAGGAGGACCCCCTGGCCGACCTCGTCCGCGCCCAGCGCCTGGCGGTGGCCCTCGCGGAGTCCCGCGGCTTCGACCCGGACCGGCCGCGGAACCTTACGCGGAGCGTGATTCTGAGCTAGGGCCTGTCTTTGAACCCCCGTCTGCGCCCCGACGCCCGGCACGCGCCCTCGGCGCACGGACCGCCGCTGCGCCCGCGCTTCGCGCGGACGACGGGGGTTCAAAGACAGGCTCTAGGTGCCGGCGGGGCGCCTTGGACGGGGGCGGGGCTCGTTTCCCCCCGCCCGCGTCGCCGCCCCCACCCCAGGACACTCCCACCAAAAACCCCCACCCGCACCACGCCGACCCCAAAGTGGACTAGACCTCTCACGGGGTGACGCGCGAGACTGTCCCCCGTGAGACACGTCATCGCCCTCGATGTGGGCGGCACCGGAATGAAGGCCGCCCTGGTAGGGGCGGACGGCACCCTGCTGCACGAGGCGCGCAGGCCCACCGGACGCGAACGGGGCGCCGACGCCGTCGTGGAGGGCATCCTCGGCTTCGCCGAGGACCTGCGGGCCCACGGCATCGCCCACTTCGGCGAACCCGCCGCCGCGGCGGGAGTAGCCGTCCCCGGCATCGTCGACGCCGAGCGCGGCACAGCCGTGTACGCGGCCAACCTCGGCTGGAGCGACGTCCCTCTGAGGGACCTCCTCAGCACCCGCCTGGAAGGCGTCCCCGTGGCCCTCGGCCACGATGTCCGCACGGGCGGCCTCGCCGAGGGCCGCATCGGCGCGGGCAAGGGCGCCGACCGGTTCCTGTTCGTACCGCTGGGCACCGGCATCGCCGGCGCGATCGGCATCGGCGGCGCCATCGAACCCGGCGCCCACGGCTCGGCCGGCGAGATCGGCCACATCGTCGTACGCCCCGGCGGCCCGCCCTGCGGCTGCGGCCAGCGCGGCTGCCTGGAGCGGCTCGCCTCCGCGTCCGCGGTGAGCGAGGCGTGGGCCGAGGCGAGCGGCGACCCGCAGGCGGACGCCGCGGACTGCGCGAAGGCCGTGGAGTCCGGCGACCCGAGGGCCCAGGAGGTCTGGCGGAACGCGGTCGACGCCCTCGCCGACGGCCTGCTCACCGCCCTCACTCTGCTGGACCCGCAGACCCTGATCATCGGTGGCGGTCTGGCCGAGGCCGGGGAAACGTTGTTCACGCCGCTGCGGGCCGCCGTCACCGCCCGCGTCGTCCAGTTCCAGACGCTGCCGGACATCGTCCCCGCGGCCCTCGGCGACACCGCCGGGTGCCTGGGCGCGGGCCTGCTCGCCTGGGACCTCCTCGACCGAACACCCGCCACCCCACACCCCGACCGAGACCCCAACCCCCATCACGACACCGACACCGACCCCACGGAGGTAACCACCTGATGGCCACTAGCAAGAGCAAGGTTCTCGCCGGTGCCCAGGTGGTACTGCCCACCGGAACCCTCACCAACGGCCGAGTGATCGTCGACGGCACCCGCATCAGCGGAAGCGCCCCTGCGCACGCCGAGACCCTCGACCTCACCGGCCACTGGGTGGTCCCCGGCTTCGTCGACATCCACAACCACGGCGGCGGCGGCGCCTCCTTCACCTCCGGCACCGTCGAGGACGTCCTCAAGGGCGTCCACACGCACCGCCTGCACGGCACCACCACCGTCGTCGCCTCCACCGTCACCGGCGAGATGGACTTCCTCGCCGAGCGCGCCGCCCTGCTCTCCGAACTCGCCGAGCAGGGCGACATCGCCGGCATCCACTTCGAGGGCCCCTTCATCTCCCCGTGCCGCAAGGGCGCCCACAGCGAGGGCCTGCTCAGGCACCCCGACCCCGCCGACGTCCGCAAGCTGATCGACGCGGCCCGCGGCCGGGCGAAGATGTGCACGCTCGCCACCGAGCTGCCGGGCGGCATCGAATCCGTACGTCTCCTCGCCGAGCACGGCGTCATCGCCGCCATCGGCCACACGGACGCGACGTACGAGCAGACGGTGGAGGCCATCGACGCGGGCGCCACCGTCGCGACGCACCTCTTCAACGCCATGCCGCCCCTCGGCCACCGGGACCCCGGCCCGATCACCGCCCTCCTGGAGGACGAGCGGATCACCGTCGAGCTGATCAACGACGGCACCCATCTGCACCCCGCCGCCTTCGAGCTGGCCTTCCACCACGCGGGCGCGGCCCGTGTCGCGCTCATCACCGACGCGATGGACGCGGCGGGCTTCGGCGACGGCCGCTACATGCTCGGCCCGCTGGAGGTCGAGGTGAAGGACAGCGTGGCGCGGCTGGTCGAGGGCGGTTCGATCGCGGGCTCGACCCTGACCCTGGACCGCGCCTTCAAGCGCTCGGTGACCGTCGACGGGCTGTCCGTCGAGGACACCGTCCGCGCCATCTCCGCCAATCCGGCGAGGCTCCTCGGCATGTACGACACGGTGGGCTCCCTGGAGCCCGGCAAGGACGCGGACCTGGTGGTCCTGGACGCGTCGTTCGACGTCAAGGGCGTGATGCGCAAGGGCGAATGGGTGGTTGAGCCCCTCTAGGGCCGCTGCCGAAAGCCCCAACACGGGTGAACCGGCCACCCGTTCACTCGCCGCGTGACAGAAGGCGGTCGGTCCTCACCCCTGGGCCAACCGCCTTCCGTTTGGCATGATCAGGTTCGTGTACGGGTCGTCGGCAAGGCACTTCGGGGGGTGGCACGGATGATCCTCACCGTCACGTTGAACGCCGCCGTCGACCTGACCTACCGCGTGCCCGCCCTCACCCCGCACGCCTCGCACCGCGTCACCGAGGTGACCGAGCGCCCCGGCGGCAAGGGCCTGAACGTCGCCCGCGTGCTCGCCGCCCTCGGCCACGACGTGACGGTCACCGGTTTCGCGGGCGGCGACACCGGCCGCTCCCTGCGCGCGCGGCTCGCCACCGAACAACCCCGCGTCACGGACGCGCTCGCCCCGATCTCGGGCGCCACCCGCCGCACCCTCGCCGTGGTCGACGCGGCGACCGGTGACACCACCCAGCTCAACGAGCCGGGCCCGACCGTCACGCCCGCCGAATGGGCCGCCTTCCTGGCCGCCTACGAGGAGTTGGCGCACCGCCCGGGCACGGCGGCCATAGCGCTCTGCGGCAGCCTGCCGCCCGGCGTCCCCGTCGGCGCGTACGCCCTGCTCATACGCGCCGCACGCGCCGCCCGCGTCCCCGTCCTGCTCGACACCAGCGGCGAACCGCTGCGCCGCGGCGTCGCCGCCCGCCCCGACATCATCAAGCCCAACGCCGACGAACTCGCCGAGCTGACCGGCACCCACGAGCCGTCCCGGGCCACCCGCGACGCCCGCCGCAGGGGCGCGCACGCCGTGGTCGCCTCGCTCGGCCCCGAGGGGCTCCTCGCCGTGACGCCGGACGGCAACTGGCAGGCGCGGCCTCCCGAGCGCGTGCGCGGCAACCCGACCGGCGCCGGTGACTCGGCGGTCGCGGGGCTGCTCTCCGGGCTCGCCGAACAGCTGCCGTGGCCGGACCGGCTCGCCCGCGCCGTGGCGCTGTCGGCGGCGACGGTGGTGGCGCCGGTGGCGGGTGAGTTCGACCCCTCCGCGTACGAAGAGCTCCTGCCGCGGGTCGCGGTGAGCACCGCGGCGTCCGTACCCATGTAGAGCAGCCCACCGCACAACGGGGTGCAGCGCCCCGGGAATTGGGGAGCACGTGCCACTGGTCAGCACCGGAGAACTCGTCACGCGGGCGCGCGCGGCGGGGCACGGCGTCGCCGCGTTCAACGTCATCACCCTGGAGCACGCGGAGGCGGTCGCGCTCGGCGCCGAGCGGGCCGGAGCCCCGGCGATCCTGCAGATATCCGAGAACGCCGTGAAGTTCCACGGCGGCCGGCTCTCCGCGATAGCGGCGGCGACGGCGGCGGTGGCCCGCGCCTCCACGGCGCGGCTCTCCCTCCACCTGGACCACGTGACGGACGCCGAACTGCTGCGCGCGGCCCACCCGGAGGGCTTCAGCTCCGTCATGTTCGACGCCTCAAAGCTGCCGTACGGCGAGAACGTGAAGGCGACGGCGGACGCGGTGCGCTGGGGCCACGAGCGCGGCATCTGGGTCGAGGCGGAGCTCGGCACGGTGGGCGGCAAGGAGGGCGAGGCCCCGCTGGACGCGCACGCGCCGGGTGTCCGCACCGATCCGGTGGAGGCGGCCGCGTACGTGGCGGAGACGGGCGTCGACGCCCTCGCGGTGGCGGTCGGCTCCTCGCACGCGATGACGGAGCGCACGGCGTCCCTGGACCACGAGTTGATCGGCGCCCTCGCGGCGGCCGTGCCCGTGCCCCTCGTCCTGCACGGCTCAAGTGGCGTACCGGACGAGCAGATCCGCCGCGCCATCGCCTCCGGCATGGTGAAGATCAACGTGGGCACGGCCCTCAACACGGCGTTCACCGGCGAGGTCCGCGCCTACCTGGACGCCCACGAGAAGGGCGTCGACCCCCGGAAATACCTCGCCCCGGCTCGCGAGGCGATGGCCGGGACGGTGGCGGGCTTCCTGGGGCTGCTGACGTAACGCTGACGCAACCCCAGGAGGGCCCCATGGGGTCGCGGGGTCCGGCCTGATCCGAAAGACAGGCCCTAGCCGTTGCTGCCCTTCACGAGCCACATCTGGTCGATGTTCGCCCCGGTCGTCCCGCACAGGTCGCTCTGCGCGCAGGTGAGCGTGATGGTGTTGGTGCCCTTGGTGAGCTGGACCACGGCCCAGGTGTTGGTCCAGCCCTTGTCCCAGGAACCTTCCTCCGCGTGGGCGAAGTTCGTCATGTTCAGGGGGCGGGTCTGCTTCTTGCCGTTGACGAGGATGGTGGCGTTGGAGTCCTTGCCGGGCACGCCGTAGTTCACGCGCAGGCTGTACGAGCCGGACTTGGGGATGCCGTTGACGGTCCAGGTGACCTGGGCGCCGACCTTGTCGAACCCGGCCACGTAGACGCCGCCGTCCGCCTTGGCGCCCGCCACGTCGGACGCCGTCGTCGTGCCGCCCTCCAGCTTCAGGGCCTTCGCGTCCGTCTTGGGCAGGTCGACCTTCTTCTCGGGCTTCTTGCTCGGCTTCTCGCTCGGCTTGACGGACTCGGCCTGCGTCGGCTTCCCGCCGGCGTCCGTGTCGCCGCCGCTCTTGTCGTCGTTGCGACCGAAGATCATCGCGGCACCGATGCCGATGGCGACCACGGCCACCACGGCGATGGCGGCGATCAGCAGCCCCTTCGTGTTCGGCCCCCGGCCGCGGCCCCCGCCGCCGCCCGCGGGCGCGTACTGCGGCGAGGTGACGGGCGCGCCGCCTGGCTGGGCCTCCGGCGCGGTGTAGTGGGCGTTGGGCCGCCCATAGGGCTGCTGGGCCTGCTGCTGCGGCACCTGCTGGCCGTACGTCTGCTGCCCGTACGGCTGTTGGCCCTGCTGCGGCGTGTAGGGGCGCCGGTCGCCGACCGCCCTGACGTGGTTGTACGAGGAGCGGGGACCCGGGTACCCGTAGCCGCCCCCACCGCTGGGCGGGGTCGCTCCGGCCGCCTGTCCGTCCTCGTACAGGTAGCCGAACGGATCGTCGTCGCCCTGCGGCGCGCTCGGCGTGGTCTCGCCGTTATTGCCGGGCGTCATTCCCTGGTCACTCCCTCACATCGCTGACGCGGGGAGCCTACCCGGTCCGCACGGGCCCAAGGGGTGGCGTCCACCTCATCGAGACCGCTACCCGGCCCGCCGGTGCTGCTTGGCACGGGAGCGTTTCTCCACGTACATCCGCTGGTCGGCCGAGTGCAACACCTCGTCGGCCGACATCCCGCAGTGCGCCCAGCCGATGCCGAAACTGGCCCCCACGCGGACGGCCCGTCCATCGACGCGGATCGGCGGGATGATCGCGTTCCGCAGCCGGACGGCAAGGTCCTGCGCGTCGGCGCGGCCGAGCCCGTCGGCGAGCACCACGAACTCGTCGCCGCCGAGCCGCGCCACCGTGTCACCGTCCCGCACCCCGCTGGTCAGCCGCCTGGCGACCTCGATGAGCACGGCGTCACCGGTGTGGTGCCCGAACCTGTCGTTGATCGACTTGAAGCCGTCCAGGTCGCAGAAGAGGACGGCGAGGCCCTTGGTGCCGTCGTCCACGTCGTTCTCCCCGCCCTCGGGGGCCACGGTGTGGACGTGGTGGTCGAACCCGTCGTCCTGCTGGTGGGCGGCGGGCCCGAAGTCGAAGCCGTGCTCGTAGGCGGCGTCGAGGGAGTCCACGGCGCTTGGCCGGCCCGCGTGCGGCCTGCGGCAGAGGCGGGCGCCGAGCCTGGCCCGCAGTTCGGCGGAGTTGGGCAGTCCGGTCAGCGAGTCGTGGCTGGCCCGGTGGGCGAGCTGGAGCTCGCGGCGCTTGCGCTCCTCGATGTCCTCGACGTGGGTCAGCAGGAAGCGGGGCCCGTCGGCGGCGTCGGCCACGACGGAGTTGCGCAGGCTCACCCACACGTACGTTCCGTCGCGCCGCGCGAGGCGCAGCTCGGCGCGGCCGCCCTCGGCGGAGGTGCGCAGGAGCGTCCCGATGTCTTCGGGGTGCACGAGATCGGAGAACGAGTAGCGCCGCATGGCCGACGCGGGCCTGCCGAGGAGTCGACAGAGCGCGTCGTTCGTCCGCAGGATCCGCCCGTGCTGGTCGCCGCCCATCTCGGCGATGGCCATGCCGGACGGCGCGTACTCGAAGGCCTGCCGGAAGCTCTCCTCGCTGGCCCGCAGTGCCTGCTGCTCCCGCTCCAGGCGCACCAGGGCACGCTGCATGTTGGCGCGCAGGCGGGCGTTGCTGATCGCGATGGCGGCCTGGAAGGCGTACATCTGGAGGGCCTCACGGCCCCAGGCGCCGGGTCTGCGGCCGTTGCGGGGCCGGTCCACGGAGATCACGCCGAGCAGTTCGCCGCCGGCCGCGCCGGTCGCGTACATGGGGGCGAAGAGCCGGTCCGAGGGGTGCCACTCGTCCTCGAAGCGGGGCTCGGGCCCTTCGGTGTACCACTGCGGTACGTCGTCGTCGTCGAGGACCCAGCCCTCGGTGTACGAGATGAAGCGCAGGGCGCCCCAGGCCTCGCCCATGGCGAGGCGGCGCTCCCAGGCGTCCCTGGAGCCGACGCGTCCGGTGATGAGAGCCTCGGCGGAGGGGTTGCCCGCGAAGGCGGCGACGACGAGGTCGCCGTCCGGGCGCACGAGATTGACACAGGCCAGCTCATAGCCAAGGCCGTTGACGACGCCGTCGGCGACGGTCTGCAGCGTGTCCGCCAGGCTCCGGGCCGTATTCAGCTCCGCTACCACCTGGTGCAGCTGCCGCAGGGTCGCAAGACGGACGTACGGCTCCGACTCGGTCTCCATGCTCGTTCTCCCCGAGACCTCGACAGCAACTCCAGGATGCGCAGCGCCCGCAGTGTTCCTCTGTGCCGTGCTTCGTGATGCGTGCTTCTCCGGCGTGATTCGTGCTTCTCCGGCGCCTCTGCGGCAGTGGCCTCTTCCGCGCCCTTGTGCCATTGGTGCCCTCAGTGTCTTATTGCCACCGTCACTGAATCACAGCGAGCTGCCCACTCGGTACACAGGGTCAACAAAATATGGGCCCTGTGACTCAAGTCACAGGCGGGGCGCCGCCGTTGGTCCAGTCCCTTGGACTAGTCCACCGGCAAGAGGCACTGCGTGCCACTCGAGTCCTTCCCGGTCCCTCCCGGTGGTGTCGGCCGTCGGACCTAGGACCGGTCTGGGCCCAGAGCCCGATGTTTCGAGGCGTGCGCACGGGCTAGCTTCGAACTCGTGGCTCACGTACTGAAGACTCTCCCGGCCCCGCCCACCCCACGGCACCCGTCATCGGATGGGCATGCTGATGGGGTGAGCAACGACGAGTTCCGCGCGGCGATGTCCCGGCTGGCCGCGGGGGTGGTCCTGGTGACGGCGCGCGAGCCGGGCCTGGACCCGGACGACCCGGGCGCCCCCGCGGGCGAGGACGTGGGCATGACGGCCACGGCCTTCCTGTCGGTCTCCCTCGACCCGCCCCTGGTCATGGTGAGCCTGCGCGAGGGCTCCCGCATGGACGACCTGCTCGCCGAGCAGCCGCTGTGGGCGGTGTCGGTCCTGGCCGAGAGCCAGCGCCACATCGCGGGTCGCTTCGCCATGAAGGGCCGCATCAGCGACCGCCTGCTCTTCGAGGACATCCCGTACGTGCGGGGTGCGGTGTCGGGCGCCCCGCTGGTCGGCGGCGCGCTGGCGACCCTGGAGTGCCGCACGGAGCAGACGGTGACGGCGGGCGACCACACGCTGGTGATCGGCCGAGTCCTGACCGCGTCGCTGCCGAGCGGCGAGGGCGGCCCGCTGACGTACTTCCGGGGCAAGTACCGCCAGCTGGGGTAGGGCGCGCGAGCGGCCCGTCAGGGGCGCGGGGAACTGTGCGAGCAACCACGACGCGGCCGCAGCCGCAACACCCGGGACCCCGGCAGACGCGCCTGCGGCTCCGTGAGGGGTGTGGGGCACGGACCACGGACCACGCAGCGCCCCGCACCCGCACCCCTGTCGGGACAGCGCTAGCCCCACCCCTGCCCGGAGCGCCCCCGCTTGGTCTCGCTGCGCGCCTTCTTCGTACGGAGGCGCCGTTCGTTGATGCCGCGAGGAACCTTCGTGGCGCGCCGCGGCTTGGGCGGCGGCGCACTCGCCTCGGCGAGCAGGGAGGCGAGCCGAGCGGCGGCCATCTCCCGGTTCCGCCACTGCGAACGGTGCTCACTGGCCCGTACGCTGACGACGCCGTCGACGAGCCGGGAGGCCAGGCGCTCCAGGGCGCGCTCCTTCCACACCTCGGGGAGCGCGTCGGTGCCCGCGAGGTCGAACCGCAGCTCGACCTGGGAGTCACTGGTGTTGACGTGCTGCCCGCCCGGCCCGGAAGACCGCGAGAAACGCCACATGAGCTCGGCCTCCGGCAGGGAGACCGAACCGCGGATTACATAGGGACCGGACATGCCTCCATGGTCGCGCGCCTGTCGGGCTCACGTCACGCTCTTTTCCCGGGGCGCGGAAACCTACGGGTAAAGAAAGTAAAGCGAAGCGGAACCTTGGGGACCCCGGTCGGCGTTGGTAGGAGTGAAGGTAGCTTCGTCCCCAGTACGAAGCCCGTACGCACGGCCCGCGCAGGGCGGTGCGTCGTAAACGAGGGAAGGGACTCCCAACAATGGCAGTAAGCCTGTCCAAGGGTGGCAACGTCTCGCTCACCAAGGAGGCTCCGGGCCTGACCGCCGTCACCGTGGGGCTCGGCTGGGACGTCCGCACCACCACTGGCACCGACTTCGACCTGGACGCCTCCGCGATCGCGGTGAACACGCAGGGCAAGGTCTACTCGGACGGCCACTTCGTCTTCTTCAACAACAAGGCGACGCCGGACCAGACCATCGTCCACACCGGTGACAACGTCACGGGCCAGGGCGAGGGCGACGACGAGCAGATCAACGTGAACCTCGAAGGCCTGCCGGCCGACATCGAGAAGATCGTCTTCCCGGTCTCGATCTACGACGCCGAGAACCGCTCGCAGAACTTCGGCCAGGTCCGCAACGCGTTCATCCGCATCATCAACCAGGCGGGTGGCACGGAGATCGCGCGTTACGACCTCTCCGAGGACGCCGCGACCGAGACCGCCATGGTCTTCGGCGAGCTGTACCGCAACGGCGCGGAGTGGAAGTTCCGCGCGGTCGGCCAGGGCTACGCCTCGGGCCTGGTCGGCATCGCGCAGGACTTCGGCGTCAACGTCTGACACGACGTGACCTGCTGACACACCCGAAGGGCTCCGGCAAGACCGCCGCCGGGGCCCTTCGGCGTGCCCGGGCCGGAGCCGTACGCTGTGCGCCCATGATCGCCGAAATGCAGTGCGTGGTCCTGGACTGCGCCGAGCCCCTGCCCCTCGCGGAGTTCTACCGCGCCCTCATCGGCGGCTCGGTGAACTCCCCGGATCCCCGCTGGTCCCTGGGCGAACACTGGTCGACCCTGCACACCCCGACGGGCCTGGTCCTGGCCTTCCAACGCGTGACGCCCTACACCCCGCCCCGCTGGCCCGACCCGTCCGCTCCCCAACAGTTCCACCTCGACTTCCAGGTCCCCGACCTCGAAGCCGCCCACGAGCAGGTACTGACCGCGGGCGCGACGGTCCTGGACAAGGAGTCCGGGGGCGGCGGCTGGCGGGTGTACGCGGACCCGGCGGGACACCCGTTCTGCTTGGTTCGCCACTGAGAGCCTGTCTTTGAACCCCCGTCTGCGCCCCGACGCCCGGCACGCGGGCGCGGCGCGGCAGCCTCTCACTTCCGGATGATCTACTATTACGGAAACCCAAATAGTCCACTATCCAGAAAGCCGGGACCCGTGACCTCCGCGCCAGCCGTCTGGACCCGTGCCGCCCTCCCCCTGTGCCTGCTCGGCATCCTCGACGGTGAGGAGAAGAGCTACGGGTACGCCCTGCTCAGCCGGCTCGGTGACGCCGGGCTCGAAGGAGTCAAGGCGGCGACCCTCTACCCCGCGCTCACCCGCCTCGAAGAGGAAGGTGCCGTCGAGGTCGAGTGGGGGGCCGGAGAAGGCGGGCCCGGACGCAAGTACTACCGGATCACCGAGGAGGGGCGAGCGAGGCTGCGGCGTGACCAGGCCGCTTGGGGGGACTTCTCCCGGACCGTCGCCTCGCTCCTCCCGGCGAAGGGGGATGACGATGACCAAGACACGTAACGCCGAACTCCGTTGGGAACGCGAGGAGGACCAGGACTGGGCCGACACCGTCCACGTGCGGCTCGCGCTCGACGAGGAGGCGCCGGCCGGGTTCGCCGAGGAGATACTCGCCGAGGCCCACCAGCTCGTGGCCGAGGCCGGGCAGCCCGCCGTCGACGTGCTCGGCGACCCCGTCGCGTACGCCCGTACGGTCGCCAAGGAGCGCGTCAGCGAGCGGTACCGGGCCGGCATCGACACACACGGCATGCGCCCCGGCGACCGGGTCGTCGCGTCATTCGGGACGTTCGGCTTCCTCGTGTTCGCCCTCTTCGGCCTCTACTGGATCCAGGACGGGCTCTGGATCGGGATCAGCTGGGCCTCGCTCGCCGGAAGCGCGGCCGTCGTGGTCGCCGTCTCCCTCCTGTGCCTCGCCTTCATCGTCCGCTCGGCCGGGCGGCTGCGCGGCATGTGGGCCTTCCTCGCGGGGATGGTCGCCGCCATCGCGGGCGGGTCCGCGATCGCCGCGGCCATGCCGGAGGGGGAGCTGTTCCGGGTGCCCGCCCCGGTGGTCATGCTGATCGGCGCCGCCTGGGCCGCCTGCGCCTTCCTGCTCCCCGAGGACACCATCAACAGCTGGTTCACGCCCGCGCGTGCGGACGGCGGCTCCGACGACGAACGCTGGCTCGCCCGACTGGAAGGCCTCCTGCGCGGGCGGCACGGCATGCGGGCCGCCGAGGCGCGCGGCCATGTGCGCGAGGCCCGGCAGCATCTCGCCAGCGACCCGGAGGCCGGGCCCGCGAAGGACGTCTTCGGTGACGTCGAGATCTACGCCATGCGCCTCTCCGCAGGCCCGCGCAGGAAACAGCGCATCGCCCGCCAGAAGTTGACCGGTTCCCTTCTCTCGTCCCTGTTCTTCGCCGCCCTCGCCGTGGACCTGATGCTCGACGCGGAGCGCGGTTCGGGCTGGCTCGCCTGCTACATCGGCGCCTTCGGCTGCTCGGCCTGGGCGGCGGTCGGCGAGTGGCGTGAACTGCGCAAGCTGCGACGCGCCCCCGAGACGCGCGACGAGAAGCCCGTCGGCTAGACGAGGAGCGCGCCGGCCGGACGAGGAGCGCGTCGGCCAAGGGTGGCCTGTCCGGCGCGTCTCGCCGGACAGGCTCTCAGGGGTGGTCCGGCTTCCCGTCCCCGTACAGCCAGTCGCCCCAGATCCGGCCGACCTTCCGCCGCGCCGCGTCGCCGCCAGCGTGCTTCTCGACGTACTCGGTGAAGTCCCCGGTGTCCGCGTTCTTGTGCCGGTACGTCTTCGTCCAGCCCTGCACGATCTCGTAGAACGCGTCGTCGCCGACCGCCTGACGGATCTTGTGGATCACCATCGCGCCCCGGTCGTAGACGGGCGGATCGGAGATGTGCGCGGCGTCCGTGGGCCTGGCGGGCGGGAAGGCCCAGATCGCCTCGTTGTCCTCCGCGTCCTCGTAGTAGTCGCCCTTGTAGAGCGCGTCGAAGGTCTTCTGCGCGCTGTCGCCGTCGTGGTCCTCCTCGTAGAGCCACTGCGCGTACGTCGCGAAGCCCTCGTTGAGCCACATGTCGCGCCACGACTTGGGGGTGACGGAGTCGCCGAACCACTGGTGGGCCAGCTCGTGGACGAGGAGTTCGGTGCCGGGGGCGCCGGGGAAGACGGGCCGGGTCTGGGTCTCCAGGGCGTACCCCGCGTCCCCCTCGCGCTCGACGATCGCGCCGACCGAGGAGAAGGGGTACGGACCGAAGTTGTACTCCCCCCACTCGATGATGCCGGGAATCTTCGCGATCGCCTTCTTCCCCTCCTTCACCTGCGTGGAGTCGACGGCGGTGACGACGGGCAGCCCGTCGTCCGTCGTCGACGTCCGCATCTCGTACTTCCCGATCGCCACGGTCGCCAGATAGCTCGCCATCGGCTCGGCGCTGTGCCAGGCGAAGGTGGTGCGCCCGCCCTTGGCCGACTCGCGGGTCAACTCACCGTTCGACACGGCCTTCAGGCCCTTGGGGACGGTGATCTCTATGTCGTACGACGCCTTGTCGCTCGGGTGGTGGTTGCCGGGGAACCACGCCATGGACCCGGCCGGCTCACCGAGCGCGAGCGCGCCGTCCGCCGTCCTGAGCCAGCCCTCCTCGGAGTCGTCCTTGTCGGTGACGGTCTGCGGGGTGCCGGAGTAGCGGACGGTCGCGCGGAACGTCTCGCCCCGGTCGAGCTCGTCGGCCGGACGGACCCGCAACTCCTGACCGGCGCGCTGGAAGCGGGCCGCCTTGCCCTCGACGGTGATGCCCGAGACGTCCAGGCCCTTGAGGTCGAGGTTGAAGGAGCTGAGGTTCTTGGTGGCGCGGGCGGTGATCTCGGCGGTGCCCGTGAGGTGCCGGGAGCCGGGCTCGTAGTCGAGGGTCAGGCCGTAGTGCGCCACGTCGTACCCGCCGTTGCCCAGCTTCGGGAAGTACGGGTCGCGCACCCCGTCGGCGCCCGGCGTGCCGTCCACGCCCGCGCCGCAGGCGCCGACGGTCGCGGCGAGCAGGGCGAGGGCGCAGGTGACGGTGGCGGCTCGGGCGGCCGGAGATCGCAGGTCCACGGCGGTGATCTTATGCGGCAAATGTGCGATACGGCATCTGTAGGGGGCTCTGACCTGGGGTCCGGCTCAACGGCTGAGCGCCGCCACCCCCGCCTTCGCGAGCTTCTCGTCCAGGTCGCCGCTCGGGGCGCCCGCGACACCGATGCCCGCGACGGGCGCGCCCTTGGCCGTGACCGGCGCGCCGCCCGCGAGGAATAGCGTGCCGGGGATGTCCTTCAGGTTCGGGGTCTTCTCCAGGCGCTGGGCCAGTTCGGAGGTGGGCGCGTTCCAGGAGACGGCGGTGTACGCCTTCTTCTCGGCGGACTCGTACGACTGCGGGCCCGCGCCGTCACCGCGCAGCGTGACGACGGTGTTGCCGTTGCGGTCGACGATGGCGACGGAGACGCGCTGGTTCTCCTTCTTCGCGGCGTCGAGGGTGGCCTGCGCGGCCTTGGTGGCCGCGGCGACGGTCAGGTGCGTCGACTGCGTGAGGTTCTTGTCGCCCGCGTCGGCGGTGACGGCGGCCTTGGCGGCGGCGTCGGGGGTACCGGCGGTGGCGGAGACGGCTCCGAAGGTACCGGCACCGAGGACGGCGGCGGTGGCGGCGAGGGTGAGGACGCGGGTGCGGGCGCGGTGCGACGGCTTGTTCATCGGTGACTCCTGGGAGTGGGGCGTGGGTGCCGGGTAGGGGGGTGATTTCCCTCTGCCATCGATCCTCCGGCCGACTCCCTCCCGTACCCCTCGACATACCGGTCGGCAGCCGCGCGCGACTCGGCCGACACCAGGGTCAACCGATCGGTCGACCCCCTCGTGGCCCCAGCGGGCCACAATGAAGGTGTTTGCCCAGCTCAGCAAGGGAGGTGCCCCACATGGAACAGCGCACGCCGGGTCCCGCCCTCCGGAGCCCCGACCCCGACGCCCGCTGGCTCGCAGCCGTCATGCACACGGCGTTCTTCCTGCTCCTGGCCTCCTCGCTGGCCCGCTTCCTGATGCGGCACCCCGGCGAACCGCGTACGCCGTGGATCATCGTGCTCTCGGCGTCCCTGGCACTCCTCTACGTACTCGGCCCCGCCATCGGCGCCCGCCCCACCGCACCGCGCCGCCTCGGCTGGCTCACGCTCGTCGTCGCCGTCTGGGTCGTGCTCGTCGTTCTCGCGCCGAGCTTCGCGTGGTGCGCGGTGCCGCTCTTCTACACCGGCCTGCGTACGCTCCCGCCGCGCACCGCGATCTTCCTCGTGGCCGTCCTGACCGCCCTCGTGGTGGTCGCACAGTTGCAACTCGCGGGCCGCTTCGACCCGAACCTGCTGCTCGCGCCGCCCGCCTGGGCCGCCGTCGCGACCGCCGTGTTCCTGCACATGCAGCGCCAGGCGGCCCGCCAGCGCGAACTGATCGACGATCTCCTCCGCACCCGCCGCGAACTGGCCGCGACCGAGCGGCGCGAAGGCACCCTCGCCGAACGCCAGCGCCTGTCCATGGAGATCCACGACACCCTCGCGCAGGGCCTGTCCAGCCAGCAGATGCTGCTCCAGGCGGCGGACCGCCTCTGGGACACGGACCCGGCGACGGCCCGCACCCACGTCCGTACCGCCGAGTCGATCACCGAGCACGGCCTCGCCGAGGCCCGCCGCTTCGTGCACGACCTGGCGCCCGCCGACCTCGCGGACGGCGGTGGCGTCGCGCAGGCGCTGCGGGCGCTCGCGGAGCGCGAGTCGGACGCGGGCCTCACGGTCCGCTTCCACGCGGAGGGCGCCCCCGTGCCGCTGCCGGACCGGGTCAGCTCGGCGCTGCTGCGCATCGCGCAGGGCGCGCTGGCCAACGTACGCGAGCACGCGCACGCGACCACCGCGGCGCTGACCCTCACGCTCCTTGACGACCAGGTGGTCCTGGACATCGCGGACGACGGCCGGGGCTTCACACCTCCCACCAGGACCGCACCGTCGGACGCGTCCGGTGGCGTACGCGGACACGGCCTGCCCGCGATCCGGGCCCGGGCCGGGCAGCTCGGCGGCACACTGACGGTCGAGTCGGCGCCGGGCGAAGGCGCGGTCCTCTCCGTATCGATCCCGTTGGAGCCGCAGTGACGAACGCCCCCGCCGCCCGCCCCGACAGCCGCGGCGACCGCCCGGTCCGCCTGCTGGTCTGCGACGACCACGCCGTCGTACGCGCCGGTCTGCTCGCCCTGCTCGGCAGCGCCCCCGACATCGAGGTGGTCGGTGAGGCGGGCACGGGTGAAGAGGCGATCGCCCTGGCCGCGAAGCTGACGCCGGACGTGGTCCTGATGGACCTCCAGCTGGGCGACGGCATCGACGGCGTGGAGGCGACGCGCCGCATCACGGCCCGGCCCCCCTCCCCTCACGACGCCTCCTCCCCCCACGTCCTGGTTCTCACCACCTACGACACGGACGCGGACATCACCCGCGCCATCGAGGCGGGTGCGACGGGCTATCTGCTCAAGGCCGAACGCCCCGAGGAACTCTTCTCCGCGATCCATGCCGCGGCCCGGGGCCGCACCACGCTCTCGCCCCCGGTCGCCTCCCGCGTCATGGCGCGCATGCGCACCCCGCACCCCACGCTCACGGACCGCGAACGGGACATCCTCGGCCAGCTCTCCCGGGGCCTCGGCAACCGCGAGATCGCCCGCGCCCTGTTCATCAGCGAGGCCACGGTGAAGACGCACCTGGGCCGGATCTACGACAAGCTGGGCGTGGACACCAGGGCGGGCGCGGTGGCGGTGGCGAAGGAGCAGCGGTTGCTGCGGTGACCGCGCTCGGGTCGAACCGGCCGCACGGACCATACGAACGCTTGCCCGGCACCATTACCCCAGGTCAGAACCTCGCTCCCGCCCCCACGCCCGGGCCATGACACCATCGGCACCGTGCTCGACATCGGCTACGCGCTCTCCGCCCGCTTCCCTGACCCCCCTCAGCTGGACTACAGCCGAGCGGACGTCCACACGCTGCGGCACGACCTCTTCTGCGGGGACGTGTACCTGGCGGACACCAAGGCGGACCGGGAACTCTCCACAGCCTGGGGATGGGTTCCCGTCCTGGACTTCGCGTGGGCGCTGTGCGACATCGTGGAGACGCTGGACAAGGACCCGCTCGGGAGCCGGGCCTCCCGCCCCCAGTACGCGGAGCTCGACTTCACGGAGTCGAGCGACCGCATGCTGTTCGCCCGCCGTTTCGGCTGGGTGGACATCGAGGCGGACTGGATGGATCCGGAGGAGCCCCCGCTCTCCTTCTCCCACGCGGAGCTCCGCCGCGAGGCGCGCGATTTCCTCCACGACCTCGTGGCGGACCTCACGGACCTGCACGACTCCCTCGCGGACAACCCCGCGCTCTGGTCCCTCCTGTCCCGCTTCCCCCGGCTCCCGCGCTAGCCCAGCCCTTCCCCTTAGAGCCTGGTCTCCTGCTCATGCTGCGTGAACTGGGCGATCGGGTCCTGGTCCGGGTCGGCGTGGGCCTCGTGGACTTCGGCGTTGCGCGGGAACATGGCCTGCTCGTACGCGGCGAGCGCGGTCTCGACGTCGTCGGGGTGGGCGGCGAGGGCCTTGCCGAGTTCGGCGCCGTCGAGCATGGCCAGGTTGGCGCCCTCACCGTTCGGAGCGGAGAGGTGGGCGGCGTCGCCGAGCAGGGTCACTCCGGCCACGCGGTCCCACCGGTGCTCGACCGGCAGCGCGTAGAGAGGGCGCAGGATCGGCGCGGTGTCGCCGTCGGTGATCAGCGCGACGAGCTCCGGCGCCCATCCTTCGAACTCCCGCGCGATCCGCGCGGCGGCCGCGGCACCATCGCTGAAGTCGATGCCGCCGAACCACTCCTCCGGCTTGGACAGCCCCACGTAGGCATGCAGGGTGTCGCCCTTCTCCCGGTGCGCGAAGAGGTCCTTGTCCGGCGTGGGCACGATCATGGACCCGCCGCCGACCGTCTTCGCGGCGGCCACGTGCCGGGTGTCGGCATCGAACAGGTAGATCTCGACGACCGACTTGCCGGTGTAGGCGGGCACGGTGTCGGAGAGCAGCGGCCGGACCTTGGACCACGCGCCGTCCGCGCCGACAAGGAGACGCGTGACGACGGTGCCGCCATCGGCGAACGTCACCTCGTGCCGTCCTCCACCGAGGGAACGGACACCGCTCACCTTGTGACCCCACCGCACGGTGCCGGCCGGGAGCGAGTCGAGCAGCATCTGCCGCAGCTCACCGCGCTGCACCTCGGGACGCCCGCCGGTACCGTCGTCGGGCATCTCCAGAAGCACGTTCCCGTCCGGGTCGAGGACCCGCAACGCCTGACGGCCCTCGACGATGAGCCCCCGGAACTCCTCCATCAACCCGGCCGCCTCAAGGGCGATTTGACCGTTATAATCATGAATGTCGAGCATCCCGCCCTGCGAACGCTCCGTCGGCGACGACTCCGCCTCGTAGACCGTGGCCGGTATGCCGTGAACGTGCAGAACCCGGGCGAGCGCGAGGCCGCCGAGCCCGGCACCGATGATGGTGACGTCAGTGTTCATGGGGACTTCCTCCAGGTGGTGGCCCGCCGCTTGAGCGGCGCCGAACACCACCAATGTCCGCCCCGCCGTCGACAGACCACCGACAGATCACCGACCCCACCGACATCCACCCGACACCGGGGCCGAACCCCCCGGCCGTGTGCACGGCTACACCCCCACCGGGCCGCGGTCGCGCGCGAGACGCGAGGGGACGTGGGGGTATGTGCGAACGGAGCACTGAGCACGCTATAGCCCCATTGTTCGGGCAGCGCGACGCAGGGATAGCGAGTACGCACATACCCCCGCGGCCCCGCCCCACAACCGAACAACAGGCGCCCCAGCCACAACGCACCCGCACCCGCAACCCCTACGCCACCCGAACCCCCACCTGCGCCGCGAACACCGGCGCCAACTCCACCAACTGCCCAGGACTGATCACCGCCCCGGCCAGAGACTCGATCCCCCGAGCGATCTCCAGCTCCCCCGCCGCCCGGAAGTCCACGTCCGTCATCCTCACCCCCGTGAAGTCGACCCCCCGGACCACACACCCCCGGAACTCCACCCGCTCCAGCGTGGCAAGCCCGAAGTCCGGCTCCACCAGCACGCACTCCTCGAAGACGACATCCCGCAACCGCGCCTGCCGCAGGTTCAGGTAGTCGATCTTCCCGCCCCGCACGACCACCCGCTCCAGCACGCCCCCGTGCATCTGTACGCCACCGAGCCGCGCGTCGACCACCTCCACGTCCCGCAGCGACGCCTCGGCGAGGTCCGTACCGACACCCCGCGGCTCCGTCAGCACGGAGTCGACGAACCGCGCCCGGACGAGCCGGGTCCCGTCGACCGCGCACCCCGTCACCGCGCAGTCCATGAACAGCGCGCCGCCGCCGTCCTGCCCGCCGAGGTCCAGGCCGCGGAACTCGACCCCGTCGTAGTCACCGTCGGGATCGAGACCGCCTCCGTCGAAGGGCCGGAGCGGAGGCAACCGCACCTGGACCCGCTGTGCCGCCTTGACCACACGCGCCGGTTTCGCTTTCGGAGTCATGCCCCCATCGTGCACGCCAGGACTGACAACGCCCCTCATCCAGCCATTCCCGGCCCCCGACCCGACAGATCGCCCCATCCCGATGTCACATCCGGCCCACGCCCGAGCGTCCAAGAGGTGAAGCCCAAGCACTCCCCAGGGAGATCACCCCCATGCCCCAGAACAACACCAACACCGACGCCACCACCAACACCAGCACCAAACCCAGCACCGCACCGCGCCCCCGCCACCTCACCGTCATCGGCGGCGGCTTCGCCGGTCTCACCGCTGCCATCACCGCCGCCGAGGCAGGCGCCCGCGTGACCCTCCGCGAGGCCCACCACACGCTCGGAGGTCGCGCCCGCACCTCCGAAGGCACGTACAAGACGAACGAGGGCCCGCACGCCCTCTACAACGGCGGCCCGCACTGGACCTGGCTCAAGCAGCGCAACCTCATCGGCCCGCTCGCTCCCCTGCCGCCCCTCGAAGGGGCCCGTCTGCGCCTGCTGCACCACGGCGAGCTGCGTCGCATGCCACCCCTGGCCATGCTCAAGCTGCTGCGCCGCAAGGCGGAACACGCGCCGGTGGACCGCGACTTCACGAGCTGGGCGACGGAGGAGGTCGGCGAGGAGGGCGCACGCGCCGCCGCGCACTACGTCGCCGTGGCCACCTTCCACCACGACCCCGGCTCGCTCTCCGCCCGCTTCGTGCACGAGCGCCTGCGCCGCGCCGCCAAGCTGCCCCCGGAAGCGCACTACCCGCGCGGCGGCTGGGGCTCGCTCATCGACCGCATGGCCGCGCTCGCCTGGAACATGGGCGTACGCACGGAGACGCTGGACCGCGTCGACAACCTGGGCGAACTGCCGCAGAACGGCCCGGTCGTCGTCGCGACGTCGCTCGACTCGGCGCGCCGCCTGCTCGGCGACGAGTCCCTGCACTGGGAGAGCGGCCGCACGACACTCGTCGACGTGGCGTTCCGTTCCCGCAGGGGCGACGCCTTCGTCATCTCCGACCTGGACGGGACGGGTTGGGTCGAACGTTTCACCGCCCAGGACCACACGCTCGCCCCCGACGGCGAACAACTCGTACAGGCGCAGATCCCGCTCGCCCCTGGCGAGACCAAGGCGGACGGCGTGGCCCGCGCCGAACGCCTGCTCGACCTGGGCTACCCCGGCTGGCGCGAACGCCTGACCTGGCGCCGCGCCACGATCGCCAACGGCCGTACGGGCGCGCTGGACCGCCCCGGCACCACGTGGCGGGACCGCCCCGCGATCGACCGCGGTGACGGGATCTACCTGGCGGGCGACCAGGTCGCGGCGCCGGGCCTGCTGTCCGAGGTGTCGTTCAACAGCGCGTTGGAAGCGGTCACGCTCGCGCTGGCCGGATCGTCGGCCCTTGACCTCAAGTCCACTTCAGGTTGAAGGGTGAGGGGACGTACCGACGCCTCCCCAGTCGCCCCCCCGGCCGACCCGCACCACGCACCGGCCGAACCCAGCGAGGAGCCCCCCGATGCCCACCACACACGCTGCCACACACGCCCCCACCAGAACCGCCACCGCAGACACCACGGACACCCCCCGCACTCCCACCCCCACCCCCACCCCCACCATGCACGCCATCCGCCTCCACGCCTTCGGCCCCGCCGAGAACCTCGTACACGAGGAGACGGAGATCCCCGAACCGGCCGCCGGCCAGGTCCGTATCACCGTGGCGGCAGCCGGCGTGCACCTCCTGGACACCACGATCCGCGAGGGCATACAGGGCCCGCTCCCCGCGCTCCCCACCCTGCCCACCATCCCCGGCAGGGAAGTCGCGGGCACCGTCGACGCGCTCGGCGACGGCGTCCCCGCGCACTGGCTGGGCAAGCGCGTCGTCGCCCACATGGGCTTCGCCCCGGGGGGATACGCCGAGCGCGCCGTCACCGAGGAGTCCCGCCTGCACGAGGTCCCCGACGGGCTCGACCCCGCGGAGGCGGTCGCCCTGATCGGCACGGGGCGTACGACGATGGGGATCCTCCAGTTCGCGAAGCTGACCCGGAACTCCGTGGCCGTCATCCCCGCGGCCGCGGGCGGCATCGGCACGCTCCTCACGAGGTACGCAACACACCGGGGCGCCACGGTGATCGGCCTGGCGGGCGGCCCGGAGAAGACGGACCGGGTCCGCGCGAACGGCGCCGACCTGGCCGTGGACTACACGGACCCGGCGTGGCCGGAGGAGGTCCGCGCGTACCTCGCGGAGCAGCTGGACGGCCGCGCGGCCACCGTCGTCTTCGACGGCGTGGGCGGCAGGGCGGGCCGTGCCGCGGTCGACCTGCTCGGCCCCGGCGGCCTCCACCTCGTCTTCGGCTGGTCCGGCCGGGGCTCCGGCGACGGCGCGGAACTCAGTTTCACCGAGGGGGAGCTGGCCGCTCGCGGGATCAAGCGGATCGACGTCCTCGGCCCGGCGATGATGCGCAGGACGGGCGGCGACAACCCCACCCGAGCCCTCGAACTGGCCGCTCTCACCGCCGGGAGACTCGGCCACTTCACGCCGGCCGTGCAGCGCTACCCCCTCGCGGAGGCGGCAGCGGCCCACCGCGCGCTGCGCAACCGCGAAACGATGGGCAAGGTGGTCCTGATCCCGTGATCCCGCGACCCCGCGCCCCCGCGACGCGATGGGGTTGGCGCACAAATTCGGATGCCCGTCCCCATTCCGGGAACTACCGTCCGTTATATGGGTATGGAAACCGTCCAGTTCCGCGACATCCCCGAGACGGCGATCGACCGCGCGCTCTCCCTCGCCTACCTCGTCTTCCACGAGAGCCCGGAGGACGAGAAGCGCAAGCACCACCACGACCTGCTGCGCGGCTGCACCCGCATCGGCGCGTACGAGAACGGCGAACTCGTCGGGTTCGTCGCCGCCTTCCCCTTCACTCTGTCGGTTCCGGGCGGCGAACTGCCCTGCCCCTGCCTGACCTTCGTCTCGGTCGCCCCGACCCACCGACGGCGCGGCGTGCTGTCCGGGATGCTCGCGGAGCTGTTCGCGAGAGCGGCGGGCGAGGGTTCGCCGATCGCGTCCCTGTGGGCGTCGGAGGACTCGATCTACGGCAGGTTCGGCTTCGGCACGGCCACCTACGGCCACACCATCGAGATCGACTCCCGGCGCCCGCTGGCCCTGCGCATCACCCCCGACGACCGCCCGCTGCGCCTGATCCCCCCGGCCGACGCCCCCGGCCTGCTCGGCGAGTACTACGACCGCACACGCGCCGAGCGCGCGGGACGCATCGCCCGCAGTGAGGCGTGGTGGCGCGAGGAGTGGCTGGTGGAGGAGGACGAGGAGGACGACGAGCTGTCACCGGCCCGCGTGGTCGTCCTCGGCGCCCCGGGAGAACCGGTCGCCGGGTACGCGGTCTACCGCACCAAGACCAGAGACGACGCCCCCGGCCTGGTCCGCCTGGACGAGCTGGAGGCCGACACACCGGCCGCCGCGGCCGCGCTCTGGCGCTATCTCGCGTCGATCGACCTGACGGGCCTGATCCGTGCCTGGGGCCGCCCCGTCGACGACCCGCTGCACCTCTTCGCCGCCGACCGCGACCAGGTGCGCGTCACGGGCGAGTTCCCCGCCCTGTGGCTCCGCCTGATCGACGTGCGTGCCGCGCTCACCGCCCGCTCCTGGGCGGCGCCGGTGGACGCGGTCCTCGACGTACGGGACGACCGCCTCCCGGCCAACGCGGGCCGCCACCGCCTGACGGCGTCCCCCGACGGTTGTACGTACGAGAGGGCGCACAGCCGCCCGGCGGACCTCACCATCGACGCGCGCGACCTGGCCGCGGCCTACCTGGGCGGTACGCGGATCGACGCCCTCGTCCGTGCGGGCCTGGCGACGGAACACACGCCGGGGACGACGGCGGCGCTGGACGCGGCGCTGCACACCACGCGACTCCCGCACACGGTCGACGAGTTCTGACCCTGGTGGAGGCTCTAATAGCCTGTCTTTGAACCCCCGCCTGCGCCCCGGCGCCCGGCACGCACGCTCGGCGCACGGAGCCCCAGGACAGGTGGCTCCGCCACATGACCTGGAACTCCGCACACAACGCCGTCTCACCGTCCGAGCAGCCGCCGCGCGATCTCCATGTCGTCGGCCACCGGCGGCCGCCCGTCCTCGATCTCCCACAGCGCGTTCTGCAGGACCCGCCCCAGCGTCCACGCGCGCGCCCGCTCGCGGTCCAGGCCCAGCACCTCGGTCATCGCGTCGAACCGCCACAGCACGTCGTCCGCGTCGAACCTGTTGTCGATGGCGGGCCACAGATCGAAGCCGGGGTCCCCCGCGAGCGGCTTGGGGTCGATGGCGAGCCACGGTTCGCGCTCGCCCGCCAGTACGTTCTCGAAGTGCAGGTCCCAGTGCAGCATCCGGTCGCCCGGCTCACCCATGACCTCGCGCACCGCGCCCCCGCACCGCTCCACGAGCGCGCGCTCGGCCGGATCGGCGACCGACTTCAGCGCGCCCGGCAGGTCGTCGACCATCTCGGCCGCGATGTCGCCGAGCCGGCGCATGCCGTCCGGCGCGGGCCCGGCCGTCAGCCTGGCGAGGAGCTCGGCGATGACGAGGACCGCCTTGCGGGTGTCGGCCATCGTCGACAACATCCGCCCGGAGTCGAGGCGTTCGAGCAGCATGGTGCCGGTGGCCGCGTCGTGGTCGAGGAGGCGGACCGCCCCGTCGCCGCCCCACAGCCGCAGCGCGACCGGCTCGCCCTCGGTCTCCTCGTCGAGGAGCTGGAACTTCACCGCGGCGGGCGTACCGTCGGCGCGCACCACGGGCAGCACGAGCGCGGCCATGCCGTGCATGGGTTCCCCGTCGAGCGTCAGGTCCCAGCGCTCGACGATCTCCTCCACGCGCTCCGGCAGCGCGGCGATGAAGGCCCGCCCCGGCTCCCCCGCGTACCTGTGCTGCGACTCGACCAGCTCGTCCGGAATCCGAATGTCGATCACGAGCGCGACCCTACCGACGTGCGTGAATCACCGCATGAGGATTTTCCGGGGCACGATCCAGGGGGGACGGGGGCTGCGCGGGACCCGGGGCGGGACCCGGGGCGCGACCCGGGGCACGGTCCGGGGGATCGCCTCGTACGTCCGCAGCGCCCCGGGGACGTACATCTGGCTGGTGGTCCTCTTCGTGACGACCGTCGCGATGCGCCACATGTCGCCGGAGTTCGAGGCCGACTTCCTGCGCCAGCGCTCCACCAACATCCACGAGCTGTCACGGAACCCGGTGCGTGTGCTGATCTCCAGCGCGTTCTGGATCGACGGCGGCGGCTGGCTGCCGTACGCCGTCCTGTACACGGTGTTCCACGCGAGCGCCGAGCGGTGGCTCGGCACCCGGCGCTGGCTGGCGGTGGCGGTGCCCGCCCACGTCCTCGCCACGCTCGTCAGCGAGGGCGTCCTCGCGCTCGCCGTCCACCACGGCGCCGCACCCCGCTCGTCGGTGAACACCCTTGACGTGGGCGTGAGTTACGCGCTCGCGGGCGTGGTCGCCGTGCTCACGTATCGCGTCCCGACGCCGTGGCGGTACGGGTACCTCCTCGTCGTCCTCGCGGTGTACGGCACCCCGCTGATCACCGGCAGGACCTTCACCGACCTGGGCCACTTCACCTCGGTCCTGATCGGTCTGGCCTGCTACCCGCTGACACGGGGCGCCGCACGGACTCCGCGCCCGCGCCCGCACCTCAGGAAATGCCCGCCGCCCTGAGCTCCTCGGCGAACGCCGCCTGCTCGTAGAGGGAGTTGCCGTCGGACTTCTCACCGTCGACGAGGACGGTCGGCGTGCCCGTGATGCCGTCCTCGGAGAAGGCCTTCATCGCCTCCCCGACCCACTTCTTGTACGTCCCGTTGGTGACCGCCCTGTCGAAGGCACCGCCGCGCAGGCCCTCGACCTTGCCCGCGATCTTCAGCAGGAAGGCGGGCGTGTACGCGTCGTCCGTCTCCTGCGCCGCCTGGTTGGCGAAGACGGCGGCGTGGAACTGCGGGAACCTGCCCGCGTCCACGGACGCCCGCAGGGCGTTGGCCGCGTTCACCGAGCCGCTGCCGCCGAGGCTGCCGTCGAGGAACGACGCGATCGTGTACTCGACCTTGACCTTGCCGTCGGCGACCGGCTTCACCAGCGCCTGCGCCCCGCCGTCCTCGAACCTCTTGCAGAACGGGCAGCGCGGGTCCTCGTACACCTTGACCGTATGCTTGGCCTTCGGATCGCCGACGGTGATCACGCCTCCCTTCACGGAGGCGGGGACCTTGGCGATTCGGGCACTGGCGGCCGGGGGTGCCTTGGCCTCGGGGCCACCGGTTCCGGGATCGTCGGAAGCCGAGCCACCGGACGCCGAGCCGCCGGAAGCCGGGGCGCCGGGCTCCGGATTCTTCTCGCCGGACGAAGCCGAAGCGGCCGGCTTCTCGCTCACGCGGCCGAGCGTGCTGCCATTGTGGTCGTCATCGGGGCCACAGGCGGACGCGGTCACTCCGATCAGCGCCGCCGCGGCGACCGCGACGGCGACGCGACCGGCCCTGCTTCCGGCCATCCGCCCGGCCTTGTGTACGGCCATGAGTTGAGCCCTCCAGATGTCGACAGGTACCGCATTTCGTCAGGTACCGCTCAAAGTATCGGAATCTATCCCGCGCCCCGAGCACCGCCCGACTCACCCCCTCCACACGGCCCCCACCTGCGCAGTAACGTCCGCCCATGAGCAGCGCGAGGAGCACGAGCAGCACAAGCGGAAGTACGGGCACGGACACGGGAACCGGCACCAGCACCAGCACCAGCACCAGCACGGGAACCGGCACCGTCAACGGCGGCATATCGTTCTGGTACGCGGACCAGGGCCTGCCCGCCGCCCGCGAACCCCTCACCTCCGACGCGACGGCGGACGTCTGCGTCGTCGGCGGCGGCTACACCGGCCTGTGGACCGCGTACTACCTGAAGAAGGCCGCCCCCTTCCTCCGCGTCACCGTCCTCGAGCAGAAGTTCTGCGGTTACGGCGCCTCCGGCCGCAACGGCGGCTGGCTCTACAACGGCATCGCGGGCCGCGACCGCTACGCCCGCCTGCACGGCCACGAAGCGGCGGTCCGCCTCCAGCGGGCGATGAACGACACGGTGGACGAGGTGATCCGGACCGCGGCCGAGGAATCGATCGAGGCCGACATCCACCACGGCGGCGTACTCGAAGTGGCCTACACCCCCGCCCAGTTGCGCCGCCTCAAGGCCTTCCACGACACGGAACTCTCGTACGGCGAGAAGGACCGCACCCTGCACGGCGCCCGCGAGACGGCCGAGCGGATACGGGTGACCGGCGCGGTCGGCTCGACCTGGACACCGCACGGCGCCCGCCTGCACCCGGTCAAACTGGTGCAGGGCCTCGCGGCGGCCGTCGATGCGCTCGGCGTGACGATCCACGAATGGACCCCCGTCACCGAGATCAGGCCCAAGCACGCGGTCACCCCGTACGGCACGGTCCGCGCCCCCTACGTCCTGCGCTGCACCGAAGGGTTCACCGCAGCACTCAAGGGCCAGCGCCGCACCTGGCTCCCCATGAACTCCTCCATGATCGCCACGGAGCCGCTGACGGACGCCCAGTGGAAGTCGATCGGCTGGGAGGGCCGCGAAACCCTCGGCGACATGGCCCACGCCTACATGTACGCCCAGCGCACCGCCGACGGCCGCATCGCGCTCGGCGGCCGCGGCGTCCCGTACCGCTACGGCTCGAAGACGGACAACGACGGCCGCACGCAGCAGCCCACCATCGAGGCCCTCCACACCATCCTGACCCGCTTCTTCCCCCAACTCGCGGGCATCCGCGTCGCCCACGCCTGGTCCGGCGTCCTCGGCGTCCCCCGCGACTGGTGCGCCACGGTCACCCTGGACCGCGCCACGGGCCTCGGCTGGGCCGGCGGCTACGTCGGCTCGGGCGTCGCCACCGCCAACCTCGCCGCCCGCACCCTGCGCGACCTGATCCAACAGGACTCCGGCCAGGCAGGCCCCACGGACCTCACCACCCTCCCCTGGGTCAACCACAAGGTCCGCAAATGGGAACCGGAACCCTTCCGCTGGCTCGGCGTCCACGGCATGTACGCGACCTACCGCAACGCGGACCGCCAAGAACTGACCACCCCGACCAGCACGGCCCCCCGGCTCGCCCGCATCGCGGACCGCTTGTCGGGACGCCACTGACACGCCCGCGCAGGTGCGGCTTCAGCGACCCGGACCACCGGCGTCCGCAAGGGGCCGGGCCCCGCCCGACAGCGCCAGCAGCGCCGCATGGGACGGCGAGCCCGGCTCGGCCGCGTACAGCAGCAGCGTCAGCCCCTCGTCGGGCGGCGGCAGCCGCAGCGCCTGAAAATGCAGCTCCATCAACCCGTGCTCCGGATGCCGGACGCGCTTGACACCGTGCCCCTTCTCCTCGACCTCCTGCGACTCCCACAACCGCGCGAACTCCGCGCTGCGCTGGCGGAGTTCACCGACCACCACACACAGCCGCTCACCATCCGGAGTACGGCCGGCCTCGGCACGCAGCACGGCGACGATCTCGCGGCGGATCTGCGCCGCCTCCGGGTGCGTGGCCTCCGCGTCCGGGTGCAGGAACATCTGCTTGGCGATGTTGCGCTCCTCCGGGGGCAGTTGCGCGAAGTCGCACCCCAGCTCCCCGCCGAGGCGGTTCCACGCCAGAACGTCCATGGCCCGGCCGTAGACCAGGGCAGCGACACCGTCCATCGCATCGAGCACGACCCGCAGACCGGGCCGTACGACCTGCGGCTCTTCCCGCACCTGCCGCCGTGCGGCCCCGCTGTGCGCCGCCCGGTGCGCCACGTTCCGCAGGTACTCGTGCTCGGCAGCGGTCAGCCGCAACCCACGGGCGAGGGCGTCAAGCACCTCCGGCGAGACGTTCCCGCCGCGGCCCTGCTCGATGCGCGTGTAGTACTCCACGCTGATCCCGGTGAGGCGGGCCGCCTCCTCGCGGCGCAGCCCGCGCACCCTTCGCCGCGTCCCGCCGGACGGCAGGCCGAACGCGGCCGGGTCCAGGGCCGCCCTGCGGGCCTTCAAGAACGCGTTGATCTCCGGCTCGGCATGCATCCGGCCATTCTCCGGCACCCCCGGCCCAACCAGGCCCTGCGGGTACCAGGCTCCGCCGGGCCTGGCAGCCGCCACGACCGGCGGGCAAGGTCGACCACGAGACCTGGTGATCACTCACGACACCAGCTGCACGCAGGACAGAAGGACAGGGAAGCACTCATGAACCGCAGGATTCTCGGCGGCACCGGCATTTCCGTCAGCGAGTACACCCTCGGCACGATGATGCTCGGCGCGTGGGGCACCAAGGACCACGACGAGGCCGTCCGCATCGTGCACACCGCTCTCGACGCGGGCATCAACACCCTCGACACCGCCGACATGTACTCCGACGGCGAGTCCGAGGTGATCGTCGGAAAGGCCCTCAAAGGCCGCCGGGACGACATCGTCCTCGCCAGCAAGTTCAGCAACCCGATGGGCACGGACGCCAACCAACGCGGCGCTTCCCGCCGTTACATCGTCCGCGCCGTCGAGAACAGCCTGCGCCGCCTCGACACCGACTGGATCGACGTCTACCAAGTGCACCGCCCCGATCCGGACACCGACATCGACGAGACCCTGTCGGCGCTGTCGGACCTCGTGCGCTCCGGCAAGGTCCGGGCGATCGGCTCGTCCACATTTCCCGCCGGTGAGATCGTCGAGGCCCAGTGGGTCGCCGAGAAGCGCGGCCACGTCCGCTTCCGCAGCGAGCAACCGCCGTACTCGATCCTGGCCCGCGCCATCGAACGGGAGGTGCTCCCCACCGCGCAGAAGTACGGCATGGGCGTCCTCACCTGGAGCCCCCTCGCAGGCGGCTGGCTGTCCGGCAAGTACGGCGGACCGGACGGCGCGGCCCCCGGTGAAGCCACCCGCTCGAATTTCCTGCCGCAGCTGTTCGACACCAGCCTGCCCGGCAACGCCGCCAAGCTCACCGCGGTCACCGAGTTGCGAAAGGTGGCCGCCGACGCCGGCCTGACGCTGCCCGCTCTGGCCACCGGGTTCGTCCTGTCGCACCCCGCCGTCACTTCCGTGATCATCGGCCCCCGCACCCACGACCAGCTCACCTCGCTGCTCGGCACCGCGGGAACGGCCCTGAGCGGCGACATCCTCGACCGCATCGACGAGATCGTGCCTCCCGGCACCGATCTAAACCACGACGTCACCCACTACGACCCGCCCGCACTCACGGACAGGACGCTGCGCCGCCGCTGACAGGGCAGGAGCTCGACGCGGGCACGAGAGGTACTGCACGGGAGGTACCGCACGGGAGATACTTCACGACATGGAGAAGCCCAGGCCAGATGCACTCTGACCTGGGCTTTTCGAGCCCCCTGTCGGAATCGAACCGACGACCTGATCATTACAAGTGACCCGCTCTGGCCAACTGAGCTAAGGGGGCAGCACGCACAGCACAAGGCTGGCCCGAGGCGCTCCCACTGTACACAGCGCATATTTCCCGAAGCCACAGGCCAAGCGCGAGGCGCTCGGCATCGCCGACCGACGCAAGCACCACGCCCGCCCGGCGTCGCCTATAAAGAGCCCCACCAAGGAGCAACGAAGGGTTGGCCCTGCGTTCCGGGGGCCCGAGCCAAAAGGTAACCGCTCCGCCAAGTTCGAAATGTTCCTCGAAGGTCGCCCGCGCACGACTACTGACAGACCGGTCCCCCCCGGGGTACCGTCCGAGCAGTTCGCTCAGGTGGACTACACCACTCCTCTCTTTACAACGGATCGTCCGGCACGTTCCTGCCGGTGAAGGGGGCCCTCACCATGGCCACTGTTTCGTTCGACAAGGCGACCCGCATCTATCCGGGTGGCGACAAGCCCGCCGTCGACCAGCTTGAGCTCGACGTCGCGGACGGGGAGTTCCTCGTCCTCGTCGGCCCTTCCGGCTGCGGCAAGTCGACCTCGCTCCGGATGCTCGCGGGGCTCGAGGACGTGAACCAGGGCGCGATCCGCATCGGGGAGCGCGACGTCACGCACCTGCCGCCGAAGGACCGGGACATCGCCATGGTGTTCCAGAACTACGCGCTGTACCCGCACATGACCGTCGCCGACAACATGGGCTTCGCCCTGAAGATCGCCGGCGTCAACAAGGCCGAGATCCGCCAGAAGGTCGAGGACGCGGCGAAGATCCTCGACCTCACCGAGTACCTGGGCCGCAAGCCCAAGGCGCTCTCCGGCGGTCAGCGCCAGCGCGTGGCGATGGGCCGCGCGATCGTCCGTGAGCCGCAGGTCTTCCTCATGGACGAGCCGCTCTCCAACCTCGACGCCAAGCTGCGCGTGTCCACCCGTACGCAGATCGCGAGCCTCCAGCGGCGTCTCGGCATCACCACCGTGTACGTCACGCACGACCAGGTCGAGGCCATGACCATGGGCGACCGCGTGGCCGTGCTCAAGGACGGTCTGCTCCAGCAGGTCGACTCGCCCCGCAACATGTACGACCGCCCGGCCAACCTCTTCGTCGCGGGCTTCATCGGCTCCCCCGCCATGAACCTCGTCGAGGTCCCGATCACCGACGGCGGCGTGAAGTTCGGCAACTCCGTGGTGCCGGTGAACCGCGAGGCGCTGTCCGCCGCCGCCGACCGCGGCGACCGCACCGTCACCGTCGGCGTCCGCCCGGAGCACTTCGACATCGTCGAGCAGGACGGCACCACCGCGAAGACCCTCTCCAAGGAGACCGCCGACGCGCCGGCCGGTCTGGCCGTCTCCGTGAACGTCGTCGAGGAGCTCGGCGCCGACGGTTACGTCTACGGCTCCGCGGAGGTCGGCGGCGAGCACCAGGACCTCGTGGTCCGGGTGAACGGCCGCCGGGTCCCGGAGAAGGGCGCCCAGCTGCACGTCGTGCCGCGGCCGGGCGAGACCCACGTGTTCTCGACGTCGACGGGCGAGCGCCTCACCGACTGACGCACCGTCAAACAGCCGACAGGGCCCCGTACCGCAGGTACGGGGCCCTTCGCGTACGGCCTGCCGCACAGGGGTGCGGGTGTCGACAAATACCCCGGCACAACGGGTCATTTCACCGGGGCCGCGTCAACACCGCTCCAGGAAAACATTCTTCTCTGTCGCTCAACCGAGTGACTAAATGTCGCCAAATCATCACCGAGCGCTACGCTCACTCGCGTGACGCACTCCGCCAACTACACCCAGAAGCGCCGATCCCATCGGGGACCCGCCCGCCGCATCGGCCGCACGCTCGCCCTCGTCCTGCCCGTGATGCTGGTGCTTTCCGGGACCCTCGCGGTCACCAGCGTCAACTGGTCGGGAGACTCCTCGGACTCGATGCTGACCGCGTCCGCCGACAACCTCTCCAAGCCCGCCAAGTCGCGCGCCCCGCATGACATCCTGCGCGACCGGCTCCTCCTGGAACTGCAGGAGAAGAACCCGGGCGTCGCGCTCACCCACCTTCAGCAGGAGGTGAACCGCCACCCCTCGCTGGCCCGGCACTGCGCCTCGCTCGCCCGCGCACTCGGCCGCGCCGCAGTGCGGGTGTACGGCCCGAGCCGCGCCCAGTCGTACGCCAGGCCCGTCTGCGACACGTCCTACGCCACAGGCGTCGCCCGGTACGCCTCTTGAGCCGTCCCGCGACCGGGAGCGGAAGCCGGGGGCGGGGCGGGAAGCGGGGCAGCGGGTGGGGCCGGGGGCAGAGCTCCGCGCTGTCCGCTTATCGTGCAGTGCATGACTGCTGACCCGCCTCCCAGGCAAGCCGTGATCCTCGCCGGAGGCCAAGGCTCCCGCCTCCGCCCCTACACCGACGACCGGCCGAAGCCGATGGTCGAGATCCCCGGCACGGGGACCCCGATCATCGGCCATCAGCTTGCCTGGCTGGCCGCGGAGGGCGTGACGGACGCCGTCGTCTCCTGCGGCCACCTCGCCGAGGTCCTCCAGGAGTGGCTGGACGCCGCCGACCTCCCGCTGAACGTGACCACGGTCGTCGAGAAGGAACCGCTCGGCCGCGGCGGCGGCCTCAAGTACGCCGCCCGTCACCTGCCGCACGCCGACCAGCCCTGGTACGCGACGAACGGCGACATCTGGACCCGTTTCTCGCTGCGCGACATGGCGGCCTTCCACGCCGAGCGCGACGCCACCGCGACCCTCGCCCTGGCCCGCCCTCGCATCCCGTGGGGCGCCGTGGAGACGGACGCGTTCGGCCACATCACGGACTTCATCGAGGCGCCGCCGTCCCCGTACCTCATCAACGCGGGCGTGTACGTGTTCTCGGCGGCCTTCACCGAGCTGCTGCCGGACCTCGGCGACCACGAGCGCACCACGTTCCCGCGCCTCGCCCGTGCCAAGCGCCTGGCGGGGTTCCCGCTGCCGCAGGGCGCCTACTGGCGGGCGATCGACACCGCCAAGGACCTCACCGAGGCCGCCAAGGAGCTCGCCGCACAGGGCCGTTGAGGGCCCAGGAGGTTTCCCTTCCGGATACGCCGACGGGGCCCCGCACGATACGTGTGCGGGGCCCCGTCGGCGTAGGCGGAACAGGCGTGGGCGGGACGTCGGAGCGTCAGTGGCCGAGCACTCCGCCCAGCAGTCCGCGGGGCTCCTCGCCGCCCCCTGAGCCACCCGACGTACCGGCGCCACCCGCCGCACCGCCCGCGCCGCCGGAACCGCCGCTGGACGACGGGCCCGCGGTCGTGGCCGCCGGCTGCTGCTGTCGCTGCGGCGCCGACTGCTGCGGCGGGGCCTGGCCCGCCGTGCCGCTGCTGCCCTGCGGCTGGCTGGGCTGCGTGGAGCCGACCGTGCCGCTCTCGCGGGAGCGGGCCGCGCCCGGCGCCGTGGCGCCCTGCGTGGGGCTCGCGGAGCTGCCCTGCGTCGGGGAGGGGCCCGCCGATGCGGTGGGGCTCTGCGACTGGCGGTGTTGCCGCTTCTTCGCGGGGTCTCCGGGGAGCGGGGAGCCCGGCAGTTCGTTGCGCGGCGCCTCGCCGGGACCCGGCGCGGTGACCCGGTCCGCGTCCCGCACCGCGCCGCCCAGCATCGATCCGATGAGCAGGGTGAGGCCGACCACGACCGCCCCGATCAGGCCGCCGCGGCGCAGCACGCGCCGTCGCAGGTCCCAGATGTCGACGCGGGGCCCGAGCGTGCGCCAGGCCTCACCTGCGAGGCGTCCGTCGACGGAGTAGACGGGCGCGCCCGCGATGATCAACGGTGACCAGGCGGCGAGGTAGATGATGTCGGGCGCGTCGTAGGCGGGGACGGTCTTCCAGCTCACGGTGACGATGAGCGCGGCCGAGAGCAGCACGCCGATCGAGGCGGCGACCCGCTGCCAGAGTCCGAGCACCGTCAGGACGCCGACGACGACCTGGAGGAAGGCGATGCAGAGTCCGGCGCCCACGGGGTGCTGGAGGGCGAAGTCGCGCAGTGGCTCGGCGAGTGCCCAGGGGTGCAGTGAGGTGAGCCACTTGACCATGGAGCCGCGTTCGCCGCCGTCGAAGTAGACGGGGTCGCAGAGCTTGCCCATCCCGGCGTAGATGGAGATGAAGCCGAGGAAGACGCGCAGCGGGAGCAGGACGACGCCGAGGTTCATGCGGCGTCCGGGGTAGTAGGCGTGCCGGACCGGGTCCGAGCCGCGCCTGCGGGGGCGCTCCTCGCCCTCGTCGCCCTCCTCGTCGTAGCCCTCGTCGTAGCCGTCGTCGTAGCCGTCGTACGCGTCGTGGGCGTTCTCGTCGGCCTGCTGGGCGAGCCGTTCGTCGTAGTCGCTGCCGGGCAGCCGCATCTGCGGCAGCAACCGGGTGCCGGAGGCGGGGGTGCGGGGTCCGATGACGGCGGGTGTCTCGGCGGTCTCGGGGCCCTCGTCCTCGATGCGCGGGATGACCTGGGTGGCGCCCGCGTCGTCGTAGGGTCCTGCCTCTTCGGCCGAACGGCGCACGCTGTTGCCGCGTACGGCCTGCAGCAGTCTGATCGCGCCGGTGTCGTCCGGATCGGACTTCCCGCTCCAGACGACGGGCGCGCGGCGCTTGGCGGCGGCCCCGGTGGCGGGGATGCGCACCGTCTCGTCGGGGATGCCCAAGTGCCGTGAGATGCGCGGGGATTGAGTGCGCCCAGCGGCGGGAAGCTGCACGCGGAAACTCGCGTGATTGACGATGACCTGCGCCGGGTCGCTCGGCACCTTCACCATGCTCAGCGCGGGAGCATCGTCGAAACCTGACGAGCTTCCCCCCGTGGGAGTGCGGGGTGTTCTGGTGTCCACACTCATCTAACCGAGTGATGTGTGTTTAGGACACTGCCTTGACCATGGGGAAGTGTCCGGGCCGCGTCAAGAGATCACCGCGGCCCGGACATCGCCGCCGGTCAGCTGCGGTGGCGCGACGCCTCGTAGAGCACGACGCCCGCCGCCACACCGGCGTTCAGCGACTCGGCGCCGCCCGGCATCGGGATGCGCACGCGGAAGTCGCAGGTCTCGCCGACGAGGCGGGACAGGCCCTTGCCCTCGCTGCCGACGACGATGACGACCGGGCCGCTGAGCGCCTGGAGGTCGCCGACCTCGTGCTCACCGTCGGCGGCGAGGCCGACGACGGCGACGCCCGCCTTCTTGTACGCCTCCAGAGCGCGCGTCAGGTTGGTGCAGCGCGCGACCGGCGTACGGGCGGCGGTGCCCGCGGACGACTTCCAGGCGCCTGCCGTCATGCCGGCGGCGCGCCGCTCGGGGACGAGGACGCCGTGGCCGCCGAAGGCGGAGACGGAGCGGACGACGGCGCCGAGGTTGCGCGGGTCGGTCACGCCGTCGAGGGCGACGATCAGCGGGTCCTGGCCCGCGTCGTACGCGGCGGCGGCGAGCTCCTCGGGGTGCGCGTACTCGTACGGCGGGACCTGGAGGACGAGGCCCTGGTGGTTGAGGCCGTTCGTCATGCGGTCGAGCTCGGGGCGCGGGGCCTCCATGAGGTGGATGCCGCCGCGCTCGGCCGCGAGCTGGAGCGCCTCGCGGACCCGCTCGTCGTTGTCGATGAACTGCTGGACGTAGAGCGTGGTGGCGGGCACGCCGTCGCGCAGCGCCTCGAAGACGGGGTTGCGGCCGACGACCATCTCGGAGGTGCCCTTGCCGCCGCGGTTCCTGGCCGCGGGACGACGGCCGCCGGCCGCCTTCTTGGCCTTGGCGGTGGCGATGCGGTTCTTCACGTGCCCCTTGCGCGCCTCGGCGGGCGGCGTCGGACCCTTGCCCTCGAGGCCGCGGCGCCGATTGCCGCCGCTGCCGACCTGCGCGCCCTTCTTGCCGGACATGCGGCGGTTGTTAGCGGCCATGACCTACCTGTCTGTTGTGGTGCGTGGGCGCGTACATGCGTACGCGCACGGAGGTGTACGTCTATGAAGTGTGCCGCCCGAAAGGCCGGGCGGCACATCAGCGGTGTCGCCTAGCGCGGACCGAGGGTCCAGCGGGGCCCTGTCGGGCTGTCCTCGATGACGAGGCCCGACTGGTTCAGCTGGTCGCGGATGGTGTCGGCGGTGGCCCAGTCCTTGCGGCCGCGGGCGGCCTCGCGCTGGTCGAGGACGAGACGGACGAGGGTGTCCACGACGCCGTGCAGGTCGTCGCCGCGGTCGCTCTGGCCACCGGCCCAGTGCGGGTCGAGCGGGTCGAGGCCGAGGACGCCGAGCATGGCCCGCACCTCGGCGAGGCGTGCCACGGCGGCTTCCTTGTCGTCGGCGGCCAGGGCGGAGTTCCCCTGGCGGACCGTGGTGTGGACGATGGCGAGCGCCTGCGGTACGCCCATGTCGTCGTCCATGGCGTCGGCGAAGGCGGGCGGCACCTGGGCGGCGGGCTCGACGATCCCGCCGGCCTTCTCCACCACGCGCTGCACGAAGCCCTCGATGCGGGAGAACGCGGACTCGGCCTCGCGCAGCGCCTCCGGGCTGTACTCGATCATCGAGCGGTAGTGCGGGGTGCCGAGATAGTAGCGCAGGACGATGGGGCGCCACTGCTTGACCATGTCGCTGACGAGGACCGAGTTCCCGAGGGACTTCGACATCTTCTCGCCGCTCATGGTGACCCAGCCGTTGTGCACCCAGTACCGCGCGAAGGTGTCGCCGAAGGCCTTGGCCTGGGCGATCTCGTTCTCGTGGTGCGGGAAGATCAGGTCGATGCCGCCGCCGTGGATGTCGAACTCGCGGCCCAGGTACTTGTGGGCCATCGCCGAGCACTCCAGGTGCCAGCCGGGACGGCCGCGGCCCCACGGGGTCTCCCAGGCGGGCTCGCCGGGCTTGGCGGCCTTCCACATGGCGAAGTCGCGCGAGTCGCGCTTGCCCGCGACGCCCTCGTCGGGCTGGCGCAGGTCGTCGATGTCCTGGTTGGAGAGCTCCAGGTACTGGGGCCAGGAGCGCACGTCGAAGTAGACGCTGCCGTCGGCCTCGTAGGCGTGGCCGCGCTCGATGAGGCCGCGCATCATCTCGACCATCTCGGTCACGTGCCCGGTGGCGCGCGGCTCGTAGGTGGGCGGGAGGCAGCCGAGCGCGTCGTATCCGCTGTTGAAGGCGCGCTCGTTCTCGTACCCGATCGACCACCAGGGACGGCCCTGGTCGGCCGACTTCTTGATGATCTTGTCGTCGATGTCGGTCACGTTCCGGATGAACGTCACGTCGTACCCGCGGTAGGTGAACCAGCGGCGCATGATGTCGAAGTTCAGGCCGGACCTGATGTGCCCGATGTGCGGGGCCGCCTGCACCGTGGCACCACAGAGGTAGATCGAGACACAGCCGTCGTTGAGGGGGCTGAAGTCACGGATCTGCCGGGCGCTGGTGTCGTACAGGCGAATCGTCACCACTCCAGGGTAGTGGGCGCCGGGCAGTGCCCTGTGCCCCGTTGGGCCACAGGGCACCGAACTGTGACGTCGCCGCGTCCTGCGGCTCTTACGCCGGTGTACGGACGACCAGGGCGGTCGCGATCGCCGCGAGCCCGTCGCCGCGGCCGGGAAAGCCGAGGCCGTCGGTGGTGGCGCCGGAGACGCTGACGGGGGCTCCGGCCGCTTCGGAGAGCACCTTCTGCGCCTCTTCCCTGCGCTTGCCGATCTTCGGGCGGTCGCCGATGACCTGCACGGCGACGTTGCCGACGGTGAAGCCGGCGGCCCTGACGATGCGGGCGGCCTCGGTGAGCAGGGTGAGACCGGAGGCGCCGGACCATTCGGGGCGTCCGGTGCCGAAGTGCGCGCCGAGGTCGCCGAGGCCCGCCGCGGAGAAGAGCGCGTTGCAGGCGGCGTGCGCGACGACGTCGGCGTCGGAGTGGCCGGCGAGTCCGGGGCCCTCGTCCTCCCACTTCAGGCCCGCGCACCACAGTTCGCGGCCCTCTTCGAAGGCGTGGATGTCGGTGCCGATGCCGACCTGCGGCAGCAGCGGCACCTGGTGGGCGTCAGAAGCCATCGTTGGCCCTCCTGCGGGCGAGGACGGCCTCGGCGAGCACCAGATCGAGGGGCCGCGTCACCTTGAAGGCCTCCTCGTGGCCCGGCACGCAGACGACGGGCAGGCCGAGCTGCTCGACCATTCCGGCGTCGTCGGTCACCTGGCCGGTGACGCTCTCGTGGGCGCGGACGAGCGTGGCGCGGTCGAAGCCCTGCGGGGTCTGCACGGCGCGCAGCCGGGCCCGCTCGGGGGTGGCCACGACGGCTTCGGGGCCGCCGGGCTCCGTGGCCGGTTCGACCTGCTTGACGGTGTCGGCCAGGGGCAGCGCGGGGACCACGGCGGGCGCTCCCTCGCGTACGGCCTCGATGACGCCGTCGACCGTGTCGACGGGCACCAGGGGGCGGGCCGCGTCGTGCACGAGGACGATGTCGAAGCCGGGCGGCAGGGCGTCGAGACCGGCGCGCACGGACTCCTGGCGGCTCTGACCGCCGGGTACGACGACGAAGTCGGTGCGCTCGGGCAGCGCGTGGTCGTCGAGGAGGGTCTTGACCTCGGGGGCGCCGTCGGGCGGTGCGACCACGACGACGAGGGAGACGGCCCGGGATTCCGCCATGGCGCGCACGGCGTGGATGAGCATCGGGGTGCCGTTCAGCGCGCGAAGCGCTTTGGGGGCGCCAGGGCCGAGGCGCACGCCCCGCCCAGCCGCGGGAATGACCACCGCGGTACGGGATTCGCTAGACATCGGTTCCGTTCAGGTTTGTGTGCTCGACCGACGTGGGTATGGCCTGGGCGTGCCCCCGGCTCGAGCGCAGTGCGGAGCCAGGGGAGTGCCGGGCACGAGCCTCGACCGGACCCCTTCCGTGACATCTGGTCGAGTCGGCTGCCGGAGCCCGGCACGCCCAACACGGCTCCCACGGGGCCGCACACGGCTGGGTACGAACATGCCGCAGCGCCCGGCGACTCCCATAAGGGTCAGCGGGCACCGCGGCATTATTGCGCCGATCATTACCGCACCGGGCAGCGCTGCGCCGATGCGGCGCGAGACCGCCGAGGCAGGCGCCTCGGACCGTCCGCGTCAGGACGCGAGGACCTCGTCAAGCAGGGCCTCGGCCTTGTCCTCGTTCGTGTTCTCCGCGAGGGCGAGCTCGCTCACCAGGATCTGGCGGGCCTTGGCGAGCATGCGCTTCTCGCCGGCCGACAGGCCCCGCTCCCGCTCACGACGCCACAGGTCACGCACGACTTCCGCGACCTTGATGACATCGCCGGAGGCGAGCTTCTCGAGATTTGCCTTGTAGCGACGCGACCAGTTCGTGGGCTCTTCGGCGTACGGCGCGCGCAGTACTTCGAAGACCCGGTCGAGGCCGTCCTGCCCGACCACATCACGCACACCGACGAACTCCGCATTGTCCGCTGGCACACGCACCGTCAGGTCGCCCTGAGCGACCTTCAGCACCAAGTAGGTCTTGTCCACGCCTTTGATCTGGCGAGTTTCGATAGCCTCGATCAGCGCGGCCCCGTGATGGGGATAGACCACGGTGTCGCCAACCTTGAACGTCATGTGACAGGTACCCCTTCCGTGGCTATCCATCCTAACACGAGAATCGCCTCTTCTGAATGGCGTTTTCGCAGGTCAGGGCATATCTCGGGGCTTGACAACAGCAACAGGAACGTGCTGCGGAGGGCTCCCGGAACGGGGTATTCGCAGGTCGGAGCGGCTCTTCGGGGAGCCGGAAACGCGCCTGCCGCGCGCCCCTCAAGAGCGTCCAGGACGGCCGAACGTCCCGGTTTGCGCGGTTCCAAGCGGTGAACTTTCGATACTCCGTTCGGGGGTCGAAGAGGTGTGCTGAGCGCCACCCGAAGCGTTTCCCGGCGATTCCGGAATTGATCAAGCAGTCGTGTGATCAATTCTCCGGACCACCATGCATTCCTTACCGGAAATCCCCAGGACGGCCCGCCGGAGCACTTGACGGCGCTTATGCGAATGGTGGCGGTGGGGTCATTGGGGCCGGTGAGGCGGAGGGTGGCGGAGGAGTAGGCAAGGGGCGCGCGGACCGGGAGGCGGCGCGGATGTGGCGCGGTATGCGGCTCGGACGCGGTCCGGATGCGGTCCAGGTGCGGTCCGGGTGCGGTCCGGATGTGGCGTGGGTGCGGTCCGGATGTGGCCCGGGTGCCCTAAGGGGCGGGTCGGGTGCGATGGTGCGGGAACGGCTCGGTAACCTAAGCGCGCTGACACACCCTTAGGGCGGCTTTACTGTCGCCCGTCCTGTCCTGTACCGCCCACGTTCAAGGAGTTGCCGCCGCCGTGAGCCGCAGCCTTCGACGCGGCGCCCTCGCCGCCACCGCCCTCGCGTTCTCGCTCGCGTCGCTCTCCGCGTGCGCCGCAGGCAACAACGCTCAGACGATGGAGGTCAAGCCGGACAACGCCGCGACCTCCGTCGGCGACATCAAGATCCAGAACGCCATGGTCATCACGCAGCCGGACAAGGAGACCGAGGGCCCGGCCGCGGTCTCCGCGACGATCTTCAACGCCGGCGACAAGCCCGAGACCCTGAACGCCATCTCGGTCGAAGGCTCGTCCAAGAAGGCCAAGCTCACCGCGGGCAAGGACGACAAGGCCTCCAAGCCGAACGGTCCGCTGACCATCCCGGCGGGTGGCTCCATCGTCATCGGCGGCAAGAACAACGCCTCCGCGGTCCTGACCGCCGGCCGCGAGTCGATCAAGGACGGCAACGCGCAGCCGGTCACCTTCTCGTTCGGCAAGACCGGCGACGTGAAGATGAAGGCGTTCGTCGTGCCCGCCGGCAGCTACTTCAGCAAGTGGGGCCCGAGCCAGGCCCCGCAGTCGCCGGAGGGGAAGCCGGGCAAGCCCGTGAAGTCCGGTGAGCCGGCGCCCGGCGACTCCGGCAAGGGCTCCCACAAGCCGTCGGACGGCGGAAGCACGAAGCCTTCGGACAAGGCCGACGGTGCGGGTACCGACGCCGGTACGGGCACCGACGCGGGTACCGATGCCGGTGCCAACACCGGTACCGGTACCGACACCGGCGCCGAGCACTGATCGGCGTACGTAACGCAGCACGGCAGTGATGAAGGGCGGGACCCGGTCGGGGTCCCGCCCTTCATCACTGCCTACGGCCTGCTGGCTGCCGCCTGCGTTTCTACGGCCTACGGCTCGAACTTGTAGCCGAGACCGCGGACGGTCACCAGGTAGCGCGGCGCCCCCGGGTCCGGCTCGATCTTGGCGCGCAGGCGCTTGACGTGGACGTCGAGGGTCTTGGTGTCCCCCACGTAGTCGGCGCCCCAGACGCGGTCGATGAGCTGCATGCGGGTCAGGACGCGGCCCGCGTTGCGCAGGAGCATCTCCAGGAGGTCGAACTCCTTCAGGGGCAGGTCGACCTTGGAGCCGGAGACCGTGACCACGTGCCGGTCCACGTCCATGCGGACCGGGCCCGCCTCCAGGGCCTGCGGGGCGACCTCCTCGGGCTCGCCGCGGCGGCGCAGGACGGCCCGGATGCGGGCCACCAGCTCCCGCGAGGAGAACGGCTTGGTGACGTAGTCGTCGGCTCCTATCTCCAGGCCGACCACCTTGTCGATCTCGCTGTCCTTGGCGGTGACCATGATCACCGGGACGTTGGAGCGGCTGCGCAGCTGGCGGCAGACCTCGGTACCGGGCAGGCCGGGCAGCATCAGGTCGAGCAGGACGAGGTCGGCGCCGTTGCGCTCGAATTCGTCGAGTCCGTCCGGGCCGGTCGCCGCGATGGCGACTTCGAAGCCCTCCTTGCGGAGCATGTAGGACAGGGCGTCGCTGAAGGATTCCTCGTCCTCGACGACGAGCACTCGGGTCACGGAAGGACCTCCGGGGCAGGAATGGGTTCGTACGCGGTGTTCGCGGCGGATTCGTCGCCCGCGGCGGTCTCCTCGTCGAGGCCGCCGCCGCGACCGGTTCCGCGGTCGCGGTGCGCGGCCGCCTCGGGCAGCCGCAGGGTGAAGGTGGAGCCCTGTCCCTCGGAGCTCCACACGGTGACCTCCCCGCCGTGCGAGGCGGCCACGTGTTTGACGATGGCGAGGCCGAGGCCCGTGCCGCCGGTGGCCCGGGAGCGGGCCGGGTCGACGCGGTAGAAGCGCTCGAAGATGCGCTCCTTGTCCTTGTCGGAGATGCCGATGCCCTGGTCGGTGACGGCGACCTCGATGAGGTCGCCGCCGGGTGCCGCGACCCGGCGGGCGGCTATGCCCACGCGGGTGCGGGCGGGGCTGTAGTTGACGGCGTTCTCGACGAGGTTGCCGAGGGCCGCGGCGAGCTGGCCGCGGTTGCCCCAGATCTGGAGCTCCGCGGTGCCGCCCGCCGCCATGGTGATCTGCTTGTGCGAGGCCTGGTGGCGGCTGCGGTCGATCGCCTCCGCCACCAGTTCGTCGACACGGACCGGTTCGGCGTCCTCCAAGGGGTCGTCGTTCTGCACCCGGGAGAGGTCGATGAGCTCCTGGACGAGGCTGGTCAGGCGGGTCGCCTCGATCTGCATGCGGCCCGCGAAGCGCTCGACGGCCTCGGGGTCGTCGGAGGCGTCCATGACGGCTTCGGAGAGGAGGGAGAGGGCGCCGACCGGGGTCTTGAGCTCGTGGCTGACGTTCGCGACGAAGTCGCGCCGTACGGCCTCGATGCGGCGGGCCTCGGTGAGGTCCTCCACGAGGAGCAGAACGAGCCGGGAGCCGAGCGGGGCGACGCGCGCCGAGACCGCGAGGGCCTCGCCGCGGCCGGTGCCGCGCCGCGGCAGGTCCAGTTCGACCTGGCGTATCTCCCCGTCGCGGCGGGTGTCGCGGGCCATCTGCAGCATCGGTTCGACGGCGAGTTTCCCGCCGCGTACGAGACCGAGCGCGTACGCCGCCGAGCTGGCCTTGACCACGCTGTCGGCCTCGTCGAGGACGACCGCGGAGGAGCGCAGCACGGAGAGCACCGTGTCCACCCCCGGCGGGAGTACGGGGTCGGTGTGCAGGGAGGTCCGGGTGGGGCGTTTCTGGTCGCGCTCGCTCCATCGGAACGCCAGCATGGCGATGACACCGGTGCACACCCCGGCGATCGCTGCCGCTGCGGCGACCGCCGCGTTCACGTCCATGGGTCCAAGGTTATGCGCCTGGTCAGCGTGGCCCACAGCCAAACGGGTGCCGCCTCGAACACTCGTCGCCCAGAGTTCACCGTGGGGACGGTGCCGGTTCACTTCCCCCGGCCGGGCGGGGGCGGGTGCGGGCGGGGTCGTCGCCCTCCGTCGCCCACAGTTCACCTTGATGACGGGGGTGATTCATTTGGGGTGCCGGAAACGGACGCGTCGGGCCCGCACCGTGGGAGCGTAGAGGCCAGCCCCCTGAGACGTACTGGAGCGTAGGGGCCAGCCCCCTGAGACGTACTGGAGTATTCGGGGCCAGCCCCCTGAGACGTACCTAGAGAGGGACAGCCACATGCGGGACGCGTACCACGAGGAACTTGACTCGATCGGCGAGAGCCTGGTCGAGATGGCCCGCCTCGTCGGGTCCGCGATCGGGCGCGCCACGACGGCCATGCTCGACGCCGACCTGAAGATGGCGGAGAGCGTGATCGCCGCCGACCAGAAGGTCGACGATCTGCAGCACGACCTGGAGGCCCGCGCGATAGCCCTGCTCGCGCGCCAGCAGCCGGTCGCCACGGATCTGCGCATCGTCGTCACCTCGCTGCGCATGAGCGCCGACCTGGAACGCTCGGGCGACCTCGCCCAGCACGTCGCGAAGCTGGCGCGGCTGCGCTTCCCGGACTCGGCGGTGCCGCGGGACCTGCACGCCACGATCCTGGAGATGGGCCAGCTCGCGCAGCGCCTGATGGCGAAGGCGGCGGAGGTCATCATCACCAAGGACGTCGACCTGGCGCTCCAGCTGGAGCAGGACGACGACGAGATGGACCAGCTGCACCGCACGCTCTTCCAGCACCTGATGGACGACCGCTGGAAGCACGGCATCGAGACGGCCGTCGACGTGACGCTCCTCGGCCGCTACTACGAGCGCTTCGCGGACCACGCGGTGTCGGTGGCGAAGCGGGTCGTGTACCTGGTCACGGGCGAACACGCGGACGAGATCCAGGCGACGGGTCCTGCGGCGGGCCCGGCGGCGGCTCCGGCGCCGGTGGAGGGCGGCGGCGCGTAGCCCTCCGCACCCATGTGCCCCGCTCGACATCAGGTGTCGTGCGGGGCACGGTTCGTGTGCGCGTGTGTGCTCCGGCCGTGGGTCAGCCGCAGCCGCCGCCGCACGAGCAGGGCCCACCGGACTGACACCCGCAACCGCACCCCGAGCCGCAGCCGCAGGCTCCCAGGAGTACGAGGGTGGGCAGCCCAGGCGTGTCGACGGGCGGCTCGGGGACGGATTCGCGCACGGGGGACTCGGCCATGGTCTCCTCCTCGAAGGCGTACGAGGTACTGCCTGTTTCCCATTGCATGCCCAGGGGGGCGGGGCGCATCAACGGCGCACGCGCGCGTGGCGGGCAGGCCGACCGCGCCGGAATCCCCCCGCCGTGACCACGGCATACACGTCGTGCACGTGCCGATCCGGCCGTCGATGAACGGTTTGCTGCCAACTAAGGGTGGCCGCGGGGCCACGGAAGGTGGTCCGGGTTACACAGGAAAGCCGGGACGTTCGCACGTGAGGGGGTCTGGTCGTGGTACTGACGATCAACGTGGCGGTGCTTCTGGCCGTCATCATCGTGCTGCGCCTGCGGAGGCGAACCCAGGCCCGCAGCCGCAATGACGAGCAGCTGACGGTGGTCATCGTGCTCGTCTTCGGCGTACTGATCGCCCCGACGGCCTTCGGCCAGTGGATCCTCGACGTGGTCGGCAGCCTCGCGAAGGGCGTCACGGACTCCGGCAGCCCCTGAGAGCAGCCCCCTACCGACGGGGAACCCGCAGGCAGGGGGCGTGCAGTCGCAGCCGCAGAGTTACTTCTTCTTGCCCTGGGTCTGGTGGGCCCGTTTTTCGCCCCTGGTCAGCGGACTGCACACACCAACTGAGCTGCGAACCGACGGTCGTCGTTGGTCGTCATTGGTCGTTGCCGGTTGTCCTCGGACGGCCCGGAGACGGCCCGGCTCTCAGGGCGAAAGAGGCTCAGGCGCGGGCGTCAGATCCTCGAATCCATGCTCCGTCGGACCGGTGAGGCGCTGCGCCAGCCAACCAGAGACGCGCGGCCCTCCGTTCACAGCGCTGCCCTCCTTGACGGTGCGCACGTGCTCGAACCCCTGGCGAAGGTAATAGTGCTGAAGTCTCTCGTTCGTCGTCCAGGCGTCCAAGCGTAGCCACTTGGCGCCGGCATGGAACGCCCGCTCGCCTGCCCAATCGAGCGTGCGACCACCAACGTTCCGCCCCGCGTGTGTACGCGCCACGGTCAGTTTGTTGATGAACAAAGAGGGTTCTTGCAGCTCCCGTGCTGTCCAGAGCCCGTCTTCCGCATCTGGTGTGAGGGTGATGGTTGCCGCCGTATCCGCGCCATCCATCACCATGAAGACGGTCCCTGCTTCGATCGTGGCTAGCAGCCGGTCGGCAGGATACGGGCGCTGCCATTGGTCGCTGCCGAGACGGGTGAGCCAAGCCGCAGCCTCCTCGCGGAAGGCCAGCAGCTTGGTCACGTCATTGGGTTGAGCAGGAATGATTCTCACTGGGGCTCATTCTCGCTTCGGGCGGACAGGTCGCCGATCTCGTAGTTCATCCGGTTCAGATCACCCCGGAAGGTCGTGATGGTGCAGCGAATCGGCTGGTCTTCCGAGTAGCCGGTGCGGGTCCAGAGCATGACGGGGACGCCCGCTCCGATCTCCAGTAGCCGCGCCTCGTCCGGGGTGGGCATGCGAGTTGCGATTTCGTCGAAGTAGCCGACTTGCGTGATGCCCAGGCTCGCGAGGTACCGAGTCGTACCCTCCGCGATGTCGCCTGGCTCCGTCAGTCGCGGCCCCTGTTTGACCAGCCATTCCGGGTAGTGCGTCGCCTGGGTCGACCACGGCACGTCGTCGACGAAGCGGTGGCAGAAGCGGAGCACGGTCGTGGCTTCCACTTCCACCTTGAGCCGTTCCGCGATGTACACGGGGGCAGGCTTCATCTCCACCCGGAAGGTCTGGGACGGCCGGCGTCCTGCGTTCGTCACGTCCGTGCTGTACGCGTCACCGTTCTGAGGGAAGCTCAGGTTCTCGAATCGAGAAGCGTTGAGTTCGAAGACCTCATGGTTGGTCACCTCGTATCCGAGCCCCTGGCTTGACGAGATCAAACCCTGGGTGACCAGCAGGTTCAGTCCCGATCGGACCGTGTTCCGGGACGCATCGAACCGGGCGGAAAGCTCACTCTCCGACGGCAACCGAGACCCCGGCGGGTACGTGCCGTTGTCGATCTCGCGGCGCAGAGCATCGGCCACTTGCCGGTACTTCGGTTGCTTGTTCATGCCCTCATCATGACGCACTCGCGCAACTTGTTGGTACATGTGGGCCCCAATCCCTTGACGACTCACTGTCCGTGGGTGCAGCATCACTGCATCAGCTTGTACCAACAAGTTGAGCAAGCGGTTCAATTCCCTTGAGTGTGCCGCCTGTAAGGACAGTGCTTGGTGAGTCCCGTGAGGACGGGAGCTGCGGCTACCGCGCTCATCGAGGAGCTGTCGTTGTTTGAGAACTGAATAGGTGGGCCCCGTCTCCCCGAGTCGAAAAGACGGACCGCGCGGACCAGGTCCGCGCACTTCTACTGCCTCGGTATCTCGCCGTGAGGGGCGCGGGATCGAATCCCGCCCGGGGCGCTGCGGTCGCACTCGCTGACCGCGCCGCCGCACCCTGTGCGGCTTCCTCCTAACGGCGCGCGGCCCCGGTGCTGGAACACCGGGGCCGCTGCTCATGCCGTTGCATCCGTGAGAGGACCTCGCCATGTTCGGCAAGAGCAAGCACA